>NZ_NEII01000018.1:0-69827 GCF_002112685.1 Pseudomonas sp. R15(2017)
ACGGTACCTGACGCCGGATCCGGTGAAGTTGGCGGGTGGGGTGAATCAGTACCGGTACGTGCCGAATCCGACGGGGTGGGTGGATCCGTTGGGGTTGACGTCCAACTGTCCGCCACCAAAAAACAATAAGAACCAGAAGTGCTCAGTACCAATTCAGGCTAACAAACCTAACGTAAATCAAGGGTTGCCTATCGTTCCGGCGGTTGGTAAAGATGGGCCAAAAAATGAAGCTGAAGCTAAACGTCAGGTATTAGCTTGGAACAGACAATACAGAATGCACTCTGTAGAAAAACATGGGCCAGAAATTGACGATGCAGCTTTAAAGCAGAGGTCAATAGACGGCTCACATCCAACAAAAAAAGGCGTTAGAGGGATGGTGGGGCCGAGTTCTCAATTCCGTAGTTGGATGATGCAGTTTCGAGCGTTACATTTTGCTTTATCCAGGATGCATAAAAAAGTTCCTGAGCCTACAGGGTATGATGCTGACCAAAATCCTATTGTTAGGATGAAACTGCCAGGAGCAGGTCGTGGCTATAAACCTAATGAAAGAGATCTAAGCAATCCTCGTTATATAGATAGCTTGGATGGGGCGGAAGTGAAATTTGATAAACGAGATATTACACGGCCATTTACTGGCTTTCCAAGATAGGTGAAGTTATGTTGATGCAACCATTTACGGAGTTTCCATATGAACCCCGGCTCTCTCACTTGTTGAGTGGGATATCGATTTATGATCGGGAAGAGACGCTTGGTAAGGCATTGTGGGTTTATGACCCTAATAAGTATGAGGATCAACAAGAAATAATTAAGAATTTTATTGTTCCTGAATTTGATTATCTAACCTATCGCCATAGGTTTTTGATTTATAAAATCCTTGAAAGCCATTTGCAGGATGCCGGTTTTGATTTTTCTGGAGAGTTTCAGAGCGACTTTGATAATCCGAGAGTGCTTGCATGGGACAAAACGGAAATAATAGATCCTCGTGGTTTTTTTGAACATATATATGAAATAGTTACTAATTCGTGGAGGGAAGATCTACTTCGGGCGAACCTTGAAGATCAAGATCAATGGTGAGTTTTATTGGTTTAGCCGTTTCGTGCATTTGAAGAGATCAGAACTGCTCGATTGCCTTTAATTGATGGAGGTTAGACAGGGAAAGGCTATCAATCAAATGCACGCTATACCCCGGCACATTCTTCGCATGATGCTTCGCCTGCGAAGCCATCTCTGCCAACTGACTCGCATCCAGTTGCGCACACGCTTCAGGATGCAGATGCACCACGCCAATGGACAATGACAGCAACGGAAACTCCTGACGAATACCCTGGCGGTTCGGCGCAACAAAACACCCAGCCTCCAGATGTTCCGGGCGGTAGAAACGCCGGCATTGGCTCTGGAAGTCATCAAGCAATTGGTTTAGCCGTTTGCGCCAATCCTCCGGGCCGAGCACCAACAGGAAATCGTCGCCGCCGATATGCCCGACGAAATCGCGGGACGGGTCGACGCGTTCGTTGAGGCATTGCGCCAGACACAGCAGCACTTCATCCCCACGTCCATACCCATAGATATCGTTAAAGGGTTTGAAGCTGTCGATGTCGACATAACAAATGACCGACTCGCGCCCCTGTTGCAGCAATCGAGTCAAACATTGCTGAATCGGCACATTCCCCGGCAACAACGTCAGCGGATTGGCATAGCGCGCCTGCTGGATTTTCAGCTCGGTAATCAGTTTGAGCACGTCAATCACCCGGCCCAGGCCCAAGTAGCTGCCGTTGAGGGTGATGATGAAATCCTCTTCGATGCGTTGCCGGGCGCGGCTGGTGATCAGGCGGCTGACCTGTTGCAGCGACTGGCTCATTTCCACGGCGAGGAAGTCGTCGTTCATCAGGCGGCTGATCGGTTTGCGGGCGAACAGGTCAGTGGCGAACGGTTTGAGCAGCGCATCGGATAACGAGTGACGATGAACGATGCCGCACGGCTGACCCTGTTCGTCGAGCACCGCCAGCGAGTTCAGGTTGGCCTGGCGGCGGAAGGCTTCCAGTACGGTGGCAGTCGGTGTTTCGCGATTCACGGCCGGTTGATCGTTGAGCAGAGCGCTGAGATCGCTGCCTTCATCGTTCAGTGCAACGGCGCTGCTATCGTGTTTGGGCATCAAGGCGCGGGCATCGCGCGGCGGGTGTTCCTGAGGGCGACCCAGCAGGTAGCCCTGCACCAGATCCACACCCATCTCGGTCAGCACCGCCAACTCTTCCGGCAACTCGATGCCTTCGGCAATCACTTGAGCTCGCGAGGCCTTGGCGATTTGCAGGATCGATCCGACAAACTCGCGCTTCAACGCATCCTGATGAATGCCGTCGATAAAGTGCCGGTCGATCTTCACGTAATCCGGCCGCAGCTCCGACCACAGGCGCAGGCTCGAATAACCGGCCCCAAGATCATCGAGGGCGATCGAAAACCCCATCGCCCGATAGTGATGCAGTGCTGTTTGCAGCAACTGGAAATCATCGATTGGCGTCTGTTCGGTGAGTTCGATCACCACCTGACTCGGTGGAATGCCGAAATCCTGAAGCAGCTGCAGCGTGCGCCCCGGCTGGTGCGCGGCTTCAAGCAAGGATTCGGGAGAGACGTTGAGAAACAGCTTGCCCGGCAATTGCTGTTCGTTGAAACGACGACAGGCGCTTTGGCGGCAGGCGATTTCCAGTTCGCTCAAGCGCCCGGCCTGGCGGGCCACGGCGAACAGGGCAATGGGGGAGTGCAGTGGGCTGTTGGACGGGCCGCGGGTCAGGGCTTCGTAGCCGAGAATGCGCCGTTCGGAGAGGCAAATGATCGGCTGGAACAGGCTGTGTAATCCGCTTTGAGTCAGGATCGAGCTCAAGGCACTCAGCTGTTCGGTCGTGGTCATGGCAATCTCTGGCGATGAAAAAGGACCGGGAGCGTTCTCGATGAAGAGAACCGCTCCCAGTCCTTTATTGCACGACAGAATGATGACTGTTTGATGACGATCCGGGGATCGCCAGCATTAAATTGCCATCACCTTACTTCTTTGCGACCTGATTGCTCAGCTTCAGGTAATCCAGCAGCACGCGCCCGGTCTCGCTCAGGTAGGCGTCGTCTTCCGGTTTGACCTTGTCCGGCTCGGCGGCTGCCAGGGCGTCGTCGTCTTCTTTCTTCAGCTCTTTGAGCGGTTCTTCGCCTTTGGCCTTGCGACGGATGTTCTCCATCGCCAGTTGCTTGGCGTCGATGTCGGCGTGCTGGGCACGGCGTTCGGCTTCATTGAGGCTGACGGTTTTCTCTTCCAGCAGCTTCTGCGCCAGGGCCAGCTTGTCGCGGATGAACACGAACTCCGCGTCCTTGGCGGAACGGGTGTCATGCTCGGATTTCAGCTGGGCCAGGTACGGCTTGAACGGATCGCTCGCCGGTTTGATCGCCGCACGGATGGTGTCCCACGGCATGGCTTCCGGCAGGGCGCTTTCGCCGATTTCCTTGGTGTCGATGATCGACGGGTAATCGATGTCCGGCAGTACGCCCTGATGCTGGGTGCTCTGGCCGGAAACCCGGTAGAACTTGGCCAGGGTCAGTTTCAGTTCGCCATGGTTCAGCGGCTGAATGGTCTGCACGGTGCCTTTGCCGAAGGTCTGGCCACCGATGATCAGCGCACGGTGGTAGTCCTGCATGGCGCCGGCGAAGATCTCCGAAGCCGAGGCGGACAGGCGGTTGACCAGCAGCGCCATCGGGCCTTTGTAGAACGCGCCCGGGTTTTCATCCTCAAGTACATCGACCCGGCCATCGGCGTTACGCACGAGCACGGTCGGGCCCTTGTCGATGAACAGGCTGGTCAGCTCGGTGGCTTCCTGCAGGGAACCGCCGCCGTTGTTGCGCAGGTCGATGACCACGCCGTCGACTTTCTCTTTCTGCAGTTCGGTCAGCAGTTTCTTGACGTCGCGAGTGGTGCTCTTGTAGTCCGGATCGCCGGCACGGAAGGCCTTGAAGTCGAGGTAAAACGCCGGAATCTCGATCACGCCGAGCTTGTAGTCCTTGCCGTCCTGTTTCAGGTTAAGCACGGACTTCTTCACGGCCTGGTCTTCGAGCTTCACCGCTTCACGGGTGATCGGCACGATCTTGCTGGTCTGGTCGTTCGGCGCATTGCTGGCCGGGATGACTTCCAGACGAACCACGGTGCCTTTCGGGCCACGGATCAGCTTGACCACTTCGTCCAGACGCCAGCCGACCACGTCGACCATCTCTTTGTTGCCCTGGGCAACGCCGATGATCTTGTCGGCCGGAGCAACCTGCTTGGTCTTGTCGGCCGGGCCTGCCGGCACCAGACGCACGACTTTCACCTGATCGTTGTCGCTCTGCAACACGGCGCCGATGCCCTCGAGGGACAGGCTCATGTTGATGTCGAAGTTCTCCGCGTTATCCGGCGACAGATAGTTGGTGTGCGGATCGTAAGACATGGCGAAGGTGTTGATGTACGCCTGGAAGATGTCTTCGGCGCGGGTCTGGTCCAGACGCGCCAGTTGATTCTTGTAGCGTTTGGTCAGGGTTTCCTGGATCTGCTTCGGCTCTTTGCCGGCGATCTTCTGCCGCAGCACTTCGTCCTTGACGCGTTTGCGCCACAGGTCATCGAGTTCGGCGGTGGACTTGAGCCACGGAGCGTCCTTGCGATCGATCAGCAAGGTTTCCTTGGTGGTGAAGTCCATCTTGTCGACGCCTTTGTTCAGCTCGGCAAGGGCGAAGTCCAGACGCGCCTTCACGCGATCCAGATAGCGCTTGTAGATGGTGAACCCGGCGTTGAGGTCGCCGCTCTTGAGGAAGTCGTCGAACTGGGTCTTCCACTTGTCGAATTCGGCGATGTCGCTGGCCATGAAATAGCTGCGCGACGGGTCGAGCAGCTTGATGTAGCTGTCGTAGATGATCACCGAGCGCGCATCGTCGAGCGGCGGCTTGCTGTAGTGGTGACGCTTGAGCAACTCGACGACGTTCAGACTGGCGATCACTTCGTCGCGATCAGGCTGTAACTTGTCCCAGCTGTTGGCTGCGAATGTGGTGCCCGACACCGGCAACAGACCGATACCGATGAAAAGAGCGAGGGCGGTGCTGGGGAGCAGATGCTTCATGCTGATTCGACGCGGGGACAATTGATAACGCATATTAGGCCGTCTTTGAAGTCGCCGGTACCTCTACGCTCTGTACGATAACTGCTGTTCAGCGTTCGTTCAGACCCCAGGGCCGGTCGCATAATGCAAAAAGCCCGGCGCTACAGCTTCGGGCTCAGTCCAGACTCACTATGGAGGCACTGTGAAGGCATTGCAAGGCGTTGAAGGTCAAGTGGCATGGGTTGATGAACCAAGTCCTACATGTGATGTAGGACAAGTTCGCATCCGGGTGGCGGCAGCGGGCCTCAATCGCGCGGATTTATTACAGAAAGCCGGACTTTATCCACCCCCTCCAGGTGCCAGCCAAGTGCTGGGTCTTGAATGCTCCGGGGTGATCAGCGAGGTCGGCGCGGGCTCGTCCTGGCAGGTCGGTGACCGGGTCTGCGCCTTGCTGGCCGGGGGCGGGATGGCGCAAGAGGTGGTCGTCGACGGACGGCATGTGCTGCCGGTTCCGGAAGGCGTGTCGCTGATTGAAGCGGCGGCGTTGCCCGAGGTTTACGCGACCGTCTGGCTGAATGTGTTTCAACTCGCTGCGCTCAAACCGGGTGAGAAAGTTCTTCTGCACGCCGGAGCCAGTGGCATCGGCTCAGCCGCCATTCAACTGTGCAAGGCTTTCGGCAATCCGTGCTGGGTCAGCGTCGGCTCGGCCGAGCGGCTGGCCTACTGCGAATCGCTGGGTGCCCAGGGCGGGGTGGTGCGCACCGACGATCTGGAAAGCCTGCGGGATTTCGGGCCGTTCGATGTGATTCTGGATCCGGTGGGCGGCAATTATTCGGCGTTGAATCTGAAGTTGCTGGCCCAGGACGGACGCTGGGTGCTGATCGGTCTGATGGGCGGCCGTGAGGCAAAACTGGATCTGGCCCAGGTGCTGGCCAAGCGCGTGCAACTGCTGGGCTCGACCCTGCGCAGCCGTGACGATCAGTTCAAGGCCGATCTGTTCAGCGATCTGAGCCAGCACGTGTGGCCGCTGTTTTCCGAAGGGCGCCTGAAGGCGCAACTGGCCAAGGCGTTCCCGATCAAGGATGCCGAGGCTGCGTTTGCAGAACTTGCGAGCAACACCGTGGCAGGGAAGCTGGTGCTGGTGATCGACGAAAGCCTGAGCTGATCATCAATGCTTGTGGGAGCAGGGCTGCTCCCACAAGACCATCGCTTACTTCCAGAGGTGGATCGGCCAGCCGGACTTCTCGGCCTCTGCCAGCAACACCGGATCCGGATTGACCACATGCGGGTAATCCACCTTCAGCAGCAGCGGCAGGTCATTGCGTGAGTCGGAATAGAAACTCGCGCCCTCAAGATTTTCCTCTTCGGCATCCAGCCATTCCAGCAAGCGGGTGATCTTGCCTTCGCGGTAGGTCAGCGTGCCCACGGTGCGGCCGCTGTACACGCCATGCGCCACTTCCAGTTCGATTCCCAGCACCTCGTCGATGCCCAGCCGATCGGCAATCGGTTTGACCAGGTGCGTGCCCGAGGCCGAGATCACCAGAATCCGGTCACCGGCCTTGCGATGGGCGGCGATGGTTTTGGTGGCGTCGCTGAAGATGATCGGCTCGATGAAATCTTCAACCCATGGGCCAACCAAGTGCTCGACTTCCTCCGGGGTGCGACCGATCAGCGGTTCGAGGCTGAAGTCCATGTAGTCTTCCATGCGCAACTTGCCATGGCTGTAGGCGTCCATCAGCTCGTTGTTCCGGCGCATGAACGACTCGGGATCGACCCAGCCCAGGCGCCCCATCTGCTCGCTCCAGAGGGTGGCGCAGTCGCCGTGGATCAGGGTTTCGTCCAGATCAAAAATTGCCAGGGCCATCGGTTCAGTTCCCTCTTGGGTGTCAGCAAAGTCATCAGGCTACCTCACACAGGGCGGTGGGATCGATGGAAAGTGACAGGCGCTGACCGTCGGGATGCAGATCCGCCGCCGAACGGTTGAGCACATCCACCACCAGTTCCACGCCCCGGGCTTCGACGCGGTAGCGGATCACGTTGCCCAGCAGGCTGTGGCTGCGGATTTGTGCGTCGGGTTCGCCGTTGAGGCTGAGTTCGATGGCCTCCGGGCGAATCGCTATGCGGTGATTGATCGGCCGCTGCAACAGTTTCGACGCACTCTGCGCATCCAGCAGGTTGTAGTTGCCGATGAAGCCGGCGGCGAATACGTCGACCGGGGCGGTGTAGAGGGTTTCGGCGTCGCCGCTTTGTACGATCTTTCCCTGATTCATCAGGAAAATGCGGTCAGACATGGTCAGGGCTTCTTCCTGATCGTGTGTGACGAAAATCGTTGTCAGGCCCAGTTCGCGCTGGATCTGACGGATCTGTTCGCGCAAGTGTTTGCGAATCCGTGCATCGAGGGCCGACAGCGGTTCATCCAGCAGCAACAGGCGCGGACGGGTCACCAGCGAGCGGGCGAGGGCGACCCGCTGGCACTGTCCGCCGGACAGCTGATGTGGATAGCGACTGGCGAAATCGTTGAGTTCAACCAGTTTCAACACTTCGGCAACCCGCTTGTGGCTGTCGTCGGCATTGACCTTTTGCATGCGCAAACCGAAGGCGACGTTCTGTTCGACGGTCATGTTGGGGAACAGCGCGTAGCTCTGGAACACCATGCCGATCCCGCGCTTCTGCGGGGTGAGCGGCACGATGTCGACACCATCGAGCAGAATCTTGCCGCCATCCACCGGCGTCAGCCCGGCGATGCAACGCAACAGGGTGGATTTGCCGCAACCGGACGGGCCGAGCAGGGTGACGAATTCACCCTTCTGGATTTCGCAGTTGATGTCGCTGAACACCGTGGTGCCGGCGTAGTTTTTCTGAAGGTGTTGGACGCTGACATAGCTCATTCGCTTTTGTCCTTGTTCAAGATGTTGGCGACCCAGGTCAGGACCAGCACGAAAAAGAAGTAGGAGATCACCAGCGCACTGGTGAAGTGGCCGCTGCTGTTGCGCATGTTGTTCAGATAAACCTGCAGGGTTTCGTAGCGAGTGCCGACCAGGATGTTGGCGAACACGAATTCACCGAACAGGAACGAGAACGACAGCAGCAACGCGACCATCAGGCCTTTGCGCAGGTTCGGCAGCACCACCAGGAAGGCTGCCTGAAAGGTGCTGGCGCCGAGCAGTTGGGCAGCGTCCATCAGATCGCGCAGGTTGATCGCTTGCAGGTTGTTGGTGATCGCCCGGTACATGAACGGCAGCGCCACGGTGAAGTAGCAACCGATCAGGATCCACGGCGTTCCCACCATCGCAAACGGCCCGGAACCGTAAAGCTGCAACAGCCCCACCGACGACACCACCGGCGGCACCGCGAAGGGCAGCAGGATCAGGATGTTCATCAGCGCATCGAGTTTCGGGAAGTGGTAATGCACTACGAACAGCAGCGGCAGGATCAGCACCACCGACAGGATCAGCGCCCCGACGCACACCAGCAGCGACTGGCCGAAGGCGTGAAGAAAGCGCGGATCGCTCCACAACTGGATGTACCACTTGAGGGTGAAACCGCTGGGCAGGATGGTGGCCGACCAACTGCTGGCAATCGAGTAGATCAGCGTGCCCACCAGCGGCAGCAGCAGGATGGCGAACAACAGATAGACCACGACGCGGTGGTAGACGCCGGCCGGGCCGGATTCAGCGCGAGACATGGTAGCTCCTCTTCAACAGCAGTTGGTGCACGACAGTCACCAGGGTCATCAGCGCCACCAGCACCACGGCCAGGGCGCTGGCCAGGTTCGGGTCGAGGGAAATGTCACCGGAGACCATCGCCGCAATCCGGATCGGCAATACGTTGAAGTTGCCGGTGGTCAGGGCGTAGACCGTGGCGTAAGCGCCGAGGGCGTTGGCCAGCAGGATCACGAAGGTGCCGAGCAGGGCCGGGGTCAGTACCGGCAGACCGATGTGGCGCCAGAACTGCCAGCTGTCGGCGCCGAGCAGTGCGGCGGATTCGCGCCAGTCTTCACGCAGGGCGTCGAATGCCGGGTACAGCAGCAACACGCCGAGGGGAATCTGGAAGTAGGTGTAGAGGATGATCAACCCGGTTTTCGAATACAGGTTGAAGTCCTCGATGATCCCGGCCTGCTTCAGCATGATGGTGATGCTGCCGTTGAAGCCGAGCAGGATGATGAACGCAAACGCCAGGGGCACGCCGGCGAAGTTGCTGGTCATGTTGGCGAAGGCGTTGACGAAGTTGCGCAGTTTTGAATCGACCCGACGCAGGGAGTAGGCGCCCAGCACGGCGATGATGATACCGAACACACTCGACCAGAAACTGATTTCGAGGCTGTACTGGATCGCCTGCAGATAGAACTTCGAATTGAAGATCTTGCTGAAGTTGGCAAAGCCCCAACCGAATTCTTCCGATTGCAGGCTGTTGATCATCACCCAGATCAGCGGGGCGATTTCGAACACGATAAAGAACAGTGCGAAAGGCACCAGGCATAGGGCGGCGAGCCATTTGCCGCGAGTCATTGAGTTCACTTGAGCAACTCCCGGCACACAGGTTTGTCGTGGGGCACGCCGAGCAGCTCGCAGACCGTGCCGCAGATGTCGGTCTGCTTCGGTGCGGCATCGGCTTTCAGGCTGAAGGCTTCACCGAGTACGAACAACGGTACCTGGCGTTCTTCCGGCAGCAGGCCGTTGTGCGAGCGGTCGTTGTTCATGCCGTGGTCGGCGGTCACCAGCACCTGGCAATCGGCGTCGAGCCAGCCTTGCAGGTAGTCGGCGAGGATGATGTCGGCGCTGCGTGCGCTGTTGCGGTATTGCGGGGTGTCGAGGCCGTGCTTGTGCCCGGCGTCGTCGATGTTCATCGGATGGATCAGCAGAAAATCCGGGGCATGGCGCAGGCGCAGGTTTTCGGCGTCGGCGAACAGGTGCGAGTCCGGATAGTGATCGTTCCAGTAGAAGTGGCCATGCTGGATCGGTAGCGTCGGGTCATCGGTATGACGATCTCTGGCGGCTACGAACGGCGAGCGGTTGTACAGCTCGCTGACCCAGTGGTACGCCGCAGCGGCGGTTTTCAGACCGGCATCGCGGGCGTAGTGATAGATGCTGCGCTGACTGGACAGGCGCGAGACGTTGTTGTGGACGATGCCGCTGTCGATCGGCGGTACGCCCGTGAGGATGCATTCGTAAAGCGGTCGGGACAGGGCCGGCAACTCGCACTCCAACTGGTAGAGCGCGGCGCGTCCTGCGCCAACGTAAGCCTGCAGATGCCCCATGGCGTGACGCGCGACCTCGTAGTTGAGGCCGTCGAGCACGACAAGGATGACGGTGTGCTTCATAGGGGCAAAAACTCCGCGAAACAATAAATCGGAAAACTCGAAATCAACACGGATCCTGTGGGAGCGGGCTTGCCCGCGAAGGCGTCATGCAATTCAACACATTTGTTGAATGTGAAATTGCCATCGCGGGCAAGCCCGCTCCCACAGAGTTTTGCGTCAAACCCTGTTGGGTTTACGGGCTTACTTCATTTCTACGATGACTTCTTCGTTCCACTTCTGCGGCAGGGCCTTGGAGGTTTTCTCCCACGCATCGGCGTCCTTGATCGGTGTGACCTTCTTGTACTGCTCGTTCGGCAGCAGCTTGGCTTTCACGTCTTCCGGCAGTTGCAGGTGCTCGGCGCGGATCGGGCGAGCGTTGCCGCGGGCGAGGTTAGTCTGGCCGGCATCGCTGAAGATGTATTCGCGGGTCAGCTTGGCGGCGTTCGGGTTCTTCGCGTATTTGTTGATGATGGTGGTGTAGCCGGAAATCACCGAACCGTCGGACGGGATCAGCACCACGTAGTCATCCGGGTTGGCCATCTTGGCCTTGTAGCTCAGGCCGTTGAAGTCCCAGACCACGCCAACTTCGATCTCGCCTTTTTCCATGGTGGCGATGGTCGGGTTGGCCATCGACAGGCGACCCTGCTTGGCGATGTCTGCGAACAGCAGCAGGGCCGGCTGAAGGTTTTTCTCGTCACCGCCGTTGGCCAGTGCTGCGGCGAGCACGCCGTTGGCAGCTTGTGCGGCAGTGCTCACGTCACCGATGGAAACCTTGTATTTGCCGCCCTTGAGGTCAGCCCATTTGGTCGGCACTTCGGAACCGTGCAGCAGCTTCTTGTTGACGATGAAGGCGATGGTGCCGGTGTAGGCCAGTGCCCAGTTGCCGTCCTTGTCCTTGGCCCAGTCCGGCACTTGATCCCAGGTGCTCGGCTTGTACGGTTGCACCACGCCTTGCTTGACCGCGATCGGGCCGAAGGCCGCGCCGACGTCGCCGATGTCGGCGGTGGCGTTGTCTTTTTCGGCGGCGAACTTGGCGATTTCCTGGGCCGAACTCATGTCGGTGTCGATGTGTTTCAGGCCGTATTTCCTGGCCAGGTCTTCCCAGGTACCTTTCCAGTTGGCCCAGTCATCGGGCATGCCGACGCTGTTGACGGCACCTTCCGCTTTCGCAGCGGCTTCGAGGGTTTTCAGATCATCAGCCGCCATGGCGGCGGTGCACATGGCAATGGTCGAGCCTAACAGTGTTGCCAGGAAAAGCTGTTTCATTCCGAAGCTCCTTGGTCGTGTTCAACGCTGCGATTGCGGTTTGTGTTGGTCTAGGTCAGCAATACCTGAGCCAATTTAAGGTGGCCGGATGACACTTTGATGTCGGCGATGGGTCGCCCAGCCTTTTCTTTCTCCGGTATCGACGAGTGCCCGGTAAGCGTAGACCACCCGCAAAGTCCCGGTGGACAGGGACTTGGCCGATGTATTGCAAGTTGTCAGGGCGACCGTTCGGTAGTTTTGTCATCTCTCGGTCATCTGCACTGCCTAGGCTTGCAACACGACCAAGCGGCGCTATCGCTGTGCGGTTTTTGCCCCGAAACAGTGCTGGTCTAGTCCAGATAGGTAACGTTGATGCGCGATGAGGCAACAAAAGCGGTGACAGCGATTGGCCAGATCCTTCAGGAACAACTCGACCATGGGTTGCTCGCAGCGGGGAGCAAACTGCCAGCGGAGCGCAAGCTCAGCGAGTTGTTCGGCACGACCCGGATTACGGTGCGTGAAGCCTTGTTGCAGCTGGAGGCGCAGGGCCAGATTTATCGCGAGGAGCGTCGGGGCTGGTTCGTGTCGCCGCCGCGTCTGGCTTACAACCTGATGCAGCGCAGTCACTTTCACGCGATGGTCAGTGCGCAGGGGCGGGTGCCGTCGACCGAGGTGATTTCGGCGCGCTTGCAGCCGGCGTCAGCAGCGGTGTGTGCGTGGTTGCAGTTGCCGGCGTTGTCGAGCGTGATTCAGATTTGCCGGTCGCGGCGGATCGATGGACGACTGGTGTTGTATGTGGAGCATTATCTGAATCCGCAGTTTTTTCCGGGGATTCTTGAGTTTGATCTGAATCAGTCGATTACCGAGCTGTATGCGCGGCATTACGATTTGCACTATGGGCGGGTGCGGTTCGAGATTGTGCCTACGTCTTTATCGGTCGATGCGGCGGCGGCGTTGCGGGTGTCGGTGGGGAGTCCGGGGTTGAGGATTGCTCGGGTTAATTATGATCAGTTTGGGCGGTTGATTGATTGTGATCTGGAGTTTTGGCGGCATGATGCGATTCACGTTGGGGTTGATGTTGTTTGATCGTTTGGGGTGAATATCCGTTTCTTCGGGTGTTGCGGCTTATGGTTCCGCCCTTACGGCGGGTCACTTTTGGCAAACGCCCCAAAAGTAACCAAAAGGTCTGGGCCCCTGCGTTCGGCCCCTCGCTGTGGCTCGGCGTCCCTTCGTTCCGGGATTCATCCGGGGGCATCGCCTACGGTTTGCTTCGCTGCACCTCCTCTCGATGCATGCGGCTGCGCCGCACGGTCGCTGCGCTCCCACCCCCGGATGAATCCCTCCACTCAGCCGGCCGATGGGGCCGGCACGTCAAGAGCGGAACTCGAGCTAACGCTCATTGTTTTGAGTGGTGGGAGGGCATATGTGTTGCTTTTGCTCTCTGTGGGAGCTGGCTTGCAGCGATGAGGGCCTTGAGGTCGGCCCGATTCTCCGGCCTATTCTTGAGTTTGGCCACCACCACCCGCTGTGATCACTTGCACATTCATCCTCGGCGTCGCCAGGTCCAGGCCGGCTTCATCCAGATGTCGTTTGAGCGACAGATTGAACGCCCGTGAAACTTCCCATTGTTTGATCGGTGCGGTCTTGAATCTTGCACGCAATATCGCGTTGCCGGACTCGAAACTTTCCACGCCCTGAAACTCCAACGGTGACCAGATGTTGCGCCGCTGCAGTGGATCTGTGCGCATTTTCTGGCCGACGTCGCGCATCAGTTTGATGGCTTCGTCGATGCTCATGTTGAACGGCACGGCGACGCGGAAGATGGCGTAGCCGAATTCCCGTGAGTAGTTTTTGATGCTTTTGATTTCGCTGAACGGGATGGTGTGGACGATGCCGTCGATGTCCCGCAAGCGTACGGTGCGGATGGTCAGGCCTTCGACGGTGCCGAGGTGGCCGCCGACGTCGACGTAGTCGTCGATGGCCAAAGAGTCTTCGATGATGATGAACAGGCCGGTGATCAGGTCTGCTACGAGTGACTGGGCGCCGAAGCCGATCGCCAGGCCGATCACGCCGGCACCGGCCAGCAGGGGCGTGACGTTCATGCCCATGTTCGCCAGGGCGACGATCAGGGCGATGATGAAGATCGCCACGAACAGCACGTTGCGGATCAGCGGCATCATGGTTTGCGCGCGGGCGTTGGCCAGGCCTTTGCGTGAACGGGTGAGGGCGTGGTGCACGGCGGTGTCGCTGAGGATCCAGATCAGCCAGGCGAAGATCAGCGTGCCGATCAGGCTGAACAGTTTGACGCTGACGTCGTGGCCTTCGCCTTCGGTGAAGCCGATCAGTGACATGCCCCACACCCGCAGGCCGAGTTCGATGAAGGCCAGCCACACCAGCAAATGGGCGAGGGTGTAGAAGAAGCTTTTCAGACGCTCGGAATACAGCGCGTGGCGTTTCGGCCCGCGTTGGGGTTTGAGGGCATGGCGGCGGACGAGGCCGTTGATGACCATGCACAACACCAGCAGCACGGTGCAAATCAGCGACTGGCGCAGGGCGGTGCTGGTATCGCCGGCGGAGACGAAGGTGGCGAACAGCGAAATACCCACCAGCACCAGTGCCGGGACGTACCAGAAGGTGCCCAGGATTTCGATGGTGTCGCTGAGGGCGCGGCGGGTCAGGCGGCGGGACAGCGGTTGGTTGCGGATCAGGTGGGCGATCGGCCGGCGGAAGCGCAGGATGAACAGACCGGTCGACAGCGCCGCGAGGACGTTGGCGACTGTAGCGGCGGTGTGGGCCAGGTGCACGCCGAGACCGGCCACCAGTCGCGGATCGCTCAGGGCTTCACCGAACGCGGCGAAGCTGCCGATCAGCCACAGCGGCCGAAAGGCCTGGTGACGCAGGATGTACAGCGCGCGATGACGGTGCGGGCCGTCGAGTACGGAAAAGGCAATCACGCAGATGGCCGAGAAGCAGGTGCCGACCACCAGCGCATAAGCCAGCACCATCGCCAGGCTTTTGCCCAGCGACGATGGCAGCGCGTAACTCATGTACACGGTGATGACCAGGGCGATCATCCACGGTCCGAGCTTGCGCAGGGCGAAGCGCAGCATGTCGAGGGCTCGGGGATGTTGCGGCAGTTCTTCGGTCAGGCCGAAGCGCATGCGTACCCGATGACCAAGCCAGATCAGCGCGGCGGCGAGCAGGCTCCAGACGGCAAGGATCACGGCGAAGGCGAAGATGATCGGCAGCCATTCGCTGGCCGGCAGCATCAGGCCTTTGAGTTCGTCCTGGGCCATGTCGAATTCGGCAGACCAGCGATTGAGCGGACTGTCGGCGCCAGAGAATTGTTTTTCGAAAGTGGCGAGGGTGCCGCCGATCAGTCCCAGTACCCCTTCTTCCGGGGTGGCCTGGGCTTTTTTCGTGGCATCGCGCAGTTTCTTCAGGTCGGTCAGCAACTGGGCACGTTGCTTGTCGTTTTCCAGCGACTTGATGACTTCGTCCAGCGACTGGCCGAGCGGTTCCTGAGCTTCGGGCTGAGTCTTGCCGGAACCCGTGAGCAGTCCCGGCAGACCGGCGGCGTCGGCAGGTGCCGGCGACATCAGGGTCATCAGGCAGACAAGAAAGAGGCAGGGCAGGGCAAAAAGACGAGCGAACACTAGGCGGTCAACCTCGCAAGGGGCGGATCGGGCGAGTGTACGAGCCCGCCAGATTCAATGCGAGCCGGGCGCGGATTTATTCGTTGAGTTTGGCCAGGATCTTGTAGACCACGGTGGCCAGGATCATCAGCATGCCGATCCACATGGCGAACACACCGGCGTTCTTGTCACGGAAGTTGAAGCCGATGGCCAGCAGAATCATTCCGCACAGGATGGGAATGAGCATGGAGTGAAACGCAGACATCGAGATCATGGCGACAGCCTTGTCGAAAGGGATTATTCAAGTCTAGGTGGGTTTTCGATGGACGGTGCTGATGTGTATCAGAAATGAGCCGGTTCTACAGGTCGAGGGATCGCAGCCAGGCGCTGCGATCCCTGCTGTGTTTTACGGCAATTCGCGACTGGCGTAGAACGCGCTCAGCACTTTGACCAGATGTGCCAGGTCATGGCTGCCACACAATTCGCGGATCGAGTGCATGGCGAAGGTCGGCAGGCCGATGTCGACCGTGCGCACGCCCAGATGGCTGGCGGTGATCGGGCCGATGGTCGAGCCGCAGCCCATGTCGCTGCGCACCACGAAGCTTTGCACCGGCACTTCTTCGGCCATGCACAGATGGCGGAAGAAACCGGCGGTTTCGCTGTTGGTGGCGTAGCGCTGGTTGCTGTTGACCTTGATCACCGGGCCGGCGTTGAGTTTCGGGCCGTGGTTGGCGTCGTGCTTCTCGGCGTAGTTCGGGTGCACGCCGTGGGCGTTGTCGGCAGAAACCAGCAGGGACTTCTGGATGGTGCGTACGAATTCATCACCTTCCGGCAGCAGGCGGCGCAGGGTCTGTTCGAGCATCGGGCCGTCGGCGCCGCAGGCCGAACAGGAGCCGACTTCTTCGTGGTCGTTGCACACCAGCACGCAGGTTTCTTCGGTGTCGGCGGTCAGCAGGGCTTGCAGGCCGGCGTAGCACGACAGCAGGTTGTCCAGGCGCGCACCGGCGATGAAGTCGCCATGCAGGCCGATGACCGCAGCGCTCTGGGTGTCGTAGAAACTCAGCTCGTAATCCAGTACCACGTCGGCGTTGAGGCCGTGTTCGCGGGCCAGTTGGTCGGTGAGCACCGCGCGGAAGTCCACGCGCTCGTCACCGGCGAACTGCGCGAGAATCGGTGGCAGTTCGGTCTGGGCGTTGATGGCCCAGCCCTGGTTGGCTTCACGGTTAAGGTGGATGGCCAGGTTGGGAATGATCGCGATCGGGGCCTTGAAGTCGATCAGCTGGCTTTCGACTTTGCCGTCGCGGCGGAAAGTGACGCGGCCGGCCAGCGACAGGTCGCGGTCGAACCATGGCGCCAGCAGCGCACCGCCGTAGACTTCGACGCCGAGCTGCCAGAAGCCCTGGCGCTGCAATTCAGGTTGTGGTTTGACCCGCAGGCACGGGCTGTCGGTGTGGGCGCCGACCAGACGGATGCCGTCGTGCAGCGGCGAGTTGCGGCCCATCTTGATCGCGACGATCGAGGAATCGTTACGGGTGACGTAGTAACGACCATTGGCTTCGGTGTGCCAGGTTTCGCGCTCGTCGAGGCGCAGATAACCGGCGGCCTCCAGGCGTTGAACAAGGCTGGCGGTGGCGTGGAACGGGGTAGGGGAGGCCTTGAGGAAGTCGATCAGGCCTTGGTTCAACTCTTCGCGCATAAGAAGCTCCAGACAGCAATGGGCGGGAGTTTAACGCATCGGCCTGATGCTTGGGACATTGTGGCGCGTCAGAAAGGCGCCGGGCATTCGAAGCGCAAACGCTCACCGGACTGTGGATGGGTGAAGCTGAGCATGCTCGCGTGCAGGCACAAACGAGGCCAGGCGGCCAGGGCTTGTTCGTGGGCATACAGCCCGTCACCGAGCAGCGGATGACCGATCGACAGCATGTGCACGCGCAACTGGTGCGAGCGGCCGGTGATTGGTGTGAGCTCGACGCGGCACCAGTCGCCGCAACGCTCCAGCACGCGCCAGAAGGTCAGGGCGTGTTTGCCGAGTTCGTGATCGACCACGTGGCGCGGCTTGGTCGGCGGGTCGTAGCGCAACGGCAGATCGATGCTGCCGCTGTCCAGTTCCGGCTGACCCCAGCAGAGCGCAGTGTAGGCTTTCTCTGTTTCACGATCGTGAAACTGGCGCGACAGCTCACGGTGGGTGTCGGCATCACGGGCCAGCAGAATGATCCCCGAGGTTTCCCAGTCCAGGCGATGGACGATACGCGCTTCGGGGTAGCCGTTTTCCTGCAGGCGGGTGATCAGGCAGTCCTTGTTGTCGTCGGCCCGGCCAGGGACGGAGAGCAACAGGGTCGGTTTGTTCACCACCAGAACGGCGGCGTCCTGATGAATGATTTGGACGTTGGACAACGGCATTAAAACAGCCTCGTAACAAATGCCAACGGCGGCTCAGGGCCCCTCCGGTGTCGGAAGGGCCCTGAGCCGCCGTCGTTCCTGCCGGATCGACTCAGCGGTCTGGCAGGGTGATGTTGAGTTCCAGAATCGAGCAGCTGCCCTGGCTCTCCAGTGCCACGTGCACGTCGTCGTTGCCGATGTTGACGTACTTGCGGATCACTTCCACCAGTTCCTTCTGCAAGGATGGCAGGTAGTCCGGGGTGCTGCGCTGGCCGCGTTCATGCGCCACGATGATCTGTAGACGCTCTTTCGCGACCGAGGCGGTACTTGGCTTTTTGTTGGCACGAAAGAAGTCAAAAAGGTTCATTACCTACCTCCAAACAGACGCTCGAAGAATCCCTTCTTCTCGACATTCAGGAACCGGTGTTCTTTTTCCTTGCCCAGCAGGCGATCAACGGTATCGCTGTAGGCCTGGCCGGCGTCGCTCTGATCATCGAGGATCACAGGTACGCCCTGGTTGGAGGCCTTGAGCACGGCCTGGGATTCCGGAATGACGCCCAGCAGGCGCACGGCGAGGATTTCCTTGACGTCTTCGACGCCCAGCATCTCGCCTTTTTCGACGCGCTCCGGGTGATAGCGGGTGATCAGCAGGTGTTCCTGGATCGGCTCTTCACCGCGCTCGGCGCGACGGGACTTGCTGGCCAGCAGGCCGAGCATGCGGTCGGAGTCACGTACCGAGGACACTTCCGGGTTGGTCACGACGATCGCTTCGTCAGCGAAGTACATGGCCAGGTGGGCGCCTTTTTCGATACCCGCCGGGGAGTCGCAGACGACGAACTCGAATTGTTCCTTGAGCTCCATCAGGACTTTTTCCACGCCTTCCTGGGTCAGCGCGTCTTTGTCGCGGGTCTGGCTGGCGGCCAGCACGTAGAGGTTTTCCAGGCGCTTGTCTTTGATCAGGGCCTGTTGCAGGTTGGCTTCGCCGTTCACGACGTTGACGAAGTCATACACCACGCGGCGCTCGCAACCCATGATCAGGTCAAGGTTACGCAAGCCCACGTCGAAGTCGACGATCACTGTTTTGTGGCCGCGCAGAGCGAGGCCGGTACCGATAGCGGCGCTGGTGGTGGTCTTACCCACACCACCCTTGCCGGATGTAACCACGAGAATCTTGGCCAAGGTGTTTCACCCCTAAGGAAGAAGGACTGTTCAGCCCCTGAAAAACATCTCTAGAAAACTACTGCAGTCGGACAGCCTTGGCTGGAATCCGGCTTTTGGCCTTTTTCCTACTTCGTTTGAGCCGTTTTCGCTACGTTTTAGAGATGCTTGGAAAATGCGGCAGTATCCGTTAAAGCCGAATGATGTTCAACACGTCGCCCGACAGGCTGACCTGTACGCCCGAACCCCACATCGGATCGCGACGCAGGTCCTCGGAAACCTTGTAATGGCCTGCGATGGAGATCAGTTCAGCGCTCAGTTGCTGACAGAAGATCCGCGCCTTGGTGTCGCCCTTGACCCCGGCCAGCGCACGACCGCGCATCGGGCCGTATACATGGATGTTGCCATCGGCGAGAAGTTCCGCCCCCGGACTGACCGAGGACACCACCACCAGATCGCCACCCTGTGCATATATCTGTTGGCCACCACGTACTGGCGTGGTGATGACGCGGGTCGGTTTGACGGCCGGCTCCGGCGGTTTTTCCGGCTTCTTCGGTGCGACGGGTTCAGCGCTTTCCAGCGGTCGCTCGCGGGCGCCGGACGGCGGCAGTACCGGGATGTCGATGGCGATGGCGGCGGCAATGTCTTCGATGCGGCTGGCGCGGATCGCCAGGGTGCGCAGGCCGTGCTGGCGGCACACACGCATCAGGCCCGGCAGGTCGACTGCGCCTTCACTGGGCGGCAGTTTGTCCAGCGCCAGAACCAGCGGCGCGTTGCTGAAGAAATTCGGTGCCTGGGCGACTTTGGCGGCCAATTGCCGATCGAGGCTGTCCAGGTCGTTGCGGGACAGCTCCAGCACCGTAATGGCGAGCATGCTGCCCTTCAGCTGGAACACGGGATCTTGGTCTTTCGGTTCGGTTTGGCTCATGTCGGCATACAACGGCTTGTCACTAAAAGTGCCGAGACTTATAACGAGAACGCCCGCAGGCCGCAAGCCGGGTCGAACGATGTAGAATGCGCGGCCACTGTATTTACGGAAGCTTTAATGGATCGCCCGCGTTTTCGAAAAGCATTTCTTGCCCCACGCTTCTGGCCGCTCTGGTGCGGCCTCGGGCTGTTGTGGCTGATCGTGCAGTTGCCTTATCCGGCATTGCTCGCCATCGGCCGTTTTCTCGGTGCCCTGATGTATCGCTTCGCCGGCGACCGACGGCGCATCGCCAAGCGCAATCTGGAACTGTGTTTCCCGGAAAAGTCCGCCGCCGAGCGCAAGCGCCTGCTCAAGGAAAACTTTGCCTCCACCGGCATCGCCTTCTTTGAGATGGCCATGAGCTGGTGGTGGTCGCGTCAGCGGCTGGCGAAACTGGCTCACGTCGAAGGTCTTGAGCATTTGCAAAAGGCCCAGCGTGAAGGCAAGGGCGTGATTCTGATGGCGGTGCATTTCACCACCCTGGAAATCGGCGCGGCGCTGCTCGGCCAGCAGCACACCATCGACGGCATGTACCGCGAACACAAGAACCCGCTGTTCGACTTCGTCCAGCGTCAGGGCCGTGAGCGGCACAATCTCGACTCGCTGGCGGTGGAACGTGATGACGTGCGCGGCATGCTCAAGTTGCTGCGCGCAGGCCGGGCGATCTGGTATGCACCGGATCAGGACTACGGCGCCAAGCAAAGTATCTTTGTGCCGCTGTTCGGTATTCAGGCCGCAACGGTTACCGCCACCAGCAAGTTCGCCCGATTGGGCAAGGCGCTGGTGGTGCCGTTCACCCAGGAACGTCTGGCTGACGGCAGCGGTTATCGTCTGGTGATTCATCCGCCGCTGGAAGGTTTCCCGGGCGAGACCGAAGAAGAAGATTGCATCCGCATCAATCAGTGGGTCGAAGGCGTGTTGCGTGAGTGCCCCGAGCAATACCTGTGGGCACATCGGCGCTTCAAGAGTCGTCCGCCAGGCGAGCCTAAGCTGTACGCCAAACGCGGTTGATTGACCCATTCCCACAAGCACCACGGAGCGTTGCGATGAGCCCAGCTGAACCGGTCACAGGTTTGATTCTTTCCGGCGGCGGGGCTCGGGCGGCGTATCAGGTGGGGGTACTGGCGGCAATTGCCGAATTGCTGCCGCTGGGGGCGGACAATCCGTTTCCGGTGATCGTCGGCACATCGGCCGGGGCGATCAACGCGGTCAGCCTCGCCAGCGGTGCGACCGATTTTCGCGCGGCCATCGAGCGCCTGACGCTGTTCTGGCAAGGCTTTCGCAGCCATCGCGTGTTGCGCAGCGACTGGCCGGGAGTGATCCACCAGGCCAGTCGTTTTGTCACCCATAGCCTGTTGGGCATGGGCCGGCAAATGCCGGTGGCGCTGCTCAATAGTTCGCCGCTACGCCATCTGCTCAATGAAAAACTGCACATGCCCGGCATCGCCGAGTCCATCACGCGCAAGCAATTGCACGCAGTGGCGGTCACGGCGTTCGGCTACGAGTCGGGACAGGCGGTGACGTTCTACCAGGGCGGCGGGACCATCGACTCCTGGCTGCGTCATCGGCGCATCGGCGTACCGACACAGTTGTCGGTGGAGCACCTGCTGGCCAGTTCGGCGATTCCGTTGTTGTTCGCGCCGGTGAAGATCGGCGATGAGTATTTCGGCGATGGCGCGGTGCGGCAATCGGCGCCGATCAGCCCGGCGCTGCATCTGGGCGCGAGCCGGGTGCTGGTGGTGGGTGTCAGCGGCAACCCGCGCGGTTTCGATCCGGCGCAACCGCTGGAACGCACCTACACCGGGCAGCAGCCGACGCTGGCGCAGATCGGCGGGCATATGCTCAACAGCACCTTCATTGATAGCCTGGAAAGCGATATCGAGCTGCTTCAGCGTCTGAACCAGTTCAGCCGTCTGATGCCTGAAGGTACGCCGATCCGCGCGTTGGGTGTGGCGCCGGTGGACGTGCTGGTGATTTCACCCAGCCAGCCGATCGATGAAATCGCGGCGCGGCATCGCCAGGAATTGCCGGCGGCGTTACGTCTGTTTCTGCGTGGGCCGGGGGCGACCAAGACGAGCGGCGCAGGGGTGTTGAGTTACTTGCTGTTCGAGGCGGGGTATTGCAGCGAATTGATCGATCTGGGCAGGCGCGATGCCTTGGCCAAGCGCGATGAACTGTGCCGGTTTCTCGGGATTGGCGAGGCGCTGGTCCCGGCCTGAGATGTGTGGCGCAGCCATCGCTGGCAAGCCAGCTCCCACAGGTTTTCGGGTGTCCACAACCGCCGTGAACGACACAAAACCAGTGTGGGAGAGGGCTTGCTCGCGAAGGCGTCCTTTCAGACGCCACTGACACCAGGATCAGAAGTGGAACTTCACCAGGAAGCTCGTGGTGCTCTGATCGGTCTTGAAATACTGGCTGTCCTTGATCCCGTATTTGTCCGACCAATAGTCGTACTCGACACCCACATACAACTGCTTCTCGCCAATGCTCAGCGCTTTGCCCAGGTCGTATTTGATTTGTGGATTGAAGTGCAGGTTGGCGTGGTAATCGCCTTTGGAGTTGGAGTCGTTGTCGACCACCCAGTCCATGAAGCCGTCGATCAGGATGTTCGAGTCACCGACCGGAATCGTGTAGGACCAGACCGGGGTGATCTGCCAGACGTTGTCACCGGCGCGGGAACCTTCGGTGTGGCGCTGGTAGAAGTTCAGCTGGAAGTAGTCGAAGCCCGGGATTGCCAGGTCGAAGCCCGGACCGATCAGGTACGACTCGGTATCGCCTTCACCGAACTCGTAAGTCATGGCCAGCAGCACGTCGGTGACCGGACCGAAAGCCAGTTTCTGATCGAAGATCTTGCCGAACGACAGACGCGGGCTGATTTCGCCGTAGTAGGTGTTCGAACCCACACCGCCGTCATCCTTGCCGTTGTAGAAGATCTTGTCGACGAACAGGAAGTTGTCGCCGTACTTCCAGGCATCGGCGTGCTCGAAGGTGACGGTCTGCTGAATGCGCGGGTTGACCTGGAAGTCCTTGCCATAGAGGTAGGTCAGGCTGTTGTTCTGCCATTGCAGCAGGCCGTCGGCCATGGCCTGACCCCCTGCCAGCAGCGATCCCGCAAGCATCAGGCTGGTGCACATACGTTTCATTCGGTTGCTCCCAAAGTAGGTGTTCCACGTTTGTTTTTTTGAGTCGGCGCTCTGGTGTGGCGCCTTTTTTCGTTGCTGCAAAAGTCATCCATACGGTCAGCTTTAGTGCTGTTAGCAAGAGCTGAGCCAAGGCTTTTCGAAAAGCAAAAAAACGCCCGTCGGCTGCTGAAAAACAGTCGATTGAGCGTGTTTTCGGGATGCCTCGGTACCGACCGCGGCCGGGATAAGTTGGCTTTTCGGTCAGAAATTAAATTCGGGCTTTTTTTTAGACCGAATTCAGGAGGCCGCGGAGAATACTGACTCAACGGCCAGGCCTCAAGTGCCCCGCAACAGAGCACCGACGACAGGTAGGGGGCACGGTTGCGGGCCATCTTAGAAGTGCACCTTCACCAGCAGGCTGGCAGTGTTCTGATTGGTGTCGAAACTGTGGGTGCTTTCGACGCCGTATTTGTTTTTCCAGTAGCTGTATTCGGTGCCGACGTACACCTGCTTTTCACCCCAGCCGAGGGCTTTGCCCAGGTCGTATTTGATCTGCGGGTTGATGTGCAGGTTGGCGTGATAGGTACCGCGTGAGTTCTGATCGTTGTCGACCACCCAGTCCAGATAGCCGTCGATCAGCAGGTCGGAATTGCCCACGGGAATGCTGTAGGACCAGCCGGGGGTGATCTGCCAGACGCCATCGCCGGGGCGCGGGCCTTCGGTCTGGCGGCGATAGAAATTCAGGGTGAAATAGTTGAAGCCCGGCACCTTGAGGTCGAAGCCGGGGCCGATCAGATAGGCCTCGCTGTCGCCTTCGCCGTATTCGTAGGTCATGGCCAGCAGCACGTCCCTGATCGGGCCGAACTCCAGTCTCTTGTCGAAGATCTTGCCGAACGACAGGCGCGGGCTGAATTCGCCGTAGAACGCGTGGGGCCCTTTGTTTCGGTCTTCCTGGCCGTTGTAGAAGATCTTGTCGACGAACAGGAAGTTGTCGCCGTACTTCCACTTGTCGGCGTGCTCGAACGTAACCGTCTGCTGGATCGACGGGTTGATCGCGAAGTTCTTGCCGTACAGGTAGCTCAGGCTGTTGGTCTGCCACAGCAATAAATCGCCGGCCATGGCTTGCGATGCGGCCAGCAGGCCGCCGCTCAACAACACATTGGTTTGAGTCCGGATCATCTGTTGCTCCCTCTTGTTTTTATTGTTGAGGCAAAGCTGTCGCGAGGGGGCAGGCTTGGGCGAGCCCCCTTTTTTTACTCTTCGGATCAGTGCGAGTGTGCGTGGCAGTCGTTGATCGCGGCGCGTTCGGCACCGCCGAGGATGTTGAACAGCAGGTTCAGCGTCAGCGCGCTGAGGGTGGCCATGGCAATCCCGCTGTGGGTGATCGGGCTCATCCACAACGGCAGGTGGGCGAAGAATTCCGGACGCACCACCGGGATCAGGCCCATGCCGATGCTCACGGCTACCAGCAATTGGTTGCGACGGTCGCCGATGTCGGCCTCTTGCAGAATCTTGATGCCGGTGGCCGCGACCATGCCGAACATCGCAATCGCCGCGCCACCCAGCACCGCCGGTGGAATCGATGCCACCAGGAACGCCGCTTTCGGCAGCAGGCTCAGGACGATCAGCAAACCACCGGCAACGATGGTCACCGACCGGCAGCGCACGCCGGTCATCTGCACCAGACCGATGTTCTGCGCGAAGGAGGAGTGGGTGAAGGTGTTGAAGAAGCCGGCGAAGAACGACGCGCCGGCATCACACAGCAGGCCGCGGCGCAGCATGCGCGGGCAGACTTCCTGGCCGGTGATCTTGCCCAGTGCGAGGAACATCCCGGTGGACTCGACGAAGATGATCACCACCACCAGACACATCGACAGGATCGGTGCCAGTTCGAACTTCGGCAGGCCGAAATGCAGCGGGGTGACGAACTGAACCCACGGCGCGTTGGCCATGCCGCTCAGATCGACCATGCCGATGGCGCCGCAGAGCACGTAGCCCAGGCACATGCCGATCAGCACGGAGATGTTGACCCAGAAACCGCGCATGAAGCGGTGGATCAACAGAATGGTGGCCAGCACCAGTGCGGCGATGGCCAGGTAAATCGGTGAACCGAATTGTGCGGCGCCAGCGCCGCCACCGGCCCAGTTTACGGCCACGGGGAACAACGATAAACCGATCGAGGTGATGACCGTGCCGGTCACCAGGGGAGGGAAGAAGCGCACGACCTTGGACATGAACGGCGCGATGATCATGCCGAAGAACCCGGCGGCGATGGTGGCGCCGAAGATTCCCTGCAGACCGATGCCGGGCATGCCGGCCATGGCGACCATGCTGCCGACGGCGGCGAAACTGGCGCCCATCATCACCGGCATGCGTATGCCCATCGGGCCGATCCCCAGGGACTGCACGATGGTGGCGATGCCGGCGACCAGCAGGTCGGCGTTGATCAGGAAGGCGATTTCTTCACGACTCAGGCCAGCGGCCTGTCCAATGATCAGCGGTACCGCGATGGCGCCGCCGTACATCAGCAGTACATGTTGCAAACCGACCAGGATCAGTTGCAAAAGGGGCAAACGCTGAATGGCGGGTGCGTCGGGGATGCGCGCTTTGGACAGCTCGGACATGCAACACCTCGGATCTTTTTTATTCTTGTGATGAACAGCGGCCGGGTTGCTCACAGCTGTTCTTTTGCATCGGGTAAACCGCGTTGCGGCTAATCGCTGGCAAGCCAGCTCCCACACAGGCAGTGCAAAACCCTGTGGGAGCTGGCTTGCCAGCGATGCTTTTACTGCTCAGTTGGTCTGGGCTCCCTGGGCGATCCATGCACCGATCAGGTCACGTTCCTGTTGGGTCATCTGTGTGATGTTGCCCAGTGGCATGATCTGCGTGGTGATGGCTTGCGCCTGGATCCGCGCCGCGTTCTGGCGGATCTGCTCGGGGGTGTCGAACATCACACCGGCCGGTGCAGCGCTGAACAGCGGGCTGGTCGGTTTGGCCGAGTGGCAGACCGCGCAGCGTTCCTGGATCACGTTGTGCACCTTGTCGAACGCAGGGCCGGTGTTGGACGCCTGGGCCGGAGCGGCGGCCGGTGCAGCAGGGGCGGCTGGTTGCGCCGCTTCAGCCGGTTTTGCGCCACCACCCAGCGCCGTTTCCGGCAGTGGCTGGTACTCGATTTTTGCAGGCGCCTTGGCCACGTCCGGCGCGGTCGACATCGGCGCCGGGCCGGTGACGTACGCCAGACTGATCATGCCCACCGCTGCCACCGGCAGGGTCCAGGCAAACTTGTGGCTGTCGTGACGGGTGTTGAAGTAGTGACGCACCAACACCGCCAACACCGCAATCCCGGCCAGGATCAGCCAGTTGTACTGGCTGCCGTAGGTGCTCGGGAAGTGGTTGCTGATCATGATGAACAGCACCGGCAGGGTGAAGTAGTTGTTGTGACGCGAACGCAGCAGGCCTTTGGCCGGCAGCGCCGGATCCGGCGTGCGGTTCTCGGCGATCGCGGCAACCAGTGCGCGCTGCGCCGGCATGATGATGCGGAACACGTTGCCGACCATGATGGTGCCGATGATCGCGCCGACGTGCAGGTACGCACCACGACCGCTGAACACCTTGCTGAAGCCATACGCCGCGCCGATGATCAGCACGAACAGGATGAAGCCGAGCAGGGCCGGTTTCTTGCCGAGGGGCGAATCGCAGAGGAAGTCGTAGATGAACCAGCCGGCGATCAGCGAACCGATGCCGATGGCCACGCCTTCAGGGCCGGTCAGGCCGCTGCCGGGTGCCACGAGGTAAAGCACGGGGTTGGAGTAGAACACCACGCACAGCAGCGCGATCCCCGACATCCAGGTGAAGTAGGCTTCCCATTTGAACCAGTGCAGGTTCTCCGGCATCGACGGAGGGGCCAGTTTGTATTTTTCCAGGTGATAGATACCGCCGCCGTGGATCGCCCACAGATCACCGGCAAGACCGGTTTTCGGATTGACGCGGTTGAGGTTGTTCTCCAGCCAGACGAAGTAGAACGACGCGCCGATCCAGGCCACGCCAGTGATCATGTGAACCCAGCGCACGCTCAGGTTCAGCCATTCCAACAGATGTGCTTCCACAGTCTTTACCTCTCGCCTGTCACTCTTGTTGTCGAGTGATCAGACCTTCTCTTATTGGTGGGGGGCGAGGATCAAACGCTCATCCTCTTTGAAAAAATGCTCATCGCAGTTATTGCCTGTGCCACTGCGATCAACCACCAGGAAGTCATCCCGCTTTTCGATCGTCAGCACCGGGTGGTGCCAGACGCCGCGATGGTAATTGATGCCCTGCCTGCCGTTGGTGACGAAGGCGCGGACCAAGCCTGATACAGGTACATCGCCAAGTGGCGCGACCACGATCAGAAAGGGGTTGCCGAGCAGCGGAATAAAAGCCTGGCTGCCCAGCGGATGGCGTTCCAGCATGCTGACGGTCAGCGGCATGTCCTGCGCGTCGGCGCGGAAGATGCTGATGATCGCGTTGTCCTCAGGCGTCGCGGTTTCGACCGTCGCCAGTTTGTGGAAGCGCATGGTCGAACCGTTGTTGATCATGAAGTGATCGCTGCCGTCGGTTTCGATCACGTCACCGAAAGGGGCGAAGGCTTCTTTGGTCAGCGGTTCAATCGTCAGTGTGCGCATGCTGTTCTTCTTAATCTCTTGAAAATTGATCGTTCCCACGCTCTGCGTGGGAACGCTGCCATGGACGCTCCGCGTCCACTGTGACGCGGAGCGTCACGGTATGCATTCCCACGCAGACGGTTCGACGCCTCGACGTGGGAACGATCGGGTGTTACTTCGCGACCTTGCCCAGTACGCGCAGGCGGCTCACACCACCATCCGGGAACACGTTCAGACGGATGTGGGTGATCGGGCCCAGTGCCTTGATCTGCTCGACGAAGGTGTGTTCGGCGTGCATTTCCAGCTTCTGGCTTGGCAGCAGTTCACGCCAGAACAGCGACTGGGTTTCGATCTGGCTGTCGGTGCCGCCCTTGACGAACGCGCCCTGGATCGAGCAGGTGTCCGGGTAGTTGCCCTTGAAGTGCAGGGTGTCGACGATGATTTTTTCGATCTCGCCCGGGTGGCCCAGCGCGACGATCACCCAGTCATTGCCCGGTGTGCGACGACGTGCGGTTTCCCAGCCATCGCCCATGTTGATGCCACGGCCCGGGTTGAGGATGTTGCTCATGCGGCCGAAGTGTTCGTCGGAGCAGGCGAGGGCGCGGCCACCGTTGAGGGCTGCGGCCAGGTCGACTTGCTCGTTGTCGCCAACAGCCGACCAGTCGCGGAACGGAATGCCGTACACGCGCAGACGGGCCACGCCGCCATCCGGGTAGATGTTGAAGCGCAGGTGGCTGAACGCCTTGTCGTTGCTGATTTCGTGGTAGTGGTGGCTGTTGCCTTGCAGTTCGACGGCCGACAGCACTTCAGTCCACTGGGTGTTTTCGTCCGGCTCGCCCGACGCCAGGAAGCAGGCTTCCAGCGAGGCCGATGGCGGGTAGTTGCCGGTGAAGAATGAAGTGTCGATGTCCACGCCTTTGATCGAACCCGGTACGCCCAGGCGGATCACCGCGCTGTCGTAGCCTTCGAAGCGCTTGCGGCGCGATTCCCAGCCGTCCATCCACTTGCCGTTGTCATCGAACACGCCCTCCTTCCACACGGCCGGGGTCGGCTGAAACAGACGATTGGCGTCTGCGAACCAGTCATCGGTGACCGAGATGATTTTGGTGCCCAGACGGGCATCGGCCAGGTTGACGAACTTCTCGAAAGGTACGGCGTAAGCTTTCATTCTTCTTGTCTGCCTTTAAATAAGTGGCTTGGGATGCTTGCAGGGCCCTGGGAAACACAAGCGTTCTAGAGGTTTCTCGGGCCAGGCTCGCTAGAGAGTCAGTAATCGGAACAGGGCGATCTTGTTGATCTCCGCCAGCGCGCATTTGAACTCGGTGTCGACCGGGTTGTGAATGCGCGTTTCGAACGCCGCGAGGATCTGATGCCGGTTGCTGCCTTTTACCGCCATGATGAAGGGAAACTTGAACTTGGCCTTGTAGGCGTCGTTCAGCTCGGTGAAGCGCTGGAACTCTTCGGCCGTGCATTGGTGAATACCGGCGCCAGCCTGTTCATGGGTGCTGGCTTCGGTCAACTCGCCCTGGACGGCAGCTTTGCCGGCCAGGTCCGGGTGAGCGTTGATCAGTGCCAGCTGACTGGCGTGATCGGCGCTCAACAGGATGTCGCTCATGCGCTGGTGCAGGGTTTCGATCTGGTCGATCGATGCGTCCTGGCCCAGGTCGAAGGCCTTCTCGGCCACCCATGGCGAATGTTCGTAGATGTCGGCGAAGGCGTTGACGAAGGCGTCGCGGCTCAGGGTCGACGGTTTCAGGGTTTGAAAGGTGCTCATTTGGCAGCCCCTTGGTACGGGTGGGTTTCGTGCCAGTGGCGCGCGATGTCGACGCGGCGGCTGAACCACACCTGTTCATGACTTTTAGCGTATTCGATAAAGCGCTTGAGCGAAGCCAGACGCGCCGGACGGCCGATCAGACGGCAGTGCAGACCGATCGACAGCATCTTCGGCGCTTCGGCGCCTTCGGCATAAAGCACGTCGAACGCATCCTTGAGGTATTCGAAGAAATCGTCGCCCTTGTTGAAACCCTGGACCTGGGTGAAGCGCATGTCGTTGGTGTCCAGCGTGTACGGGATCACCAGGTGCGGCTTGCCGGTCGGGTTGTTCGGTTCCCAGTAGGGCAGGTCGTCGTCGTAGGTGTCGCAGTCGTAGAGGAAACCGCCTTCTTCCATCACCAGACGACGGGTGTTCGGCCCGGTGCGACCGGTGTACCAGCCCAGCGGGCGTTCGCCGGTGAGTTCGGTGAGGATGCGGATCGCTTCGAGCATGTGCTCGCGTTCCTGCGCCTCGTCCATGTACTGGTAGTCGATCCAGCGGTAACCGTGGCTGCAGATCTCGTGACCGGCCTCGACCATCGCACGGATCACGTCCGGGTGACGCTGGGCGGCCATGGCCACGGCGAAGATAGTCAGCGGAATGTCGAATTCCTTGAACAGTTTCAGGATCCGCCAGACGCCGGCACGGCTGCCATACTCGTAAAGCGATTCCATGCTCATGTTGCGCGCGCCTTGCAGAGGCTGGGCCGCGACCATCTCGGACAGAAAGGCTTCGGATTCTTTGTCGCCGTGCAGAATGTTGCGCTCGCCGCCTTCTTCGTAATTGAGTACGAACGACAGGGCGATCCGGGCATTGCCCGGCCAGTGTGGGTGAGGAGGGTTACTGCCGTAACCGATCAGGTCGCGTGGGTAGTCAGCGCTCACTGCAGTCTTCCTTCTTATTCGTTGACAGATTGTGTGGCGCCCTGAGGTTTGGATGGCAGGCTGGCGTCACAGCGATGGGCTGATTGTATACAACTTTATTCTCAATTTGTAAGCCTGAATTTTCGCATTTTTCACCGGCCGTCATCTTTTGCTGTTAATGGCGTGAACCTGCAAGAAACCTGCCTGACCAGTCAGCTAATGGATTGGGGGTTCAATGAATGCGAGGTCATGGGGCAAATCACCGGGAAATCGAAGGATGGCGGGGGTAGCAGCAAAAATGTCGTTTTTATTGTGTACAATTTTTTTGAAAAGTGTCTTAATCAATCGCTCGCCGCAGCTTTTCGTGCTCCGAAACGGTGCGGTCTCCTTTTCAACTGACTTCGGGAGGCGCGAAGTCTGACTGCTCCACGCAGGCAGGCGCGCAGAATCAATGGGACGTTTGACAACACACGTTTTGGACGCTGCACACGGTTGCCCGGGCAGCTCGATCAAGGTCGAGCTGTACCGCGTTGAAGGTTCGCACCTGGAATTGGTCGCCAGTGCGCTTACCAACAGCGATGGCCGGGTCGATGCGCCGCTGCTGCAAGGCGATGACTACCGTACCGGTGTCTATCAGGTTCAGTTCCACGCCGGCGATTACTACCGCGCCCGTGGCGTCCAGTTGCCGGAGCCGGCATTCCTGGACGTGGTGGTACTGCGGTTCGGCATTTCTGCCGAACAGGATCACTACCACGTACCGTTGCTGATCTCGCCCTACAGCTATTCCACCTATCGGGGCAGCTGACCCCCAAGCAGCTGCCCCCACCGGGAAGCGACTGCGCATATAGCTTCTTTGGTCTTTCGCCCGCTCACACTGCGGGCTTTTTTTATCCTCGGGTCTGTGAGGCATCAAAGCCTTGCGTAATCATCCCTGATGATGAAAAACGTATCCGGATAAGGGGCGAGCGTCTGCACGCCCCCTCTGAGCCAGACGACCTTGTTCGCCGGGTGAGCCGCTTCCACGGCTTGCGCGGCGTCCGGACCGACCTGATCGATCAGCCTGATATTCGCGGCATTCGGATCCTGATTAGCAGGCTGCTGAATCTGGCGTCCCCTGACGCGATGCAGGCTGAGGAAAAAGACGAAGTCATGCCCTGTCCGTGTGAACACAACGGCCGCAAAGCTTTGTGCAGGGCTCGGTTCGAAAACGCTGTAGCCGTTGCGCGTCAGAAGCCCCGCCGCAAAGCGTTTTATATCGACCGCCGACTGGCTCGGCATGAAGTATCTCCATTGCTCTGGAAACCGGGCCGGATCGAAGTCCAGGCGACGCAGACCGGCTTTCACGTTGGCAACGGGCAGCTCGACCTTCTGGTTGCCTTCCGTTATGGATCGCGGCAGTGAATCAAGCATCAACAACGGATCGACCAACTCCGGACGCGGGTTGACGGTGCCGGTTTTCCAGTCATTGAACGCTTGACGCAACAGCGTCAGACCGCTGCCTGTTGCCAGCTCGGAGCCATTGGCGAGTGTGAATTGCCGTTTGGCGACATTGTGCAGGGTGACGTCCGACAACTCGGGGAAATAGGTGGCGACGGTTTCTTTCATCGGCCGCTGAAATGGCAGGCTCGGATCGACTTCCCAATGCAGGGCAGGCGGAACACGAATGGCGCCGCGAGGTTGCTGCAGGAAGTCGGTGCGCAGTGTCCGATCCAGCGTGGCGTAGTCGTACATCAGGTGATACGGATGCTTGATGTAAACAATTGGATCGTTGTGTGCGGGGCCGCGGGGCAGGGTCCGGTATCGGGATCCGTTGATATTGATGTCGTCAGGTGAGCCCGGTTGGCCGATGACGCCCCAGGTCTTCCAGGGATCGATCAGCGCATCCAGCTCTGCGTCGGCAATCGCGCGGTTCGCGCTGGAGGGGTCAGTAGGTTGCTGTTCATCACCCGCAATACGAGGACGTTTGGGCGGTGTAGCGTGCGCTTCGTCAGCGGGTGCGGGAACGCGGGTGATAAAAAGTTGCGAAGCGTCGATGGTCGATGAACCGTTCGAGGCCACCGTGCGCCATTGCAGGGTGCCTGCCACCTGCTCGAGTCGGGGGCCGGAAGCCCAGAGTTCGTTCGACATTCGGGCTCTGATATTGCTTTGTAAATCCGCGCCGAGCAAAACCGTTCCGCCGTCGATCAGGTCGACGTAGGTATACGGCCCGGCCTTGCGAAATCCTGTCAGCGATTCGGGCTGGGGTAATCTGTCCACCAGGCGCGGTGGAAGAAAGTAACCGGCAATCGGGCGATCGTTTGTGACGCGAGCGATAGGGGTGCCGAGGGGCAGATCGGCGATCTGAAAGTGCGCAGGCGAGGAGGCGGACGGCAGATTGCCGGCTCCGGTGAGCGGATCGGTCGTCTGATCGAGGTGCGGCTGTTCGATGTGAGCCGCTTGCCTGACGGTGATTTCAGGCGACGTATCGCGGGCCCTCGGGATGCCTTGATCTGAAGTGGGCGGGGTTCTGGGGCGGATCGGTTTCTTCGGGCTCATGGATTGTTGTGCTCACGGGGTCCAGATGACGGGAGCGTTCAATGATCCTCAGGCCTGCACGTTGCCGTGCGGTACATATGTCTATCCGGTGACGCAGTTGATGCCGGACGTTTCCAGGTGAACAACTACCGCCACTTCACCCGGAAATGGCGGTCAGTCTGATCGCGGATCAGTGGCTGCTCAGCAGTGAAGCTGCACCAGCCCCCCCGAAGAGTCCGGCGCTGATGCGGTTGAACCAGCTCTGCCCCTTGCCGCTGCGCAGATAACGCGCCGCGCCATGGGCTCCGAGGCCGTAGGTCAACTTGCACAACAGGTCGAGTAGCGTCCAGGTGGCGATCATCACCAGCAGCTGCGGCAGGAATGGTTGCTCGGCGCTGAGGAACTGCGGCAGAAACGCGGCGAAAAACAAAATGTCTTTCGGATTGCTCGCGCCCAGCACGAAGGCCCGGCTGAACAATGCGCGGAACTTCGGAACCGGTGCAGCCTGAGGCACTTCGGCACCCACCGACGGCTGGCGCGATTGCTGCCAGCTCTGCCAGGCAAGGTAGAACAGGTAGATCGCACCGATGATTTTCAGGGCACTGAACAGTTTCTCGGACGCCAGCAACAGGGCGCCCAACCCCAGCGCCGAGGCGCTGAGCAGGCAGATCGAGGCGAACACGCCGCCAAGAAACGCCGGGTACGAACGACGCAGACCGTAGTTCAGACTGTTGTTGATCATCAGCAACGACAGCGGCCCCGGAATCAGGATCACCACCAGCGCAGCGCCGCTGAACAGCAGCCAGGTTTCCAGACTCATCACTTGCTCCTTTTTATCGTTATCAAGAATGTGCAAAAGCCCCACCCGATGGGGTGAGGCTGTTTTGAAGCGTGAACCGCGCAGCGCTTACAGGAAGATGAACTTGGCGATGAAGATCGCGCAGAGCACCCACAGGCTGACAGAGATCTCTTTGTATTTACCGGTACCGGCCTTCAGCGCGACATAAGTAATGAAGCCCAGCGCGATACCGTCGGCGACCGAGAAGGTCAGCGGCATCATGATCGCGGTGACAATCGCCGGAATGCTGTCGGTCGCTTCGTCCCATTCGATGTGTGCCATGCCGCCCATCATCAGCATCGCTACGTAAATCAGCGCGCCAGCGGTGGCATAGGCGGGAATCATGCCGGCCAGCGGTGCAAAGAACATCGCGGCTATAAATAGCACACCCACGGTGACTGCGGTAAGACCAGTCCGACCACCAGCGGCTACGCCGGCGGCACTTTCCACGTAGCTGGTGACGGGCGGAACGCCGACGACCGCGCCGAATACGCTGGAGGCGCTGTCGGCTTTCATGGCGCGGGACAGATTTTCGATACGGCCGTCAGGGTTCACCAGATTGGCGCGCTGTGCGACGCCCATCAAGGTGCCGGCGGTGTCGAACATGTGTACGAACAGGAAAGCCAGTACCACGCTGATCATGCTGACGTTGAACACGCCGGCGACATTCATGGCCATGAAGGTCGGCGCCAGGCTCGGCGGGGTGGACATTATCCCTTCATAGTGCACGATGCCCAGGCCCCAGCCTGCCAGGGTCACGGTGATGATGCTGATGAGGATTGCGCCGAACACTTTGTGATAACTGAGGATCGCGATCATCAGGAAGCAGATGGCTGCAAGCAGCGGGCCGGGTTCACGCAGCGAGCCGAGCTTGATCAGGGTGGCCGGGCTATCGACGACGATACCAGCGGTTTTCAGGCCGATCAGCCCGAGGAACAGGCCCACGCCGGCGCCCATCGCATAGCGCAGGCTGACCGGAATGCTGTTGAGCAGCCATTCGCGAATCCGCGAAAAGGTCAGGATCATGAACAGCACGCCCGAGACGAACACCGCACCGAGGGCCGTTTCCCAGTTGTAGCCCATAGTGCCGACGACGGTGTAGGTGAAGAACGCGTTGAGGCCCATGCCCGGCGCCAGGCCCACCGGCCAGTTGGCGTAGAGGCCCATCAGCAGGCAGCCCAGCGCGGCGGCGATACAGGTGGCGACGAAGGCTGCACCGTGATCGATCCCGGCATCGGCCATGATGTTCGGGTTGACGAAAATGATGTAGGCCATGGTGATGAAGGTTGTCAGACCGGCAATCAGCTCGGTCTTCACCGTGGTGCCATGCAAGCTGAGTTTGAAGATGCGCTCAAGCAGGCCAGTGCGTAACGGCGGCGAGAGTTCCAGCGTCGATGCTTCGGATTTGCGGCTTTCCACAGCGAGTACTCCTCAAGAGTTTTATTGTTATTTCCAGGACCGGACCCATGAGGGGGTGGCAGCGGTCCTTTGAGGCATACGCGAATTTGTTGACCATGCGGTCAGGAACTCGCACGCTGTGGATTATGCTTTTGTGTACAAATAAAGCAAATATTGTTTTTGGTTTTGTGGACGAAAGTTTTGTCGATAGCGATATATCGCCCGCAAGGTCCTCATCGCTGGCTTGCCAGCGATGAGGTCAGAATGGTCAGTCGAGAGCTGTCTGGTTTTTTCCCAACGCCAGATTCACCGCCAGCCAGCCGTCGACCGCCGTTTCGCCGGCTTCGGCAAAGACGCGTTCAAGCAATTTCACCTGTTCCCGACGCAGCGCCTGTTCAAATTTCGCGCCTTCAGCGGTCAGCTCCAGCAGGCGTTTACGTTTATCGGTCTCGGACGCCACGCTGTCCACCAGGTGCATTTCCTGCAATTGCCGCAACGGCATGTTCAGCGCCTGCTTGCTGACGCCGAGCAGCGCGAGCAACTCCTTGACGCTCAGGTTCGGATAGCGGGCAATGAAAAAAACGATGCGTTGATGCACGCGGGACAGGCCGCGACGTTCGAGCATTTCGTCGGCCTTGGCGGTGAACGCCTGATAACCGAAGAAGAAGGCTTCCATGGCCTTTTGTTGGCTGGCGCAGTTTTTAAGGTCAAGCATGTTGACGTTTCCGAGTGAGGTGTCGTAATTTCAGTCAACAAGTTTGACTCATTTTTCCCATGCCTCGCTAGCGGTGACCTCCATGGCTTTTTCCGAACGTGTCTCGCGCCTCAAAAGTTCTCTGATCCGTGAAATCCTTGCCGCCGCCCAGCGCCCGGAAGTGATGTCGTTTGCTGGCGGTTTGCCGGCTGAAGCCATGCTGCCGAAGGTTGAATGGGCCGACATGCCACTGTCTCTCGGCCAGTACGGCATGAGCGAAGGCGAGCCGGCATTGCGCGAAGCGCTGGCAGCAGAGGCGAGGGCGCTGGGTTTGCCGTGTGAGGCGAGCCAGGTGCTGGTGGTCAGTGGTTCCCAGCAAACCCTGGATCTGGCGGCGAAGCTGTACATCGACAAGGGCACCGAAATCCTGCTTGAAGCGCCGACTTATCTGGCGGCCCTGCAGATCTTCCAGCTGTTCGGCGCCGATTGCCTGACCGTGCCGCTGGAGGCTGACGGCCCGAACCTCGCGCAATTGCGTCAGCGTCTCGAACAGCACCGCCCAGCGTTCATCTATCTGATCCCGACCTTCCAGAATCCATCTGCCGTGCGCTACAGCGAGGCCAAGCGCGAGGCCGTTGCTGCAATGCTCGACGAATTCGGCGTGACCCTGATCGAAGACGAGCCTTATCGCGAACTGACCTTCGACGGCGGGAGCGCCCGACCGATTGCCGGACGCCTGAAGAAATCCAGCTGGATCTACACCGGCACCGTGTCGAAAACCCTGTTGCCGGGACTGCGCGTCGGCTACCTGATTGCCAGCCCGGACCTTTTCCCGCATCTGCTCAAGCTCAAGCAGTCGGCGGATCTGCACACCAACCGCATCGGCCAGTGGCAGGCATTGCAGTGGATTGGCAGTGAGAAATATCAACAGCACTTGAGCGAATTGCGCGGCTTCTACCGTCAGCGCCGCGACGCCTTTCAAGCGGCGCTGGAAACCCATTTCGCCGATCTGGCGGACTGGAACACGCCGCAGGGCGGGCTGTTTTTCTGGCTGACCCTGAAGCAACCGCTGGACACCCGCACCTTGCTGAACACCGCGCTGGCCAACGATGTGGCGTTCATGCCGGGCGAACCATTCTTCCCCGAGCCGGATCGCAATCCCGGTCATCTTCGCCTGAACTTCAGCCACATCGATCCGGCACGACTCGATGAAGGGCTCAAGCGTCTGGCGGCGGTGGTGCGCCAGGCACAGGCCGCGCAGGCTGCATGAAAAAACCGGCCATCAGGCCGGTTTTTTTGGATCAGACTGCGGCGAACCGCTTGTTCAGATACTCGATGATGGTGTTGGACTCATACATCCAGGTGGTCTGGCCGTTCTCTTCGATGCGCAGGCACGGCACCTTGATCTTGCCGCCCTGTTCCAGCAGGGTCTGACGATCCTGCTCGTTGTTCTTCGCATCCTTCAGGGCCACCGGAACGTTCAGGCGACGCAGGCTGCGGCGGGTCTTCACGCAGAACGGGCAGGCGTGGAACTGATACAGGGTCAGGTCCTTGGCGGCGGCATCAACCTGGGCCTGGGCAGCGGCGGGGCGCTGTTTCTTGCCCGGGCGGGTCAGAAAGTCAACGAAGATGATCAGTTGGCCGAGGCCGACACGAAGCGCTTTGACGAACACGTTACAAGCCTCACAGGGACATTGAAGAAGGCACGCAGCTTACCCGATTTTTCACGGACGAAAAAAAACCGGCGATCAACGCCGGTTTTTTTTGTCACGCATTACTTGATCAGGCTGAGAAACTCGCTGCGGGTCGCCGCGTTTTCACGGAACTCACCGAGCATCACCGAAGTGATCATCGACGAGTTCTGCTTCTCCACACCGCGCATCATCATGCACATGTGCTTGGCCTCGATCACCACGGCCACGCCCAGCGCGCCGGTGACCTGCTGGACCGCATCGGCGATCTGGCGGCTGAGGTTTTCCTGGATCTGCAGGCGGCGGGCGTACATGTCGACGATCCGCGCGACCTTCGACAGGCCCAGCACTTTGCCGCTCGGGATGTACGCGACGTGGGCCTTGCCGATGAACGGCAGCAGGTGGTGTTCGCACAACGAGTAGAGCTCGATGTCCTTGACCAGCACCATTTCGCTGTTGTCGGAGCTGAACAGGGCACCGTTGGTGACCTCTTCGAGCGTCTGTTGATAACCGCGGCAGAGGTACTGCATGGCTTTGGCGGCACGCTTTGGCGTGTCGAGCAGGCCCTCGCGGGAGACGTCCTCGCCCAGTTGGCCGAGAATCGCGGTGTAATTCTGTTCCAGGGACATGAAACTACCTGTGGGGATTTTCGCAAAGGGCAAGGGTACGGTGGCGGACACGACCCTGCAAGTTCGGTGTGACGGGTTTATTCGTCGCGGCCTTCCATCATGGTGCGTTTCAGCATCACGTAAACCGCGCCGGCGCCGCCATGTTTCGCCTGGCACGAGCAGAAACCGAGCACTTGCGCATGCTGGCGCAGCCAGGTGTTGACGTGGCTTTTGATCATCGGCCGCTTGCCGTCCAGACGCACGGCCTTGCCGTGGGTGACGCGTACGCAGCGGATTTCGAATCTGGTGGCTTCGGCGAGAAACGCCCAAAGAATTTCGCGGGCTTTTTCTACGCTCATGCCGTGCAGGTCGAGGCTGCCTTCGAACGGGATCTGCCCGATCTTGAGCTTGCGCATCTGGCTTTCCTGCACCCCGTCGCGGGCCCACATCAACTCGTCTTCGGGACCGACGTCGATCACGAACTGATCGGACAGGCCATCAACGGTGGTGGTGTCGGTGCGCACGGTGGCGGACTGGCGCAGCTTGGCGATCCGGTCACGGTCAGTCTTGGGTTTGCCGGTGTCGGCGCGGTCGTGCTTGATCGGCTTGACGCCTTGAATCGCACTTTTGAACAGGGAAAAATCGTCGTCTTGCATGTCAGCCTCCGCGAAGGGCGGCCAGTTTACCCAAACGGACAAAAAACGGCCCGGCAAAAAGCCAGGCCCTCAATTCAATCGTGTTTTTTCATCAGGTGCGGGGACATGTTCAATTCTCGCGATTGCCGTGCGCGACGCCGGCAACGACGCCACAGGGCCACGCCGAAATACAGGAACAGCAGGCCGACCGCGAGAATGATCGCCGAGCCGAGCGGTGTTGCGTTCAGATCGCCGAGCGCCGGTGGGCGCCCCAGCAGGCTGGCGGCCCCGGCCATCGCCAGCAGCACGCCGAACGTCGCCAGAATGGCAGCGATCGCCGCGCCGAATCGAAATCGCCAGTTGCTTTGGCCTTTGGGCCGCAAGCGGCGTGCGTCAAATCCATCGGATAACTTCATTCCGACCTTCCTCAATGGGTATCGGCCCTTCGACCGGGAGTTGACCGGGTTGTTCCTGAGGCTAGGGTAATTGAAGCAAATGCGAGGTTTTTGCAGATGAGCGGCGGGCAGAGCCGCTCATTTACGGTCGATCAGATCAGATCCTGGGTCAGGGCGAGGGTGGCGAAGTTGTCGGCCATGATTGCCATTTCCGCTTCCTGCACCTGTTCGGCGCTGAGCACGCGGCCCTTGAACGGCAGATCGCGGGTGGCGCAGGCGTCTTCGACGAGGGTGCAGCGGAAGCCCAGGTTTTTCGCCGCGCGCACAGTCGTGCTGACGCTGGAGTGACTCATGAAGCCGCAGACGATCAGGTCCAGCGAGCCGATGGTTTGCAGACGATCATAGAGTTCGGTGCCGTGAAAGGCGCTCGGCAGCAACTTGCCGATGATGGTTTCATCGCCCTGGGGTTCCAGACCGGGGATGAACTCGCCGCGTTCGCCCTGCGGGTCGAACAGACCGCCGACGGTGCCGAGGTGACGCACGTGCACGATCGGCCGACCGGCTGCGCGGGCGGCGGCAACCAGTTGTTTGATGTTCGCGACAGCCGCGTCCATGCCGCTCAGGGCCAGCGGGCCGCTGAGGTACTCTTTCTGGGCATCGATGATGACCACGGTGGCATGGCTCAACGTGGCCGCTGCGTAACCGCGACCGCTGAGTTGAAACATCGTTTTTGGAACGGACATTCTGGGGCTCCTTCGGGTGGGGCTTTTGCGACATTGTCCTCTGGCTGAGCGGTTCTGTGAATCGCTACCATCGTAGGCACCGTCGTTGCTGGCCTGCAGCCTTGTCAAGTTACACGATCTGTTCAATAGCTGAGGGGAAAATCGGAAGAGTCCTACCGTCGCACAGGAATCTTTCCTGCGTCGTCGCGGCGCGTTTTGGCTGCTAGAATCGCCAGTCGTTTTTTCTGGAGTTCTGCCCCGTGATCACTTCCCGACTTCGTACCCTGCGCGACCACATCCGTTGGGCCGTCAGCCGCTTCCATGGGGAGGATCTGTTTTTCGGCCATGGCACCGACAATGCCTGGGACGAAGCCCGGCAGCTAGTGCTCGGTGCCTTGCACCTGCCATGGGAAATCGCCGACAGCTATCTGGATTGTGCACTGGAAGACGACGAGCTGGTCAACCTTCAGCGCCTGCTCAAGCGCCGCATCGAAGAACGTATTCCAACCGCTTACCTGCTGGGCGAAGCCTGGTTCTGCGGCATGTCGTTCATCGTCGATGAGCGTGTGCTGATCCCGCGTTCGCCGATTGGCGAGTTGATCGAAAACCGTTTTGCTCCATGGATCGGTGACGAACCGGCGCGGATTCTCGACCTGTGCACCGGCTCCGGCTGCATCGGCATCGCGTGTGCCTACGAGTTCCAGAACGCCGAAGTGGTGCTGGCGGATCTGTCGTTCGAAGCGCTGGAAGTGGCAAACCAGAACATCGAGCGTCATGGCGTCGATGAGCGGGTGTTCACGGTGCAGGGCGATGGTTTCGATGGTCTGCCGGGTCAACGTTTCGACCTGATCGTGTCGAACCCGCCCTACGTCGATGCGGAAGATTTCGCCGACATGCCGGACGAATACCAGCACGAGCCGGAACTGGGCCTGGCCTGTGGCGACGATGGTTTGAACCTGGTACGCCGGATGCTCGCCGAAGCGGCGGATCATCTGACCGAGAAGGGTTTGCTGATTGTCGAGGTGGGCAACAGCCAGGTCCACGTCGAAGCGCTGTACCCGGAGGTCGACTTCGCGTGGCTGGAGTTCGAGCGCGGCGGGCACGGTGTGTTCATGCTGACCGCCGAACAGTGCCGCGCCCATCAGGCACTGTTCGCTTCCCGCGTCTGACCCTCAAAAGCATCGTCGGAACGCCGTCCGGGGCAAGCCCGCTCCCACAGTTTCCGTGTGTACCGCAACACCCGGATACGACACAAAACCTGTGGGAGCGTGGCTTGCCCGCGATGGGGGCGCCTCGGTCTGAAGTCTTTACCGGTGGGTTGCAATCCAGATCAGCAACCCGGCCTGAAACACCGCAAACGCCACCAGACAGGTAATGGTGAAACGCAGCCCGGCGTCTTCGCGCTTGAACTTGCTGACCTTGTCTTCCTGCTTCTTCAGCTTCACTTCCTGCTCGGCCAGGTTCTGCTCGGCCTGCTGCAACATCTGCGCAGCTTCAAGAATTTCGACGATCTGCAGCTTTTCGCTGTTCCAGTCCCCCAGCAGGTCGCCGACCTTCACTTCCTTGACGCTGCCCTTCAAATGCTGGGCATCGGCGTAAACCACATCAAAGCCATGCACCCGCAGAAAGTGATCGCGGCGCAGGCGAGTGTCTTCGTTCAGCGCGTCCTTGTTGTTCAAGTCCATGCCGTCGACGGTGTAGGTGGGCCAGCGCTTTTTTGCCCAGTTGATGCCTTGGGCAGCCATGAAACGGCCGATGCCACGGTTCAGCGGTTCGATCTGCAAACCGCTGTCCGGGCCGAAATGCACGCGTTTGGTGGTGTGGTCGACCCATATATCCAGTTGATTCTGTTCTTTACGCACGCGCTGAGCAGGCAACTTGATCGCCATGCGCATCAGGCTGTGTTCTTTGCCGTTGCGTTCCGCGTAACCGAATTCAACGAAGCGCAGTGGCCGCCCGCCGGTGTTGCGGTCGGTCTGCAACGGCGCCAGGCGGAGCATCTTGTGGTGCTCGACGTGGACATCCGCCCAAGGCAGCTCGACCGCTGGCGGTGCGTCTTTTTCAGCGGTGGTGTCGGGTGAAGTCTGGGTTTCGGTCATAACGGCGAGATCCTGTCCAAGCTGCTTGCCGCCAGCCAGTACGCTGGCGACAAAGGCTTATCGGCCGTTTTCTAAAGTCCTAGAGGGTATGGGGGCGTTCTCAGCTAGTTTTTACGCCGCGTTGTCGCCTTAAAGCGGGCCAGGCAAGGCGTAGGCCACTGGAAATGGTTGTTCCCTTTCCAAGGCCTGCAACGCAGGCTGGCCCGCTTTAAGGCACAACCCGAAGGGCCGGGCCTGCTGTTGTGCAGGGCTGCGTTGCTCGAAGCTTATTTGGAATGACCAAACCACGCTTCTCGCGCCTTGCCCTGCACAACAGCAGACCCGGCGCGGCGTGAAAACTAGCTGAGAACGCCCCCTAGCGTTTAACGGGTGCGAAGTCCGTCAATAAATTCAAGAACGCGTGTTCCCAGTTCCACCGCCAGCGGCAAATTCGGGTCCTTGTAGGAGGCCAGTTGCCGCTTCACGTCGTTGGGCACGATGCGCAACACGTGGTTCATACCCTCGATCAGCGCCAGCTCTGCGTCCGGTTTGGCAGCCTTGAGCAATTTCGCATCATCGACCTGGACCTGGATGTCGTTGCTGCCTTGCACGATCAACGCTGGCATTTTCAGTTGAGCGAAGGCCGCTGCCGGATCCTGACGGAACAGCGAAATCAGGTACGGCTGCACACTCGGACGGAAAATCACCTGCAACGGGGCTGGCACATTGTCGTCGGTATGCCCGGCCTTGAGGCTGTCGAGCAGTTCGTTGCTGCGCAGCATCAACGGGGGAGGGAGGCTGCGGGCCAGTTGCCGGCGCAGCACCTGATCGATCGGCCGGGCCGTGCCGGAAAGCGAGATGACCGCCGCGGCGTCGACTTTTGGCGCCGCAAGGCTGGCAATCAGCGCGCCTTCACTGTGGCCGAGCAGGATCAACGGGCCGAAGCGCGGATCGGCTTTCAGCTTCTGACCCCAGGCCACCGCGTCCGCCACGTAGGCTTCCACCGACAGGTTTCGCTCGTCCGGAGTTGCCGCCAGGCTGGCCGCCACCCCGCGCTTGTCGAAACGCACACTGGCGACGTTGTGTTTGGCCAGCACCCAGGCCAGGCGCTTGAGGCTGTCATTGCGTCCGCCGTCGGGGTTGTTTCCGTCACGATCGGTAGGACCCGAGCCGGAAAGGATCAGGACAACCGGCACGGGGTTGTCGGATTTGGGCAGCAACAGCGAGCCGAAAAGTTCGCCGTTGTCGGTAGTCAACGTGACCGGTCGTTGCAGGACAGTCGCCTGGACGAAGCCGGTAAACAGGGAAAGGCTCAAGATCAAAACTCGCAGCATCATCACGCCATCATTTGCCAAGATGCCGGTTGGACTCACCCGCACCGCTAAGGTTCGAGGATGAACTACTCGGTTAGCCTGCGTATACTGGCGCGCATCACGAATTTGGGTTCGATTTCACGGAGCGTCCTGCATGTCCGGCAATACCTACGGCAAGCTGTTCACTGTCACCACCGCTGGCGAAAGCCATGGTCCGGCGTTGGTCGCCATTGTCGACGGCTGCCCGCCGGGCCTGGAGATTTCCCTTGAGGACCTGCAACGCGATCTCGACCGTCGCAAACCGGGAACCAGCCGCCACACCACCCAGCGGCAGGAAGCCGACGAAGTCGAAATTCTCTCCGGCGTGTTCGAGGGCCGCACCACTGGCTGCTCCATTGGCCTGCTGATTCGCAACACCGACCAGAAGTCCAAGGACTACTCGGCGATCAAGGACCTGTTCCGCCCGGCCCACGCTGACTACACCTACCACCACAAGTACGGCGAGCGCGATTATCGCGGCGGCGGTCGCAGCTCGGCGCGGGAAACCGCCATGCGCGTCGCGGCCGGTGCCATCGCCAAGAAGTACCTGGCCAGCCAGGGCATCGTCATTCGCGGCTACATGAGCCAGCTCGGCCCGATCGAAATCCCGTTCAAGACCTGGGACTCGGTCGAGCAGAATGCCTTCTTCAGCCCGGACCCGGACAAAGTGCCGGAGCTGGAAGCCTATATGGACCAACTGCGCCGCGATCAGGATTCCGTCGGGGCGAAGATCACCGTGGTTGCCGAAGGCGTGATGCCGGGCCTGGGCGAGCCGATCTTCGACCGTCTCGATGCCGAACTGGCCCATGCGCTGATGAGCATCAACGCGGTCAAAGGTGTGGAAATCGGCGCCGGTTTTGCCTGCGTCGCGCAGCGCGGCACCGAACACCGTGACGAGCTGACCCCGGAAGGTTTCCTCAGCAACAACGCGGGCGGCATCCTTGGCGGAATCTCTTCGGGGCAGCCGATCGTCGCGCACCTGGCCTTGAAGCCGACTTCGAGCATCACCACCCCGGGCCGTTCGATCGACATCGATGGTAACCCGGTCGATGTCATTACCAAGGGCCGTCACGACCCATGTGTCGGTATCCGCGCCACGCCGATTGCCGAGGCGATGATGGCCATCGTGTTGATGGATCACCTGCTGCGCCACCGTGGCCAGAACGCCGATGTGCGCGTGAGCACCCCGGTGCTGGGTCAGCTTTGATGGGTGATCTCAAAGCCGCCGCGGTCTGACCGTGGCGGCGCTCCCGTACTGGCGGCTGTCCAGTTTCTATCTGTTCTATTTCGCCTTGCTCGGTTCGACGGCGCCGTTTCTGGCGCTGTACTTCGATCACCTCGGTTTCAGTGCCGCGCGGATCGGCGAGCTGGTAGCAATCCCGATGCTGATGCGCTGCGTGGCGCCGAACATCTGGGGTTGGCTCGGCGATTACACCGGCAGGCGCCTGGCCATCGTGCGCTTCGGCGCGGTGTGCACGCTGCTGACGTTCTCATTGATTTTCGTCTGCAAGACCTACGCCTGGCTGGCGATGGTCATGGCCTTGCACGCGTTTTTCTGGCACGCGGTGCTGCCGCAGTTCGAAGTCATCACTCTGGCGCATTTGCAGGGCCAGACCTCCCGCTACAGTCAGATTCGCCTGTGGGGCTCGATCGGTTTCATCATCACCGTAGTCGCCCTCGGTCGCCTGTTCGAATGGCTCAGCCTCGACATCTACCCGGCGGCGCTGGTGTTGATCATGGCCGGCATCGTGCTCAGCAGTCTTTGGGTGCCGAACGCGCAACCGCCTCAGGGTAATCGACCGACCGGGGAGGGCTTTCTCAAACAGTTGCGCAGTCCCGGGGTGCTGGCGTTCTACGGTTGCGTGGCGCTGATGCAGATGAGCCACGGGCCGTATTACACGTTTTTGACCCTGCACCTCGAACGACTGGGCTACAGCCGTGGCGTGATCGGCATGCTCTGGGCGGTCGGCGTGGTGGCGGAAGTGCTGATGTTCATGGCCATGAGCCGGATTCTTGCGCGTTTTTCTTTGCGCCGCGTGCTGATGGCGAGTTTTCTGCTGGCGGCGTTGCGCTGGTTGCTGCTAGGTTCGTTCGCCGAATTCCTTTGGATCCTATTGTTTGCCCAGGTGCTGCACGCGGCGACGTTCGGCAGCTTTCATGCGGCTGCCATCGCGTTCGTGCAACGTAGCTTCGGCGCGCGCCAGCAAGGGCAGGGCCAGGCGTTGTACGCAGCGCTGGCCGGCACCGGTGGTGCGCTTGGCGCTTTGTATTCCGGCTACAGCTGGAATGCCCTCGGCGCGACATTGACCTTTAGTATTGCCAGTCTCGCAGCGCTCGCCGCTGCCGTTATCATTGCCATTCGAATGCAAGAGGACAGGCCATGAGCCTTACCCGTGAACAGCTTGCCCAGCAAATTGTCGACGCCGGGCGTTTTCTTTATGGTCGCGGCTGGTCGCCGGCCACCAGCAGCAATTACTCGACGCGCCTGTCGCCGAGCGAAGCGTTGCTGACCGTGTCCGGCAAGCACAAGGGCCAGTTGGGCCTGGACGACGTGCTCGCCACCGATCTGGCCGGCAACAGCCTGGAGCCCGGCAAAAAGCCGTCCGCCGAAACCCTGCTGCACACCCAGCTCTACAGCTGGCGTCCGGAAATCGGCGCGGTGCTGCACACCCACTCGGTGAACGCCACGGTGCTGTCGCGCCTGACGCCGCAAGACTTCATCGAGTTCGAAGACTACGAACTGCAAAAAGCCTTCAGCGGTATTTCGACCCACGAATCCCGGGTGCGGGTGCCGATCTTCGACAACGATCAGGACATTGCGCGCCTCGCTGCCAAGGTGCAGCCTTGGCTCGACGCCCATCCCGATTGCGTCGGTTATCTGATTCGCGGTCACGGCCTCTATACCTGGGGCGCGCAGATGAGCGACGCGTTGCGCCAGATCGAGGCCTTTGAATTCCTGTTTGAATGCGAGTTGAAGACCCGCAGCGTCATGAACCGCCAAGGCTGACTTCACCAGAACCAGCCCATTTGCCTGATGAATGCAGTGCCCGACCGGTCTGAAAGAACCGGACGGCAAGGCCGATACCGAGGAATGCCCCATGAGCAGCCTGTCCGTCTATCACGTTTCCAGCCCCGAAATTCCGAACAAGGTGCTGACCCATTTCGAAGACATCGCCTCGACCCTGGCCGAGCAGGGCGTGCGCTTCGACCGTTGGCAAGCCGCCGCGAAGATCCAGCCCGGCGCCAGCCAGGAAGAAGTGATCGGTGCCTATAAAGAGCAGATCGACAAACTGATGACCGAGCGCGGCTACATCACGGTCGATGTGATCAGCCTCAACAGCGACCACCCGCAAAAAGCCGAATTGCGCGCCAAGTTCCTCGAAGAACATCGGCATGGCGAAGACGAAGTACGTTTCTTCGTCGCCGGTCGTGGCCTGTTTACCCTGCACATCGATGATTACGTCTACGCCGTGTTGTGCGAGAAGAACGACCTGATTTCGGTGCCGGCCGGCACCAAACACTGGTTTGACATGGGCGAGAACCCGCACTTCGTGGCGATCCGCCTGTTCAACAACCCTGAAGGCTGGGTCGCCAACTTCACCGGCGAAGACATCGCCGGCCGCTTCCCGCGCCTGGAGGACTGAGCCGATGTCGATCAAGGTCATTCTCACCGACATCGAAGGCACCACCAGCGCGGTGAGTTTTGTGTTCGATGTCCTGTTTCCTTATGCGGCGAAACATCTGCCGGACTTCGTTCGCCAGAACGCCGCCCGTGCCGATGTTGCCAAGCAACTGGACGCGGTGCGCCGCGACAGCAACGAGCCGCAGGCTGACGTCGAGCGGGTGGTGGAAATTCTGCTGGCGTGGATCGCGGAAGACCGCAAAGCCACGCCGCTCAAAGCGTTGCAGGGCATGGTCTGGGAGCAGGGCTATCAGGCCGGCCAGTTGAAAGGCCATGTTTACCCGGACGCCGTTGAAGCGCTCCAGCGCTGGCATCAGGCCGGGTATCAACTGTTCGTGTATTCGTCCGGTTCGATCCAGGCGCAGAAGCTGATTTTCGGCTGCTCGGAAGCAGGGGATCTGACGCCGCTGTTCAGCGGCTATTTCGACACTACCTCTGGGCCGAAGCGCGAAGCGCAGTCGTACAGCAATATCCAGCAGGCCATCGGAGTGGAGCCGCAGGAAATTCTGTTTTTGTCCGACATCGTCCAGGAACTCGACGCCGCCCAGGTCGCCGGCCTGCAAACCTGCGGGCTGGCCCGTGAGGGCGGGGAACTGGCAGGGCATGTGACCGTCGACAGCTTTACCGGGATTGAGCCGGAAGCGTTCTGAGGTCACTCCATCGACGCGCAAAAAAAACAGGCCGTGAAGCGAAAGCTCCACGGCCTGTCTGTTTATACGGTGTTCGAATTACATCGAGTGATAAGTCGGCAGGGCAAAACGTTGCTGACTTTGCAGCATGCCGATCTGCGGCAGCTCGCTGGCTTGTTCTGCCAGATCACGACGGATCGCGCTGATCGCCCACGACAGTTGGTCGCCGGTGTGCAATTGCTGATAGGTGAGCGCACGCTTGAATACTTTGCCGTCGGCACTCTTCAGCGTCAGCAGAATACCGCCATCGGGACGTGGCTGAGTGGTGACGGCGAAGTTGGAGAACAGGGAAGCAAATTTCTCTTGGATCAGGTTCATGTCTTTCAGCTCCGTATGCACTTGAATGGCAAGCATGTATAGGGAGTTGCAGCGATTGTGCCAGTATTTTTGTTTTTAAAAATCCATACAAATCAACAAGTTATAAATTTTTACTGTCTCGGGCGTCGTGCAATCTGCATGAATGGCCATCGTGCATCCTGCATTTTGCGGGATCATGGTCGATCCGATGGAACCAATACCCCCAGCGGTAATCACGCTGCCCGTTGCAGCGCCGGGCGGATACAAAACATTGCAAAAACCGCGTGTACAGCCCGCGAAGCCCTGACGTATTTTCGGCCTCGACCCTCGCTTGAGAAGCGCCGGTTGCCTCACCCGATTGCCCGACAATAAAAATCCGGCCTGCGCGTCAAGGTCGAACGGGAGCTGCCATGCGCCACGCGCCGAGCGACACGATTACCTGGGGCATGATGCTCCGCAAACTGCCGATGATTGCCAAAACCATCCCGCGGGTGGTGAGAGGCATGAAGGTGGCCAACGTCACGGATCCGACCCAAACCTGTGGCCTGGGCTGGACATTCGAGCAAGCAACCCTGCGCAATCCCGAAGGCCCCGCGCTGCTGTCGGGGGAGGTGGTGCTGAGTTATTCACAGGTCAACCAGTGGGCCAACCGCATCGCCCACTATCTGATCGGGCAGGGCATCGGCAAGGGCGATGTGGTGGCGGTGTTCATCGAAAACCGCCCGGAACTGCTGGTGACGATTCTGGCGCTGGCCAAAATCGGCGCCGTCAGCGCGCTGCTCAATACCTCGCAGACCCGCGATACGCTGATCCACAGCATCAACCTGGTGACGCCGGCGGCGATTGTCGTCGGTGAGGAGTTGCTGCCGGCGTTTGCGGCGGTACGCGAGCAAGTGTCGATCCCGGCAGCCCGCGCCTGGTTTGTCGCCGATCAGGACACCTTCAGCCATCCGGGGATCGCGCCTGAGGGCTACATCAACCTGATCAGCGCCAGTGCCGACGCCTCGGGCGACAACCCGGCCAGCAGCCGGCAGATTTTTTTCGATGACCCTTGTTTCTATATCTACACCTCCGGCACCACCGGTTTGCCCAAGGCCGGCGTGTTCAAGCACGGCCGCTGGATGCGCAGTTCGGCGAGCTTCGGCATGATCGCCCTCGACATGCGCCCCGACGACATCGTCTATTGCACCTTGCCGCTGTACCACGCCACCGGGCTCTGCGTGTGCTGGGGTTCGGCGGTCAATGGCGCCTCGGGTTTCGCCATTCGCCGCAAGTTCAGCGCCCGCCAGTTCTGGAGCGACGTGCGCCGCTACCGCGCAACCACCATCGGTTACGTCGGCGAGTTGTGCCGTTATCTGGTGGATCAGCCGCTCAGCGCCGACGACAGCCGTCACGACGTGCGCAAGATGATCGGCAACGGCCTGCGGCCCGGCGCGTGGGCCGAGTTCAAGACCCGCTTCGGCGTGGATCACATCTGCGAGCTGTACGCGGCCAGCGACGGCAATATCGGCTTCACCAACATCCTCAATTTCGACAACACCATCGGTTTCTCGCTGATGGCCTGGGAGTTGGTGGCCTACGACCAGGACAGCGGCGAGCCGATTCGAGGTGACGACGGGTTCATGCGCAAGGTCGACCGGGGCGAGCGGGGGCTGTTGCTGGCGCGGATCGACGATAAGGCGCCGCTGGACGGCTACACCGATCCGCAGAAAACCGCCAAGGTCGTGCTGCAGGACGTGTTCATCAAAGGGGATCGCTTCTTCAACACCGGCGATCTTCTGCGCAACATCGGTTTCGGCCACGCACAGTTTGTCGACCGCCTCGGCGACACCTACCGCTGGAAGGGCGAAAACGTCTCGACCACCGAGGTCGAGAACCTGCTGCTCCAACATCCGCACATTTCCGAAGCCGTAGCCTATGGCGTGGAAATCCCCAACACCAACGGTCGCGCCGGGATGGCGGCGATCACCCCGGCCGAGTCTTTGGCGACCCTGGATTTCGCCGAACTGCTGGCCTTCACCCGCGAACGCCTGCCGGCCTACGCGGTGCCGCTGTTCCTGCGGGTCAAGGTGAAAATGGAAACCACCGGCACCTTCAAATACCAGAAGACCCGCCTGAAAAACGAAGGTTTCGACCCCGGCCAGACAGGTGATGACCCGATTTATGCCTGGCTGCCGGGAACCGAAACCTACGTGCAGGTGACGAATGAAATCCTTGTCGACATCCGGGCAGGCAAGTATCGCTATTGATATTGGCTATCGGTCATCTTGGAAAAAAGGGGATGACAGCTATCGCCGCGCTCGGGAAACTGTCGGCTTTCCGAACGACCGAAAGTGGAGTTGCCCCATGTCCGACCAAAGCCGCCAGATGACCCCCGAAGAAGCTGCCGAATTCACCGAGCAGGTATTCAACAAGGCGCGCGAGGGCGATGCGGTGATGCTCGATCGCCTGATCACTGCCGGTCTGCCGGTGAACCTGACCAACAGCAAGGGCGACACCCTGCTGATGCTCGCCAGTTACTACGGGCATGTGGATGCGGTGCAAGTGTTGCTCAAGCACAAGGCCGACCCGGAACAACGTAACGGCAACGGCCAGAGCCCGATTGCCGGCGCGGCGTTCAAGGGTGATCTGGCCGTAGTCAAGGCTTTGGTCGAGGGTGGGGCGCAGATTGAAGGCGCCTCCTTCGATGGCCGCACGGCGCTGATGATGGCGGCGATGTTCAACCGCGTTGAAATCGTCGACTACTTGATCGACCAAGGCGCGGATCCGAAAGCCAAGGATGCCAATGGCATCACCGCACTGGACGCGGCCCGTACCATGGGCGCCGTGGACACCACCGCGCAGCTGGAAAAACTGCTGGGCTGAAGCCGCTGACCGGAACCCGCTCTGTGGCGAAGGCGAGAATGCGCTATCCTTCGCGCCCTCAAAATTCCCTTCGCCACAGGATCCGCCCCCATGAAAGCCGCACTCGCCGAACTCATCAGCAAAATCAGCTCCGGCTGCATGGGCGAAGACGAGATCCTGAAAGTCGCGGATGAAGCGGCGCAGGCTTACGCCGATGCCGACGCATTTCTGACCGCCAACCCGGACATCAACTACGACGACACTTTCCCGATTCCGCTGGGTGAGTGGGTCGTGGTCGGGAGCCTGCCGGAGACCGTGCTGTTCCAGGCTGACACCTACGCCGACCTGTTCGCGCAGATCGTTGCCTCATTCGGCCCGGGCGTCGAGTTCAACCTCAAGCCCAAGCAACTGGCCAAGACCGAGGCGCTGACCGCGCTCAACCGCATCCAGGTGCAGATGAGCAGCCTGAACAAGGAAAACGGTGGTTACACCCTGATGAACTTCAGCCAGTTGCTCGACGACGAGCTGCAAGTGGTGCTGGTCTACGGCAACGACGTGCCGCGCGTACTGGAACTGTGCGCCGAAGCCGGCATTGCCGCCGCGCCGTCGCTGGAAGCCCTGAAGGTCGCCGTTCACGTCTGAACGCAATAAAAGGGAACCCTGAGCGCGACCGTCTATCCTAAAAGTGCATGCCACTATTTTGGAGCGACACCATGGGTTCCACGTTCAACGGCCTGGTCGGCCTGATCATTCTTGCGCTCGACATTTGGGCGATCATCAATGTGCTGAAAAGCGGCGCCGAGACCGGGATGAAAATCCTCTGGGTGCTGCTGATCATCCTGCTGCCGGTGCTGGGCCTGATCATCTGGGCGATTGCCGGGCCGCGGGGCAACGTGCGGATCTGACCGTTCGCACCCTGATCGGGTCGGGCCGATGAACTGAGGTTCGACCTGTCATCTTCGGCAACGTAGAATGCGCGCCTTTCCCGGGCAATCGAACCTGACGATTGGCGCCCGCGCATTCATCGGAGCACTTCACCATGACCGTCACCAAGACCAGCGAATACCTGGAAACCCTCTACGAAGGCTACGGCCAGCGTTTTCGCATGGAAAAACTGCTGCACGAAGTGCGCACCGAACACCAGCACCTGGTGATTTTCCAGAACCCGCGCATGGGCCGGGTGATGGCGCTGGACGGCGTGATCCAGACCACCGAAGCCGACGAATTCATCTACCACGAAATGCTCACCCACGTGCCGATCCTCGCCCACGGCACCGCCAAGCGCGTGCTGATCATCGGCGGCGGCGACGGCGGCATGCTGCGCGAAGTGACCAAACATGCCAGCGTCGAGCACATCACCATGGTCGAGATCGACGGCACCGTGGTCGACATGTGCAAAGAGTTTCTGCCGAACCACTCCAGCGGTGCGTACGACGATCCACGCCTGAACCTGGTGATCGACGACGGCATGCGTTTCGTCGCCACCACCACTGAAAAATTCGACGTGATCATTTCCGACTCCACCGACCCGATCGGTCCGGGCGAAGTGCTGTTCTCGGAAAACTTCTACCAGGCCTGCCACCGCTGCCTGAACGAGGGCGGCATCCTCGTGACCCAGAACGGCACGCCGTTCATGCAGATCGAAGAAGTGAAAACCACCGCCGGCCGCATGCGCAGCCTCTTCCCGGACTGGCACTTCTATCAGGCAGCCGTCCCAACCTACATCGGCGGTTCGATGACCTTTGCCTGGGGCTCTACCAACCCGGCCTACCGCAAGCTGAGCCGTGAAGTTCTGCAACAGCGCTTCATCGGCAGCGGCATCGTCACCCGCTACTACAACCCGGAAATCCATATCGGCGCCTTCGCCTTGCCGCAGTACGTGCTGCAGGCAGTGAACAAGCCAAGCAACGACTGATCGATCACGGGTCAGAAAAAGCCGAGGCCGGTGTGCGAAAACACGCTGGCCTCGGCTTTATTCATGTTGCATCGGTGTAAACCTTTTGAACGATCAATCCTGTTAAAAGTCGAGATAGGTGTAAGCCCATTTGCGGGTTTGATCGAGGAGGCTCCGATGTCAAAGTGGAAAGTCACTTTCGTGGACGATCATGGTGAAACGATCGACGAAGTCTTCGAGTGCGAGGAATGCCCCAGTCATGAACGGGCAGCTCGCCTCATCAAGGAACGATTGCTGCCAGTCGCCGCCGAGCTTGACCTGAACGATCTGGAAGGGCGCACCGCCGATGCCGGCGTAAAAAGCCTGAAAACCCAGAACAGCATCGAAATCCGCAGCATCACCCCAATCTGAATCTTCATTTTCTTCATGTACCAGGCCTTGGCAGCGGCTCTATCTTGGGGCTACTCTGCAAGCGAGATCAGCGAACGGATCGCTAAGGTCTGGTCTTGTCAGCTACATGCTTGTTTCCCGCCGGCAACGCGGTTGCCGTAAGCACCCGGGCCCTGTGGGCCAGTGCAGGGAATACGGAAAGTCTATCCATCTATGCGAGGGGGACGATTCATGAGCACAGCCTATCAAGAAGACATCAGCAGCAGCGTGCTGCGCCGCATGAAAGAAGGCGGTTTTGATTTTTCCCGATTCCATCCCATCGAGTTCTACGCCATTTTCCCGGACGAGGAGCGGGCACGCAGGGCGGCAGGCAAATTTCGCGGTGAATCCATCAATGCCCAGGTCAGCGCGCGCGACGACGGCGCCTGGTCTCTGGAATTGAGCAAGGTGATGTACGCAACCTACGACGACATTGGCGATTTCGAGCAGGGCTTTTCGGCGGTGGTCGAGCCCTTGGGCGGCATCATCGAAGGCTGGGGCGTGAAACAGGAGATCCGCAACCGGCACCGTTTGAACTGATCACTCTCGCAACACGTCGAGCAACGGCTGACCTTCGGGTCGGCCGTTGTCGTTTCTACGGCCCCGAAAGCGCATGGCAAAACCCTGAAACAAGAAACCGGCGCAAAAAAAAGCCACCTGAAATGGTGGCTAAAAGGGAAGACCGCAAGGAGAGGAAACCGGTCAGGGTTAAGGCCGGGAGGGCTGCCAGGGCAAGCCGGAACAGTGAGGCTGCGTGCTTCGTCAGCGACGTTTTTGCAGCGGATGCGCGGATTATCCGCAGCCGCCGGCGGGCAGTGAAATCAACTCTGACTATGCTGGTGATAGGCGACGGGACTGCGTCGCAATGAAGCGGGGGCGATCAGGTTGGGGCATTTGCCGCACAGGAATGGTGCGGTGCGTGTGGCGTGATTATCCAACCGATTGAAATCAAAGCGTTTATGCCGATGGCACGGGCCTTGCGAAGGCCTGTATGTCCGGAGTGACAAGGAGTACGGCATGATCCGCACCTATTTTGATGAAATGTACGATGCCGGCGGCCAGATCCGCCCGCATTACCGGGAGTTTGCCCGCTGGCTGGCCGAAACGCCTGACGAGCTGCTGGCCCAGCGGCGACGCGAGGCCGATCTGCTGTTCCATCGCGCCGGGATCACCTTCACGCTCTACGGGGACGAGCAGGGGACAGAGCGTCTGATTCCCTTCGACACCATTCCGCGCAGCATTCCGGCCAGTGAATGGCGGATCGTCGAGCGCGGCTGCATCCAGCGGGTCAAGGCGTTGAACATGTTCCTCGCCGACCTTTACCACGAGCAACGCATCATCAAGGCCGGGATCATTCCCGCCGAACAGGTGCTGGCCAACGAGCAATATCAGTTGGCGATGCAGGGGCTGGATCTGCACCGCGATATCTATTCGCACATCTCCGGCGTCGATCTGGTGCGCGACGGCGACGGCACGTATTACGTGCTCGAGGACAACCTGCGCACGCCAAGCGGCGTGAGCTACATGCTCGAAGACCGCAAGATGATGATGCGACTGTTCCCCGAACTGTTCGCGGCCCAGCGCATCGCTCCCATCGACCATTACCCGAACTTGCTGCTCGACACCCTGAAAAGCTCAAGCCCGATCGACAACCCGAGTGTCGTGGTGCTGACGCCGGGTCGGTTCAACAGCGCGTTTTTCGAGCATGCATTTCTCGCCCGGGAAATGGGCGTGGAGCTGGTGGAGGGCGCGGACCTGTTTGTGCGCGACGACAAGGTCTTTATGCGCACCACCGACGGCCCGAAAGCGGTGGACGTGATCTACCGCCGGCTCGACGACGCGTTCCTCGATCCGCTGGCCTTCCGCCCGGATTCGATGCTCGGCGTGCCGGGGCTGCTGTCGTCGTATCGCTCCGGCAACGTGGTGCTCGCCAATGCCATCGGCACCGGCGTGGCGGACGACAAATCGGTGTATCCGTTCGTTACCGAAATGATCCGTTTCTACCTCGACGAAGAACCGATCCTGAAGAACGTGCCGACCTGGCAATGCCGCAACCCGTCTGAACTTTCCCACGTGCTGGCCAATCTTCCGGATCTGGTGGTCAAGGAAACCCAGGGCTCCGGCGGTTACGGGATGCTCGTGGGGCCGGCGGCGACCACCGCGGAAATCGATGCGTTCCGTGAGCGGATCAAGGCCAAGCCCCACGCGTACATCGCGCAACCGACGCTGTCGCTGTCGACTTGTCCGACCTTTGTCGAAAACGGCATTGCGCCGCGTCACATCGACCTGCGCCCGTTCGTATTGTCCGGCCGTGAAACCCGGGTCGTGCCCGGCGGTTTGACCCGTGTCGCCCTGCGTGAAGGCTCTCTGGTGGTGAATTCATCCCAGGGCGGCGGAACCAAGGACACCTGGGTGGTCGAGGATTGAAGGAAGCCTGCCATGTTAAGTAGAACTGCCTCGGATCTGTACTGGATGTCGCGCTACCTGGAGCGGGCGGAAAACCTCGCACGGATGCTCGACGTCAGTTATTCGCTGTCGCTGATGCCGCAGGACGGCCGTGGCGACGGTCTGCACGAACTGGCGATGCCGCTGCTGATCACCGGCACGCTGGACGATTACCTGGAACGCCACGGCGAGCTGCATGCCGAGCGCTTGCTGCACTTCTTCGCCCTCGACGCGGCCAATCCGGCGAGCATCTATAGCTGCCTCGGCGCGGCGCGCGCCAGCGCCCATGCGGTGCGTGGCCGGATCACCGCCGACATGTGGGAGAACATCAACGCCACCTGGCTGGAGATTCGCGGGATCGCCAATCAGGGCCTCAGCCGCTATGGCATGAGCCGCTTCTGCGAGTGGATCAAGGAGCGTTCGCACCTGTTCCGTGGGGCATCCTACGGCACCATCATGCGCAACGACGCGTTTCGTTTCATTCGCCTGGGGACCTTCATCGAGCGGGCGGACAACACCTTGCGCCTGCTCGATGCGCGTTACGAAATGGCCGGCGATCAGGCCGAAGCAGTCAGCGACGGCACCGCTCACGCCTATTACCAGTGGAGCGCCTTGTTGCGGGCGCTGTCATCGTTCGAGGCCTACACCGAAATCTATCGCGATGCGCCGGGCGCCCGGCATGTGGCCGAGCTGTTGCTGTTGCGCGCCGACGTGCCGCGTTCGCTGCGGGCCTGCACCGAAGAGATCGACCAAATTCTGGCGCAGTTGCCGGGGGCCAACGGTCGTCCCGCACAAAGGCTGGCGGCGGAAATGGATGCGCGTCTGCGCTACACCGGCATTCAAGAAATTCTCGAGGAAGGGCTGCACGCCTGGCTCACCGAGTTCATCCCGCTGGTGCGCCAGCTGGGCAACGCCATTCACAGTTCCTACCTGGAGGCCGCATGAGACTTTCCATCAGCCACGAGACCACCTATCACTACGAAGATCAGGTGCGCGCGAGCATCCAGTACCTGCGCCTGACACCCCACGACAGCGAGCGTCAGCACGTGCTGAGCTGGCAGCTCGACCTGCCACGCCCGGTACGAGCCCAGCTCGATCCGTTCGGCAACATTCTGCACGTCCTGACCATGGACGAGCCTCACGAAGCGATCATCATCGGCGCCCGGGGGCAGGTCGATATCGACGAGTTGCGCGAAGCCGAGCACGAGAGTCAGTCGGCGCTGCCGTTCCTGCGTTTCACCCGGCTGACCGAGGCTGACGAGGCGTTGCGGGCGTTTGCCGAGAAATCCTGCAAGCAGCGACGGGACCGCAATGCACTGATCGACCTGATGCATGGGCTGAACCAGCACATGACCTACAAGCCGGGCGCCACCGAAGTCGATACCAGCGCTGCCGAGGCGTTTGCCGGGCGGGCGGGTGTTTGCCAGGACCACGCCCACGCGTTCCTGGCCTGCGCACGCAGCCTTGGTGTGCCGTCACGTTATGTGTCGGGTTATCTGTACAGCGAGGATTGCGAGCATCTGGCCAGTCACGCCTGGGCCGAAGCCTGGATCGATGACGCCTGGTACAGCTTTGACGTGACCAATGAACTGGCGCGGCCGGAGCGGCACCTGAAACTGGCGGTGGGGCTGGATTACCTCGACGCCTGCCCGGTGCGCGGCATGCGCCGGGGCGGCGGGTCAGAGCAGATGCACGCGAAAGTGCTGGTGTCGCCGACACCAGCGCCAATCATCTCGGTGCAGCAGCAGTAAGATCCGGGATACCGCATCGCTGGCAAGTCGAGTCGTCGCACCGCAGCTCCCACAGAAATGCCGCTGATTCAAATCCAACGCATAACCTGTGGGAGCGGGCTTGCCCGCGAAGAGGCCAGTGAGCGCACTGCAAGACTCAAGTCATCAAGGCTTAACCTTGCGCCCGGCCATGTGCTGCAAATACCCGATCAGTTTCTGCAGATCCGCATCCGGCAACACCTCGGCGGAAAACCCCGGCATCTTCGCCTGCGGCCACTGGCGCAGACTCTGTGGGTCGCGGATGTAGCGCTTGAGGAAGTCCGCGCCGAAGTATTCGGTCGGGTTGTACGGAATATTCAGGTCCGGCCCGAATTGCGCATCGCCTGCGCCATTCAGGCGATGGCAGGCCAGGCAGTTCTTCTGGAACAGGGCAAAGCCCTGATTCACCGGGTCATCGGCCTTCAACGCAAGATCCGGCAACAAGGCAGGGAAGCGCTCGGCCACCGGTGCCATGCGCTTGATGCTCGCCACTTCGAACGGCCATTGTTCCGGGCTGATGTTGCCGGCCTGCGGATCAGTCCACACCAGATAGAACGGCCCGGCGCTGTGCTTGCCTTCCGACAGCGGCGGCCAGGGCTGCGCCGGATCTTCGATGGCCAGCCAGGCGCGGGAACCTTTGCTCTCAAGTAGCGGCGCGGCGGAAAGCTCTGCGGCGAAACCGTCCAGCGCTACGGCTTGCAGGTGATCCTCCGGTTTGATGCCGGTCAGCAGCGCGGCCATCGGCACGGCGCGATAAGTCATGTCCTTCTTGTAGGACACATCATTCTTGATCGTGAGGGTTTGTACCTGAGGATGCTTGAGCAACTCCTCGGTCTGCCAGGTGCGGGTGTTTGCACCCAGCTCCAGGTTCAGCTGCGCGGCAGAAAGGGGCATGCTCAGCAGCGCGGCCCCAAATAGAATGAGCGTTTTCAAGTGATCGCCGTCCATGTCGTGGAAGTGCGCAAAGATTGGCACAGCCACGCTGGCCCGGGTAGCGGGCCAGTCGCATTTTCAGTGGCGATACACAATACCTGACACTTGAATCAGCCGATGACCTTGGTCAGGTTCGGCAGAATCAACAACAGCGTCGTGGCGAAAAGAATGAGCCCTGCTTGACGTACTTTCGGTTGTTTGAACATGGCTTGACCGCCTTTTTTGTTATTTCCTGATGCCTGCCTGCATATCCATGATGGCAAGCGCTGCACTTCCTGTTGAAGAACGTCTGCCTCGGCAAAACCCGACGACAACAACGTACATCTTCACCTTAGGGCCCGCGTCACGCTTCGCTTAGATCCATTTCGTATGTATTTGCTACCTGTCGCGATTAAAAAGGCATGAGGCCCATTGCCAGCTTCTTTGCCGCCCGTTTGCTAGACAGCTCGCGCACCTGAACCGGTTAATCAAGCCACGGATGACCGTCCGTCTGAGCGTGCGCGTCAACGTCATTGAGCGCTGTGGTCATTGAATCCATGACGGGTGAAGACAACAGTGGCAGCACGAATTTCACTCACCGCACAGGTTCGAGGACGTCATGACCCAAGCTTTGATTTTCGACGCGTTACGCACGCCCCGTGGCAAGGGCAAGGCCGACGGTTCGCTGCACAGCGTCAAACCGGTGAACCTGGTGGCAGGGCTGCTGACCGCTTTGCAAGCGCGCACGGCGCTGGACACCAGCCAGGTCGATGACGTGGTGCTCGGTTGCGTCACGCCGATTGGCGATCAGGGCTCGGACATCGCCAAGACCGCGGTGCAGGTGGCCGATTGGGATGTCAGCGTCGCGGGCGTGCAGATCAACCGCTTCTGCGCCTCGGGACTGGAAGCGGTGAACCTGGGGGCGATGAAAGTGCGCTCCGGGTTTGAAGAGCTGGTGGTGGTCGGCGGCGTCGAATCCATGTCTCGCGTGCCGATGGGTAGCGACGGTGGCGCCTGGGCGCTCGACCCGCAGACCAACCTGCACAGCCACTTCACGCCACAAGGCGTCGGCGCCGACCTGATCGCCACCCTTGAAGGCTTCAGCCGTCAGGACGTCGATGCCTACGCGCTGCACTCGCAACAGAAAGCGGCGCGCGCCCGGGCCGACGGATCGTTCAACAAGTCGTTGGTGCCGGTGCAGGACCAGAACGGCATCATCCTGCTTGATCACGATGAGTTCATTCGCGCCGAGTCGACCCTCGAAGGTCTGGGCAAACTCAAGCCGAGTTTCGAAATGATCGGCCAGATGGGCTTCGACGCCACGGCACTGCGAGTCTACAGCCATGTCGAGCGGATCAATCATGTGCACACGCCGGGCAACAGCTCGGGGATCGTCGATGGCGCGGCGCTGATGCTGATCGGCTCCGAAGCCAAGGGGCGTGCGTTGGGCCTGCAACCCCGGGCGCGGATCGTCGCCACGGCGGTCACCAGCACCGACCCGACCATCATGCTCACCGGCCCGGCGCCGGCCACCCGCAAGGCACTGGCCAAGGCCGGGCTGCGGGTGGAGGACATCGACCTGTTCGAGGTCAACGAGGCCTTCGCCTCGGTGGTGCTGAAATTCATCAAGGACATGGCCGTCGATCCGGACAAGGTCAACGTCAATGGCGGCTCGATCGCCATGGGCCATCCGCTGGGGGCCACCGGTTGCGCGATCCTCGGCACCTTGCTCGATGAACTGGAAGCCCGGCGCCTGCGCTACGGCCTGGCGACGCTGTGCGTCGGCGGTGGCATGGGCATCGCCACCATCATCGAACGCCTCTGACCTCAAGGAATCCTGTCATGACCCAAGCCATTCGTTACGAAAAAGGCCAGGACGGCATCGTCCTCCTGACCATCGACATGCCGGGCCAGAGCGCCAACACCATGAACGCGGTGTACCGCGAGGCCATGGCCGAAAGCGTCGCCCATTTGCAGGCGGAAAAAGATGAGATCGCCGGGGTGATCATCACCTCGGCCAAGAAAACCTTCTTCGCCGGCGGCGACCTGAATGAATTGATTAAGGTCGGCAAGCCCGAAGCCAAGGCTTTCTACGACATGGTGCTGACCCTCAAGGGTCAGTTGCGCACTCTGGAAACCCTCGGCAAACCGGTGGTCGCGGCGATCAACGGCGCGGCGCTCGGCGGCGGCTGGGAAATCTGCCTGGCCTGCCACCACCGCGTGGCGCTGGACGATGCGTCGGTGCAACTCGGTTTACCGGAAGTGACCCTCGGCCTGTTGCCGGGCGGCGGTGGTGTGGTGCGGATGGTGCGCATGCTTGGCATCGAAAAGGCTTTGCCGTATCTGCTTGAAGGCAAGAAAGTCCGTCCGCAGCAGGCGTTGCAGGCAGGTTTGATCGATGAACTGGCGGCGGATCGCGATGAGCTGCTGGCCAAGGCCCGGGCCTGGATCCTGGCCAATCCTGCGGCCGTGCAGCGTTGGGATGTGAAGGGTTATCAGATTCCCGGCGGCACGCCATCCAATCCGAAAGTTGCGCAGATGCTGGCGATTGCGCCGTCGATCCTGCGCACCAAAACCCAAGGCACGTTGCCGGCACCGGAGAAGATTCTGTGCGCGGCGGTGGAAGGCGCGCAGGTGGATTTCGACACGGCGCACCTGATCGAAACCCGCTACTTTACCGAACTGACCACCGGCCAGATCTCGAAAAACCTGATCGGCACCTTCTGGTTCCAGCTCAATGAAATCAATGCCGGCGGGTCGCGGCCGCAGGGTTTTGCGCCTTATGCGACGAAGCGCGTGGGCGTGCTCGGCGCGGGCATGATGGGCGCCGGGATCGCCTATGTCAGCGCATCGGCCGGGATCGACGTGGTGCTCAAAGACATCAACCTCGCGGCTGCGGAAAAGGGCAAAGCCCATTCGGCGGCATTGCTGGACAAGAAAGTCGCTCGCGGGCAGATGACTGCGCAGCAGCGTGAAGCGGTGCTGGCGCGCATCCATCCGACCGAAAGCGACGCCGATCTGGCAGGTTGCGATCTGATCATCGAGGCGGTGTTCGAGGATCGTCAGCTCAAGGCCAAGGTCTCGGCGGCAGCGCAACAGGTGGTCGGCGCCGACGCTGTGATTGCTTCCAACACCTCGACCTTGCCAATCACTGGCTTGGCGACTGCAGTACCGGATCAAAGCAAGTTCATCGGCCTGCACTTCTTCAGCCCGGTGGAGAAGATGCCGTTGGTGGAAATCATCAAAGGCGCGCAAACCAGCGACGAAACGCTTGCCCGTGGGTTCGATTTCGTACTGCAAATCAAGAAAACCCCGATTGTGGTCAACGACAGTCGTGGCTTCTTCACTTCGCGGGTATTCGGCACTTTCACCAACGAAGGCATTGCCATGCTGGGTGAGGGCGTCAGTGCGCCGATGATCGAGACCGAAGCGCGTAAGGCCGGCATGCCTGTCGGGCCGCTGGCGATCTCTGACGAAGTTTCCCTCAGCCTGATGAGCCATATCCGTCAGCAAACGGCCAAAGACCTTCAAGCAGAAGGGAAACCGCTGATTGAGCACCCGGCGTTCGCCGTGATTGACTTGCTGCTCAACGAATACAAGCGGCCGGGCAAGGCAGCGGGAGGCGGTTTTTATGAGTACCCGGCGGGTGGTCAGAAACATCTGTGGCCCGAGCTGAAAACCCGTTTCGAGAAAGCCGACGGGCAGATTTCGCCCAAGGATGTGCGTGATCGACTGCTGTTCGTGCAGGCCATCGAGACCGTGCGCTGTGTGGAGGAGGGCGTGCTGACGTCGACGGCGGACGCCAACGTCGGCTCGATCTTCGGCATCGGCTTCGCGGCATGGACGGGCGGCGCGTTGCAGTTCATCAATCAATATGGCGTGAAGGACTTTGTCGCGCGGGCGCAGTATCTGGCGGAGCAGTACGGCGAGCGTTTCGTACCGCCAGCGTTGCTGCTTGAGAAGGCTGCGAGGGGCGAATTGTTCTAACGGGCTGGGGACGCATTTCGGGGCTTGCCTTGCCGGGTGGTTTCAAGGCAGGCTCTGGGCTGTGCATTATTCCCATCACGTGTCAGGTATTTTTTATGTCGCTACGCATCTGCATTCTGGAAACCGACATCCTGCGTCCGGAACTGGTCGATCAATATCAGGGTTACGGGCAGATGTTCCAGCACCTGTTCTCGCAACAGCCGATCGCCGCCGAGTTCACGGTGTACAACGTGATGCAGGGCGATTATCCGAGTGATGACCTGACTTTCGATGCGTACCTGGTCACTGGCAGCAAGGCCGATTCGTTCGGCACCGACCCGTGGATCCAGACCCTCAAGCAATACCTGCTGACCCGCTATGAGCGCGGCGACAAACTGCTCGGCGTGTGCTTCGGCCATCAGCTATTGGCACTGCTGCTGGGCGGCAAAAGCGAGCGAGCTACGCAGGGTTGGGGAGTCGGCATTCACAATTACAAACTGGCCGCCAAGGCGCCGTGGATGAGCCCGGTGCGTGAAGAGTTGACGCTGTTGATCAGCCACCAGGATCAGGTCACGGCGCTGCCGGAGAATGCCACGGTGATTGCATCGAGCGATTTCTGCCCGTTCGCCGCGTACCACATCAACGATCAGGTGCTGTGCTTCCAGGGGCATCCGGAATTCATCCACGACTATTCGCGGGCGCTGTTGGATCTGCGTCAGGAAGCGCTGGGCGAGCAGGTGTACAGCAAGGGCGTGGCCAGCCTGGAGCATCAGCACCACGGCACCACGGTGGCGGAGTGGATGATGCGCTTCGTGGCGCACAAGCCGACCGCCGCTTGAGTCCGAACGCCCTCGTGCCTTGCACCGGGGCGTTTTTTTACTTACAGCCAACCGGATTTCTTGAAGCTCGCCCACAGGCTCACGCAGCCGACCGTGATAAAGCCCAGTACGCCGAAATAGCCGTAGTGCCAGCTCAACTCCGGCATGTTCTGGAAATTCATCCCGTAGATCCCCGCCACCGCCGTCGGGAATGCCAGAATCGCCGCCCACGCTGCAAACTTGCGCTGCACCACGCTCTGGCGTGACGCCTCCAGCAGCACGCCAATTTCGATGGTCTGGCTGGCGATGTCGGCCAGCGTAGTCAGGTCTTCCATCTGCCGGTTCACATGGATCTGCACGTCGCGAAAGTACGGACGCATGTTCTTGTCGATGAAGGGGAAGCTCAGCTTCTGCAGTTCTTCGCTGATTTCCACCATGGGAGCGGCGTAGCGGCGCAGACGCAGTACGTCGCGACGCAGGCCGTGCAGCTTTTGGATGTCGTGTTCATTCAGTGCGCTGCACAGCACATTGCGCTCCAGCTCATCAATCTCGGCATGGATCGCTTCGCCCACCGGCTGATAGTTTTCGATCACGAAATCCAGCAGCGCATACAGTACGAAATCTTCCCCGTGTTCCAGCAACAGCGGCCGCGCCTCACAGCGCTGGCGGACATGGGCGTAGGACGCCGAATGGCCATTGCGGGCAGTGATGATGTAGCCCTTGCCGGCGAAGATATGGGTTTCGATGAACTGCAGAATTCCGTGTTCGCGCACCGGCGAGTAGGTGACGATGAACAGCGCGTCGCCAAAGGTTTCGAGCTTCGGCCGGCTGTGTTTTTCCAGGGCGTCTTCGATGGCCAGTTCGTGCAGATTGAACTGGCGTTGCAGGTTGGCCAGTTCCTGGGCATTCGGCTCTTCGAGGCCGATCCAGACGAAGTGGCCAGTCTTGGCGGCCCAGGCCGCGCCTTCGTCGAGGGTAATATTGGTGACTTTCTTACCGGCGCTGTAAACCGCAGCAGCAACAACTCGACCCATGGTGGTGATTCACTTCTACTTGGCAGATGGCAGGGGAGGCATGGCTTCAGCTTAGCCGTGTCGCTGCTTGAGAGTCAGTGAAATCTGCACAGTTCAACGGACAAAAGAAAACCCGCACTGGGCGGGCTTCTTTATTCACGCGGCTTGCAGCTGCCGGTCCATCGCATCGATGCATTCGCGCATCTGTTCGCGGCACTGGTTGATGAGCGTGGGCATGTCGTCCATGGTCATGCCGGCGGTAGGAATCGCCGGCAGCGAGCGAATGAGAATTTTCCCGCTGTGCCAGCGATTCAGACGCATGTGCTTGATGTAGCTGCTGACACACACCGGAACGATCGGCACTCCGGCGGCGATGGCCATCTGGAACGCGCCTTTCTTGAACGGCAGCAGTTCTTCACCCAGGTTGCGGGTGCCTTCCGGAAAGACCCAGATCGAGGTGTCTTTGTGCTGCAAGGTGTCGGTGGTGGTCAGCATCGACTGGCGCGCCTTGTGCGCGTTCCCACGATCGATCAACACATTGCCCGCCAGCCAGAACAGTTGCCCGAACAGCGGTACCCACTTCAGGCTTTTCTTGCCGATGCACACGGTACGATGCGGCACCACGTTACCGAACACGAACAGGTCGTAGTTGGACTGATGGTTGGCGATGATCACGCAGCTGTCGGGTTTGTTCATTAGCGCGCCAACATCGGCCTTCACCCGCAGACGCAAAATGCACATGGCCGGCAGTGCATAGAGACGGGCACACAGGCGACTGTTGTCCGGATTGAACGGGCGGCACAGCCCGAGGATCACCCCGAGGATTCCCGCCAGAATAAAGTGCAGGCCCATCAATAACATACGAAACACAAACAGCATTTTCAGGCCCATCGGGACAAAAGGTGGCGCAGTGTACGGATGTGCACTGTTTTCGGCAATTGCCGCTATAGAGTCCGGAGATGGGCGATGTTTAAGCGCATGTTTCCGACTTGTTGGTCAGAGGCGTCCTAGAGCTGCTGCGGAGTTTTCAACGGGGCGTGCAAGAAAAAGCCCGACACGACGGTCGGGCTTTTCTGAATCGGTATGAGCCGGGTGTCAGCCCAAGTGTTCCTGATCTTGGATGATTGCGTTGTCCAGGGTTTCCAGCAGCGCCTTGCGCACTTTCAGCTTGGTGTTCTTGTGCGCGGTCATGTTGATCTTCTTCAACTGACGCGCGGCGGCGAGGGCAGCGCCTTGCAGTTCTTCTGCCGCGACCACCTTGTCGAGAAAACCGGCATCCACTGCGCTTTGCGGATCAAACATCTCCCCGTTGATCACCGAGCGATGGAAGGCCGAGCGACGCAGACGATCACGAGCCAGCTCGATGCCGGCGTGGTGCATGGTCATGCCGATCTGCACTTCGTTCAGACCGATGCTGAACGGGCCGTCGACGCCGATCCGGTAATCGGCGGACAGCAGAATGAATGCGCCTTTGGCCACGGCATGCCCCGGGCAAGCAACGATTACCGGGAACGGGTGCGACAACAGGCGACGGGCCAGGGTCGAGCCGGCGGTCACCAGCGACACGGCCTCTTTAGGGCCAGCAGTCATCACTTTCAGGTCATAGCCGCCAGACAGAATGCCCGGCTGACCGGTGATGATCACAATGGCACGATCCGCCACCGCCTGATCCAGCGCCGCGTTGAAGGCCGCGATCACGTCCGGGGAAATGGCGTTGACCTTGCCGTTGCTCAGGGTCAGGGTCGCGATACCGTCTTCGAGGTGGTAGGCAATCAGGTCGCTCATGGCGCAATTCCTTGTAAGAAAGATGGGCAGACGTTACCCACCGTCGCCGGTCAGGTAAAGCACTGTGACTGACCCGCCAGTCACCGTTTACCGCCCGATGCGCTGCAACGCGCCCCGCGTCTGACGCCTGCGCACCTATAAAGAAGGGCCGCGCCCACCCGAGATTGGCCGAATCACCATGGACTCTCGATGGCGGTCGCGGCTTTTTCGCTTAACCGCATGAAAATTCTGAAAAAAAGTTTGCCATCAGAAAAGCTTTCGACTACATTAGCGCGCCTCGACAGACAGAACATGTCTGAAGAGATACGGTGAAGTGTCCGAGTGGCTTAAGGAGCACGCCTGGAAAGTGTGTATACAGGAAACTGTATCGAGAGTTCGAATCTCTCCTTCACCGCCAAATTCGATGTAAACAAAACCCCTGGTTTCGAAAGAAGCCAGGGGTTTTGTGCATTCTGGTGCCCGGTTTTTTGGTCGCAGAGATCGCTTCGGCTTCTCTTTGCCAGGGCATTACAATCGTGGCTTTATCCGGCAAGTAAAAGGACGACCTCCATGATCATTTCCACCACCCATTCCATCGAAGGCCGGCAGATTACGGCGTATCTGGATATCGTCAGTGCCGAGTCGGTGCAGGGCGTGAATGTGATTCGCGATATGTTCGCCGGCATGCGGGACTTTTTCGGTGGGCGTTCGCAGACGCTGGAGCGGGCGTTGAAGGAGGCGCGTGTTCAGGCGACTGACGAAATCAAGGAGCGTGCGCGGGCCTTGCAGGCGGATGCGGTGGTCGGGGTGGATTTCGAGATCAGCATGCCAGCGGGAAAGGGCGGCATGGTGGTGGTGTTTGCGACCGGTACGGCGGTCAAGTTGCGCTGAGGCTTGTGAGCCCATTCAAGGGAATGGGCTCTTTGCTGACAATCAGCCCTGTGGTTTGAGCAGGACAGTGCCTTTCGAATCGTAGGTCAGTGGTGTATCGATCGCGACGAGAGGCGGGGTATCGCCCGGCTGAGCTGGTTGGGCCGGGTCCGGGTGGTAGATGACACCAGGCTGCAACGGGCTCGGTCCAGTCGGTTGCTTGATGACGATTTCGCCCGAAGCGACTTTTTCCTTGAATTTCTCTGCTCCGGCTTTGCCGGCGGCGATCTGTTCATCCGTGAGCTTTACAACGGGCAGTGTCGGGAATCCTTTAATTTCCATGTTCTCTCCTTGAGATTGATTGCGTAGGAAAAAGGGCAGCGGCCAGTTGCCGGGAATCTTTAGGCGCGTGAGACCAACGGTTCGTCATTGTGTTTAATTTCCGTAGGCCATTCGTCGGGCTTTGGGTGATCTGAATCACAAGTCCAGGAATGACCGGCTAGTCTCAAAAGCCTTGGAGGTCGATATTTTTTCAGGCAAAAGGGTTTGCCGGTGTCGGCCCGCTTTTGAAAAGGGGTGAAGAGATGACTGATCCGTACATCGAAGACGACGGGGCTGAGTTTTCATTCAACAATTGCGTGCGCTGCGGCCAGACGGAGTATCAGGCCGGATTCGGTGAGGATCCGGTGCAGACCGGCAAGATCAAGTCGACAACACCCAAGGGGCCTAAAGCAAAATTTCTGCCCAAGGTGACGGCACGTTCCAGGAAGTAATCCGGATGCCACACAGCCCCGCCATTGAGCGGGGTTTTTTGTTTCTTTTTCGAGAAATGCCCTACAGAAATTGCAAATTCGTCTGGTTTCTTTCACAAACTTTTCACACCCGCCTGAGTAGGGTGAAGCCATCCGTTAGAAAGCAAGTCTCCAGCCCGTCTCCCCAGCGGGCTTTTTTTTGCCTGCCATAAAACCTTTTCCATAATCGCTGTCCAATCGGCGCCAAGTGCGCTGCAACGCTGGACATTGCCGCGGCAACAGCATTCAATCTGCGCCCTTTTTTATTCCTTCTGTTGAGGTTCTCGTCATGCGTTTAACTCTGCCTGCTCTGGTTCTGGGGCTTCTGGTTGCTCAAGGTGCAATGGCTGGCGACGGTACCGCCGCACTGGGTGGCGGTCTGGGCGGCGCGCTGGGTAACGTGGTTGGCCAAAAAATGGGCGGCAGCAACGGCGCGGCCATTGGCGCTGGCCTGGCCGGCGCAGCTGGCGGTGCGTTGGCAGCGAAGAAGGGGGCCCGCACAAAGGCGGCTATTGGCGGTGGTGTCGGTGCGGCGGGTGGTTCGATCATCGGCAACAGCCTGGGTGGCAAGAACGGCGCGACTATCGGTGCCGGCCTGGGCGGCGCTGCTGGCGGCGCAGTGGGCAGCAACTTGTCCAAGGGGCACAAGCGTCACTGATTGCGAATGCATGTCTGAAAAGGCCCGACTTTATGCCGGGCCTTTTCGTTGCTGAACGTTTTACCCGAATTCGCCTCCAATGCCACATAGCCCACTCCGCGGGCGAACCGTCCCGATCCGGGACCTGTGAGGTCTGTATGCGCTCGACTTTAACTGCAACTGCGTTGGTTATAGGACTGCTCGTGGCTCAAGGCGCCATGGCTGCCGGCGATGGTTCCGCGGCTGTCGGTGGTGGGCTGGGCGGTGTACTGGGCAATGTGGTCGGCGGCCAGCTCGGCGGCAGCACCGGTGCTGCGGTGGGTGCCGGCGTTGGCGGTGCGGCCGGTAGTGCCGTCGGAGCGAACAAACGCAATCGCACGGAAGCCGCCATTGGCGGTGGCCTCGGCGCCGCAGGCGGTTCAGTGGTCGGCAACAGCCTCGGCGGCTCCACCGGTTCGACCATTGGCGCAGGGTTGGGTGGCGCAGCGGGTGGTGCGGTCGGCAACAACCTGGGTGACGATGGCGGCAAGTCGCACTCCGGCGGTGGTCATAAGCACAAGTACAAACACAAGAATCGTCATCGTTGAGTGATCGGTTCTACGGAAACCCGGCTTTATGCCGGGTTTTTTGTGCCTGTGCGTCATGCGCAGGAACGATTGGCGACCATACTTTTCGAACGTCGTATACGAATGCGACTGACGAGGTGCGCCATGACTCCCGAAACCGAAGGCAAGGAAGAAAAAGGCCCGAGCGGATTGCCGTTTATCAATGATCCGGGGAATGAAGATCCGGGGTCATTGATGGATGATGCGACGGTTCCGCTTTTGGAGGGTGAGGAAGAGCTTGAGTATGAGGATTTTGATGATGATGAGTGATGGACACTTGTTTCGTTGAATATTGGAAATTCTATTTAGAGCGCTAAGGGCTTGAGCAGTGGTCTAACCCAGCCATTCGCTATCGAACAAACGAGACATCAATCCTGTCCGCGTTAATTTTGACGAACTGCCCATTCAGATGTGGGTATTCGTAGTGGATATCCTGATCCATAAAATCAACAAACGACCGGAAAACCTCGCCATCCAGATAGCCATAAACTTCACAGTGGAATCCACTACCGAGCATCTTGATCTGCATTTCTTCGCATTGTGTGGCTGACACAAACTCGTCATCAGACAGCACCATTTCGAACTCAGCCTCGTAAGTTTTTCCGACCTCAATTTTCGAAGGGCTGTGGCTTACGAAGCATCTGACCTCAACGCCCTCAACAACCAGCAAAATAGCGTCTTCTACAAACGGATCTATTTCGACGACCAAAGCTTTGTGTGTCTTAGTCATGAGCAGGTCTCACTGTTTTATCTTGTGCATTACCATTGATTGTCCGCCAAAATTCTTTTCCACTTTTGGTGTGTAGAGTCGTAATTTCATCATTTGTGTTGGTGCCCACGAAAGCAAATTTCGCTTCACCTTTCCGGTTATTCCCCATTAGTTGGATATATCCTGCTCGCATCTCTCCTTTGTATAAGTACTCCACACGCGTGCCTTGATTCACTACTCCTCGTGCGATGAGCAAGTACTCTTCGTTGGTCATCGCCTTGAATTCGGCGCCATGCTTTTCAAAATGCGCGGCGAGTTTTTCATCACTACCAAAATTTCCCGGTCGAGATTTGGGCTTTGGGGTCAGCGGTTCACCTTCGTCAACAACCGAACCGCTCACCCCATCCGGAACCGGACATCCTGGCTTGTTCGGCGGCGGACAATTGGATGTCAACCCCAACGGATCCACCCACCCCGTCGGATTCGGCACGTACCGGTACTGATTCACCCCACCCGCCAACTTCACCGGATCCGGCGTCAGGTACCGT
>NZ_NEII01000019.1:0-64277 GCF_002112685.1 Pseudomonas sp. R15(2017)
CTTGATTCAGTTGTTAAAGAGCGGTTGGTTAAGATCTTTCGTCTCAACCGAGGCGCGCATTCTACAGCAGCCTCATTTGCTGTCAAGTGATTATTTTCATTTAAATTCAATCACTTGCGTCAGAAGCAACATAACGTTGCTCGCTAACGGGAGGCGAATAATACCGGATTGAAATTCGTGGTCAACCCCCGTTTGAAAATTCTTTTCACCGACAATCAACCAATCACCGTGGCATACACCGACTGGTCAATATTTCCCCCGGACAGAATCACGCCGACCTGTTTCCCCTGCATTTTTCCACGTTCCTGCATCAATGCGGCCAACGCTGAGGCACCCGCGCCTTCTGCGAGGTTGTGGGTATCGGTGTAATAGACACGCATGGCTTGGGCGATCTCGCCTTCGCTGACCGAGACGATCCTCGTCGCCCCTTCCTTATAGATGTCGAACGCCTGCGCAATCGGCTTGCGCACGGCCAGGCCATCGGCAAAGGTGTTCGCCGACGGGGTTTCGCAGATCACGTTCGCTTCAAACGACAACTTGGCAGCCGCGGCCTCTGTCGACACCACCCCCACCACCTCGGTATTCAGTCCTAGCGCGTCGCGAGCGGCGATCACACCACAGATCCCCGATCCGCAACCGATGGGCACGTAAACCGTATCCAGATCCGGCGCAGCACCGAACAACTCCAGCGCATACGTTGCCACCCCCTTTACCAGTTCAACGTGAAACGGCGGCACCAGGAAAAGGTCATGCTCCTGCGCCAGGCGCGCCGCCTCCTCACGAGCCTCGTCAAAATCGCGCCCGCACTCGACCACTTCACCACCAAAGCCACGCATGGCGTTGTTCTTTTCCAGCGAATTGCCCCGCGGCACCACAATCAACGCTTTCAGCCCCGCCGCCCGCGCCGCCAGCGCCAGACTCTGACCGTGATTGCCACGCGTCGCAGAGACAATGCCTTTGACAGCCGGATGTTCACGACGCAGCCAGTGCATAAAGGTAATACCGCCGCGCACCTTGAAGGCGCCGGTGGGCGTATGGTTTTCATGCTTGACCCAAACGGTGCAGCCCAACCGCTCGGCCAGTAACGGCCAACGGTACTGGGCGGTGGCCGGCATCACCTGATAAACCTGACGGGCAGCATTTTCAATATCATCGCGAGTCAATGCGTGCATATAGGTAGCTCCTTGAGTTTTGGCTCAGTCTAGGCACGGACGCATGACGTCGGCTTTCAAAAAACCGACCTGACTTTTGTGCGCTCCCTTCACTACTATGGTGTTCATGAGCCAGCGAAACCGTCGCCATTCCATAGTCATTGATGAGCCGATACGTCGTGTCGAAGCCGGTCCGTGGGCGATCGAGCTGCTGCCCGGCGCTGCCTACTCGGTGCGATACGTGGCGACCCAGTCCGCGATCGGCTTTGCCTTCGACAGCCAGCGCGGCGTGCACGCCATTGGTACTGACCGGATACGCCCCTTCGATGCGATGCCCAATGGCCTGGCGTTTGTTCCGGCTGGATGTGACGTGTTGTCCGAGTCACCCATGGGCGGCGAGTACCTGCGAGTGATACGCACAGACGGCACGGCACTGGCGGGAGACAGTGCGTTCAACAATCGCATCGACCCGCAGGCTATTCACCTCGCGTCGCGAATGCGCAATGCGCTGCTGCAAGCCTCTCTGGATGATGACTGGGAAAGCTGGGCGCTCAACCTGGCTGAACGGGTTGAGGGCCATGAGGCCGCAATGCATCAAGGCTCGATCACCGGCAGCCGAATGCGCCTGCTGGACGAGTTCATCGACGCCGGCCTCGGCAGCCCGCTCAGCGTCCCGGAAATGGCGCAATTGCTGGACTTGTCAGAGGGCTATTTCATGCGCGCCTTCAAGCAGGCGACCGGCAAAAGCCCTCACAGTTACCTGATCGACAGGCGGCTGGCCAAAGCCCGAGCGTCGATGCGCGATACAACGGCCAGCCTCTCGCAGATAGCTCTCGCTTGCGGCTTCAACTCACAGGCGCATATGACCACAGCCTTCAAACAGCGCCTTGGCGTGAGTCCGGCGCAATTGCGCACAGATTCGCGCCATAGCTCTGCTACCGACACACAACATTCTTCTATATAGAAGAAGCGGCCAGAAGCCCGGCACATGCCGGGCTCGTTTTTTACCCAAACCATTTCAGCGAACAACCAGTGGCATTCAAACGCCCTTCTATGGTGTCCTGTTCGACAAGAGCCCGGCACGCTCCCTGCCCGGCTCACGTCATCCAGCATACAACCGATGAGGTCCGTTTCATGAGCAAGGCGCCCTACGCTCCACCCAAGGTCTGGAAACACATCGCTCCGTCCGGCGGCCAGTTCGCCAGCATCAATCGTCCGATTGCCGGGCCGACGCATGAAAAAACATTGCCAATTGGCAAACACCCGCTGCAGCTCTACTCGCTGGCCACACCCAACGGCGTGAAGGTGACTATCCTGCTTGAGGAGCTGCTGGCGCTCGGACACACCGGCGCCGAGTATGACGCCTGGCTGATCCGCATCAACGAGGGCGATCAGTTCTCCAGCGGCTTTGTCGAGATCAACCCCAATTCGAAAATTCCGGCGTTGCTGGATCGCAGCGCAGAACCGGCCATTCGCGTCTTCGAATCCGGCTCGATCCTGCTTTATCTGGCGGAAAAATTTGGCGCCTTCCTGCCTACCGACCTGGCGGGACGCACCGAAACCCTGAACTGGCTGTTCTGGCAGATGGGCTCAGCGCCCTACCTCGGCGGTGGCTTCGGACATTTTTATGCGTATGCGCCGGAGAAACTCGAATACCCGATCAATCGATTCACCATGGAAACCAAGCGGCAGCTGGACGTGCTCGATCGCCGACTGAGCGAAAGCCCTTACCTTGCCGGCAACGACTACACCATCGCCGACATCGCGGTCTGGCCTTGGTACGGGCAATTGGTGCGCAACAATGTCTATTCTGCCGCCGAGTTTCTTTCCGCCCATGAATACACCCATGTGCAGCGCTGGGCGCAAGAGATTGCCGAACGGCCTGCGGTGATTCGTGGCCAGCGCGTCAACCGGACGTGGGGCGATGAAGCGAGCCAGGTTCCGGAGCGGCATCAGGCGAGCGATCTGGATTGAGCTTTGCCTGATACGACGCGACGTCCGGTGCGGGTGTATCGGGCGTTGCGTTCGCTACACCAACAGGTCGGCCCACTGCCCCGGCGTCATCTTCGTCACCATCAGCAGCACGATCACAAACATCCCCAGAAAACCGGCAACACCCATCCAGAACCACTTTCGATACACGCAGCGGTAGTCATCAGCGAGCCCTGCCCCAGTCTCGACTGCGCTTGAAGCCATCACGTACAAACGCTTCTGAAGCACCAAAACCGGCAACCAGAGCGAGCCGACGCACAGGAAAATGATCAAGGACGTCAGTACCCACTCCGTGGTCAAGGTCATTCCGGCAAGCCTGGTCAACCCGTATCCCGTAGCGACCTGAATAAAGCCCGCCGGTGTGGTGATCCAGGCGTCGAACCGTACGACCATTCTCGCCACGTGCGCGATCACCAGAGGGTTGGCTGTACGGCTCGCGGCGATCAGGTAGAGGTACGACCCCATGCCGAATCCGAACAGGAAAACCGCGGCGATGATGTGAATGTATTTGAGGCATAGGTAGAGCACGGTCAGTTCTGCCCGTCAGAGAAATGCATCGACAGGCTCAGATTCTGCGGATCGTTGATGGCCGCCATGTACTCGTCAACGCTGACCTCTCCTACACAAGGACGTGCGCCAGCCTCGGGCTGGTATCCCTGCGCGATTTTCGCGGCCAGGGCAACGGCTGCGCAGCTGGGGATTTCCGGTCCCTTGTCATTCCGGGCGGTGAGCTGCACCGTCATGGCCAGCGGTTTTCCGTCGATACCGAGTCCTGTCACGTCGATATACATTGCGCTTTTGCCATCACCGAATCGCTCGAACCAGGTCCCCCAACGATGAAGCCGCGCGGCCCAGGGAAGATGATCACGAAACGCACCAAACCTGCGGGCCAGCGCGAACAGACCGTTGGCCACACCACCCAGCTTCAGGCCCGCACCCGCTTTGAAACTCAAGGTTTGTGCGCCATAGCGTTTAGCGAAGATATCCATGTCCGGCACGTCGACGTTCGCCATCACCCGAACGCCCAGGTGAGGCATCTTGCGCAACGTCAGGTCCAGCCAGCCTGCCACCTCATGAACCTGGCCATTCCTGAGTTGCCTGATCGGCTTGCCGGCGTAGGCCAGAACACCTTCAACCGTCGACAGGCCCGGCATTTTCGCCGACGAGGAAATACCATGCTTGATCGAATCGATGCGGGAGAAGCGATGCCGCTGTTCATCGATAAGGGCCGATGAAAGTGTCGGCACCGAACTGCAACCGCTGAGAATCGCCACGCCGGCCTGTTTCGCGCGGGCATCGAGGATTCCGATGTCGTTGACGAAAGTTCGGCAGTCGGACAAGTCGCAATAATGCACACCCGCGCCGATGCAGCGCTCGGCAACCGCATAGGATTGCCCTTGAAACGGGCCGCCGGTGTGGATGACCAGTTGAATGTTCATCGATTTCAGAGCTGCGTCAAACCCGTCCCCCATCGCGTTGCCGCACCAACTCTCGCAGACAACGCCCGACCGGGCTTTCAGCTCGTCGACTTTGTGCGCCAATTTCTGCGGGTCGCGGCCTGAGATCACCAACTCGATGTCAGGCATCTCAATCAAATGCCGACTGACAATGCTGCCGAAATTTCCATAACCGCCGACCACTAAAACCCTGAGTGCCACGCAATGCTTCCTTGAAATGGATGACTGATTTCAGTCGGACAGCTTTTACTTACGCGGCCTGCCGACGCATCGTCAGAATCGCAGCCCCAAAAACCGATAAACGTAGTTCCCACCACCCGACTGACCCAGCGGGACAGCGCAGGCCGGGTCAGCACGCCCTTGGCCCGCGAGGCGAGCGCTGCATAAAGCGTCAGCGACGTCACCGACAACGCCATGAAAATCGAGGTGAGGATCAGAAACTGCGGCAGCAATGTCGCGCCCTGATTGATGAACTGAGGAAACAGTGCGGTGAAGAACATTGTTGCCTTGGGATTGGTCACGGCCGTCAGGAACGCTGACTTGTACAGTTTGCTGCGAGTAGGCCGGACCTTTTTCGACTCATCTTCAACGTGCTCCGGGAGCATCGAACCTTTTTTGAACAACTGCCGGATCCCGAGGTAGAACAGATAACCGGCACCGATGATTTTCACCGCGTTGAACAGCATTTCGGAGCTGGCCAGCAAGGCCCCAAGTCCCAGCATCGCGGCAGCCGAGAGGCAGAACAGGCCACTGGCATTGCCGAGGGATGACCAGATTGCACTGCGTTGACCATGGGCCAGGCTGTTGTTGATCGCCATCAGGGTCGCGGGCCCCGGGCTGGCGATCGCAATCGCGGCAACCAGGGTAAAGGCCAGAATCGAGTGAGAATCCATTTTCCATGCTCGTTGGGGTGAGGTGGCGGCATATTACAGGAGCGCGGGAGCCAACGGACCTCCGGCCGCTACGCTTTACTTCTCGGTGTCAGCAGCCCAATGATGGAAACCGGCACCGACCTCGAATAACGACAACGGAGGGTCGTCCAGCGATCATGAACATTCTCTACGACGAACAGGTCGACGGCGTTTTGCCCGACGTCGACAAGACTGCACTTCTGCAGGCCCTGCTGCACCAATGGCCAGACCTGGAAGTGTTGCATCAGCGCGAAGAATTGAAGCCGTATGAATGCGATGGGCTGTCCGCCTATCGCACCACGCCGCTGCTGGTGGTACTGCCACGACATATCGATGAAGTTCAGGGCGTGTTGCGAATCTGCCACGAACGACGTGTGCCGGTGGTGGCCCGGGGCGCCGGGACCGGATTGTCCGGCGGCGCTCTACCGCTGGAAAAAGGTGTGCTGCTGGTGATGGCGCGTTTCAATAACATCCTGCACATCGATCCCGCGGCGCGTACTGCACGGGTTCAACCCGGTGTGCGCAATCTGGCGATCTCCCAGGCCGCGGCGCCGTTCGGGTTGTATTACGCGCCTGATCCTTCCTCGCAAATCGCCTGCTCCATCGGCGGCAATGTGGCGGAAAACGCCGGTGGCGTGCACTGCCTCAAGTACGGACTGACTGTGCACAACCTGCTCAAGGTCGAGATCCTCAGCGTCGATGGCGAACGCCTGACATTGGGATCGGACGCGCTGGATTCCCCCGGTTTCGACCTGCTGGCACTGTTCACCGGCTCCGAAGGCCTGCTCGGGGTGATTACCGAAGTCACGGTCAAGCTCTTGCCCAAACCGCAGACGGCCAAAGTGCTGCTGGCGGCATTCGACTCCGTGGAAAAGGCCGGCCGCGCAGTGGCCGACATCATCGCGGCCGGCATCATCCCCGGCGGCCTGGAAATGATGGATAACCTGGCGATTCGCGCGGCCGAAGACTTCATCCACGCCGGTTATCCGGTGGACGCCGAGGCGATTCTGCTTTGCGAACTCGATGGCGTTGAAGCCGATGTCCACGATGATTGCACGCGGGTCCGGCAAGTACTTGAACACGCCGGCGCCACCGAACTGCGCCAGGCCCGGGACGAAGCCGAACGCGTGCGATTCTGGGCCGGACGCAAGAATGCGTTCCCCGCCGTGGGCCGGTTGTCGCCGGACTATTACTGCATGGACGGCACAATTCCGCGCCGCGAATTGCCCGGTGTACTGCACGCAATTGCGCAGCTTTCAGCCGAATATGGCTTGCGGGTCGCCAATGTATTCCACGCTGGCGACGGCAACATGCACCCACTGATTCTGTTCGACGCCAACCAGCCCGGCGAGCTGGAACGTGCCGAAGCGCTGGGTGGCAAGATCCTCGAACTGTGCGTGAAGGTCGGCGGCAGCATCACTGGCGAACACGGTGTGGGCCGGGAAAAAATCAACCAGATGTGCGCGCAGTTCAACGGTGACGAACTGACCCTGTTTCACGCCGTGAAAGCGGCGTTCGATCCGAGTGGCTTGCTCAATCCCGGCAAAAACATTCCGACCCTGCACCGCTGTGCCGAATTCGGCGCCCTGCACGTACACCACGGGCAGTTGCCCTTCCCCGAACTGGAGCGGTTCTGATGGGCGATACAAAGGATTTCGATGACAGCGCCAATCTGCTCGAACAGGTCAAGCTAGCGCTGGAAAATGCCACGCCGCTGCGCATTCAGGGCGCCAACAGCAAGGCTTTTCTGGGACGCATCGTCGGCGGTGAAATTCTCGACACCCGCGCTCACTGCGGCATCGTCCGCTACGACCCGACCGAACTGGTGATTACCGCGCGCTGCGGCACTCCGTTGGCAGAATTGCTGACGATGCTGGACGCCTCGCAACAGATGCTGGCCTGCGAACCGCCGGCATTCGCCGACGACGCCACCGTGGGCGGCATGATCGCCAGCGGGTTGTCAGGCCCGCGTCGCCCGTGGTCGGGATCGGTGCGCGACTTTGTGCTCGGCACACGGATCATCACCGGTCACGGCAAACACCTGCGCTTTGGTGGCGAAGTCATGAAGAACGTTGCCGGTTATGACCTGTCGCGCCTGATGGCCGGCAGTTACGGATCGCTTGGGGTGATCACCGAAGTCTCGTTAAAGGTGCTGCCCAAACCGCGAGCGTGCCTGAGCCTCAGTCTGGAGATGTCCGGCGAACAGGCGTTGCTGCGTCTGGCCGAATGGGGCCAGCAGCCGTTGCCGATCAGCGCTGCCTGTCACGATGGCCGGCAACTGCACTTGCGTCTGGAGGGCGGCGAAGGCTCAGTGGCGGCCGCCCATGATCGACTTGGCGGCGAGCTGATCGACAGTTCGTTCTGGGCCGATCTCAACGAACAGCGTCTGGGCTTCTTTGATCAAGACCAACCGCTCTGGCGCCTGTCCGTGCCGCTCAACACCCCGCCGCTGAACCTGCCCGGCGAGCAGTGGCTTGACTGGGCCGGTGCGCAACGCTGGCTCAAATCCACGGCAGAAGCGGCGAACATTCGCAAAGTGGTCGGCCACGTCGGCGGCCACGCGACCTGCTACAGCCACGGCCTGATCGATGAACCGTTCCATCCTCTGGCACCCGCCCTGCTGCACTATCACCGCCAACTCAAACGACAACTCGACCCCCGGGGCATTTTCAACCCCGGGCGTCTGTACGCGGAGCTTTGAGCCATGCAGACCAACCTCAGCCCGCAAGCCCGACAACTGCCCCGTGCCGAAGAGGCCGAAAGCATCCTGCGCACGTGCGTGCATTGCGGGTTCTGCAATGCGACCTGCCCGACCTACCAATTGCTCGGCGATGAGCTGGACGGCCCGCGCGGGCGCATCTACTTGATCAAGCAAGTGCTCGAAGGCAACGAAGTCACGGCCAAAACCCAGCAGCATCTGGATCGCTGCCTGTCGTGTCGCAACTGTGAAACCACCTGCCCTTCCGGCGTGGACTATCACAACCTGCTCGACATCGGCCGGGCGGTGGTCGACGACGCCGTTGCGCGGCCGCTCGGGCAGCGTCTGTTGCGTGAAGGTCTTCGACGCGTCGTGCCCAATCCACAGATGTTCAAAGGGCTGATCAAAGCCGGCCGGATGTTCCGGGCGCTACTGCCCCATTCCCTGCAAGACAAACTGCCACGCAACGTGGTGCTGCCTGCCCCACGTCCCGCCATCCGTCATGCGCGACAAGTGCTGATGCTCGAGGGTTGCGTGCAGCCAGGCTTGTCATCCAATACCAATGCCGCAGCAGCCCGAGTGCTGGATCGTCTGGGCATCAGCGTGATTCCTGCCCGCGAGGCGGGTTGTTGCGGCGCGGTGGATTATCACCTCGACGCCCAGGCCAGCGGTCTTGAGCGCGCGCGCCACAACATTGATGCGTGGTGGCCGGCCATCGCACAGGGCGCCGAGGCGATCGTACAGACTGCCAGCGGTTGCGGTGCGTTCATCAAGGATTACGGGCACTTGCTTCGCGCCGATCCGGCTTATGCCGAAAAGGCCAAAGCCGTCAGCGCGCTGGCAAAAGACCTGGTTGAGGTGCTGCGCGAGGAGCCGCTCGAGTCCTTCGGCATCCGCGCCAATCAACGTGTAGCTTTCCATTGCCCGTGCACTTTGCAACATGCACAGAAACTCGGCGGTGCGGTGGAGTCGGTGCTGACCCGCCTGGGCTTCGACCTGACTGCCGTCCCCGACGCTCATCTGTGCTGCGGCTCGGCGGGTACTTACTCGATCACCCAACCGGCGCTGGCCAGGTCACTGCGCGACAACAAACTCGATGCGCTGGAGAGTGGTCATCCCGAGATCATCGCCACCGCCAACATCGGCTGCCAGATCCACCTCGACGGCGCCGGCCGCACGCCCGTCAGGCACTGGATCGAGTTGGTGGACGCGCATTGTCGATGAAAGTCCGAAGTGCCTGCTACCCTTCAAACGGTGGCGCAGACAAGACTGAACATTGCGTCGATCCAAGTGTTCTAGATGCCGTAATCACGGATCAAGGATGAGCGAATGGACTTTTCCACTCATGCGGCCCCGCTCCCCTCGCCTCAACGTAACGCCACCCGACGCCTGGCCTTTGCCGTAGGCGTGCTGTTCATAGCCGGTGTCATCACCGCCGTCGGTGCCCTGTTCAGTATTGCGACGCGGCTCGATGACGACGATGTGAACGACAACCTGTTCTATTCGACCCGAGCCCTGGAAAACCGCATCCTGGCTTCAAAAAACTACATCACCAGTTACGCCTACTGGACAACGGCCTATGAGCACCTGAGCGCTCAGGTCGACACGAACTGGGCCTACGTTGAACAAAACCTCGGCAAAACCCTGTTCACCAGCGATGGCTATGACGGCGTATTTGTCCTGAACCGGGAACAGACCAAATATGCGGTGGTGCGCGGCCAATTGGTCGAAGCAAACATTTCCGGTTTTCTCAAGGCGTCGGCCACTGCACTGGTCGACCAGGTACAGCTGCAGAGCGACCTCACCAAGCCCGTCAGTACCTATTCGTTGTTTGAAGACTGGCCGGCGCTGGTGACGGCGGCGGCCATCATTCCCAATGACGAGCGCCCCACCGAAGAACCCCGTAACACCTCCGTGCTGGTATTCGTCGACAAGCTGACGCCTGCCAAACTGCGGAAGATCGGCAGCGGCTTCGGCCTGAACAACCTGACCCTGGCCCCGGACGAAACCATCGAAGCGGGCCAGCCCCGAGTGCCGCTGGACAGTACCGGTTACAGTCTGGTCGCAGACCTCGAGCGTCCGGGGCAACAGTTGCTGTGGTCATTGCTGCCGACGCTTGGCAGCATTTTGCTCATCCTCATGCTGTTGACCGGCTACTTTTTCCGGCATGCCTTGCGCTCGTCGCAGTACGTGGACAACAGCTTCGAAGCGATGCAGACCTCACACCGCGCAATGCAAGCGGCCAATCAGGCACTTGAGGCCAGTGAAGAACGTTTTCGCGCCGTGGCTGAAGCGGCTTCGGACTGGATCTGGGAAATCGACCGGCACCTGTCTCTCACCTATCTCTCGGCGCGCTTCAGTACTGTGACCGGCTACCCACGTGAACAGTGGCTGGGACAGGACATCATGCAGTTACTGTCCTGCGATACCACGCCGCTGGAGCTATGGCTCAAGAAACTGAACGAAGAGGTCAACGCCAGTGACCTGCGCTGTACCTACCGCGATGAAACAGGACAGCAACGCTATTGCCGGCTGTCCGCCCGGCCGATCGTCGAAAGCCATTCCATCGTCGGGTATCGCGGCACCGCCAGCGACATTACCGATGAAGTGGCGGCCCATGCACAGATCCAGCACCTGTCCATGCACGACGCACTGACGGGGCTGCCCAATCGCAACAAACTGGCGCGCTATCTGGAAGAGGCCCTGCAACTCAAAGAGCATGCCGCACCCCTGTCACTGCTGATGATCGATCTGGACAACTTCAAGCCGATCAATGACTCACTGGGGCATCCGGCCGGTGATGCGGTCCTGCAGGAAGTCGCCAGGCGCCTGCGCGAATGCACGCGTGATCACGACATTGTTGCGCGGCTGGGCGGCGACGAATTCGTCGTCGTACTCAGTGGCATGGACTCGCATCAGGAAATCGACCGGTTCTGCACACGTCTGATCGGCAGCCTGCATGAGCCGGTGATGTTCGAGCATCATCCGTTGCACATCGGTGCCAGCATCGGCATCACCCTGAGCCGGCGCCACGGCTTCGAAGCCGCAGAGCTGATTCGCTGCGCCGACATCGCGCTCTATCAGGCCAAGTCGGAGGGCAAGAACACCTGGTGCTATTTCGAAGCGCACATGAGCGACCAGATTCAGACGCGTCGACAAATGGAAGACGACTTGCGCAAAGCGCTGAAAGACAACGAACTGGTGCTGCACTACCAGCCCCGCTACAAGGTGGACGGCAAGGAAATTGTTTCGGTTGAAGCCCTGGTGCGCTGGCAGCATCCGACGAAAGGGCTGCTCGGTCCCGATCTGTTCATTCCGCTGGCGGAGCAGACGGACCTGATCGTCCCCCTCGGTCGCTGGGTATTGCGCGAAGCCTGCCAGACCGCCCTGACCTGGCCTGCAGAAATCCTCCTGTCGGTGAACCTCTCCCCTGCCCAGTTTGCACTGAGCGATGTCGTCCAGGATGTGCGCGAGGTACTGGTCGAAACCCGCTTTCCGGGCAGTCGTCTGGAACTGGAGATCACTGAAAACGTCATGCTCAACGACACCGACGGTGCATTGACAACCATGAACGCGCTGAAAGAGCTGGGCGTGAGGTTGAACATGGATGACTTCGGCACCGGCTACTCCTCGCTGGGCTACCTGCGCGCCTATCCGTTCGACGGCATCAAGATCGACAAGCGTTTCATTGCTTCGATCAGCACTGGCAGCAATGATCGTGCGGTGGTGCAAGCGATCATCGGTCTGGGCAAGGCGATGGGCCTGAATGTCACGGCCGAAGGCGTCGAGACCGAAGAGCAACTGGCCATTCTCGGCAAGGATCAATGCAACGAAGTGCAGGGTTATTTCATGAGCCGGCCCATCGACAAAATGGCTTTTGCCCGTTTCCTGCAAACTTCAAAACGCTCTGGAGCGGTCAATCATCGCTCGAACACCGCGCGCTCATGAGGACCGGCGCCTGTCCGGCCATTGAATGTTCGGGTTATGAGCTAATAGCCCCTTCATTAATCCGTCGCTCAAACGTTGTACTAGGATAGGATCCAAATTTCCCGATTTGTGGTCGCCGGCCAAGGACATCCGCCGGAGACTCGGGAAAGCGCAATTCCCCCATTGCTACTCATGGATGAAACACATGAACTCACACCTGTTCCCTCACATCGGCAAAGTCATCGCCAGCACTGGCAGCCGGCATTTTCCGCGGATGCTGCACGACCTGATCCTCACCCAACTGGCCGTGGATGCCACACACATCCGGCAGATGCGCGTGGAGCCGGTCGGGCGTGCACAACCGCGCATCGACCCTGAATGCCCCAAAGAGGCGGCACTGACGGCCGAGACGGTGTATTCCGAACTGAGCACCGATCCCGCTAACAGTGACGTGCCCGCCCCCGAACCCTCCACGGTCACCGATGCGTCGCAGTTGCACCTGACCCGGCGCAAGGACGGTTACCGTTATGTGATTTCCGTGTACCGCTGCGGCCCGTCGAAGCGCTTCTCCGCGCGAGAGCGCAGCCTGTTGCAGGACATCTCCCCGGTGCTGCTGCCGATGGTGGAAAAGCATATCCACGCGCTGCAACCGGCGAGTGCGGATCCCGAAGTGCAAGCCGCAGCGACCGAAGCATCGCTTCAAGGCCTGGAGACCCTGCGCTTGCGTTTTTGCGAGCGCGTGCAGCAACTGGGCCTGAGCCTGTCGAACCGAGAGATGGAAGTGTGCGTGGGTCTGCTGGCCGGGCGCACCGCGCCTGAACTGGCCGAGCAATTGCAACTGAAGGTCAACACCGTCGAGAGCTACCTCAAGCGCGCCGCCATCAAACTGGGGATCAGCGGTCGCCATTCGCTGATGCGCTGGATGTATTCACCTGAGGACTGCCCGGCCGCCTGCGATCCTTCCAACGCGGCCTGATCGATCACGCGCCTGTAAAAAAACCGCCGTCCTGCCAGGGACGACGGTTTTTTTCATGTCCGGCCCCTCAGTCCCGCGCCAAGGCCTCGATCGGGTCGAGCCGCGAAGCATTGCGCGCCGGCACGAAGCCGAACACGATGCCGATCAGCGTCGAGCAGAACACCGCTGTCAGCACCGAGCCCAGCGAGAACACCATCTCCCATTCCTTGATGAACAGCGAAAACAAATGGCCGATGGCGTAACTCAACGAAATTCCAATCGCCCCGCCCAGCAGACAGACCATCACCGCCTCCACCAGAAACTGCTGACGGATGTCCGACTGCCGCGCCCCCACCGCCATGCGAATGCCGATTTCCCGGGTACGTTCAGTGACCGACACCAGCATGATGTTCATCACCCCGATGCCGCCCACCACCAGCGAAATCACCGCAATCAGCGACAGCAACAGCGCCAGCGAGCGGCTGGTTTTCTGCACCGTCTGCATCACGCTGTCGAGGTTGTTGGTGAAGAAGTCCTTGGTGCCGTGGCGCTGCAGCATCAGTTTGTTGACGTTGTCTTCCACCACCTTGCTCGGCTGGCCGTCCTTGATCCGCACGCTGATGCTGTCCAGGTAACGCTGGCCCAACAGCCGGCCGGCTGCGGTTTCGTAAGGCACCCAGACATTCAAGGATTTGCTCGACGAGAAGATATTCTTGTTCTCTGCCGCCACGCCAATCACGGTGCACGGCAAATTACCGATCAGGATCACCTGCCCCAGCGGATCGACTCCCTCGCCAAATAACCGTTGGCGAGTGTTGTGATCGATAACCACCACCTGAGCCTGGCGCCGGGCATCGCTTTCGCTGAACGGGATGCCCGACTCCATCTTGATCCCGCGCACCTGGAAGTACAGATCGCTGACGCCGTTGACCTGCGCATCGAGGTCGATATTGCGATAGCGCAGCAGGAGATTGCGCCCGACCACCGGCGTGGCGCTGTCGACGTAGTACAGCTGATTGAGCGCCGCCACATCCGCCGGCACCAGGGTTTCGATGGCCGCCGAGCGACTGTCGCCGAAACTGGTGCCGGAATAGATATCGATGGTGTTGCTGCCGATGGCCTGAATGTCCTTGAGCACATAGCGCTTGGCCCCTTCGCCGATGGCCGAGATCGACACCACCGAGGTAATGCCGATGACGATCCCGAGCATGGTCAGCAGTGTGCGCATGCGATGGGAAATCAGCGCGACCCAGGCCATGTTGAACGCTTCCTTGAACAATCCGAGGCTGGCCACCAGCCGCCGCGCTGCTGTGGATTTGGGGACCGCGCCCTCATTGGTCAGTGCCGTGCTGTCGCGCTCGTTGCGGCGGTCGCTGAGGATTTCGCCGTCGCTGACTTCAATGATGCGCTCGGCGTTGGCCGCGACCTTGGGGTCGTGAGTCACCAGAATCACCGTGTGCCCGGCCGCGTGCAGCTCCAGCAGAATCCGCATCACCTCCTTGCCGCTGGTGGTATCGAGGGCGCCGGTGGGCTCGTCCGCGAGAATCACTTCGCCGCCGTTCATCAAGGCCCGGGCGATACTCACCCGCTGCTGCTGACCGCCCGAGAGTTGGCTTGGGCGATGGGTCAGGTGGCCTTCCAGGCCCAGCCGAGCCAACAATTCACGGGCCCGCGCATGCCGTTGTGGCTCCGGCGTGCCGGCATAGATCGCCGGCATCTCGACGTTGTGCATCGCGCTCAAGTGCGGCAGCAAGTGATAGCGTTGGAAGATGAAGCCGAAATAGTCGCGACGCAGTTCGGCCAGCGCCTGATTGTCCAGATCCCGGGTTTCCCGGCCGTTGATCTTGTAGCTTCCGGCCGTGGCGTAGTCGAGGCAACCGAGAATGTTCATCAGGGTCGATTTGCCGGAGCCCGAGGCACCGATGATCGCGACCATTTCCCCGGCATTGATCGTCAGGTTGATGTTCTTCAGCGCGAGAAATTCGCGATCGCCAGCCGTGAAGCTGCGGCTGATGCCGGTCAGTTGCAGCAGAGGTTCGTTCATGCTCATGCCCCTGCCACTTTCGCCACCGGATCACCGATCACCACCCGGTCGCCTTCGGCCAGGCCGTCGTTGACCTGCACCTTGACGTTGTTGTTGATCCCGGTCTGCACGTTGCGCGACTGCGCCTGGCCCTTGGCGTCCAGCACCCGCACCGGGAAGCTGCCATCGCTGTTGCGTGGGCCCAGCGCGGCGACCGGAATCGTCAGCACCGACTTGGCGGTGTCGAGCACCACCCGCACCTGAGCGGTCATGGAAATACGCAAACGGTGATCGGGATTCGGCACCTCGAACAGCGCGTTATAGAACACCGCGGTGTTCTGTTTCGGCGTGCCGGCGGGCGGCGTTTCCAGGAAGTTCTGCGGCGCAGGCTCGGTACCGCGCAGCTTGCCGTAATAACGCTTGTCCTCGCCGAGAATGGTGAAGTACACCTCCTGCCCCGGCGTGATGTGAATGACGTCGGCCTCCGACACTTGAGCCTTGACGGTCATGGTGTCCAGGTCCGCCAGTTTCAGCAGGATCGGCGCCAGCTGGTTGGCGATCACGGTCTGGCCTTCCTGAGTCACGATGCCCACCACGTCGCCGTCGATGGGCGCGACGATCCGCGTGTAGGCCAGATTGACCTTGGCGGTGTCGATCTGGATGTGCGCGCTTTTGATTTGCGCATCCAGCGACATCAGGTTGGCCTGCTGCACTTCGTAGTTCGACTGCGCGGTTTCGAAATCCTGCCGCGAGATCGAGGCGTCCTCCTGCAGGTTCTGATAGCGCTCGTAGATCGCCTTGGTCTGGCGCAACTGAGCCTGGGTCGCCCGGCGCTGGGCTTGCAGGTTTTCCTCATCGACCTGTGCCTGACGCAGGGTGTTCTGCAGCACCAACGGGTCGATTTCCGCCAGCCACTGGCCCTTCTTGACCTTGTCGCCGACCTTGACCTTCAGCGACTTCAACTGCCCCGAAACCTGGGCGCCGACGTCCACTTGCTTGATGCCCTCCAGCAGACCGGTGGCCAGCACTGCGTTTTCAATGTCAGCGCGTTCGACCGTGGCGGTCAGGTATTGCGGTGCTTCGGCCGGCGCCTGCACCGTGTAGAACACCAACCCGGCCACCAGCGTCAACGCGATTCCCAGACCGACTTTGCGCACCTTCGACTGTTCCATAAATGACCACAATTCCGTTCAGGGTTGAGCCCGGCCAGCGGCCGGGTTCCAGGATAAAAACGTCAATCAGGACAACACTTGCCCCGCCGCCACCGTCAGCCCGTCATGCCACCACGCTGCAAGACTGAAGACGTTGGGCGCCTTGAGGATCGTGAAGTGGTTGCCCGGGCCGTACCACACCGCCAGATCCCTGGCCTCACGCTGCCAGCCTTCGAGCATCGCCGCCTGTTCGCGCCGGTTGCCCGAGGCGTCCAGCGTCGGGTCGTCCACCAACGCCAGACGCACCGGCCCGGTGTAGGCCAGTGCTGGCCGATAGACCGTGCGCAGCGCGGTGGCGAAGGTGCGTACCGGGCCGTGCATCGCATCGGCTGATGCACGTTCGGACAGCACACCCGCGCGCACCATCCCCTCGTGCAGCAGGCGCATTTGCGTGCTGTCGTCGGCTTCGGCAAAGGCCAGCGCATCGATGCCCAGAGACTTGCCGCTGGACAGCTGCAGCGACTCGATCAGGCGTAACGACGCCGCCGTCGTGGTGTACGGCTTGCCCACCACGCTGTTGCCGCCCGGTGATTCGCTGTCGATCAGGGTCAGGGACGCCACTTCGCGCCCCGCCGCCTGCAACTGAGCTGCCATGGCGTAAGCCACCCAGCCACCGAACGAATGCCCGATCAGATGCACCGCCCCCTGCGGGTACAACTGCTCAAGCGCCCGTACATAGAACGTGGCCGCGCTTTCGACCCGGCTGTGCGGCACCGTTGCGCCGTCGAGGCCTCGAGGTTGCAGCCCATGAATCGGCCACTCCGGCCCCAGCGCCTCGGTCAGGTGGATGAACCCGGTGACACTGTCGCCGGCCCCCGGCACGCAGAAAATCGGTGCATGCCCGGTGTGACCGGTCTGAATGGTCAGGATCGGCTGATACGCCGTTGGCGCGGGCGCATTTGCCGTTTCCAGCGCCTGAGTCAGGGCCTGCCCCAGCGCCTGAACGTGCGGTGCTTTCATCATGCTCTGGTGGTCGCCCGGTACGTCGATGCAGTTCAGCTCCACACCTGGCAATTCTTCTGCCCAACCGCGCGTGGGGCTGAGTCGTGACATTGGCGCCGAACGCTCCGTGGCACGCAGCAGATGCAATGGCAAACCGATCGGGTTGATCCGGTAATGGGCCAACGCATGCCCGTGGGCCACTTCCCGGTCGAGGTATTGCCAGGCATCCGCTGCCGAGACAGCTGCCAGCTCGGGTCTGAGCAACTGCTGCTCGTGACAGTGGTTGAACAAATCGGCGAACGCCCACTGCTCAAGTTCGGTCTGCAACACCGCCAGACGCGCCAGTGCTTGCTGCTCCTGTGCCTCGTGCCCGGCCCAATGCGCCGTGCAATGCAAAAGCAATTGGCGCTTGTGCACATGTGCATCGTTCCACTGCGCCTTGTTCGGATCGGCCAGGCGCGGCACATAGGTGTCGATCAGCCCGACGAACGCCACTGACTCGTCCATCCCGAGCAGTTGCGCCGCGATTTCATAAGCCAGCGCGCCACCGAACGACCATCCGGCAAGCCGATAGGGGCCGTGGGGTTGTCTGGCGCGGATCACCTCGACCAGCCGGGCCGCCAGGCACTCCATGGTGCGCAGTTGCGTCATACCGGGATCGATACCCGGCAAGCCGTAAATCGGGAACTCGCCGCCAATATGCAGGCCCAGCGCCGGGAAATAAAGGTCACGACCACTGAACTCATGCACCAGGAACAACGGCGTGCCTTGGTCACTTGCACGCACCACGACCACGCCGTCATGCAGCGGCACAGCGTCGCTGTGCTGACACAGCAGCGTGGCAGTCCCTGCGACGGTCGGATGCTGGAACAGCTCGGCCAACGAAATCGGCCTGTCGGACTTTTGCATCAGATCGACGAGCCGCACCGCCAGCAGCGAATGCCCGCCCAGTTCGAAGAAGTTGTCATGGCGGCCTACCCGCTCGACTTGCAACACTTGCGCCCAGAGCCCGGCCAGTGATTCCTCAAGAGGATTGGCCGGCGCTTCATAGTCACGCATGACCAGCGCTTGGTGTGTCGGCGCCGGCAACGCTTTGCGATCGACCTTGCCGTTGTTGTTCAGCGGCAGGCTCTCCAGCGCCACCCAGGCAGTCGGCACCATGTACTCCGGTAACCTGGCTTGCAGCAGCGCGCGGAGAGTAGCGCCCTGCAATGCAGGATCGTGCGCCGTGTAATAGGCCACCAGCCGCGTTGGTTCCTGTCCGTCGCGTCGGGCCAGAACCACCGCTTCCTTGACCCCCGGACAGCTCAACAGGCGGTTTTCGATTTCTCCGAGCTCAATGCGGAAGCCGCGGATCTTCACCTGGTCATCGTTGCGGCCGATGCATTCCAGTCGCCCCGGCGCCTGCCAGCGCACGAGGTCGCCCGTGCGATACATCAAGGCCTGCGGATTGTCGCTGAACGGATCACGGAGGAATTTCTCGGCACTCAGTCGAGGCCGGTTCAAATAGCCCAGCGCAACCCCCTGACCACCGATGTACAACTCGCCGGTGACGCCGAACGGCACCGGTTGTTGCCGGTCATCCAGCACATATACGCGGGTATTGCCGATGGGGCCGCCAATCGAAACGCTGTCCGCATCCGGCGCCACCTCACGCACTTCGAAGGTGGTGGCGTACGTCGTGGTTTCGGTCGGGCCATAACAATGCACCAGGCGCAGGTCCGGTGCTTCGGCGAGCAGCTTTCGAAACGCCGCCGGATCGCCACGCTCCCCACCGCACAGCAGGATGCGCAGCCCTTTGAGCGCCTCGGGAATCAATTGCACGTACTGATTGAACAACGCGGTGGTGACGAAGAGGATTGTCGCCCCGCAGCGCTTCAGTTCCCGACCGAATGCCTGCGGGTCGAGCAAGGTCGCATGATCGATCACGGCCACCTGGCCACCGTTGAGCAAGGCGCCCCAGATATCCATGGTGCTCGCATCGAACGCCGGGTTCGAAGCGAATGCCACCCGGTCACTCGGGTTGAAATCGGCGTAGCCGCAGTCGATCACAAGGCGGGTAATGCCGCGATGCGGCACCATGACCCCCTTCGGGGTGCCCGTGGAGCCCGAGGTGTACATGATGTACGCCAAGGCCTCCGAGGACTGAGGCACGTCCGGGTTGTGCGAAGGACTCTCGGCAAGCGCCAGGGTATCCAGATCCATTCGCCGTACCGGGTAATCGATGGCCTGATCGCTGCCGGTCAACAGCGCGACCGCCTGACAATCCTGCACCATGAATGCCTGACGCTCGGCGGGTGCGTGGATATCCAGTGGCACATAGGCCGCCGCACACTTGATGATCGCCAACTGCGCGACCAACAACTCCAGCGAGCGTGGCAACAGAATCGCCACATGATCGCCGGGCTGCACACCTTGAGCGATGAGATGATGCGCCAGGCCGTTGGCGCTGCGGTTCAGTTCCGCGTAACTCAACACCTGCGTCCCGTGCACCGCGGCAACGGTTTGCGGATGCTCGGCGGCCTGCATCTCGAAGACCCGGTGCACGGTAAGCACTTGCGGACAGTCCGGTGCGGTGGCGTTGAATTCGTCGAGCAACTGCGTGCGTTCCTGATCCTCGATTATCTGCACATGCTCCAGCACTGCCTGGTCGTTGTTGACCATGGCCTGCAACAAGCGCTGGAAGTAACCGGCATAACGCCGTGCCGTCGCCTCATCGAACAGCGCTGTGGCGTACTCCATCCAGCCACTTATCCCGTTGGGCGACTCCCCCAGGGTCAGGGTCAGATCGAACTTGGCGAAGTGACTCGGCTCGGCCACCGCTTCCAGGGTCAGATCCCCCAGCGCCAACACCGGTCCGTCGCTGCTGCGCCAGTTGAACATGGTCTGGAACAGCGGGCTGTGGGCCAGGCTGCGGGCCGGTCGGGCGATTTCCACCACTTGTTCGAATGGCAAGTCCTGATGATCCTGGGCCTGCAGGGTCAGCGCCTTGACCCGCGCCAGCAACGCTTCGGTACTCAACTCACCGGAGGTATCAATGCGTAACGCCAGGGTGTTGACGAACAACCCGATCAGTCCGTCGATTTCGGCCCGGAAACGGTTGGCCACCGGCGAGCCGACCACAATGTCCGACTGCCCGGCCAACCGGCTGAGCAGCATCGCCCACGCGCCCAGCATCGTCATGTACAGCGTCACGCCATGGCGCTGGCTCAAGGCTTTGAGTCCGGCGCTCAAGCGTTCGTCCAGGCAAACTTCGACGCTGCTGCCGGCGTAATCCTGTTGCGGTGGTCGCGGTCGGTCGGCAGGCAACGTCAGCAAGGCAGGCGCATCGGCCAGCGTACGTTGCCAGTATTCACTCTGGCGCTGCAAAACCTCCCCGCTCAGCCAGCGCCGCTGCCAGACGGCATAGTCGGTGTATTGCAACGCCAGCGGCGGCAAAGGGTCCGCCAACCCCTGACTGAAAGCCTGATACAACGCCATCAGCTCGCGGGTCAGCACCTCCATCGACCAACCGTCGGAGATGATGTGATGCAAGGTGATCAGCAACACATGGTGATCGTCGGCCATACGCACCAGTCGTCCGCGAATCAACGGATCATCCTGCAAGTCGAACGGGCCGGAAGCTTCCCCCTGAATCAGCGCCTGCAAGGCTTCGTCGGCCTGCGGGTGCTGGCGCAGGTCCTCGACCCGCAGCAGCACACCGCTGTCGGGCGGAGTAATCAACACCTGGGCTTCGCCGTTGTACGGCGTGAAACGGCTGCGCAGGCTTTCGTGCCGGGCGACTATCCTGGCCAGCGCCCGTTGCAGTGCATCGGCGTCGAGCACACCGCGCAGACGCAGACCGATCGGAATGTTGTAAGCCGTGTTGGCACCTTCCATCTGCGCCAGAAACCAGAAGCGCTGCTGGGAAAACGACAGCGGCAATACACCTTCCCGAGGTACCGGAAGAATCGGTGGCTGCGTCGAGCGTCCGGCCCGGGCAAGCGACTGCGCCACCGACGCCAGCTCGGCATTGGCGAACAACTCGCCGAGCGCAAGCTCCACGCCCAGCCGCTGACGCACTTGCGCGACCATGCGCATGGCCAGCAACGAATGGCCGCCCAGCTCAAAGAAATGATCCTGTCGGCCTATCCGTTCAACCTGCAGCACCTCGGCCCAGATCTGCGCCAGCGTGCATTCCAGCTCGCCTTGCGGCGCCTCGTATTCGCGAGTGAGCAGCGCCGTGCGCTCCGGCAACGGCAAGGCTTTGCGGTCCAGTTTGCCATTGGCGGTGAGCGGCAGGCTGTCGAGCCGGACGAACGCGACCGGCACCATGTACTCGGGCAACTGGCCCAGCAGATGCTCACGCAGTTGCGCCACAGCCAGTGGCTGCACCTGCGCCTGCTCGGTGAAATAGGCCACCAGCCGTGGTTGCCCGGGCTCATCTTCACGGGCCAGCAGCACCAATTCCTGAATCCCGGGAAGCTGCTGTAGACGGCTTTCGATTTCCCCCAATTCGATGCGCATGCCGCGGATTTTCACTTGATCATCGTTGCGCCCCAGGTATTCGATTGTCCCGTCCGGGCGCCAGCGGGCAAGGTCGCCGGTGCGATACAGACGCGCATTCGGGCGTTGACTGAACGGGTCCGGCAGAAAGCGTTCGGCGGTCAGTTGCGCACGGTTCAAGTAACCACGCGCCACGCCTCGGCCACCGATATACAGCTCGCCGGCCACCCCGATCGGCACCGGACGCTGTTGCTCGTCGAGCAGATACACCGAGGTATTGCTCACCGGTTTACCGATGTGCAGCGCCTCCCCCGCCTCGATCCGTCCGGACGTTGCGACTACGGTGGCTTCGGTCGGGCCATAGTTGTTGATCACATCGAAATGCTGATTGCGCGAAAACTGACGCAAGCGGTCGCCGCCGATCAGCAAGGTGCGCAATGTCGGGTGCTCGAGATGCCGGCTGAAGGCGTATTCGGCGACCGGCGTCGGCAGGAAACTCACGTCCAGCGGTTGCGCGCACCACCAGGCCAGCAGCCCGTCGACGTCTTCGCCGCCGTCCTGCGCAGGTGCCAGGTGCAGGGTCGCGCCGACGCACAGAGCTGGCCAGACTTCCCATGCCATTGCGTCGAAGCCGAACCCGGCCAGACTCGACGTATGGCGACCAGCACACAGGTCAAAGGCGCTGCTGTGCCAGTCGACCAGATTGGCCAGTGTCTGGTGTTCGACCATCACGCCCTTGGGCAAACCGGTGGAGCCCGAGGTGTAGATCACATAAGCCAGGTTCGCCTCGGACAGATCTGGTACCACCGGGTTTGCGTCATTGCCTGAGCGCCAGGTGCGCGGATCAAGATCGAGTACCGGCAGCTCCTGTCCCGGCAGCCGTGCGAGCAGGTCACTTGAAGTCAGAATCGCCACTGGCTCGCAATCGCTCAGCAGATAATTCAGGCGTTCGGCCGGATGCGCGGGGTCGATCGGCACATACCCGGCGCCTGCCTTGAGGACGGCGAGCAATCCGGCCAGGGTATCCAGCCCTCGCCGGGCGACAATGGCTACCCGGTCATCCGGTTGCACGCCCAGCTCGATCAAGCGATGTGCCAGAAGGTTGGCCTGGCGGTTCAGTTCGTGGAACGTCAGTTGCTTGTCCAGGTGCACCGCCGCCAGCGCTTGCGGTCGCGCGACGACCTGCGCCTCGAAGCGTTGATGAATTGTCTGTCCGCGAACGTATTCGACATCGCTGGCGTTGAACCCCGTCAACAGCTGTTCGCGCTCTAGGGCGGGCAACACCGACAGTTGACTCAGCGGCGTATCCGCCGCGTGCTCCAATGCCTGCAACAGGTTTTCCATGGCACACACCATATAGCCGCAGATCCGCTGCGCCTCGACTTCACGACTGGCCAGCAGCGTCAGGCTGAAGTGATCGCCAAAGTCATCGATGCTCAAGGTCAGCGGGTAATTGGTGCGTTCCTCCGCATGCAGGACGCTGATCCCCTCCCAGGCCGAGAGCGCTTCGGCACTGGCATTGGCGCTCGAGGTGCTGTGCCGATAATTGAGCAGTGAACTGAACAGCGGCGATGACCCGACCACCCCGCTGCAACGCTGGGCCAGCACCAGCGGGGCGTGCTCATGGCGCATCAGACGGGTCAGACGTGCATGGGTGGCCTTCACCGACTCACCCGCTGCCAGCGCGTCGACCTCGACCCGCAGCGGCAAGGTGTTGATGAAAATGCCCAGCGCGCGGTCGGTCGACTCCGCCCCTTGCATCCGCCCCATCAGCACGGTACCGAACACAACAGCAGATTTTCCGGTGAGTGCGTTGAGGACCTGCCCCCAGCCAAGATGGAACAGACTCGCGACACTCACCCCGAGCGACCGGGCACTGGCTCGCAGGCGCTGCCCCAGCAACGGGTCAAGTGGCACACCGCATTCTTCGATGTCGCTGCCGTCGCCATGCACGCCTTGCAGGCCGAACGGCAACGTCGGTTCGTCGATGTCACCGAGCATCTCGCGGAAAAAAACCTCGTGCTCCGACTCGCTGATGCCTAGCCGCGCCTGGGCGACATAATTGCGAAACGGTACGGGCGCTCCCAGTCTGGTGCTCTGTCCTGACAGGCACGCCTGCATTTCCTCGCTGACCACCGCGAGCGCCGAGTGGTCCATCGCCATGTGGTGAAACAGCAATATCGCGACGATACGCCCGGTCTTTGCATCCCAGGCATGGGCCAGGCGCAATAGCGGCGCGCGTGTCACGTCGAGACGAAAGTGCCGGGCGTCGAATCGCGCATGCAACTGCTCCAGGACATCGCCTTGAGCCGCATCGAGCTGCACTTCCTCCACAGGTAACCCGACACGTCGCAGGACCACTTGCACCGGCGTGTCCAGTCCTTCCCAGACGATGGCGGTGCGCAGAATGTCGTGGCGCTCGATGACGGTCTGCAGGGCCTGGACGAATGCCTCGAACCGCTCGGGTCCGCTGAACGCGAATTTCGCCTGCATCACATACGGATCACCCTGTGCAGCGCTCGCGTGGTGGTAGAGGATGCCCTCCTGCAACGGCGTCAGTGGATAGATGTCCTGGACATTGGCGCCGCCGCCAGGGATCTGCGCGACAATTTGATCGAGGGTGTCCTGATTCAGGTCAACCATTGTCAGCATCGCCGGGGTGACCCGTGTTGTGCCCGGTGAAATGCCATTGACCGGCACTGCAACCTGCCCCTCTCGTGCGGCCGAGTAATCGCCCGCCTCGATCAGCTCGATCAATGCCGACTTGTGCTCGCGCAATGCGGCCAGCAAACCTGGCTCACTCAGGGCCTGCTTGTTGCCATTGACCCGCAACTGCCCGTCCGTGATTGCCAACTGGATGTCTTTTGTCTTCAGCGTCGCCAACAGTTCATTCAGGTTCACAGGACGATCTCCATTCTTTCCGTGATGGCTGCGTAACCAGCCAGAGTCGGTTGCTCGAACAACGTCCGGACATCGGCTTCGATACCTGCCTGTTGCAGGCGCCCGATCAGGCTGACCGCCAGCAACGAATGCCCTCCCAGCTCAAAGAAATGGTCTTGCCGCCCGACGCGCTCGACCTTGAGCAATTCGCACCACAGGCGCGAAAGGAGGATTTCCATCTCGCCGACCGGCTCTTCGTATTCGCGAATGCTGACTACAGCCGAATCCGGTGCGGGCAATGCCTTGCGATCCACCTTGCCGTTGGGGCTCAGTGGAAGGCTGTCGAGCGCGACGAATGCCGACGGCACCATGTAATCCGGCAAACGTGCGAGCAGGTGTTCGCGCAACACCTCGATCCCCGGTTGCCCCGCCTCGGCGTTACAGATGAAGTACGCCACCAGACGCTCCTCACGCACCAGCACCACGGCTTCGCGCAGCGCCGGATGGCTGAGCAGTTGCGCCTCGATTTCACCCGGTTCCAGACGCAGGCCACGCAGCTTGACCTGGAAGTCGTTGCGCCCGATGAATTCGAGCTGCCCATCGGTGCGATAGCGCACCCGGTCGCCCGTGGCGTATAGCCGATCGCCGGCCACGAACGGGCTCGGGATAAACCGTTCGGCCATCAACTGCGGCAACCCCAGGTAGCCCCGCGCAACCCCGGCACCGCCAATGAACAACTGACCGATGACGCCCATCGGCACCGGCCGCTCGGCAGCATCGAGTACATACAGACGGGTGTTGTTGATCGGCCGTCCGATCGGCAACGCGCTGTCCGGTACCGCCATCGACGGCTCCAGCGTCCACACCGTGCTGTCGACCGTGGCTTCAGTCGGGCCGTAAACGTTGTGCAGACGCACCTGCGGCAAACGCTCACGTACCAGACGCGCCAGCGCCGGCGTCAGGTCGCCGCCGCCACAGAACACATCGGTGAGGCTGCTGCACTGGCTGACGTCATCCTGCTCGAGGAACTGTTGCAACAGCACCGGCACGAACTGGATCACGCTGATCCGCTGCTCGCGAATCACCTGCGCCAGATACGCCGGCTCGCGGTGCCCGTCAGGACGCGCCAGCACCAGCCGCAAACCGGCGCTCAGCGGCCAGAACAGCTCCCAGACCGAGGCGTCGAAACTGAACGGGGTTTTCTGCAACAGGGCGCCGTCCGTCACGGCGGGACACAGCTGCGAACTCCAGTGCAGCAGGTTGCCGACGCCACGATGTTCGACCATCACCCCTTTCGGCGCACCGGTCGAACCGGAGGTGTAGATCACGTAAGCCAGGTTCGAAGCGCTCAGGTTCGGCACTTGCGGGTTGTCATCCGGGTTGGATGTCCATTGCGCCTGATCCAGATCGATCACCAGCGCAGTGCTCTCGTCGAGCAAGGCGCGAGTCGCCCCATGCACCAGCACCGCCACCGGGGCGCTGTCCTTGAGCATGTAATCCAGACGCTCCTTCGGATACGCCGGATCCAGCGGCACATAGGCACCGCCCGCCTTGAGAATGCCAAGCAGACCGACGATCAGTTCCACCCCGCGCTCGACACAGATTGCCACCCGCGAATCCGGCCCCACGCCCAGTTCGCGCAGGTGATGGGCCAGACGATTGGCCCGTGCGTTGAGCTCGGTGTAGGTCAGCCGCTGCTCACCGGCCTGCAAAGCAACGGCTAGCGGCGTGCGTTGCACTTGCGCCTCGAACAGCCCGTGAACGGTTTGCTCCAGATTGTCGGCGGTGCCGGTGACGTTAAGGTCGTAAAGCACCCGCTGACGTTCTGCGCCGTCAAGGATCGGCAAGCGGTTCAGCGGCTGATCCGGTGCCTGTTCCAGAGCATCCGCCAGTGTCTCCAGCGCGGTCTGCATGTAGTCGCAGATCCGTTGCGAGCCGACGCCCGCCGGGGTCATGGCGGTGAGCACAAAACCGCTGCCCAGATCATCGACGCCCATGCTCAATGGATAGTTAGTGCGTTCTTCGCTGCTCAGGGTCTCGATGCCCTGCCAGGCCTGACGCCGGTTGTGCTGTTGCGCCTCGTCGGCGCTGTGCCGGTAATTGAGCATCGAACTGAACAGCGGCGACGGCGCGGCCACGCCGCTGCAACGCTGGGCCAGCGCCAGTGACGCGTGTTCATGGCCGAGCAGCGCACTGAGCCGCGCATGCGTCTCCCGAGCGCCTTCGCGCACCGGGGTTGCCCCCAGATCGACCCGCAGCGGCAAGGTGTTGATGAACATCCCCAACGCCCGGTCGGCCCCGTCGCCGCCCTGCATACGGCCCATCAGCACCGTGCCGAACACCACCCGCTCCTGCCCGGATGTCGCCGACAGCACCTGCGCCCACGCAAGGTGGAACAGGCTGGCCACGCTGATGCCCAGGTGCCGCGCGAGGCTGCGCAGACGCTGAGCGGTGGCAGCGGTCAGGGCCTGTTGCGTTTCCTCGATGTCGCGACCGTCTCCCTGCACATCCTGCAAGCCGAACGGCAGGGTCGACTCGTCGATGTCGCCGAGCATGTCGCGGAAGAACGCCTCGTGCTCCTGCTCGCTGACGCCCAGCCGCGCCTGCGCCACGTAGTTGCGGTAAGGCACGGCCGCGCCGAGCGAGGCTTCATGCCCTTGCAGGCAGGCGAGCATTTCCTGCTGCACCACGTCCAGCGCGGTGTGATCGAGCACGAGATGGTGGAACAGCAACATCGCGACCACCCGACCGTGGGCTGGATCACGGGCATACACCAGACGCAGCAACGGTGCCTGGCTGATGTCGAGGCGGTAGTGCCGGGCATCGAAATGCTCGTGCAACTGCTCAAGAACGTCGCCATCCGCCGGGTCGAACAGGATCTCCTGCACCGGCAACTCGACGTGACGCCATACCACTTGCATCGGCTCGGCCAGTTTCTGCCAGATCACCGCCGTGCGCAGGATGTCGTGGCGTGCAATGACCTTGCGCAGCGCCGCCGCGAAGCTGTCGAGCCGCTCGAGGCTGTCGAACGCCAGCCACGATTGCAGCAAGTACGGGTCGCCCTGCTCCGCACTCAGGTGGTGATAAAGGATGCCTTCCTGCAACGGCGCCAGCGGATAAATATCCTGCACGTTGGCGGCGCCCCCCGGCACTGTGGCAAGGATCCGGTCGATGCTTGGCTGATCCAGTTCGGTCAGGCTCAGCAACTCCGGAGTGATGCGGGTGCAGTCGGCAGGAATGCGGTTGGCCGGCACTTCGATCTCGCGACCGCTGCCCACCGCTGCCGCCAGGGCTGCCAGGGTCGGCTGGCTGAATAGCACACGCACATCGGTGTTCAGGCCGATCTGGCGCAGGCGTTCGATCAGGGTGACGGCCAGCAACGAGTGGCCGCCCAGTTCGAAGAAGTTGTCGTGGCGACCGACTTTTTCCAGCTTCAGAACATCGGCCCAGATCTGCGCCAGCGCAGTTTCCACCGGGCCTTGCGGAGCTTCGTATTCGCGGCGTAGCCAGGCGCTTTGATCCGGTTCCGGCAAGGCCTTGCGGTCGAGTTTGCCGTTGGCGGTCAGCGGCAAGGCGTCGAGGCGCACGTAAGCCGCCGGGATCAGCGCTTGCGGCAAGCGGGTTTGCAGATGATTGCGCAACGCTTCGATATCGGTCGGCGCACGCTCGGTGAACCACACCAGCAACTGCCCGTCGCGCACCAACGCTACTGCGTCCTGCACTGCTGGATGGCTGGCCAGCGCTGCTTCGATTTCCCCCAGTTCAACCCGCACGCCGCGCAGTTTCACCTGATCGTCGTTGCGGCCCAGGTATTCGATGTTGCCGTCTGCCAGCCAGCGTGCGAGGTCGCCAGTGCGGTACATGCGTCCTTCGTTGAACGGATCCTTCAGGAAGCGTTCGGCGGTCAGCTCGGGACGGTTCAGGTAACCCCGCGCCACGCCGGCGCCGGCGACGTACAACTCCCCCGTCACACCTACTGGCACGGGGCGTTGCTGGTCATCGAGCAAGTAGATACGGGCATTGGCCATCGGCCGGCCGATGTGCAGCGGTTGCCCGACTTCGACCGGACCAGAGGTGGCGACCACCGTGGCTTCGGTCGGGCCGTAGTTATTGATGACCGCGAAAGTCTGTTCGCGGTTGAACTGCCGCAGCTTGTCGCCGCCGATCAGCAAGGTACGCAGGGTCGGGTGTTGCAGCTCGCGGCTGAAGGCGTATTCGGCCACCGGCGTCGGCAGGAAACTCACTTGCAACGGCTGCGCCCGCCACCAGTCGAGCAGTTCGTCCAGATGTTCATTGCTCACCGATTCCGGCGGCAGGTGCAACGTCGCGCCGACGCACAGCGCCGGCCAGACTTCCCAGGCCATCGCATCAAAGCCAAACCCGGCCACGCTGGCGGTGTGGCTGCCGGCGTGCAGGTCGAAGGCGTCGGTGTGCCAGTGGACAAGATTTTCCAGGGTCGCGTGCTCGACCATCACGCCTTTTGGCTGGCCAGTGGAGCCCGAGGTGTAGATCACATAGGCCAGGTTGTCCGGCGTAAAATCGGCGACCTGCGGGTCAGCATCCGACAGGCCTTGCCAGCTCTCATGAGCGAGATCAATCACCGGCACACCTGTCTGATTCGGCAAATCCACGTCGCGAACCAGTACCACTGCCGGCGCACTGTCGGCCAGCATATAAGCGATGCGCTCGGGCGGATAAGCCGGGTCGACCGGTACATAAGCGGCGCCGGCCTTGAGGATCGCCAGCAACCCGACCAGCATCTCCGGGCTGCGTTTGAGACAGATCGCCACTCGCGTATCGGTGGTAACACCTAGCCCCCGCAGATGATGGGCCAGGCGATTGGCGCGCTGGTTCAATTGCCTGAACGTCAGGCGCTGCGTGCCCGCCTGAACCGCCACGGCCTCCGGCGTGCGCGCAACCTGCGCTTCGAACAGACGATGAACACCTTGCGCTGACGGGTAAACCGCCGTGCTCGCGTTGAAGTCGCCAAGCAGCTGCGCGCGCGCCGCCTGCGACAGGACGCTGAGACGTTCAAAGGCCTGTCCGGGGTTGTCAGCCAACGCTGCCGCCAGCTCCGTCAGAGCGCTGTGCATCAGCTCGCAGACTCGCTGCGCCCCCACATGATCCGGGGTCAGCACCGACAGGCTGAAGGCATCGCCCTGGTCATTGATGCTCAGGGTCAGCGGATAATTCGTGCGTCCGTCCTGGGCCAGGAATTCGATGCCCTGCCAGACCGGATCAACCGTCTGTCGCGCAGCGTCGTGGCCGCTGTGTCGATAGTTGAGTACCGCGCTGAACAGCGGCAAAGGCGCGGCCACGGCGCTGCAACGCTGAGCCAGTGCCAGCGACGCATGTTCGTGTCCCAGTAAAGCCGCCAGCCGCTCATGAACCGTGCGGACCGCTTCACTCACACTCTGTCCGTCTACCTGCACGCGCAGCGGCAAGGTGTTGATGAACATCCCCAATGCCTGATCCGCGCCCTCGCCGCCTTGCATGCGGCCCAGCAGCACGGTGCCGAACACCACGTCCCGGCGTCCGGAAGTCGCCGCCAGCACCCGCGCCCAGGCAAGATGAAACAGGCTCGCGACGCTGACCCCGTATTGCCGCGCCTGGCGACGCAAGTGCCAATTCAATTCCACCGGCAGCGTAAGCGAGTGCTCCTCGATGTTGCGACCATCGCCCTGGACGTCCTGCAATCCGAACGGCAGGGTCGGCTCGTCAATATCTCCGAGCATTTCCCGGAAGAAGGTTTCGTGTTCGTCCTCGCTGATGCCCTGGCGGGCCTGATGGACGTAGTTACGGTACGGCGCGGCGGGCGGCAAAGACTCAAGCTGTCCCGGCAGATACACCTGCATGTCCCGGCGAACCACCTCCAGCGCCGTGTGATCCAGCACGACGTGATGGAACAACAACACGCCTGCCACCCGGTCATGCAGCGGATCTTCGGCGTACATCAGACGGATCAGCGGTGCCTGACCGAGGTCGAGGCGAAAATCCCGGGCATCGAATCGTGCACGCAACTGATGGAGGATATCGCCATCCAGCGGATTCAGAGCGACCGGTTGCACCGCCAGCGCAGCCTCTCGCCACACCACTTGCTGCGGGCTCGGCAATCCTTCCCAAACCAGACTGGTGCGCAGGATGTCGTGGCGCGCGATCACCTTTTGCAAGGCGTTGGCAAAAGCGTGCAAGCGCTCGACGCTGGCAAAGGCGAGGCATGATTGCAGCAAGTACGGATCGCCCTGCTCTGCGCTCAAGTGGTGATAAAGGATGCCTTCCTGCAACGGCGCCAGCGGATAAATGTCCTGCACGTTGGCGGCACCGCCCGGCACCGTGGCAACGATCCGGTCGATGCTTGGCTGATCCAGTTCGGTCAGGCTCAGCAACTCCGGAGTGATGCGGGTGCAGTCGGCAGGAATGCGGTTGGCCGGCACTTCGATTTCGCGCCCGCTGCCCACCGCCGTAGCCAGGGCTGCCAGGGTTGGCTGGCTAAACAACACGCGCACATCGGTATTCAGGCCGATCTGGCGCAGGCGTTCGATCAGGCTCACGGCCAGCAACGAGTGGCCGCCCAGTTCGAAGAAATTGTCGTGGCGTCCGACTTTTTCCAGCTTCAGAACATCGGCCCAGATCTGCGCCAGCGCGGTTTCCACCGGGCCTTGCGGGGCTTCGTATTCGCGGCTGAGCCAGGCGCTTTGATCCGGATCCGGCAAGGCCTTGCGGTCGAGTTTGCCGTTGGCGGTCAGCGGCAAGGCGTCGAGGCGCACGTAAGCCGCCGGGATCAGGGCTTGTGGCAAGCGGGTTTGCAGATGATTGCGCAGGGCTTCGATATCGGTCGGCGCTCGCTCGGTGAACCACACCAGCAACTGCCCGTCCCGCACCAGCGCTACTGCGTCCTGCACCGCCGGATGGCTGGCCAGCGCCGCTTCGATTTCCCGCAGTTCGACCCGCACACCGCGCAGTTTCACCTGATCGTCATTGCGTCCCAGGTATTCGATGTTGCCGTCTGCCAGCCAGCGTGCGAGGTCGCCGGTGCGGTACATGCGCCCTTCGTTGAACGGATCTTTCAGGAAGCGCTCGGCGGTCAGCTCGGGACGGTTCAGGTAGCCCCGTGCGACACCGGCGCCGGCGACGTACAACTCGCCGGTGACGCCTACCGGCACCGGACGTTGCTGGTCATCGAGCAGATATACCTTGGCGTTGGCCATCGGCCGGCCGATGTGCAGCGGCTGGCCGACTTCGACCGGGCCGGACGTCGCGACCACCGTGGCTTCGGTCGGGCCGTAGTTGTTGATGACCGCGAAAGTCTGTTCGCGATTGAACTGCCGCAGCTTGTCGCCGCCGATCAGCAAGGTGCGTAGGGTCGGATGTTGCAGCTCGCGGCTGAAGGCATATTCGGCCACCGGCGTCGGCAGGAAGCTGACCTGCAACGGCTGCGCCCGCCACCAGTCGAGCAACTCGTCCAGGTGCTCGTTGCGCACCGTTTCCGGCGGCAGGTGCAATGTCGCACCGACGCACAATGCCGGCCAGACTTCCCAGGCCATCGCATCAAAGCCAAACCCGGCCACGCTGGCGGTGTGGCTGCCGGCGTGCAGGTCGAAGGCTTCGGCGTGCCAGTGCACAAGGTTTTCCAGGGTCGCGTGTTCGACCATCACGCCTTTCGGCTGGCCGGTGGAGCCTGAGGTGTAGATCACGTAGGCCAGATGTGCCGGGGTCAGTTCCGGCAACTGTGGATTGCTGTCCGGCAGATGCTGCCAGGCGTCGCTGTCAAGGTTGATCACCGGCACGGCCCCCAGCAGGTCGCGGGTGGCCGTCTGTGCCAGGACCGCCACCGGATCGCTGTCCTGCAACAGGTAAGCGATCCGTTCTGCCGGATGCGTGGGATCGACCGGGACATAACCGGCGCCCGCCTTGAGGATCGCCAGCAGCCCGACCAGCATCTGCGGACCACGCTGCACGCAGAGCGCAACGCGATCGTCCGGTCGTACACCGAGGCCGATCAAGTGATGGGCCAGGCGGTTGGCGCGGCGGTTCAAGCCGTCGTAGCTCAGACTTTGCCCGCCCTGCAGCACTGCCACAGCGTCGGGTTGGCTCGCCGCTCGCGCTTCAAACAATTGGTGCACCACATGGCCGTGGGCAAAGTCGCGACCGGTGACATTGAAACCGACCAGCACGCGCTGGCGTTCGGCCGCCGACAGGATCGACACCTGATTCATTAACGCATGGCGATCCTGCTCCAGCGCGCTGAGCAAATTGTCCAACGCCGTTTGCAGATAATCGCAGACCCGCGCGCCATCCACGTCGGGCACTGCCTGGACAGAAAGCCGGAAGCCCTGTCCAAGGTCGTCGACGCTGACCACCAGCGGATAGTTGCTGCGCTCACGAGAATCGAGAATCCGGATGCCTTCCCATCCCGGCGTCGCCGTCTGTTGCGCACTGTGGCGATAGTTGAGCAAGGTATTGAACAGCGGTTCCGATCCCGTCACGCCACTGCAACGTTGGGCCAGCATCAGCGGCGCCTGCTCATGCACCAGCAGTTGCGCCAGACGCTCGTGGGTCGCCCTGACACCCGCCTCCACCGCCATCGCCCCGACATGGACCCGCAGCGGCAGGGTATTGATGAACATACCCAACGAACGATCGGCGCCCTCTCCCCCCTGCATGCGCCCCAGCAACACCGTGCCGAATACCACCTCCTCGCGCCCGCAGACCTGCGCAAGCACCTGGCCCCAGGCCTGATGCACCAGACTCGCAACACTGATGCCCAGCGTGCGGGCCTGATTGCGCAAGCGCCCGGCAAGACGCTCATCCAGTGCCCGTTCGCTGTCCACGATGCCGGTGCCATCGCCGAGTACATCCCGCAGGCCGAACGCCAGGGTCGGCTCAACGATGTCGCCGAGCATCTCGCGAAAGAACGCTTCATGGGCCTCGGCATTCGAGCCGAGACGAGCCTGAGCGACATAGTTGCGGTATTGCACGGGGGACGGCAGCGCACCGACTTGCCCGTGAAGGGCATCGCTCATCTCGGCCACCAACACCTCAAGCGCGGTGTGATCGAGCACGATGTGGTGCAACAGCAGGATCCCGACCCAGCGGTTTTGCAACGGGTCTTCGGTGTAGGCGAAGCGCATCAACGGCGCACGTTGCAAGTCCAGGCGATAGTGTCGCGGATCGAAACGCGCCTGCATTTGCCGCAACACATCACCGTCCTGCGGATCGGCATCCACCCGCTCCAGTGCCAGCGGCGCCGCACGCCACACCACTTGCACCGGCTCCTCAAGGTTTTCCCTGACCACACTGGTACGCAGGATGTCATGCCGAGCGATGACGCTGTTCAACGCGCGAACGAACGCCTTGATCTGCGCCAGTCCGTCGAAGGCGAACTGCGCTTGCAGCACGTACGGGTCACCGTCGGCAATGGCCAGATGGTGATAGAGGATGCCCGCCTGCAACGGTGCCAGGGCGTAGATGTCCTGCACGTTGTCGATACCGCCCTCGACGGTCTCGACGATACGGTCGATGGCCGCTTGATCCAGCGTGGCCAGCGGCAGCATGTCCGGGGTGATGCGGGTGCAACCGGGTTTGATGCGGTTGGCCGGCACGCTGACCCTGGCGTCCCCTCCCAGCGTCGCCGCGAGTGCCGCCACGCTCGGCTGGCCGAATAGCACGCGGACGTCGCACTGCATGTCCTGCTGACGCATGCGCTCGATCAGCTTCACCGCCAGCAGCGAATGACCGCCCAGCTCGAAGAAATTGTCATGCCTGCCCACCTGCTCCAGCCCGAGCAAGGTCTGCCAGATCACAGCGATGCGGGTTTCGATTTCGCCGAGCGGTGCTTCAAACGCCCGCCGGGCGAAGGCTTCGTTATCCGGCTGCGGCAACGCCCGGCGATCGAGTTTGCCGTTGGCTGTCAGCGGGAAGGCATCGAGGCGCACGAACGCGCCCGGCACCATATGCTCGGCCAGCGATGCCAGCAGGTGATCGCGCAATTGCGCAACGCTCGGTTCGACACCTTCGGCGGCCAGCCAGTAGGCCACCAGACGCGTGTCGCCGGGGCTGTCCTCGCGGGCGATCACCAGCGCATCGCGCACGCCGTCGCAGGCTGCAAGACGTGCCTGGATCTCGCCAAGTTCGATACGGAAACCACGGATTTTCACTTGGTCATCGTTGCGTCCCAGGTATTCGAGTTCGCCCTCCACCGTCCAGCGTGCCAGATCACCGGTCTTGTACAAACGCGCTTGGGCATGCCCACTGAACGGGTCGGCGATGAAGCGCTCGGCGGTCAACGCCTCACGATTCAGGTAACCACGGGCAACCCCGGCGCCGCCCACATATAACTCACCGGTCACTCCGGCCGGCACGGGCTCTCGCCGGGCATCGAGGACGTACAGCTGCAGGTCGGGAATGCGCACGCCGATGGGGCTGCTGGCGGTCAATTGCGCGTCTGCCGCCGCCAACGGACGGTAGGTCACATGCACCGTGGTTTCGGTGATGCCGTACATGTTCACCAGCCGGGTGCCGGCGTTGCCGACCCGCGCATACCAGGGTTTGAGCGATCCCGGCTCCAGCGCCTCACCACCAAAAATCACCTCGCGCAGCGAATGCTGCAGCGGACTGCGTCCCTGAGCGGCGACCAACTGCCGGAAAGCGCTCGGCGTCTGGTTGAGTACGGTGACACCCGTGCGGCAGAGCAACGCATAACACCCGTCCGGCGAGCGGCTGATGTGTTGCGGCACCACCAGCAACTGACCGCCGTAAGCCAGCGCGCCCCAGATTTCCCAGACCGAGAAATCAAAGGCAAACGAGTGGAACAACGCCCAGACGTCTTGCGCATTGAACCGGAACCAATCGTGGGTCGCACCAAACAGGCGGGCCACGTTGCGATGCTCGACCATCACCCCCTTGGGCAGCCCGGTGGAGCCAGAGGTGTAGATCACGTAGGCCAGATGCGCCGGATTCAGATCAGGGATCTGTGGATTGAACTCCGGTTCATTTTGCAAACCTTGGTCGTCAAGGTCGATCTGCGGCACGGATAGCCCGGCAGTCCGATCCAGAGTCGCCGCCTGCATCAGCACCGCCACCGGCGCACTGTCTTGCAGGGTGAAGGTGATGCGCTCCAGCGGATAAGCCGGATCGATCGGCACATAACCGGCACCCGCCTTGAGCACACCGAGCAGGCCGACGATCATTTGCGGGCCGCGCTCAACGCAGATCGCTACCCGGTCATCCGGACGAATGCCGAGTGCGAGCAAACGATGGGCCACCTGGTTGGCCTGTCGGTTGAGTGCCTCATAACTGTAAGTCCTGCCCTCGAACAGCAACGCGACTGCCTCGGGCCGTGTGTGCGCATGCGCTTCGAATTGCTGATGAATCAACGGCGTGTCGGGAAACGTCGCCTTCGATGTATTGACGCCATACAACCAGTGCTCACGCTCGGCGGGCGGCAGGATGTTGAGGCTGTGCAATGCGGCTTGCGGGTTGTTCTGCAGCGCATCGACGAGACTGTCCAGTGCCGTGCGCAGGTAACCGGCGATGCGTGAGGCGCCAAGCGTCACGTCGGCCAGCACCGTGATGCGCAGGTCCTGACCGAGGTCATCGATGTTGACGGTCAACGGGTAATTGGTGCGCTCGCGGGCACCCAACACGTGCACCCCCGGCGACAGCTCGATCACCTCGGCGACTTCCTCCACGCTGCTGTGGCGGTAGTTGAGCATGGCGCTGAACAGCGGCGTCGGCACCGCCACGGCGCTGCAACGCTGGGCCAGTGCCAGGGACGCCTGCTCATGGGCGAGCAGCGCGGTCAGGCGCCGGTGCGTCGCCAGCACGCCGTCATGAACGCTCGACGCGCCGACATCCACTCGCAAAGGCAGCGTATTGATGAACATCCCCAATGCTTGCTCGACACCGTCAGCCGCGTTCATCCGTCCCAGCAGAACGGTGCCGAACACCACCGCCGAGCGCCCGCACAGCTGACCCAGCACCCGCGCCATGGCCAGGTGCATCAGGCTCGCCACGCTCACGCCCGACTGTCGCGCGTGGGTACGCAGGCGCTGGCTCAGATCGCTGTCGAGCATGCACGAGATTTCTTCGATGCCCTGACCGTCACCTTGTACATCGTGCAAGCCACCGGGCAGCGTCGGCTCGTCGATGTCGCCAAGCATCTCGCGGAAAAATGCCTGGTGCGCTTGCTCATCCGAGCCCAGACGTGCCCTCGCCAGGTGGTCGCGAAACGGCACCGCCCTCGCGACTTCCGCATCGCGGCCGGACAGGTAAGCCTGAATTTCCCGGCGTACCACATCGAGCGCGACGTGATCCATGATCATGTGATGGAACAGCAACAATGCGACCACTCGGTTGTTGGCCGGATCCTCGTCGAACACCAGCCGCAACAACGGGGCCTGTTGCAGGTCGAGGCGAAAGTACTGCGGGTCGTGGCGTGCCAGCAATTGCGCGAGTACGTCCTCGCGATCATTCAGATCGACTTCCTCACAGACCAGCGGGGCTTCACGCCAGACCACCTGCACGGGATCGTCCAGATGCTCCCAGAGGATGGCGGTGCGCAAAATGTCATGGCGCCCGATCACCCGACGCAGCGCGTCGGTGAATGTATCCAGCCGTCCGCGACTGTCGAACGTGAACCGCGCCTGCGACACATAGGGATCACCCTCGGGCGCGGAGAGATGGTGATAAAGCAGCCCCTCCTGCAATGGCGCCAGCGGATAGATGTCCTGCACGTTCGCCACGCCGCCCGGCACGGTGGCGACGATACGGTCGATGGCCGACTGATCCAGCTGCACCAGCGGCAGCATGTCCGGGGTGATGCGCAGCGCCGGGCTAGACCAGTCGCCGCCGTGGCTCGCCACCAGCTCCAGCAACTGCGCCTTGTGCTTGGCGAGGCTGTCCCACAACGCATCGTCCAGTGCGTCGTCATCGCCCAGAATGACCAGGTCTTCATCGTCCTGTTGAAGGCGGATCGCATGGGTGGAAATAACAGCCATCAGCTCGCGAAATTGCATGGGGGTAACCTGCTGTAAATTCGGGAAAAAGGAGCGTGCAGCGGCGAGTCCGTGCGGTCGCGCGCAGCCTGGAAAAGCTAAAACATCGGGGCTTGGGTGTCTGACATGGGAAGCAGGGACAAGCCCCGTGACCGGACAGTCATGGCGTCGATCCGCGGGAACCGCGAATCGACGCCGATGTCGCCTCAGAGCCGACGTTTGCGGTTGAGCGTCGGAATGGTGGTTTGCGGCACTTCCAGCTGTTTTGCCTGCGCCGAGGTTTGCGCCGCCAGCGCGGCCAGAGTCGGCTGGCTGAACAGCGTCCGCGCATCGACGTGCAGCCCGGCCTGACGCATGCGCGCCACCAGACTGACCGCCAGCAACGAATGCCCACCGAGTTCAAAGAAGTGGTCATTGCGCCCGACCTGCTCCAGTTGCAGCACCTCGGCCCAGATCTGCGCCAGCCGGATTTCGACTTCGCCCTCGGGCGCCTCATAGCGGCGACTGAGCACCGCCTCTGCCCCCGGTGCCGGCAAGGCTTTGCGGTCGACCTTGTCGTTGGGGGTCAGGGGCAATGCGTCGAGTTTTACGTAGGCGCCCGGCGCCATGTACTCCGGCAAACGCTCGAGCACATGGGCGCGCAAGGTTTCGATGGGGGGCGCGTCGAAGCCTTCGCGCACGGTGAAATACGCCACCAGCCGCTCGTCCCGCACCAGTACCACCGCTTCACGCACCGCCGGGTGCTCGATCAACCGTGCTTCGATTTCCCCCGGTTCCAGACGCAGGCCGCGCAGCTTGATCTGGAAGTCATTGCGGCCGAGGAATTCGAGGTTGTCGTCCGCGCGGTAGCGCACCAGATCGCCGGTGCGATACAGGCGATCACCGGCCACGAACGGGCTGTCGATGAAGCGCTCGGCCTGCATGTCCGGCAACCCCAGATAACCCCGCGCGACCCCGACCCCGCCGATGTGCAAATGTCCGCTGACACCGAACGGCACCGGTTGATCGTGGGCATCCAGCACGTAGAGTCGGGTGTTGCTCAAGGCCTTGCCGATTGGCACCACGGCTTCCGGCACCGGTTGATCCGGTTCCAGCGTCCAGCCGGTGCTGTCGACCGTGGTTTCGGTCGGTCCATAAACGTTATGCAGACGCACCCACGGCAGGCGCTCGCGGACGCGCCGGGCCAGTGCGGCGGTCAACTCACCGCCACCGTTGAGCACGTCGGTCAGGCTGATGCACTGGCTGACATCGTCCTGTTCGATGAACTGTTGCAGCAGCGCCGGCACGAACTTGACCACGGTGATCTGCCGTTCGCGAATCACCTGAGTCACATAGGCCGAATCGCGGTTGCCGTCGGGACGCGCCAGCACCAGCCGCAGGCCGGAACACAGCGGCCAGAAAATCTCCCACACCGAACTGTCGAAGCTGAACGGCGCCTTCTGCAGCAGCGCGCCGTGCTCGGTCGGCGGGCTGATCTGCGAGCCCCAGTGCACCATGTTGCAGGCGCTTCGGTGCTCGATCATCACGCCCTTCGGCGTGCCGGTGGAGCCCGAGGTGTAGATCATGTAGGCCAGGTTCGCAGCGCTCAAACCCGGTACTTGCAGGTTTTCAGTCGACGCGCCCTGCCAGGTGCAACGGTCGAAATCGATGACCGGCACACCCGGATCGCCCAACAGATTGCGGGTGGCGTCATGCACCAGTACCGCCACCGGGGCGCTGTCCTGCAGCATGTAATGCAGGCGTTCCAGCGGATAGTCCGGGTCCAGCGGCACATACGCGCCGCCCGCCTTGAGAATGCCGAGCAGGCCGACCACCAGGTCCAGGCTGCGTTCGACACAGATCGCCACCCGCGAATCGGGTTGCACACCGTGCTCGCGTAAATGATGCGCCAGACGGTTGGCCTGTTCGTTCAGTTGGCGATAGGTCAGTTGTTGCTCGCCAGCCTGCAACGCGATGGCGTCGGGCTTGCGTTGCACTTGTTGCTCGAACAGCACCTGAAGCGGCTGATCGAGCGGGCAATCGACTTCGCTGGCATTGAACTCGACCAGCAGTTGCTCAAGCTCCGCCGCCGGCAGGATCGGCAAGCGATTCAGCGGCTGTTGCGGAGTTTGCTCCAGCGCATCCACCAGCGTCTGCAACGCGGTTTGCACGTAGTCGCCGATGCGCTGCGCACCGATGCTCATCAGGGTTCGCGTGGTGATCTGCAAAGCGCTGCCCAAATCATCGACGCTCAAGGTCATCGGGTAGTTGGTGCGCTCTTCGTTTTCCAGGGTCTGAATGCCTTGCCAGGCTGGGTCCGACACCGATTCCTGCGCTTCAAGGTCGGTGTGCCGATAGTTGAGCAACGCACTGAACAGCGGTGCCGGTGACGCGACACCGCTGCAACGCTGGGCCAGCGCCAGTGATGCATGTTCGTGCCCGAGCAAGTCGGTCAGTCGGGCGTGGGTGAGCAGCACCGCATCGCGCGCGCCCCGGTCCATGTCCACCCGCAATGGCAAGGTGTTGATGAACACCCCGAGCGCCCGATCCGCGCCCTCGCCGCCTTGCATCCGGCCCATAAAAACGCTGCCAAACACCACGTGCTCCTGCCCCGAGGTCGCCGCCAGCACCTGCGCCCAGGCCAGGTGAATCAGGCTGGCCACGCTGACGCCTGCCTGCCGCGCCTGAAGGCGCAAACGCCGATCCAGTTCCGGCGCAAGCATGCGCACGGCTTCATCGATGCCGCGCCCGTCGCCCTGCACATCCTGCAAACCGAACGGCAAGGTCGGCTCGTCGATGTCGGCGAGCATCTCGCGGAAGAACGCTTCATGTTCCCGTTCGCTGACTCCAAGCCGGGTCTGGGCCACGTAATTGCGATACGGCACCGCTGGCGACAGCGGTTCATTGAGCCCCAGCAGGTGGGCGCGCATTTCATGGCGCAGGACTTCCAGCGCGATGTGATCCAGCGCCAGGTGATGGAACAACAGAATTGCCACGATCCGCCCATGAGCCGGGTCGCGCGCATACATCAGCCGGATCAGCGGCGCCTGACTGACGTCGATGCGATAACGCCGGGCATCGAAGCGCTCGTGCAATTGAGTGAGGACATCGCCCTCGGCCGGATCGAGGGTGATTTCCTGTACCGGGAGTTCGGCTTCGCGCCAGACCACCTGCACCGGGTTGGTCAAGCCTTCCCATACCACGGCGGTACGCAGGATATCGTGGCGCGCCATGACCTGACGCAGCGCCGCCGCATAGGCCTCGACCCGCTCGACACTGTCGAACGCCAGCTGCGACTGCAGCAGGTACGGATCACCCTGCGCGGCGGTGATGTGGTGATAAAGAATGCCTTCCTGCAACGGCGCCAACGGATAAATATCCTGCACGTTGGCCGCTCCGCCCGGCACCGTGGCGATGATCCGGTCGAGGGTGGCCTGATCCAGTTCTGCCAACGGCAACAGATCCGGGGTGATCTGCGTGCAACCCGGCGGAATACGGTTGGCAGGCACTTCGACCTCGCGGCCACTGCCCACCGACGCGGCCAGTGCCGCCAATGTCGGCTGGCCGAACAGCACGCGCACATCGCTGCTCATGCCGAGCTGGCGCATGCGTTCGATCAGATTGACCGCCAGCAACGAGTGCCCGCCGAGTTCAAAGAAGTGATCGTGACGCCCGACCTTTTCGACTTGCAGCACCTCGGCCCAGATCTGCGCCAGGAGGATTTCGACGTCGCCTTGCGGGGCTTCATATTCGCGGCGGATCAACGCCTCCGGCCCCGGCGCCGGCAACACCTGACGATCCAGTTTGCCGTTGGCCGTCAGGGGCAACGCCGTCAAACGCACGTAGGCCGATGGCAGCATCGCGCTGGGCAGACGGGTCTTGAGGTGAGCATGCAGCTGCGTGATATCCAGCGGCTGGCGTTCGGTGAACCAGGCCAGCAAATGTCCGTCGCGCACCTGCACCACCGCATCGCGCACGGATTCATGGCTGCTCAACGCCGCTTCGATTTCGCCGGGCTCGATGCGCACGCCACGGATTTTCACCTGATCGTCGTTGCGGCCCAGGTATTCGATAGTGCCGTCAGGGCGCCAGCGTGCGAGGTCGCCGGTGCGGTACATCCGCGCGTTGGGCTCGCGGCTGAATGGATCGTCGAGGAAACGTTCGGCGGTCAGCTCAGGGCGGTTGAAGTAACCCCGCGCTACGCCGGCGCCACCGACGTACAACTCACCGGGAACGCCAATCGGCACCGGACGCTGCCGGTCATCCAGCAGATAGGCCGTGGCATTGCTCACGGGTTTGCCGATGTGCAGCGCCCGGCCCGGTTCGATTCGGCCCGAGGTCGCGACCACCGTCGCTTCGGTCGGGCCGTAGTTGTTGATCACCGCGAACGTCTGCTGGTGATTGAACTGGCGCAGTCGATCACCGCCGATCAGCAGTGTGCGCAGGGTGGGGTGTTCGAGGTGACGGCTGAAGGCGTACTCGGCAATCGGGGTCGGCAGAAAACTCACGTCCAGCGGTTGCGCACGCCACCAGTCGAGCAGCGCGTCGATGTCTTCGCCGCCATCACGGGACGGCGCCAGGTGCAGGGTCGCGCCGGCACACAGCGCGGGCCAGACTTCCCAGGCCATGGCGTCGAAGCCGAAGCCGGCGAGACTTGAAGTGTGGCAACCGGCGCTCAGGTCGAAGGCCGTGCAATGCCAGTCGACCAGATTCGATAACGTGTGATGCTCGACCATCACGCCCTTGGGCTGGCCGGTGGAGCCGGAGGTGTAGATCACGTAGGCCAGATGCTCGGTGGTCAGACCCGAAACATCAGGGTTGAGATCGTTGATCGGCCAGGCACGCGAATCGATTTCAATCACCGGCACGTCGAGCACCGGCAAGCGTTCGCGCAGATCGCGCTGGGTCAGGACCACGGCCGGAGCACTGTCGCGCAATAAATAGCTCAGCCGTTCCGCAGGATGAGCCGGATCGACCGGCACATAACCGGCGCCGGACTTGAGAATCGCCAGCAGCGCGACCAGCGTGTCCAGCCCTCGGCGCGCGACCAGCGCCACGCGGGCGTCGGGTCGTACGCCAAGCCCGATCAAATGGTGGGCCAGGGCGTTGGCCTGTCGGTTCAGCTCGGCATAGGTCAGCCGCTGTCCCTGCAATTCGACCGCTACCGCATCCGGGCGTGTCGCCACTTGCGCTTCGACGCGCTGGTGGATGGTCAGGTTTTGAGGGTATTGCGCGCGCGTGTCGTTCCACTGCTGCAAGAGCGCCGATTCGGCCGGCAGGCTCAGGCTGAAATCACCCACCATCAGCGCCGGGTCTTCAAGCCCCTGCTCCAGCACCCACAGCAAGCGCCCGCTCAGCGCCGCGATTTCATCGGCGTCAAAGTAGGCTTCGTTGTACACCATGTACAGACTGTCCTCGTCGTCGCCCCGGCTGCTGCGCAAGTGCACGGACAGCGGCGTACCCTCTTCGTGGTTCGACACTTTGACCACTCGCCCCTGTGCTTCGCCATAGCGATATTCATGGGCGTCGCGCTCATAGGACACGGTCACTTCGAACAGCTGCGAGCGATCCTCGCGCAGCAAGCCGAGGGCGCGGTTCATCTCGCTCAAGGGAAAACGCTGGTGGCGGAAGTCTTTTTTCAATTCGTCGTGAATCGCCTTGACCAGCGTCTTGAATGACAACTCGCGACCAAACCCCATGCGCACCGCGCTGACCTGGGTGAACAGCCCCAGGGTTGATTTGAACCGGGCGCCGGAGCGGTTGAGCAGCGGCACCCCCACCACCCATTCGTCACGCTGGGCGCTGCGGCTGAAATACACATGGATCGCTGCCAGCAGCACATGAAACGCCGAGGCGCCGTACTCCCGGGCCACCTGCTTCATGCGCTCGTGCAAGCGAGCCGGAAACACCTGCGAGAAAATCCGCGTCGGTGCGGCAGCGTCGGCAAAGCGTTCCTGATAACGCGGCAACAACAGCGGCTCGGGCCGGTGCTGGTATTTGTCCAGCCAATACGTACGGTCGCGGGCGTAACGGGGGGACTGAAAATATCGCGCATCGTCATGGATGAAATCGACATAGGACGGCGCCGAATCGGGCGGCTGCTGTCCGAGCGCCAGCGCGTTGTAAATCTCGTCGAGGGATTTGAGCATCTCGCCGAACCCCCAGCCATCGACGATCAGGTGATGGGCCTGGAGTGAGAGCCAGTGACAGTCGTCATCGAGCCAGATCAGACAAAACCGGTACAACGGCCCGCCGTCCAGCAGGAACGGCTGCTCAATGCATTGCTGACTCAGCTGGCGCGCATCGGCGTGTGGATCAGGATGGCGGCGAAAATCGTGGACCTGCATCGGCACCGGCATGGCCGGGGCAAAACACTGCAACGGCAGCCCATGCTCACCGGCCCCCGGCAACAGAATCGTGCGCATGGCGTCATGCCTGGCCACGAGACCTTCAAGCGCCGCCTGCATCAGCGCCGGATCCAGCGGGCCGGTCAGTTCGACATAGCCACCGATGTTGTACATCGGCGAACTCCCCTGACGCAGTTGATCGAGCCAGATGTCGCGCTGGGCAGTGGTCAGCGGGAACGCCTCGGAAGTCGCGGACAGACCGTCCGCCGCATCGGCAGCAAATTGGTTCATAAGATCCATCTCACGTGATTTGGCGCGTATTCAAGCATCGGCCCTGAAATCCGCGTGACACGTGAAACCCGGACAACTCTCCTCACTTTGTACAGTTCTGCGAAGCAACAAGGCCGCAGAAGTCAGCGATTCCCCTAAAAGTTCGGAAAGAAATAGCTGAAAATCCTGTAGGACAATCGCCACACTTTGCTATCGGGTAGCGCCTCGCAAACTCGGAGCGCGGCGGGACGAGCCCCGGATTCCGGGGTTCGTACTAGACCGTTCAGTCACGGACGACGTGAACTGACACACTCATCTGACAGAAACGTGACGCCATTTTTTCGGAGATGGTGGCATTTTGTGTCCCTGTTTTCCCCTACAGACGTAGGACAAATGCATAGGCTTAAATCCCGCTCCAGATCGATTTCATGGAGAAACGGTGGGGTGGGTGTTTCACGGGTGCATGCACGGCAGACGATTCGGCAATGGCTTTAAATCAAGGATGACAAGGATATGAATCTGACCGGCAGTCTTCGCAACATGGAAAATCCGCACTTCTACTGGCAGCTGGGGGAATTGATCGCCAGCACCGGCAACGAGCGTTTTGCCTCGAACATGTTCCAGCTGGTCGACAGCCTCGTTCCGGTCAACCGCGTCCATCTCAGTGAGTGGACCCTGGACGAACGGCAGTCCAGCGTGGTCGAGATCAAGGCGTTGGGCAGTGCGGGTTTGCCGGACACCTTTCCGCCCCCGGATCCGTTGCAGCACCCGGATGACCACCCGCTGTTGCAGCAAATGATCGAAATGAACGACTCGCTGTTGATTCAACTGAAAGCCTCGCTCCAGCATCGACACCCGCACCACAGTGTCCACCAATGCAACCTGGTATCGCGCTCGTCCAACCGCCGATGCGTCATCTCGTTCTACCGCCCCCGCACGCATCGGGTGTTTTCCCTGCCGGAACTGTCGTTCCTCAAGCGCCTGTCCGACACCCTGCTGCCCTTGATCGAACGCCACGCGCACATCAGTCGCCAAGTCACCGCCCGCCAACTCCGCGCGCCACAAGCCGATCAACCCCAGACGCCGTTGCAACAGGTGTTCGACGAGCGTCTGGCGCTGGGCGACATCACCTTGTCGGTGCGTGAGAAAGAGGTCTGTCTGGGTCTGCTGACCGGCGGCACCGTGCCGCAGATGGCGGAAAAATTGCGGGTCAAGAACAGCTCGATCGAGACCTACCTCAAGCGTGCGGCCGCCAAGCTTGGGGTCAGCGGGCGACACGGTCTGGCGAAATGGATGGCCGGGGCCTGATCCGGCGTTTCTCATTTCGGGCGCCCGGCGTCCGCTCTTTCATGAACGAGGCTGTTTGATGTCCAGGTTGTCGATTTCCCTGCTGTGCGCCGCGCTGCTACTGGGCGGCTGTACGTTGATTCCCGATTACCAGCGACCGGCATCGCCGAGCGCTGCGCAGTATCCGCAAGGTCCGGCGTATGCCGCGCAATCCCCGGCCACTCTGCGCCTCGAGGACTGGCGCGCGCTGTTCAATGACCCGGCGTTGCAGCAATTGATTGAAAGCGCGCTGGTCAACAATCGCGATCTGCGGGTAGCTGCCCTGAATGTCGAGGCGTTTCAGGCGCAATACCGCATCCAGCGCGCCGACCTGCTGCCGGCGGTGTCGGCCAACGCCAACGAGCTGCGTCAGCGGCTGCCGTCCAGCGTGACTCGCACCCAAGCGGCAATCACCTCGACCTACTCGGTGAATCTGGGCATCAGCGCCTATGAACTGGACTTTTTCGGCCGGGTGCGCAGCCTCAGCGAGCAGGCGCTGCTGACCTGGCTGTCCACCGAAGAGGCGCGGCGCAGTGCGCAATTAACGCTGGTGGCCAACGTCGCCAACGCCTACCTGACCTGGCGCGCCGATCAGGAGTTGTTGGCGCTGGCTCGGGAAACGTTGGCCGCCGACGAGCGCAGCCTGCACCTGACCACTCGCAACCGCGAGGCCGGCAAGTCCTCGGCGCTGGATCAGATTCAGGCGCAGACCAGTGTCGACAGCACCCGCGCGAGCCTGGCCCGTTATCAGCGCCAGGTCGCCCAGGACTTGAACAGCCTGACGTTGCTGGTGGGCGCGCCGGTGCCCGAGCACCTGCCGGCGCGTCCGCTGGACAGTGATCTGGTGGCAACCGTGCCGGCCGGATTGCCCTCGGATCTGCTGCAACGTCGGCCGGACATTCTCCAGGCCGAATACAAGCTGCGCGCCGCCAATGCCAACATCGGCGCGGCGCGAGCGGCGTTTTTCCCGAGTGTCAGCCTGACGGCCAACGCCGGGACGTCCAGCCGCGATCTGTCCGGGCTGTTCAAGGGCGGCTCCGGGGCCTGGACGTTCCAGCCGCAGATCAACCTGCCGATCTTCAACGCCGGCAGCCTGCGGGCGAGCCTGGATTACGCGAAGCTACAGAAGCACATCAGCGTCGCCGAGTACGAAAAGACCATTCAGACGGCATTCCAGGAAGTGTCCGACGGCCTCGCGGCGCGCCAGACCTACGAACAACAGCTCCAGGCCCAGCGCGATCTGGTGCAGGCGACCCAGGATTATTACGACATGGCACAACACCGCTATCGCAGCGGCGTCGACAGCAGCCTGACGTTCCTCGATGCCCAGCGTTCGTTGTTCAGTTCTCAGCAAGGGCTGATTACCGACCGGTTGGCGCAACTGGTAGCACAAGTGAATCTGTACACTGCGCTGGGCGGCGGCTGGAGCCCGGTCGAGCCACTTCCGCCAACACCTTGAGTCATTTTTTCTTACACCTTTTGTCGCCCGTTCCGACATTGACGGGTGATCAAAAACCGACCTGCCGGATCATTTTGGTATCATGCGCCGCTTTTACGGTTAACCCGCCCGCCTGTCCTGCCGACTGGCGGGCTCCAAAGGGCGGTATGAAATGACGGCTTTGTTGACTCGCCGCAAGGTGCTTGCGGGAATGGGCGTGCTCGGTCTCGGCCTGCTCGCCGGTTGCGACACCCGCGGCGAACTGTCGTACAAGTACGGCAAGGATCTGAGCGACAAGATCCTCGGACGCACCTTCAAGCTCAAAGACACCGAAGGCAACACCGTGACGCTGTCGAGCTTTCGCGGCCTGATGCCGATGATCTTCTTCGGTTTCACCCAGTGCCCGGCGATCTGCCCGACGACGCTGGCCCGCGCCGCGAAAATCAAGAAGCTGATGGGCAAGGACGGCGACATCCTGCAAGTGGTGTTCATCACCCTCGACCCGGAACGCGACACGCCGGAGATCCTCGACGCCTACGTCAAGACCTTCGATCCAAGCTTCGTCGCGCTGTACGGCACCCTCGAAGAAACCAAGGCCACGGCCAAGGAATTCGACGTGTTCTACGAAAAGGTCCCGGCCGGCGACACCTATACCCTTTCCCACACCGCCACCAGTTATGTCTACGACACCCGGGGCACGTTGCGTGTGGGCCTGTCTCAATCGCTTTCTGCACAAGAGTGCACGGAAGATTTGCTTACCGTCATGGAGGTCTGCTGATGAACCCTTTTCTGAACCACATCAAACGTGCCGCACTGGGCCTGTCCCTGCTGGGACTGGCTTTCCAGGTATCGGCGCAGACCAAAGTCGACGACGCCTGGGTGCGTGCGACCGTGCCGAACCAGTCGGCGAGCGGCGCATTCATGACCGTCACCGCCGACAGCGACAGCAAGCTGCTCAGCGTTGCTTCGCCGGCGGCCAAGGACGTGCAGATTCATGAGATGACCATGAAGAACGACGTGATGAGCATGGGCCCGGTGAAATCGGTCGACCTGCCGGCGGGCAAAGCCATCAACTTCGATCCGAATGGCTACCATGTGATGCTGATGGGCCTGACCGCTCAGTTGAAGGAAGGCGACAGCGTGCCGCTGACCCTGACCGTGGAAAACGCCAAGGGCGAAAAAGAAACCGTTGAAGTGAAAGCACCAGTCAAGGCGCTGACCATGGAAGGCCACGATCACAGCAAGATGCATTGATCGCCTGATCGAGCCGGCCTGCCCGTGCAATGCGGCAGGCCGGCGCTGTTTCAAACCAGCGTCACTTCGGCCTGGATGTTATTGCGCGTCGCTTTCGAGTACGGGCACACCTGATGCGCGCTCATCCGGCAAGAGGACGGGCGGATGGTTCAGCAATCACGGCTGCTCAACTTCCCGCCCCGCCATGCGCCTCTTCAAAGAAATAATCCTTCCAGCTGTCCGCCTTGTTTTTCAGCACACCCAGCTCCTGCAATTTCTCTGCATAGATAAAGGTGCGTTGCGGCACCACGGTGAAATCGATTTCCGGATCGGTGACGATTTTCTCAACCAGCGCCAGCGGCAGTTTCGACTGTTCAACCCGAATGTAGGCTTGAGCCGCCGCAGGTTTATCGGCCTTGATGATCTTCTCGGCCTCGACCAAGGCGTCATAGAAGGCCTTGTAGGTTTTCGGGTTTTCGTCGTGGAATTTTTCCGTGGTGTAGAGCACGTTGAACGTGGCCTGGCCGCCGAGCACATCGTAGGAACTCAACACTTTATGCACGTTGGGATTCTGCAACGCCTGATACTGGAACGGCGGGCTGGAGAAATGCGCGTTGATTTCCGAGCCGCCGGCGATCAGTGCAGCCGTGGCATCCGGGTGCGGCAGGCTGACGGAGATGTCGTCGAATTTCTTGTAGTGGTCATTGCCGAATTCCTTGGCCGTTTCGATCTGCAGCGTGCGTGACTGGAAGCCCACGCCCGCCGGCGGCACGGCGATGCGATCCTTGTCGCTGAAGTCCTTGAGGGTTTTCACGTTCGGATTATTGGTCAGCAGGTAGTTGGGCATCGAGCCCAGCGAAGCGATGGCCTTGACGTTCTGCTTGCCCTTGGTGCGATCCCATACGGTGAGCATCGGCGGCACGCCCGCCGAGACCACGTCCAGCGATCCGGTGAGCAGCGCTTCGTTCATCGCAGTGGCGCCGGAAATGCTGTTCCAGTCGACCTTGATGTCCAGACCCTGAGCCTTGCCGTGTTTCTCGATCAATTGCTGATCGCGCACCACATCCAGAATCAGATAACCGATGCCGAATTGCTGGGCGATGCTGATCTTGCCTTCGGCTTGCGCAGTGTTGCCGAGCAGTGCGCCAGCCAGCGAGGCCGCCAGCAGCGTCAGTGCAGAACGTTTGAACGGTAGGGTCATGACAACCTCGCAGTGATATACAGGGAAATCTGTGAGGCGGGACTCTATCGCTATAAAAAACGAAATTTAAATACCGTTATCGCATATTGATATCACCTGAACGTCTGCCTTGCAGAAACGCTTGCAAGTCCGCGTCCTGGCCATCGAACACCGCTGCAACCCGTTGCTCGCCGACGCCTCTACGCTGACCGCTTCGGGGAACAATGTCACACGCAGGTGAATGCCGCTTAAACAGCCTGAAACAATAAAACCGCCGCCGCAATCAGGCCGGAAAACCGCCATGACGGTCGCCAATCAAGGCCCCAGCTCATCCGGGTGGCTAACAGCGCCCTCCGGAACCAGATCACCCAGCCGTTTAAAAAGGCGATCAGACAGCCCACCCTTGGTATCATCGCCCACACTTTTATGACGGTTTAATGGCTGGAAGGTCTTTTTTGTGAGCGCTCTTTTTCAACGGCTGCGGCGCCTGGATGCCCGCCTTCTTTCTCTGGTTTTGATGGTACTGATCGTGCCGGTGTGCCTGCGCGCGGCGCTCGGCTGGTCGAGCCTGTTCGGTTACCTCTCGGACTTGGCCATCGGCAGTCTGCTGTTGGTTTTGTTGCATCGCCGTCCCTGGTGGCTGGCGCTGCCGGTGCTGCTGTTCTGGGGATTGCTGGCGGTGGCGACCGCTGAACTGGTCAGCGCAGTCGGCCGCCTGCCGACCGTGGCAGACCTGCATTACCTGATCGACCCGCAGTTCGTGGAAAACTCCACCGGCGGCGGATTCGCCCATCCCGGTGTGGCGGTTGCGCTGCTGGTGGCCTTGGCCCTGTGGCTGCTCAGTCATTGGACTCGACGTGCAACACCGGTTCGCGCTCTGCCCCGCACAGCCTGGGCGACGCCGGTGCTGCTGTTCTGCGCGTACTGGGGGGCGCAGCACCTGAACCCGAGCGATGCCGACCCATGGCGTCTGTACAACCTGCCGCACCAACTGCTCGCCGCGCAGGTCGCCGACGTGCAGATGCAGGCCGAAGAATGGCTGGACGGCGACACTCAGGTAGCTCCCCCACCGATGGCCGGCCTCACCGATGTCGATCTGAACGGTCATCCGCTGCTGGCGGCCAAGGGCCAGGCGCGCAATGTGCTGATCGTCGCGCTCGAAGGCATTCCCGGCGCCTACATCGGCGCCAATCGCCAGGCCATCGGCAGCCATTATCAGGAAGACCTGATGCCCAACCTCAGCCGCTGGGCCGAGCGCGGCATGAACACCCCGGATTACGTGCTGCACACCCACCAGACCATTCGCGGTCTGTACGCCATGCTCTGCGGCGATTACGACAAACTCGACAACGGCACGCCCAAAGGCGTGGAAATGCTGACCCAGCACGAGCGCAATCAGGCCTGCCTGCCGGCTCAGTTGCGTCAGCACGGTTTTGCCACTCACTACCTGCAAGGCGCAGGGCTGCGGTTCATGGCCAAAGACAAGATCATGCCGCACATCGGGTTCGATGCGACCCATGGCCTGGAGTGGTTCACCAACGCCAACTACCTGGAATTCCCGTGGGGCAAGGATGACAAGGCGTTCTTCGAAGGCGCGCTGAAATACGTCGGCGACCTGAAGAAGCAGAAACAGCCGTGGATGCTCACGCTGCTGACCGTCGGCACCCACCAGCCCTACTCCGCGCCGGAGGAATACCTGCAACGCTACGACACACCCAAACAAGCCGCCGTCGGTTATCTGGACGATGCACTGGAACAGTTTCTCAGCGGCCTCGAACGCCAGGGCGTGCTGAAAGACACGCTGGTGGTCATCACCTCGGACGAATCCCACGGCATCGATGGCGTCCGTCTCGCGTCGTCCTGGGGCTTCAACCTGACCCTCGCGCCAGAGCAGGCGCAACTGCCGCGCCTGAACGCCGGGGTCTACGGTCACGTCGACCTGAGCGCGTCGATTCTGGATTACTTCGACTTTCCGGTACCCTCCGCCCTCAGCGGTCGCTCGCTGTTTCGCGATTACGATTCTGGCCGCGAAATCATGTCGTTCACCAACGGCAAGCTGCGTTATCACGACGGTCGCGGCCTCCTGACCGAATGCGACATGCCACGCCGTTGCCGCAATTACGCCAGTGAAGGATTCATCGCCGAAAGCGCCACGTTCAAGGGCAACGCCAGCGGCCAGAATGCCCGGGACATCGCCGCCCGCGCCTCCGCCCTGGACCTGTCGCTGCTGCGCACCCCGCTCAACCAGCGCTATCAGTTCGGCAGCGCCAACGTCATCCCGCTGCAAGCGCAGATCAAGGACGACTGGGCCGACAACCTGATCGGCGCGCAATACCTGGAAATGCCTAAGGGCTCCCACACCCGCGTGCGCCTGACCGTGCGTTCGGTGGATCCGCAGCAGGCGGCGTACATTCAGCTCAAGGCCAAGGAGTTCGAGCAGGACGTGCAACTGGGCCTGCCGACCGAGATGGTCGCCACGGCGGATCAGCCGCTGGAAATGGACTTCAGCTTCGACAACCCGCAACCGCGCAAGGCGTTCTCGTTCCACTTGTTGGGGTATGGGCTGGGCGCGGTGGAAGTCAGTGACTTCAGCGTGATCACCGAACTGCCGGGGCAGGAAGATATGCTGGATGAAACGCCGGCTGACGAGACGGCGCAATCCAGTTGATCGCCGTGGACAATGCAGGAGCGACCCGAAGGCTGCTCCTGGATGGTAAAGCGCACCGGCCGCCACACTGTCTGCCTGAATCGGCTTCTTATTGGGTTAAACCACCCGGTTTGTAATATTAAAATCCCCGGTCACCGTCCCTTTATTACCCTGCAAAACGAAATTGACTGTACCCGTTACGCTAGCGTGATCTTGGTCAATAGTTACGATCACATGCCCGGATTCGATAGCATAAATTTCATTGTCGATTTGGACGGTCCATGCGACCGGTGAGTTCGGGTCATACATCACTTCATGCGGCCCTCCCGCTAATAGACCAATAAAAAAAACTATGAAATTATTTTTATTGTCATAACCTTGAATGATGTCCCCATTGTTTGACTTGTGAAATTTAACCAAGTCGCTCTTAAGAAACGGCACGCCGTTGATATAGGCATCAAAAGTACCTGTGCTGGGTCCGTATACATTTTGGCTCATACAAACTTCCTTTTTTAAGGATGGAGGGGCTTTTACATCTTTCACAACTCAAACCTACACTTGACGACTGCACGCCCCAACTGTCATTTACGACAGTTTTTTATCACTATTCGAAGTAACCACCACGATCATCATTACTCATCGTTTTTTGTGAGAGAGCAGCTCTATCAGATAGCAATACTTCGCCTATTAGCTGACTCGCCGAGTCGGGTCTAGCCTTACTACTCCGAAGTCGGCACGAGCCGGCCGCAGAAGACCTGATAAGGACCCGAACATGGCAAATGAATCGAAATGCCCGTTCAATCACGCCGCCGGCGGTGGCACGACGAACCGCGATTGGTGGCCGAATCAACTGAACCTGAAAATCCTGAGTCAGCACTCGCCCGCATCCGATCCGATGGGCAAGGACTTCGACTACGCCAAGGCTTTCAAAAGCCTTGATTTCCAGGCCCTCAAACGCGATCTGACGGCGCTGATGACCGACTCCCAGGAGTGGTGGCCAGCGGACTTCGGCCACTACGGCCCGCTCTTCATCCGCATGGCCTGGCACAGCGCCGGCACCTATCGCACCGCTGACGGCCGGGGTGGCGCCGGCTCCGGCCAGCAACGCTTCGCCCCGCTCAACAGCTGGCCGGACAACGTCAGCCTCGACAAGGCCCGCCGCCTGCTGTGGCCGATCAAGCAAAAGTATGGCCGCAACATTTCCTGGGCCGACCTGATCGTTCTCACCGGCAACGTCGCGCTGGAATCCATGGGCTTCAAGACCTTCGGTTTCTCCGGTGGCCGCGCGGACGTCTGGGAACCGGACGAAGACGTGTACTGGGGCTCGGAAAACAAATGGCTGGGCGGCGACAACCGTTACGGCAAGGATCCGGAATCCATGCAGCCGCCGGGCGAAGGCACGCTGGTGGCTGAACCTGCCGAACACGGCAATGAAGAGAGCCGCACCAATCAGGGCGAACGCAATCTCGAGAACCCGCTCGCCGCCGTGCAGATGGGCCTGATCTACGTGAACCCGGAAGGCCCCGAAGGCAATCCCGACCCGGTGGCCTCGGCCAAGGACATCCGCGAAACCTTCGGCCGCATGGCCATGAACGACGAGGAAACCGTCGCCCTGATCGCCGGTGGTCACGCCTTCGGCAAGACTCACGGCGCAGGCCCCGCCGATAACGTCGGCCCGGAACCGGAAGCCGCCGGCCTCGAAGAACAAGGCCTGGGCTGGAAAAACAGCTTCGGCACCGGCAAAGGCGCCGATACCATCACCAGCGGCCTGGAAGTGACCTGGACCACCACCCCGACCAAGTGGAGCAACAACTACCTGGAAAACCTGTTCGGCTTCGAGTGGGAACTGACCAAGAGCCCCGCCGGCGCCCATCAGTGGAAACCGAAAAACGGCGCCGGCGCTGGCACCATTCCGCACGCCCACGACCCGAACAAACGCATCGACCCGACCATGCTCACTTCCGACCTGGCCCTGCGTTTCGACCCGGCCTACGAGAAGATTTCGCGGCGCTTCCTGGCCAATCCCGATCAACTGGCGGACGCCTTCGCCCGCGCCTGGTACAAGCTGATTCACCGTGACATGGGCCCGCTGTCGCGCTACCTCGGCCCGGAATTGCCCCAGGAAGAACTGCTGTGGCAAGACCCGATTCCCGAGGCCACGCATCCACTGGTGGACGACAGCGATATCAGGGCGCTGAAAGGCAAGGTACTGGCGTCGGGGCTGTCCGTTTCGGAACTGGTTTCCACTGCCTGGGCGGCCGCATCGACCTTCCGGGGTTCGGACAAACGCGGCGGCGCCAATGGCGGGCGCCTGCGTCTGGCACCGCAGAAATTCTGGCAGGCCAACCAGCCGGAGCAACTGGACAAGGTATTGAAAGTCCTCGAAGGCATTCAGAACGAGTTCAACGCCGGGGCGGCAGGCAAGCAACTCTCGCTGGCGGACCTGATCGTGCTGGCCGGTAATGCCGGGGTCGAACAAGCGGCGCAAAACGCCGGGCACACGGTGACCGTGCCGTTCAACCCGGGGCGCACCGATGCGACTCAGGAGCAGACCGATGTCGAGTCGTTCGGCTTCCTTGAACCGCACACCGACGGCTTCCGCAACTACGCGGCCAGCACTTATCGCGTGCCGGCCGAAGCGTTGCTGATCGACAAGGCGCAACTGCTGACGCTTTCGGCGCCGGAAATGACCGTGTTGATCGGCGGCCTGCGCGTGCTGGACACCAACGTCGGCAAGACCCAGCACGGCGTGTTCACCGACAGACCCGGCACCTTGACCAACGACTTCTTTCGCAATCTGCTGGACATGGGTGTGGAATGGAAACCAACGTCCAAAACCGAGTTCGAAGGCCGCGACCGTAAAACCGGCAGCGTGAAGTGGACGGCGACCCGGGTCGATCTGGTGTTCGGCTCCAACTCGGTGCTGCGGGCGCTGGCCGAGGTATACGCCAGTTCCGATGCGAAGGAACAGTTCGTCACGGACTTCGTTGCAGCTTGGGCGAAGGTGATGGATCTGGATCGGTTTGATCTGCGCCAATAAGGGCTTTTCATCGACCCACAAAAACGCCGCTCATCGAGCGGCGTTTTTTATTGCCCTGAAAAGACTTCAGGCAAGGCTTTTGCTGACCACTTCATACACATCGCTGGACAGCTGCCCCGAAGCCAGAATCCGCTCCAGCTCCGCCTTCATCAGCGCCTGACGAGCGCTGTCGTACTTGCGCCAGCGCGTCAGCGGCGCCAATTGGCGAGAGGCGATCTGCGGATTGAAGCCGTTCAGCTCGATCACCAGATCCGCCAGGAAGCGATAACCCGAGCCATCCGCCGCGTGGAAGTTGATCAGGTTCTGCCCGGCAAACGCACCGACCAGTGCACGCACCTTGTTCGGGTTCTTGATGTTGAACGCCGGGTGCTGCATCAGCGCCTTCACGCGCTCCAGACCGCCCGGCAAGGTGCTGCCGGCCTGCACGCTGAACCACTGATCCATGACCAGCGGATTGTCCTTGAAGTGCTCGGCGAAACTGGCCAGGGCTTTGGCTTTCTGCTCGTCGAACGGCGAGTTGACCAGCACCGCCAGCGCGGTCAGGCGCTCGGTCATGTTGTCGCAGGTGTCGAACTGTTCCAGGGTTGCCGCCAGGACTTGCGGCTTGCCGCTGAGCATCAGGTACGACAGCGCGATGTTCTGCAACGCGCGACGGGCGAAATGCTCGGCCTCGGCCACATACGGGGTTTGCTTCGACAGGTCGCGGTTGGCTTGATAACGCAGCCACAGTGCCTCGAACAGGTTGTCCGACAGTTGCTGACGGGCGAATTCGCGGGCGGTGTGGATCGCGTCCACGTCGGCGATTTCACTGATTTCGGTCAGGTACGCTTCGCTTGGCAGCGAGAGCATTTCCGCGACCATCGCCTGATCCAGCGTTTCGTCCGACAGCACCGTGCGCAAAGCGGAAACCAGACGTGGGTCGAGCACCAGGCTTTCGCCCTTTTGCTGCTGGCCGATCAACTCTTGCAGCACCTGCACCGACAGTTGCTGACCGGCATCCCAGCGGTTGAAACCGTCGGTGTCGTGTTGCATCAGGAACATCAACTGATCGCGGTTATACGGGAAGCTCAGTTTCACCGGCGCCGAGAAGCCACGCAGCAAGGACGGCAGCGGTTGTTCGGCGATGTCGACGAAGGTGAAGGTCTGCTCGGCTTCGGTCACCGAAATCACCCGGGTGGTGCCTTGAGCCGAGTCTTCGCCGGCCAGACGCAGGGCAATCTCGTTGCCCTGGCGGTCGAGCAGGCCCAGTTCCACCGGAATCACGAACGGCAGCTTTTCAACCTTGTCCGGGGTTTCCGGGCAGCTCTGGCGGAAGGTCAGGCTGTAGGTTTTCGCAGCGGCGTCGTAAGACTCGCTCACCGCCAGACGCGGTGTGCCCGCCTGGCTGTACCAGCGCTTGAACTGGGTCAGGTCGACGCCGTTGGCATCTTCCATGGCCTTGATGAAGTCATCGCAGGTCACGGCCTGACCGTCGTGGCGTTCGAAGTACAGGTCGCTGCCCTTGCGGAAGCCTTCGGCGCCCAGCAGGGTGTGGATCATGCCGACCACTTCCGAGCCCTTTTCGTACACGGTCAGGGTGTAGAAGTTGGAAATCTCGATGAAACTGTCCGGGCGCACGGCGTGGGCCATGGGACCTGCGTCTTCGGCGAACTGGTGGGTACGCAGGTACGCCACGTCCTGAATGCGCTTGACCGTGGCCGAATTCATGTCAGAGGAGAAACCGGCATCGCGGAACACCGTGAAGCCTTCCTTGAGCGACAGCTGGAACCAGTCGCGGCAGGTCACGCGGTTGCCCGACCAGTTGTGGAAGTATTCGTGGGCGACGATCGCTTCGACCCGCTGGTGCGCGGCGTCGGTGGCGGTTTCGGCGCGGGCCAGCACGGCGCTGGAGTTGAAGATGTTGAGGCCCTTGTTCTCCATGGCGCCCATGTTGAAGTCGTTCACGGCGACGATCATGAAGATGTCCAGATCGTACTCGCGACCGTAAACCTCTTCGTCCCAGCGCATCGACTTCTTCAGGCTGTTCATGGCGTGCTGGCACTTGTCGATGTTTTCCGGCTCGACGTAAATGCGCAGCGCCACGTTGCGATTGGCCATCGTGGTGAAGGAGTCTTCAACGCACCACAAGTCCCCGGCCACCAGCGCGAACAGGTACGCCGGTTTCATGAACGGGTCTTCCCAGGTCGCCCAGTGCCGGCCATCTTCGCCGGGGCCGCTGGCGATCGGGTTGCCGTTGGACAGCAACACCGGATAGCTGTGCTGCTCGGCCACTACGGTGGTGGTGAACTTGCTCATCACGTCCGGGCGGTCGAGGTAATAGGTGATCTTGCGGAAACCTTCAGCCTCGCACTGGGTGCAGAACATCGTGCCGGACTTGTACAGGCCTTCCAGTGCGGTGTTGGTTTCCGGATGGATCCTGACGCTGGTGTCGACCGTGAAGGTTTCGCTGGCCGGTTGCAGGGTCAGGTGGTTCTCGGTCAGCTGGTAATCGTCGGCGCTCAGTTCCTGGTCGGCCAGGGTCACCGAGAGCAGTTCCAGCTGCTGGCCGTCGAGCACCAGCGGCGGCAGGCCCGGGCCACGGGCCGGGTTGCGGCGCATCACCAGTTGCGCGTGGACCAGACTGTGGTCCTCGAACAACTCGAAGGTCAGGTGTGTTTCATCGATCAGGTACTCGGGCGCCTGATAGTCCTTCAGGTAAATCATCTTCGGTTGTTCGGTGCGCATGCTGAAGTCCTTATTGATGCACGGCGAGCTGATAGGCCGTGTACTTGCGAATGTTGATCACGCCGGTGTCGAAGATCAGGTACTGGCCCTTGATCCCCAGCAGCGTGCCTTCGGCAATCGGGTTCTTGTCCAGGTTGAAGCTGACGATCTTGGCCGGGTACTGCTCGACCGGGTAGCGGATTTCCAGCGGCTCGACATCGGCGATGGTTTGAATGGCCTGGAGGCCGAAACGCTCCTGCAAACCTTGCAGGCCCGGGGCGCAGCTTTCGAACAGTTGATCGCGCACCTGCGCCAGATCCACCGCCGCCGCGTCACCCTTGAGCAAGGCGCGCCAGTTGGTCTTGTCCGCCACCTGGCTGCGGAACAGGTCTTCGACGAAGCCCGACTGCTGCCGCGTCGAAACGCGCATGATCGGCAGCGCCTGACTGGCGCCCTGGTCGAGCCAGCGGGTCGGCAACTGGGTGGCGCGGGTGATGCCGACCTTGATCCCCGACGAATTGGCCAGGTAGACGACGTGGTCAGTCATGCAGAATTTCTCGCCCCACTCCGGCTCACGGCAGGTGCCGGCCTCGAAGTGGCAGCGCTCCGGGCTCATGATGCAGATGTCGCACTGAGCCAGTTTGGTCATGCACGGGTAGCAGTAACCCTGACTGAAACTGGTCTTGGTCTTGCGCCCGCAATGGGTGCAGTGGATCGCCCCCAGGTATTCCAGACGCACCGTGCTGCCGATCAACGGGTTGACCGGCACCTCGACGTCATCCAGACGAAACGCGTACTGCACGTTCGGCCCGTCCAGGCGCGCCGACATTTTGCTGATTGCACCGCGGCCGAGCTCGATCAATGGAGGGCGTCCGACTTGAACAGGATGTTCGGCACTTCGATCGACTTCGACGCACATTCCTGCGGGCCCATGTAACCGGTGCGCTCTTCCTCGGGCAGGTTCTGCATTTCCCAGGCGATCATCGCCTGCAACGACAGCTCGCGCTGCTCGGCGGTGAGTTTGCCGCCGTCGGACCATTTGCCGATCTCTACCGCCAGTTTCAGGCTCTGATAGATGTCCGGGGTGATGTTCTTGATCAAATCGTTAAAAGAGGACATCAGGGTCTCCGTGCTCTTTATTCAAAAAATTCAGGCGGCCAGTTTACGGCGGTTGTACAAACCGCCCAACAAACCGGTGAAGCATCCGATGAGTAACCCGCCGACGTGGGCGGCGTTGGCGATTTCGCCGAAGCCGATCATCGAGACCAGCCCCGACATGCACACCAGCAACCACACCAGCATCATCGCCAGCACGCCGCGCGGCAGGCGATAGGCCGGGTTCGGTGCCAGCAGCTGGAAGATCCAGCAGTGACCGAGCAGCCCGTAAAGTACGCCGGACAGGCCACCGAACAGGCTCGGGCCGCCCCACGCGAACTGCGCATAGTTGGAAACCAGGCCGAACAGCAGCGTCAGGCCGATCAGGTTGACGCTGCCCTGGCGCGACTCGATGCGCCGCCCCAGTTCCCAGTACCACATGCCGTTCATGGCCAGGTGCAGGATGCCGAAGTGGATCAGCATCGGCGTAAACAGGCGCCACCACTGCCCTGCCGCCAGGCTGTCGGCCAGTGGTGTGAAGTGGATGTAGTCGCCGACCACGCGGAAATCGAGGAAGGTCAGCCAGCGCATGGTGTCGAGGTTATCGCCAAGGAAGGTCAACCCGCCGACGATCAGGCTCAGCAGCAGAATGAATCCGGTGGCTTTGGCATGCTTCAGTTGCTCGGCGAAGCTCGGGCGCTTGAGCGTCGGCGCCGACGGAATTTCCAGCTGCTGATCAGGGTCGCCCGCCGGGAAACGCTCGTACAGCGAGCGCACGTCGTCGCTGATTTCCGAGGGCACCCACAGCACCTGCTCGCCCGCCTCTTCGCTGACACGATGGGGCACTTGCATGCGTTGCAGCAGTTTGACGAAACCACTCAGGTCCGCCGCCAACGGCACACGCAAGACGGCTATGGCACTCATCGCAGCACCTCCGGCCGCTCGACGTCGACCCAGACAAATTTATGCGGATCGAGGCGGGTTTCCTGATCCAGACGATAGGCAACCAGTTTGCCGTACAGCACCGCGCTGTAATCCAGGCACGCGAGGTTCGGGCGGATCGGCGCCGGTTTGCCGCTGCGCCAGTAGTGGCCGACGAACAGCAACGGCTCATCGATACCGTAGCGCAGCAGGGAATTCTTTTCGCTGGAGGTCAGCGGCTTTTGCGCCACTGGTTCCGGCAGTGCATCGGGCTGGAACACGATGTCGCCGTAGGTTTGCGGGTCGTCTTCCCAGAACTTGGTGCGGAAGAATGAACGCACCAGGCCGTCGCCGCTGGTCATGGTCAGGCCATCCGGCAGGCGCATGTCAGTGCCGCGCAGCAGGCGATCGAACACGGTGCAGGCGAAACTGCCCGGCACGGCCGAGGCCTGGAGGAAGTGTTCATCAATGCAGCCATCGGGGAACAACCCGCGCAACGGCTCGATCAGGCCGGCATCCCAGCAGGCATGCACCACGCGGAAGCGTCCGGCGTCGACGAACAACGGCAGTTGGTAGAACCACTGCTGGAAATCGTGCCAGTCGCGCGGATGGTTTTCGAATTGGGTCAGGGTTTCGTGCAGCAATCGGGCATGGCGCGGGGTGTGTTCACGGACGAATTGCTTGCCGCTGCCCGGAGGCGCCGGAGTGCTCCAGCCGAGTGCGTTGAATTCGTGGTTACCCATGATGCACAACGCCTGACCGGCTTCGACCATGTCGTGGACGATGTGCAGCGCTTCGCGAATCCGTGGGCCACGGTCGATGATGTCGCCGACAAACACGGCCATGCGCGACGGATGCCGCCAGACTCCGCCCTGCTTGTGATAACCGAGACGGTCCAGCAGGTGTTCCAGGGTCAGGGCGCATCCGTGCACGTCACCAATCAGGTCATAACTGCGCGCGGGATCGAGCATCAGTCGCCTCCACCACCCAACTTGCTGCCCCAGCCGAGCTTGGTCCGGCAGACTTCGTAGTAGTTGTGGTCGAGCGGATGGATCAGCCGCAGCTTCTGCGCTTTCTTGCTGACGGTGATGGTGTCGCCCGGCGCGCAGGTGAAGTGGTTCTGCCCGTCGCAGGAGACCTGCGGGTAGATCTGCATATCTTTGGACACGACGATTTTCAGCTCACTGTTGCCATCGACCACGATCGGTCTGCCCGACAAGGTATGGGGGTACATCGGCACAATCACAATAGCGTCAAGCTTGGGATGCATGATCGGGCCACCGGCGGACAGTGCGTACGCGGTGGAACCGGTCGGGGTGGCGACGATCAGGCCGTCGGCCTTCTGGCTGCAGACGAACTGGCCGTCGATGTACAGTTCGAACTCGATCATCCGCGTCGATTTGCCCGGGTGAAGCACCACGTCGTTCAGCGCATCGCCCTGGCCGATAGCTTCGGCGTGGCGACGGACTTCGGCCTGCAGCAGGAAGCGGTTTTCCACCAGATAATGGCCGTCGAGCACTTCGGCGACCTTGATTTCCAGCTCGTCGGGGCGGATGTCGGTGAGAAAGCCGAGGCTGCCACGGTTGATCCCGAGCACCGGAATATTGTGTTTGGCCAGTGCCCGCGCCGCGCCGAGCAGGCTGCCGTCACCGCCGACCACGATGACCATGTCGCAGACTTCGCCGAGCATCTTGCGTGACGAGGTTTGCAGGCCATGGCCCGGCAGGACTTCGGCGATGGTGTCTTCGAGAATCACATGCAGGTGACGATCGAGCAGGAAGCGTTTCAGTCGGCGGACGGTATCCAGCACCTGGGAGCTGCCCAGGCGACCGATGATGCCGATATTACGAAATTGCTCCATGGGACTCCTGCGGGGGACTGAGACGGCGAAAAGCACGATTATGGGCGAAAGCGCCGGATAGACAAAATCCTTTCAGCCCCGAGGCTGCACCGGTGTTTGAGGCTATGCTCGCAAGATGATCCTATTTCCCGATTTGCTTCAGCTGCCCCACGAGTTACGCCACCCCGAGGTGCGCGATCTGGCGTGGGTGATCCTCGCCCCGCCGATGCTCGCCGCCACCCCGTGGCCGCAGCGCCATCCGCTGGCGGGCAGCGACTGGGTCAGCGACCCCGAACGTCTGGGACACTGGTTGCGCCAGCTCGACCGCGACAGTTACGGCCTGCTGCACTGGCTGTCCCAGGCCCGCACCCGGCGCCTGGGCCTGTATTACGAGCGCTTGTGGCAATTTGCGGTGGAACACGCGCCGGGCATCGAACTGATCGCCGCCAACCTGCCGATCCGCCGCGAAGGTCACACCCTCGGCGAGCTGGACATGCTGCTGCGTGACCGCGATGGTGTGCATCACCTGGAACTGGCGATCAAGCTCTACCTCGGCCCGCAAAACGGCGACGGCCATGATCCGGCGTCGTGGCTGGGGCCGGGTTGTCATGATCGACTGGATCGCAAACTGGCGCATTTGAGTGAGCATCAGCTGCCGATCTCCGCTCGCCCGGAAAGCCGCGAAGTGCTGGCGGCACTGGATGTCGGGTCGTTCAGTGCGCAACTGTGGCTGGGTGGGTATCTGCTGTATCCGTGGCCCGGTCAGTCGGTGCCGCCCAGCGGCGCCCACCCGCAGCATCTGCGTGGCAGCTGGCTGCACCAGAAAGACTGGCCGGCGTTCGTCGCCCAGCGCCCGGCCGGACGCTGGCAACCCCTGCCCCGCCACGCCTGGCTGGCGCCGGCGCACTACCCGGCGGATCAGACCTGGAGCAACGGTCACTTGCAGGCCTGGCTCGATGAACTGGAACCCCTGGCCCCGGCGCAATTGATGGTGCGCCTGACCGAAAACGCCCGGGGCGAGTGGGAAGAAGCCGAGCGGCTGTTTCTGGTGTCGGATCTGTGGCCGAACGTGCCCGGCCAGTCCTGATTTTTTGCGGCGTCTGAACAGGCCTCATCGCTGGCAAGCCAGCTCCCACAAATCCCGTGTTCACCGCATAACCTGTGGGAGCTAGCTTGCTAGCGATTGAAGCCAACCTGTTCTAAAGGGATAACCGCACGGCGAGTGCCGCCAGGGTGACCAACAGAACTGGCACGGTCAGCACGATCCCGACCCTGAAGTAATACCCCCAGCCAATCCGGATGTCCTTGCGCTCCAGCACATGCAACCAGAGCAAGGTCGCGAGGCTGCCGATCGGGGTGATTTTCGGCCCCAGGTCGCTGCCGATCACGTTGGCGTAGATCATCGCTTCCTTCACCACCCCCGTAGCCTGGCTGGCATCGATAGACAGCAGGCCGACCAGCACCGTCGGCAGGTTGTTCATGATCGAGGACAACAAGGCCGTCAGCACCCCGGTGCCCATCGCCGCGCCCCACACACCGTGACCGGCGAACACATTGAGCCACCCGGCCAGATAATCGGTGAGACCGGCATTGCGTAGCCCGTAGACCACCAGGTACATGCCCAGCGAGAAAATCACGATCTGCCACGGCGCCTCTTTCATCACCTTGCGCGTGGAGATCTTGTGCCCGCGCGCGGCAATCGCCAGCAACAGCGCCGCGCACACCGCCGAGATTGCACTGATCGGGATTCCCAGCGGCTCCAGCGCGAAACAGCCGATCAGCAGAATGACCAGCACCGCCCAACCGGCGTAGAACGTGGCTTTGTCGTGGATGGCGGTTTCCGGGTGTTCAAGTTGCTCCGGGTCGTAGGCCTTGGGAATGTCGCGGCGGAAGAACCACAGCAACATGCCCAGCGTGGCCGCGACGCTGACGAAGTTGACCGGCACCATCACCGCCGCATACCGGTTGAATCCGATGTGAAAGAAGTCGGCCGAGACGATATTCACCAGGTTCGACACCACCAGCGGCAGGCTCGCGGTGTCGGCAATGAACCCCGCGCCCATGACGAACGCCAGGGTCGCCGCCGGGGAAAAACGCAGGGCCAGCAGCATGGAAATCACGATCGGCGTGAGGATCAGCGCCGCGCCGTCATTGGCGAACAGCGCCGACACCAGCGCGCCGAGCAGCACCATGAAAGCAAACAGCTTGCGCCCGCTGCCCCGCCCCCAACGCGCTACGTGCAACGCGGCCCAGGCGAAGAACCCAGCCTCGTCGAGCAACAGACTGATGATGATCAGCGCCACAAACGTACCAGTGGCGTTCCAGATGATTTGCCACACCAGCGGGATATCGCTCAGGTGCACCACACCGAAAATCAGCGCGACGATGGCGCCGAACGTTGCACTCCAGCCGACCCCGAGGCCTTTGGGTTGCCAGATCACCAGGGTAATGGTCAGCAGAAAAATCAGTGACGCAGCGAGCATTCGCGACAGCCTTCAATCAGGTTAGAAAAACGAGCCACAACAAAATACCTGTGGGAGATTCTATGTTGCAGGGGAACCCTGCAACCTTAAATTGGGTTGGTATTCGCTCTGATTTTTCATGAGGGCGAATGCCACCCGGCAAAGCTTA
>NZ_NEII01000002.1:0-751212 GCF_002112685.1 Pseudomonas sp. R15(2017)
CCCCAGCCCCCACAAACCCCAGCACACTCGCCATCCGGATATTGTTCTCCCACCGATACAAACAATACGCCAGCAACTGCGGCGCCAGATTCGGCAGCGTGCCGTAGCAGAACGCCGTCACCGGATTTCCCCCCTGCAACCGAATTGCATCCGCCGGTTCCGGCGGCGTGTTCTCCAGCGCCTCAGCAAACAACCGCCCCAACACGCCCGTGGTGTGCAGGGCCAGGGCCAATGTCCCGGCATTCGGACCAAGCCCAGCCGCCAGCACCATCAACGCAGCCCACACCAATTCAGGAATCGCGCGCAGTGCATTGAGCACCAGGCGGGCGGCGCTCTGAAAAAACCAGCCAAATCGGCCAGCGGCGGGGAGCGCTAATAGCAGTCCAAGCACGGCGGCGAGGAGGGTGCCGAGGGCCGACATGGCCAACGTTTCCATCGACCCGCGCAAGATGGCGCTTAGGTAGTCAGCGCTAAGGTCCGGGCTAAGAAAGCGCGCCACATACAGGCCCATCTGTTTCACGCTGGTAGCGCTGCCGAGTTCTTCAAGATCAAGGCCCAGGTAGGTAAACGAGGCGATAACGGCCACGACTATGGCGAGGAACAGCACCGAATTGATCAGGCGTTTCATGCCAGCCTCCAGCGCAGCAGGCGGCTGAGTTGGTCGGCGGCGAGGACGAGGAGGAGGAAGGTCAGGAGCATGCTGGCGACTTCGCCGCCGGCGAACATGCGGATCGACAGGTCGATCTGTTGGCCGAGGCCGCCGGCGCCGACGAAGCCCATGACCACTGAGGCGCGGATGGCGCATTCCCAGCGGTAGACGGTGTAGGAGAGCAGTTCTGCGGCGACGTTGGGCAGTACGCCGTAGGCGAAGCTGGCGAGGCGGCCGCTGCCGGCCTGGAGCAGGGCGTGGGCCGGTCGTTGGTCGGTGGATTCGTAGATTTCGGCGTAGACCTTGCCGAGCATGCCGCTGTAGGTGATGGCGATGGCCAGCACGCCCGCCGCCGGGCCGAGGCCGACGGCGCGCACGAACAGCAGCGCCCAGACGATTTCCGGCACGCTGCGCAGGAAGATCAGCAGCCCGCGCACCGGCCAGCGCAGCAGGCGGCCCAACAGGCTCGGGCGGCCGCTGCGGGAGGCGGCGGTCAGCGACAGGGCGCGGCTGGCGAGCAGGCTGGCCGGCACCGCCAACAGCAGGGCCAGGGCCATGCCGGCGGTGGCGATGGCCAGGGTTTGCAGGGTGGCTTTGAGCAGTAATTGCAGAAACTCGCGGTCATGGGCCGGTGGCCAGAACATCGACACGAAGCGGCCCATTTCACTCTGGCTGTCGGCATGAAACAGCACGCCCAGATCCAGTTCACTGAGCTGAATGCCGGGCCAGAGCAAGGCAATCGCCAGTACGGTCAGCAGCAACCGGGGTAGCGCGGCGGGGTCGCGGGTGTCGGCGCTCAGCATCGCGGAATCTGCACAATCAGTGGGGTGACGGCGGGCGCCGGGGATTGCAGTTGTTCGTTGGCGTAGAGGGTGTCGAGCATGTCGCGGCTGACTTGTGCGGACGAGCAGTCGAACAGGATCCGCCCCTCGCGCAAACCGATGATCCGGGGGAAGTGCGCCAGCGCCAGTTCCACCGCGTGCAGGCTCGCCACCAGCGTGACGTTATGCTCACGAGCATGGCGCGACAGGATCGACAGCGTGTGCCCGGCCAGCACCGGGTCCATCGCCGAGACCGGTTCGTCGGCCAGCAGCACTTCCGGCGCCTGATACAGCACGCGAGCAATGCCGACCCGCTGCAATTGCCCACCGGACAGTTGCTGGCATTGGCTGAAGAGTTTGTCGGCCAGGTCGAGTTTTGCCAGGGCTGCGCGGGCGCCGGGCACGTCGAGCGGGTGCAGCAGATTGATCAGGCTTTTGCCCAGGCTCCATTGGCCGAGTTTGCCGGCCAGCACCGCCGTCACCACCCGCTGTCGGGGCGGCAGCGGTGGCGCCTGATGAACCAGACCGATGCGCGCACGCAGGCGTTGCCGTTGGCGGGCGGACAAATGCCAGGCGCGCTCGCCCAGCACTTCGATGTCGCCGCTGCTGGGTCTAATGGCGGTTGCCAGCAGGTTCAGCAGGCTGGATTTGCCGGCGCCGGACGGGCCGATGATCGCCACCTGCTCGCCGGCCTCAATCTGCAAATCCACGCCACGCAGAGCCTCCACGCCATTGGTGTGGTGCAGAAAAGCCTGTTTGAGGCGCAGCGTCATTTCAGCAAGTCGGCGGCGCGGGCGGCTTCCTCGATGCCTTTGTAATTGTCCGGGCTGGTTTCGATAAAACGGCTGGCGGCTTGCAGGTCGAGGATTTTCTTGTGCTCGGGGTTGGCCGGGTCGAGGTCGAGGAAGGCTTTCTTGATCTTCGCCGCCAGCGCCGGATCGAGGGTGCCGCGCACGGTCCAGTTGTAATCGAAGTAGGCCGGAGTGGTGGCGAAGACCTTGACCTTGTCGGTGTCGACCTTGCCGGCGTCCACCAGTTTCTGCCAGACGCTGGCGTTCAGCACTCCGGCGTCGACCTTGCCGGCCTGCACCCAGGCGACGGTGGCGTCGTGGGCGCCGGAGTAGCCGACGCGGCTGAAATAGCTTTCCGGTTTGATGCCGTCCTTGAGCATGAAATAGCGCGGCATCAGACTGCCGGAGGTGGACGACACGGAGCCGAAGGCGAAGGTCTTGCCCTTGAGGTCGGCGAGGCTTTTGACGTTCGGGTCGGCGGTGATGAATTTGCTGGTGAACTGCGCGTCTTGCTCTCGCTGCACCAGCGGAATGACCTTTGGATCACTTTTCAACTGCGCCTGGACGAAAGTGAAGCCACCGAGCCAGGCCAGATCGAGACGGTTGGTGGCCAATGCTTCGACCACTGCCGGGTAGTCGGCCACCGGCACAAACTCGACTTTCATGTTCAGTTGCTTCTCCAGATAAGACCCTAGCGGCTCGAACTTGCGCAGCAGTTCGGTCGGGGCTTCATCGGGAATCGCGCTGACCTTCAACACCTCAGCGGCTTGCGCCAGCACGGCGGACAGGGACAGGGCCAGACCAGCGGTCAGTGCCAGGGTTCGCTTGAGCATGGAATTCTCCGTTTCGTGGGCATCAAGATCAGTGCGCCGACGATGGGCGGTTATCGTCGGGTGCAACGTCAGGTTAGACGAAACGGCGCGTCTTGCCGGTAGGAATGAAGGTGTCTGGACCGACGCTATCGCGGGCAAGCCCGCTCCCACAAGGACGGCGCAAACCCTGTGGGAGCGGGCTTGGTCCGGGCGGCGATCCGACGATGGCGTCAGCATGAACAAACCCGTTCCTCGTCGGATTCGGGGCTCAGTCAACCTGCGCAAACCGCTCCACCAACCAATCAATAAACACCCGCACCCGATTGCTCAAATGCCGGTTCGGCGGATACAGCACATGAAACGGATACGCTGGCGGACGCCAGTCCTCGAGGATCGGCACCAGTTCGCCGCGCTCGATGGCGGTCCTGACCGTGTAGCTGAAGGTGTGGATGATCCCCAGCCCGGCGAGGCCGGCCGCCAGGTGCGCGTTGCTTTCGTTGACGCTGATCAGGCCTTTGCCTTCGATCTGATGGCGTTCGCCGTTGCGCTGGAAGTTCGACGGCAGGATGCGCCCGGTGGAGGCCGAGCGGTAGGCGATCAGCTGATGGCTGGCCAGGTCAAGCGGGTGGCTCGGAGTGCCGTGGCGTTGCAGATAGCTGGGCGTGGCGCAGGTGGTCCAGGACACTTCGCCGAGGCGGCGCACGGCGAGGGTTTGTTCGGTCAGCTGGCCGCCGCGAATCACGCAGTCCACCCGTTCGCTGATCAGGTCCACCGGGCGGTCGCTGACGCCCAGGTCAATCTGGATGTCCGGGTAGCGTTCGAAGAACTTCGGCAGTTCGGGGATCACCAGCATCGTCGCGGTCGAGCCGCCGATGTCCACGCGGATCTTGCCGCGCGGCAGGCCTTGGGCCTGGCTGAAGCCTTGATCGATGTCGTCCAGTTGATGCAGCAGTTGTTGGGTCAATTGGTAATAGGAAGCGCCGTCGGCCGTGACGGTGAGGCGGCGGGTGGTGCGTTGCAGCAGGCGCACGCCGAGGTGGTTTTCCAGTTGGCCGATCAGTTTGCTGACCGTGGTTTTCGGCAGGTTCAGCGAGTCGGCGGCTTTGGTGAACGAACCGCTTTCCACGACGCGGGCGAAGGTGCGGATCGCCATTAACTGATTCATCGGTTCGGGCTCAGTGGATTGGACACGGCTGAGTATTGTGCATGTCTGTGCACAAACAAAACCGATTTTGCGGATTTTTCAATTCAATCGATCGGCCTAAAGTCGCTTCCAACGGCTCACCTACGACCCGTCACCTACCTCGAAACGGTTACTGGAGATTCATCATGAGCAACAGACTTGAAGGCAAAATCGCACTGATCACTGGCGGCACCACCGGCATCGGCCTGGCCTCGGCGCAGGAATTCGTCGCTCAGGGCGCCACGGTATTCATCACTGGCCGTCGTCAGGCCGAACTGGACAAAGCGGTCGCCGCCATCGGCCCACGGGCCATCGGCATTCAGGGCGATGTGGCGAAGCTGGAGGATCTGGATCGCATCTACAGCGAGATTTCCGCCAAGGCCGGGCACCTCGACATTCTGTTCGCCAACGCCGGCGGCGGGGACATGCTGCCGCTGGGCTCGATCACTGAAGAGCACTTCGACCGGATTTTCGACGCCAACGTGAAGGGCACGCTGTTCACCGTACAGAAGGCCTTGCCGCTGCTGCGCGATGGCGCCTCGATTCTGCTGACCTCGTCGACCACGTCGGTGCAGGGCACGGAGAACTTCAGCGTCTACAGCGCGAGTAAAGCGGCGGTGCGCAACTTCGCCCGCTCATGGTTGCTGGACCTGAAACCACGGCGTATCCGCGTCAACGCCATCAGCCCTGGCCCGGTGCGCACCCCAGGTCTGGCAGGGCTGGTGCCGGCGGAACACACTCAGGGGCTGTTCGATCAACTGGCGTCTATCGTGCCGATCGGGCGTCTGGGCGAGCCGAGCGAGATTGCCAAGGCTGCACTGTTCCTGGCCTCGGATGACAGCAGCTTCGTCAACGGCATCGAGTTGTTCGTTGACGGCGGTACTGCGCAGATCTGATTTAAGTTGCTTGATGCCCCGGCACTTGTTCAGTCGAGTGCCGGGGTTTTTCCGTTTCATCGTCCGGCGCGTTATCCCAGATCAGCCGTGGGTCGAAACTCATGGCCGAGAGCATGGTGAACACCACCACCAGGCCGAAAAACAGAATCCCTACGCGCGGCTCGATATCCCCCAGCGCCTGAAATTTCACGAGCGCCGCCACCAGTGCGACCACCAGCACATCGAGCATCGACCAGTAGCCAATCAATTCGACGAATCGGTACAGCTTCGAACGCTCCTTGCGCGCCCAATGGCTGTCTCGTTGCACGGTGACCAGCAGCAAGGTCAGCGCCACGAATTTCACCCCCGGCACCGCGATGCTGGCGACGAAGATGATGACGGCGATGTCCCACGCACCGTGTTCCCAGAATTCCAGCACGCCGCTCATGATGGTGCTGTCGGCGCCGCTGCCGAGCAGGGTGGTGTTCATCACCGGCAGCAGATTGGCCGGCACGTAAAACGCCAGCGCGGCGAACATGTAGGCCCAGGTGCGGGTCAGCGAGTTGGTCTTGCGCCGGTGCAGCGGCGCGTCGCAGCGCGGGCATTGGTGCGGCTCGCCGGTCATGTCGCAGGCCAGCCCGCAGCTGTGGCACAGGCACAGGTTGAGTTCGCTGGCAGTCGGTGGCCGTTTCATAGGATGTCCCACAGTTCGCGCACGTCGCGCCCGGCGATGCGGATCAGCAACAGGCTGAGCACGGCCAGGGCAAACAGGCCGATACCGGGAATGACGTCGAGCATGCCCGCCAGTTTGAACACCGCCACCATCGCGCCAAGCAAACACACTTCGAGCATGCTCCACGGCCGCAGCGTTTCCAGCCAGCGCATGCACAGCTTGAACCCCGGCGAACGGCGCGAGGCGAGGGCGAAGCTCAAGACCCAGATCAACAGAACCAACTGAAAGGCCGGGGCGATGATGATCGAGATCGCCGCGACCATTGCCATGAAGGTAATCGGCCCCTGACTCAGGGCCAGCACTGAATCCCACAGGGTCGCGCTGTTTTTCAGACCCTTCATGCTGATGCTCATCACCGGGTAGAAATTGGCGAACAGCCACAGCATCGCCGCCGTGAAACTCAGGGCCAGCCGTTGCTCCACGCTCAGGTTGTTGTAGCGCTGGAGCACGGCGCCGCAACGCACGCAGAGGGTCTTCTGGTGTCTGGCCAGCGTGACTTTTTCGTACACGCAGTCGCAATGCTCGCAGATGATCAGTTGATCGGTGCTGGCCATGGGGCGCTCGACGGGAGGAGGGCTTGAACCCCCTTCACTATAGAAGCGCTGGGGCATTCGGCAACCGGGGTGCCATTCGTCCAATGCCGGGCACTAACCCGCACGCGCTTGTTTCACACGTTCAGGTACCCCTATCCCGCAGCAGAACGGAGAACCCCATGGACATTGATGAAAATGCACCCGGCAACCTGTCACAACAGGCCGTGACCCGCACCACCGACAACGAAACCGGCCATGATCCGCGCAAAGACGAGTCGCCAGTCCCCTTGCCGCCGGACGATGAAGCGCCACTGGAAGAAGATATGAGCGATGTGGCGGCCAACAATTCGGTGGGTTCTGAGCATCCGCAGGACGGCAACGGCTCGGGAAGCGCCGACGCCGATCCGCAGAGCAGCGCCAAGGATGATGAAGACAAAGAAGCGCGTGGCCTGCCGGCGAGCGATCCGGAGTCGGGCGCCTGACTGCAAGCCCGTTTGTATGAACGTGTATCCATTCCAGCGCCGTATACAGTCGGGTAACAAACCCCGTCATCAGGACACATCCCGCATACAGGCCTCGCCCAAAGTAGTGGCCAACACATCACTACTTCCAAGAGGACAACACCATGCGCCGCACACTTCTGATGACCGCTGCCGCCGTACTCGTTTCGATGACCGGCCTCGCCCACGCGGCTGACACCCCATCCGCCGCCCCGGCGAAGAGCTGGCAACAAGGCCTGAGCCGTACCGATCTGGTTCGTCAGGACCTGGGTGCTGCGGATCGCGAGGTGATCCAGGCCCGCGTCGATTTCGAACCGGGCGTCACGTCACCCAACCATGCGCATCCGGGTGTGGAAGTGGCTTACGTGATCAGCGGCACCTTCGAGTACCGGCTCGAAGGCCAAGCGCCGGTGACGCTCAAGGCGGGTGATTCGCTGTTCATCCCGGCGGGCGTGGCGCATATCGCCAAGAACGTCGGCAACGAGAAGGGCTCGGAGCTGGCGACTTACATTGTGAAGAAGGGCGAACCGCTGCTGATTCTCAAGCAGTAACGGTCGCTGAAACGAACAGGCCTGCCGGTGTGGCAGGCCTTTTTTGCGTCCGCTGTTCAGCGTATCAGTGGGCGTAAACCGGGTAGTCGGTGTAGCCACGCTGATCGCCGCCAAAGAACGTGCTCGGGTCCGGTGCGTTGAGCGTCAGGCCTTCGCGGATTCGCCGAGGCAGATCGGGGTTGGCCAGAAACGGTCGGCCAAACGCGATAATGTCGGCGCGACCGTCGGCCAGGGCCCGTTCCGCCGACTCGGGGTCGTAGCCGCCGGCGATCATCAGCACGCCACCCCACGCATCCCGCAACTGAGCGATGATCGCGTCCCAGCGCGGGTCGAAATTTTCGTCCTTGACGGTGCCGACCACCGCCGGCTCGACCAGGTGCAGGTAGGCCAGCTTCCAGCGGTTCAACGAGCGCACGATGTAGCCGAATGTGGCCTCCGGCGATTCATCGCCCATGCCCATGAAACGGCCCATCGGGGTCAGGCGCACGCCGACACGGTCGGCACCGACTTCGTCGACCACGGCCGCCACCACTTCGAGTAACAGGCGCGCACGATTTTCCAGGGTGCCGCCATAACCGTCGGTGCGCTGGTTGCTGTTGCTGTTGATGAACTGGTCCAGCAGATAGCCGTTGCCGGCGTGAATTTCCACGCCATCCATCCCGGCGTTCAGCGCATTGCGTGCGGCGCGGCGGTAATCGCTGATGATGTCGGCGATTTCCGAAACCTGCAGTGCGCGCGGCACTGGCACGTCGCCCCACACACCATTGCCCTCGGCATCGACGATGAAAGTCTTGCCCGGTACAGGCAATGCGCTCGGCGCCACCGGCAGTGCGTTGTCCGGTTGAAAGCTTGGGTGCGATACGCGGCCCACATGCCAGAGCTGCATGAAAATCAACCCGCCAGCCTCGTGTACCTGGCGGCTGACTTCGCGCCAGGCTTGCACTTGTTCATCGTTGTAGATGCCGGGTGTCCACGCATAACCCTGGCCCTGACGGGAAATCTGCGTCGCCTCGGTGATGATCAGCGCGGCGCTCGCCCGCTGCCGGTAGTACTCGGCGTTCATGGACGTCGGAATGTCGCCCGGTTGCCCGGCACGGGAGCGGGTCAACGGCGCCATCGCTACCCGGTGGGGAAGTGTGTAGGGGCCGAGGGCGATGGGGCGGAACAGATGTTGCGTCATGGGGGTTCTCCAGTCTTCGAAAAGGATCGGCAGGGCGGTGTCGGGACATTTGGCCCGACACCGGATGGCCCTACGTTAAGCGGCTGACCGGTGCTTGATAATCCACGCGCGACGCCACGCTGCATTGCGTGAAATGCAACGTGGCGCGGGTCAGGAAGGCTGTTGCGAGCGGGTCAGCGGAAGGTTGAGCCAGCGCCGTCCGGTGGCGTTCGCCACGGCGTTGCCGATGGCAGCCGCCATGGGGCCCTGGACGATTTCGGCGGCCCCCAGAAACGGTTGCCCCGGCTGGTCGAGCAGGTGAACGTCGACCTTTTTGGGTACTTGCGAGAAGCGCAGGATCGGGTAGCCGCTCCAGTCGTAGCTGCGGATCCCGCCGGCGTCATAGGCGACCTTTTCATACAGCGTCCAGCTGGTGGACTGCACGATCCCGCCCTCGACCTGGTTGCGCAGACCGTCGGGACTGACGATCTGGCCCACGTCCACCGCCGTGACAACGTGATCGATCTGCACTTCGCCGGTCTGCGGATGCACCCGCAAACGCACGGCAATGGCGCAGTAACCCATGATGTTTTTGTAGCGTGCGAAGGCGAAACCAAGGCCTGCGCCGGGTTCACTGCTTTTTTGCGGCCAGCCGACGGCATCGCGAACCTTTTCCACAACAGCCCGTGCCCGAGGATCGGTCAGGTGTGCCAGGCGCAGGGCAACCGGATCGACTGCGGCCTTGGCGGCCAGCTCGTCGATGCAGGCTTCGATGGCGAAGACGTTGATGTGCGCGCCGAGCGAGCGCATGGCCGAGGTGCGGAACGGCATTTCGGTGACGAAGTTCATGTCGATCCGCGAAGAGGCCACGGTGTACAGCGGCACCGCGTTGCGATCGCCGTCGCCTTCGGGCTGGGCGATCGGCACCGAGGGTGCGGAAGCGAACGGCCGGGCCAGCAGGCGTGCGGGCAGCAAGCGCCCGGCGTTGACGATGCGTTCGTTGTGCGGGGTGGTCCACAGCTCATAGTTCCAGTCCTGCAGCCGACCCTGTGCGTCCAGGTTGGCTTGCACTTCGGTGACCATCGCCGAGCTGTACGGCTCCCAAAGGTTTTCCTGCTCGCGCATCCATTGCACCCGCACCGGCGTGCCCGGCACGCGCATGGCAATCAACGCTGCGTCGGCCGCGGCATCGTCTGCGCCGTTGTGGCCGTAACAGCCGGAACCTTCGGTGTGGATACAGCGCACGCGTTCGGGCGGCAAACGCAACATCTCGGCGATCCCCGCACGCAGCGGGTATACGCCCTGGGTGTGGGTCCAGACGGTGAGGGTGCCGTCCTTGAACCAGGCCACGGCGCAGGACGGGCCGATCGAGCCATGCATCAAATATTGCTTGGTCACCCGGGCGCGGTATTGGTTGTCGGTGGCGCCTTGGGGCGTGCCTTCATGGCTGATCGGATAACGCCGTGAAGGCAGACGTTCGAGCAAGGTGTGGATGTCCCGCGATTCGGGAATCGCCTGTCCGCCGCTCCAGCGCGCCGAAGCGTATCCGTGGCGCATGGCTTTGATCGCCTGCCATTCATCCCGCGCCACCACGGCCAGATAATTGCCGTCGCGAATCACCTGCACCACCCCCGACAGCGTTTTGATCGAATCAATATCGATGGCTTCCAGCGTGCAGCCGGGACGTGGCGGGCGGATGACCCGGGCGTGGAGCATGCCCGGCAGGCGAATGTCCTGCACGAATGCAGCGCCGCCACTGACTTTGCCCGGGATGTCCAGGCGTGGCAGCGAATGGCCGATGAGCTTGAACGACGCCGGCGGCATCGAGGGCGATGCGGATTTTGCGTAGCGGTGCAGATCGACCTGCTGCACGGCGTCGGCGTAGGACATGCGTTGCCCGGTTGGGCCGAGAATGATGCCGTCCCGAGTCGTCAACAGTTCCGGCGCAACGTTCCAGCTGCGCCCGGCCGCTTCCAGCAGCATCTCGCGCACTTGCGCCGCCGCGTTGAACAGCGCGGTGCCGCTGTCGAAAATCGTGTGGCTGCCGGCGGTGTAGCCTTCGTTCGGCGTCAGTGCCGTGTCGGCGGTGAGCAAGTTGATCGCGGTCGGGGCGACCTCCAGGCGTTCAGCGGCAATTTGCAGCAACGCGGTTTTGACCCCGGTGCCCAGTTCGACCTTGCCGGTGTAGACGGTGATGCCGTCAGGGCCGACGCGGATCCAGGCATCGAGCCAGGGGTTGGTGCGCAGGCTGCCGGGCAGGTCCGGCGCCAGCACGACAGTGCCCAAAGTGTCGACTTCGGTGTCGGCCAGGGCGCGGCGCGAGACCGGTACCAAAGCAAACGCCACCAGCAGCGCACCCCCGCGCAGGAACGCGCGGCGACTTTGATCGACCTCATTGATCGTGGTCATTGCGCACTCCCGTTTTGCCGGGCGACAAGGCTTATCGCGTCGATGATGCGCAAGTGCGTGCCGCAGCGGCAGAGGTTGACGGACATGTGCTCGCGAATGGTCTGTTCGTCGGGGTGCGGGTTGCTTTCCAGCAGAGACTGCGCACGCATCAACATGCCGGCGATGCAGTAACCGCATTGAGCGGCCTGCTTGTCGATGAACGCTTGCTGCAGGGAGCCGGGGTGTTCGGCGGTTCCCAGACTCTCGACCGTCCGCACCTTTTTACCTTCGAGGCCGGCGCAGGGTGTCAGGCAGGAAAGCACCGGTCGGTCATCGACGATGACGGTGCAGGCACCGCATTGGCCCAGGCCACACCCGTACTTGGCGCCGTTCAGGCCCAGGTGATTGCGCAGCGCATAGAGCAGCGGCATGTCGGGCTCCAGTTCGAGAGCCTGGGTGGATCCGTTGACGTTGAGGGTGATCTGAGTCATTTCGTCTCCTGACGTAGCGCTTGGAGGGTGGCAGGAAGGTCGGTCCAGGGTTGGTTGGGGCTGGCCTGATGGCGCAGGTAGACGGCCAGGGCGTTGAGTTGAGCGTTGTCGAGGCTGGCGGCGAACGATGGCATCACCGGCCCCGGCTGGCCGGGTTCTGCCGGGATGCCTTCGAGTACGGTTTTCACAAAGTTGCGCGGGCTGGCGGCCTGCAGCGCCGAGGTGCGATCCAGTGCCGGGCGTCCGTCGATATCACGCATCGGCGCGCCTTGGGCATGGCAGCCGGCGCAGGCACTGGCGAACAGCAGGGCGCCAGAGGATCGATCCGCAGGTTCAGCGCTGGCGCTCGGAATTTCGTTGATCGCGGTTTTCGCCGGCAGACTCAGCAGGTACTCGGCAATCGCCTGAGCATCTTCCGCGGGCAAGCGCGCCAGACCGAGACTGACCGGGCGCATCGGGCCCGCCGCCGTGCCGTGTCCGTCCACTACTTCGGCCCGCAGGTAACTCACCAATTGTTCGCTGCTCCACGGGGTTGCCCGGTGCGCCATGCCCAGCAGTGACGGCGCGTCCCAGCCATCCACGCTGCCGCCGGCCAGGTTTTCGCCGGATTTCTCGGCGCCGATCAGGTTCAGCGGCGAATGACAGCCCGCGCAGTGACCGGGCCCCTCGACCAGGTAGCGTCCGCGACTCCACGCCTGCGATTGCTCCGCCAGCGGCGTCAGCGGCTTTCCGTGCAGGAACAGCAGGTTCCAGAACGACACCAGTGGCCGGATGTTCATCGGGAAGTTCATGCGGTTCTGTTGTGGTGGCGAGTCCACGGCCGGGCCGCTCATCAGGTACGCATAGGCGTCGGCGATGTCGTCCTGGCTCATGCGCCGGTAATGAACGTAAGGGAAGGCCGGGTACAGGAAGTGGCCGTCGCGGGAGATCCCTTCACGCATCGCCCGCTCGAAGGCCGGCAGCGACCATTGGCCGATGCCGGTCTGTGGATCCGGGGTGATGTTGGTGCTGTAGAGCGTGCCGAACGGCGTCACCAGCGGCAGTCCGCCAGCCAGGTATTGGCCGCCGGGCCGCGTATGACACACCGCACAGTCGCCAGCCTCGACCACTCGTGCGCCGCGTTGCCGTTGCGCGGAGTCGAAGGTTTGCGGGCGTTCGACCGGCGCAATTGCCGGCCGCCACATCAGCGCCAGGGCCGCGATTGCCCCGATCGACGCGAGGGCTGCTGCGCTGATCCACAGCGTTCTGGATCTCATGAAATGGCCGTTCATGAGCGGTTGCCCAAGAAGCACGCGGTGGGCGTGAGGGACAGATTTGGCATCTTCGACAACTCCTTGAACGACCGGGGAAGGGCGCCGATGCAAAGCTCTGCGCCAGGTGCCCAAGGGTAGAGAAGGTGCATGCGTCCGGGTATTGCCGGACCGCGCAATAGCACGTTGCGCCAAGTGCAACGCCGGGGGGCGTTGCATTTGGCGCATCACTCAATTGCCCGAGGAGTGGATACTCGAAGGCCGAAGCAGCCCTTAGCCTTGGCGTCACTTTTCCAAACTCATCGAGGTGTCATCATGCTTACGGGCAATCCGGCAGCGGCGGCCAAGGCCGAACCATCCGCTTCTCTTTCCGGCCTGATGGTCGCGTTCCTGGCATTCTGCTGCGGCGCGGTCGTGGCCAACCTTTATTACGCTCAGCCGATCGTCGAACTGATCGCGCCGCAGATCGGCCTGTCCAGTGCCAATGCCAGTCTGATCGTTTCCCTCACGCAGTTCGGTTATGCATTGGGCCTGATGTTGCTGGTGCCGCTGGCCGACCTGATGGAAAACCGTCGGCTGGTGGTGGGCTTTACCCTGGCGGCGAGCGTGACCCTGTTGTGCGCCGGCCTGACGCACTCGCCGTCGATGTTCCTGGTCCTGTCGTTGCTGATCGGCCTCACTTCGGTGGCGGTGCAGATTCTGGTGCCGTTGGCCGCGCATCTGGCGCCCGAGGCGACCCGTGGGCGGGTGGTGGGCAACATCATGAGCGGCCTGTTGCTGGGCATTCTGCTGTCGCGGCCACTGTCGAGTCTGCTGGTGGAAGTGTTCGGCTGGCGCGGTGTGTTTTTCAGCGCAGCGGCGCTGATGGCTGTCATCGCCCTGATCATGGCGATTGCCTTGCCGCGCCGCGTCCCGAGCCATCAGGCGACGTACGCTGCGCTGATCGGCTCGGTGTTTGCGCTGGCCCGTCGGCACGCGGTTCTGCGTCAGCGTTCGCTGTATCAGGGCTTGCTGTTCGCCAGTTTCAGCCTGTTCTGGACCCTTGCACCGATCGAGCTGATGCGGCACCACGGTTTCAGTCAGGCACAGGTGGCGATATTTGCATTGGTTGGCGCTGTCGGCGCGGTCGCAGCGCCGATTGCCGGGCGCCTGGCCGATGCCGGGCACGGTCGGCGCGGGACGCTCGTGGCACTGTTGCTGGCGCCAGCCTCGTTGCTGATCGCCGCGCTGCCGGGCAGCGGCTATGTCTGGCTGGTGATTTGCGCGGTGCTGCTGGACTTCGCCGTGCAACTGAACATGGTGCTGGGCCAGCGCGAGGTGTACGCCATCGATCCGCACAGCCGGGCCCGCCTGAATGCCGTGTACATGACCAGCATCTTCGTCGGCGGTGCTCTGGGATCGCTGGTCGCCAGTCCGCTCTACGAGCATTTCGGCTGGAACCTGTCCGCCGTGTCCGTGGCGTTGCTGCCAGCACTGGCTTTGGCGCTGTTCCTGAGCCGCAAGGCCGATGCCTGAACCGCAGGCACCGCTGAGTCCGATGAAGCACGGTCCTACAAGACGATTGGCGAACGGTGATGCACAATCATCACCGTTTCCTTTCGATCGGGCTCCACTTATGGACAAGTTGCTGGCACTGAAGATGTTCGTTGAAACCGTCCGTTGCGGTGGTTATTCCTCGGCGGCGCGCAAACTCGGCATCTCTACCTCTTCGGTGACACGCCAGGTGGCAGGGCTGGAACACGAATTGGGCGCCAGCCTGCTCAACCGCACGACACGCAACACCAGCGTGACGGTCGCCGGCCAAACCTATTTCGAGAAAGCGGTGGCCATTCTCGATGCCATCGATGAGGCCGACGCGGTTGTCGCCGACCGTGGCAGCGATGCGCAGGGACGCCTGCGCATCAGTGTGCCGGTGGAATTCGGCCGACAGATCATTGCACCGCAACTGGGGGAATTGCTCGACCGCCATCCGGGGCTTGAAATCAGTGTGTCGTTGAGCGATCAGGTCAGCGATCTGCTGAGTGAGCAGATCGATGTCTCGGTGCGCCTGGGATCATCGGTGGTCAGTGACGATATCGTCAGCAAGCGCGTCGGCGGATTCCAGCGCTGGATTGTGGCGAGTCCGGATTACCTGAGCGGTCACGCTGTGCCGGCGCATCCGCGAGACTTGCTCGAGCATCAATGCCTGCGCTTCGACTACGGCGCTGCGCACCAGCACTGGACGTTCCAGGGCGACGAGGAAACCATCCAGCTCAATGTGCATGGCCGCCTGCAAAGCAACAACGCCGACATCCTGCGCGAAGCGGCGGTGGCAGGGCGCGGTGTGGCCCTGCTGGCCGACTGGCTGGTGCGCGCCGATGTCGAGGCGGGGCGGTTGACGCGACTGCTGGAAGGTTATGAAGTCAACCCCGGTAATGCGAGCTGCTGCATCAATGCGTTGTATCTGCCCAATCACCGGGGCTCCAGCCGTATCAATGTGTTCATTGATTTTCTGGAAGACATTCTGGCAGCGGAGCCATCGACTCAACGCTAGAGTGCCGTTTATTGCCGCCCGACGCTTTGTGAGTTCTGCATAAAAAAGCGCCCGCCAAAAAAAACGTGGCGGGCGCCTGGGAATGCGCAGCGATAGGGAAGTGTGAACCGTCGGGTGATCAGGCCACCGGAATCAATGGGTCGGCCGCGGCCAGTGCGGTTGCACGATCGGCGGCCGGCGGGTAGATCCACACGGTGTTGATCTGGGTCTTGAGGTCCTTGGCCTCTTGCCCGACCAGTTTCAATTGACGGTCCCAGCCCTCGGTGAACACCGCGCCCCAGGCACCGAGGTCGAGGCAGGTCACGTACTTGGGCTGGCGGTAGGTGATCGGCGCGACACCGATCAGGTCAGCGGCCACATTGTTGCCGGCATAACGGCCCAGGCTGATCGCATGCTGGCAGGACATCGCGGCGTAGTTTCCGAGATCATCCGTAGCGGCATAAGCGACGTCGCCGGCAGCGAAGACATCCACGTGCCCCAGCACTTTCAGGTGACCGTCGACGTGCAGGCGACCTTGCGGATCACGGCTGCCCGGAATCTGTTCAGTGAGCGGGCTGGCGCGGAAGCCAACGGTCCAGATGACGGTGTTGGACTCGATCCGTTTGCCGTCAGCCAAAGTCACGCCGCCGGCATCCACCGAGGCGACCGAGGCGTCGACTACCCATTCAATGCCCAGCTCTCGGGACGCTTCGACAATGGACGGGCGAATGCCGTCACCCAGAGTCGCGGCGATTTGCGGCGCGCGATCCACCACGATGACCCTGATCGGCGCATCGTCACCCAGTGCGGCACGCAGGCGGGCCGGCATTTCGGTGGCGGTTTCGATCCCGGTAAAACCACCACCGGCGACCACCACGGTATTACGCGCAGCGCTCGACGGCTGGTCCTTCAACGACTTGATATGGGCTTCGAGGCGTGCTGCTTCTTCGATCTGATCGACATCGAAGGCGTGTTCGATCATGCCTTTGAGCGGTGGGCGAATCACGCGACTGCCGGCGGCCAGCACCAGTCGGTCATAGCTCAGCGTGCTTTGTGTGCCGAAGGCATCGCTGTAGATCACTTGCTTGCCGGCGGTGTCGATGCTGTCGGCGATGCCTTTGACGAATTTCACGCCCACGGCATCGAACAGTTCACCCAGCGGCGCCTTCATGTTGTGGACATCCGGCTCGTAGAAGCGCGGACGGATGCGCAGTTCTGCCTGGGGTGCGAGGACGGTGATCTGCACGTCGTTACGATCATGCTGGTCCAGCAGACGTGCGGCGCTCAGGGCGCTCCAGACTCCACCAAACCCTGCGCCTATCACTAAAATGTGCTGTTTCATCGGATGACTCCTGTGGAAATTCTGGTCGTTGAACGGCTTGTCCGTTCATGCGTGACCGTCTGCCGCTCTGCACGAAGCAGGTGGTTGTGAACAACCGCAGAGCCGGTTCGATTCGCTGGGGAAGATGCTATCGGGGAAGGTGCGGCGAGACACTTCTACATAGGGTCAGTGCCGACATGCTTAGGTATGGGGTGGGGTATACACAGGTATAGAAAGAGGGCCGTCAAACGGCGTGATTGAATGCGCTTGCGATGCAGGTGATGAGTTCGCCGCACGGGAAGGGTTTAGGGAAATAGGCGAGGGGCTCGGGGAATGCGGCGTTGACCCTTGGCGGACGCCCCTGGTAACCCGTGATGAAAATGATCGGGATGCGCACGCCTCGGGCGCACAGCTCATCGTACATCTCGATGCCGGACAGACCGGGCATCTGGATGTCCGAGATGATGCAGCCGGGGCGGGGCGGCGCCTTCATCGCCAGAAAAGCCTCCGCGTTCGGGTACAACTGCACGGTGTAGCCGTGCGAGCGCAACAGGCTGTCCAGCGCCATGCGCACGGACTCATCATCATCGACAACCGATACAACAGCGGTGTGGGACATTGCTTTACCAGGGCTGATCTCGGGTAGCCCGTCGAGGACGCCCGCCATTGCCGCACGATACGCCGCTCGGTTCGGCGGCGTACTTATACGTGTGTATAGCGACAGTATTTGAACGTCTGCGAGCCCGGCGCCATTGCGCTGTGTGACGTCAGCGCGAGAACCGGCTGCGGTATTCCCGGGGCGAAACCGAGAGGTGACGGTAGAAGGTGTCGCGCATGCGTTCTTCGTCGCCAAACCCGCACAACTGCGCGATCTGGTCGATGTTGCGCTGAGAGTCTTCGAGCATTCGTCGCGCCGCTTCCAGGCGAAACAGCTCGAGTGCCTTGGCCGGCGTGCGGCCGATCTTGCGTTTGTAGACCCGCGCGAAATTGCGCGGGCTCATCTGCGCCTGTCGGGCCAGCGATTCGACGCTCAATTGCGGGTCGCCGAGGTTTTCGCTGATCCACAGGTGCAATTCTTCGAAGCAGCCTCTGTCGTCGATCTGCGCTTGCAGCAACTGGCTGAACTGCGCCTGACCGCCAGGGCGTTTGAGAAAAACCACCAGCTCACGCGCCACCTTCAACGCCACGGCGCGGCCGCAATCGGCCTCGACCAGCGCCAGCGCCATGTCGATTCCGGTGGTGACCCCGGCGGAAGTCCAGACGTTGCCTTGCTGGATGTAGATCGCATCAAGGTCGACATCGACACTCGGAAAACCACCCTTGAGCATGTCGCACATGCCCCAGTGGGTGGTTGCGCGCAAGCCTTCCAGCAGCCCGGCCTGGGCCAGCAGAAAAGTGCCGCTGCACACCGAGGCGGTGCGTCTGGCCTTGGCCGATGCCGCGCGCAGCCAGTCGACCAACGCAACATTGTCGAGCATGGCCTGACGGATGTTCGGCGCACCGGGCACGATCAGCGTATCGATGGTTGTCTCGTCAAAGGTGCGCAGGGCCAAGGTGTTGACCGACAGCCCTTCGGCGGTGGCGATCAATCCGCCGTCCAGGCTTGCGGTGTGCAACGCGTAGCCAGGCAAGCCGCGTTCGGCCATGGCCTTGGACGCGGCCCAGAACACGGTTTGTGCGCCGGTCAGGTCCAGCAAGCCCATCTGCGGATACGCCAGGAACACCAGCGTGCGCGGTTGCGCGAGCAAGCAGGTGAGAGGGTCGGGTTGGTGAAAAATAGAGTTCATGACTGCTCAGGGACCTGATGATCGCCCGCTTTTCGGCGATCCGGTGCGCCGTAGTTTCGGTGTTTGCGGGCAGGAGCGCGAATATACATTGGTATGGGCCACAGCCACCTCAGCAGCGGCGTTACTCGGTCGATGTGGTTCAAGCCCTATACCCGCGTATGGTGTTGGACGTCGTGGTCGCGATGCACACTCGATTTCAAGGCGCGCCATTCAGCGCTTGCGCCAGCAAGGGCATTCGTCCGGGAAATTTTGACTCAGCCAAGAGGAAAGCGACCATGTCAACGTATCTGAATCACTCCAATCAAACCAACGCAACCGATGACCGGCAGGCGTCCGTCACCCGCCAGCCATTCGCTCCGGCGCAGGAGCTGGTGCCATCGCGCTACGCACTGCAGGTCGGCGACATCGACGTGGTGGTGATCAGCGACGGCGTGCTGCCGCTGCCGACCTCGACCATGTCCACAAATGCCGACCCGCAGGCTCGCGCCGCCTGGTTCAAGGACATGTTCCTGGGGCCGGACGCGTTTGACTGGGCACTCAACGTGCTGGTGGTGCGCAGCGGCGAGCAGATCATTCTGGTCGACGCCGGGCTGGGCGGGCAGTTTCCCGGCTTCCCCCGGGCCGGCCAGTTGCCGAAACGCCTGGAAGCGGCGGGCATTGATCTGGCCAGCGTGACTGACATTGTGATCACGCACATGCACATGGACCATGTCGGCGGTCTGCTGGTCGACGAGGTGAAGAGCCGGCTGCGTGCGGACGTGCGCATTCACGTCTCGGCAAAAGAGGTCGAGTTCTGGGAGACGCCGGACTTCACCCAGACCGTCATGCCGGCGCCAGTGCCTGACGTTCTGCGCGCGACGGCCAATCAGTTCATCAACGATTACCGCCGCCAGGTGCGCACCTTCGAGGATGAATACGAAGTGGCGCCGGGGGTGGTGGTGAAACTCACCGGCGGGCATACGCCGGGGCACAGCATTGTCTACGTCAACTCGGGCGGCGAACGCCTGACCTTTGCTGGCGACGCCCTGTTTCCGGTGGCCTTCGAGCATCCGGAATGGCACAACGGTTTCGAGCATGATCCTGAAGAGTCGGTGCGTGTTCGTATGCGTCTGATGCGCGAAGCGGCGGCTAGTGGCGAGTGGTTTGTTGCCACCCATCTGCCGTTCCCGTCGGTAGGTCGAGTGGCGGTCGATGGCGATGCGTTCCGCTGGATTGCAGCGTTCTGGGATTACTGATCGGCTGTCGGCGGCCCGGCTGCATTCGGCCGGGCTCGATAAAAATCAGGCCCCGCAAGTGATGAACTTGCAGGGCCTTTTTTGCTTTGAGGTTTGTTGGTCGGGCAGCGGCGGCTCTGCATCCAGTTATTCGTCAGGGCCGCTCAACGGCGGCGCATCAGCGCCTGTTCGATGCAGGCCAGCAATGCCCCGGTATGGAACGGTTTGGAGAAATAACCTTCCGGCGTCTTCACCCGCGCACTGAACTCGGGGGGCAGGCCCGGTTTGCCAGTGATGAAAATCGTCGGAATATGGATCTTCCTGGCCGCCAGCGCCTCGTACATTTCGACCCCGCACATGCCGGGCATCTGAATGTCCGAGATCAGGCACCCGGTCTGCTCTGGCGCGCTCGATTCAAGAAATGCAAAAGCGCTGTTGAATGTCTTGACCGTATAACCGCAAGACCGCAACAAACTGTCCATTGAAACCAGAACAAGTTCGTCATCATCGACAACTGAAACAATAGCTGAGTTGAACATGGGAAACCTTGCGTTCTTTGCGGGTGTCTGTCGCGCCCGCCATACTTGCAAGATACGCTTTCAAAAATTGTGGAATAGTATACGTGGGTATGTTTAGTTGGTTTTTTTGTTAGTTGCGAAAGTTAATCAGTGTTCAGAAAATAAATGGTTGTTGATTAACGAAAGAAAGTAACTGTTATGTCGAGTGCAGGCTTCAAAGAGTTGTCGGCTGGCGCAGTCGTTGTTGGCAATTGCGCTGGCACGACAGTCGCGGAACAAGGCATCGGCGGCCCGCAGTCGGCGCAGGGCGCGGTCAATGCCTTTAAGGCAGTCGGCAAAGCATAAAGGTTCGGGAGCCTCATTGAGGTGGTAGAGCGCGTCGCGCTGGGCATGGCCGCCCAGGTCGGTGATGCCGGTGACGAGAAAGTCGGCGTAACGGGTATTGGCATTCAACAGCCTGCGCAACAGCGTCTGCACCGGTAAAAAGCTGACAGCGTGCAGTGTCTGCTGGCTGTGCCTGAGCCGCGCCAGAATGCTCAGCGTCGCGCTCAGGGTCTGCGTCAATGCGTCGATAATCTCCACGCGCTCAGCGGTGGACAACGATGTGTGCGTGCCATAGCGGGTGATGCAGGGCGGGTGACTGACCAAATACAGTTTGTGCGGTGCGTTCATGACCACCGTCTCCGGCTAGCGCTCGTGCGCGATTGAATGTTGTGATTGCAGCAGCGGACTCCACTGTTTCTGGTTGTCCGGGCGTCGGTAGTACACCACCATGCGCCGGGCGACCTGCATGGCCAGCTCGCGACCGTGATCGGCCTCGACCATTGCCAGCGCCAGATCGATCCCAGCGCTGACGCCGGCGCAGGTCCACACCGATGCCTGGTGGACGAAGATGGCCTCGCGATCCAGCTCGACCCTGGGGAACAGCCGCTCGAACATGTCAGCCATCAACCAGTGTGTCGCCACGCGCAGGCCGTCGAGCAGTCCGGCCTGAGCCAGGAAAAAAGCACCGCTGCATATCGACGTCGTACGGTTGGCCGTCGCTGACGTGGCGCGCAACCAATCGATCAGCGGCGCGTTGTCTCGCAACGCCTGGCTAATGGACGCCGAACCCGGAACGATCAACGTATTGATCGGCTCGTCGCCGAGCTCATCCAGCCGCCGGGTTTGAACCACCAGGCCTTCGCCGGTCTGCACCGGCCCGCCTTGCAGGCTCGCGGTGTGCAAGGCATAACCGGGCAACCCGAGTTGCGCCAGTCCGCACGTCGCCGCCCAGAAAACGGTCTGCGCGCCGGTCAGATCCAGCAGGCCCATTTGCGGGTATGCCACGAAAACGACGGTTCGTTCGTGTACCGGAGTTTCGGGTTCTGCGCCGGGGTTTGTACGTTGGATAGACAATGCGGGTCTCCATATCGCCACCGCGCGACATCAGGGGTGGATGGTTGTCATTGATCGTGTTCGAGCGCAGCCAATGGAATCGCAAACACAAACTGCGTGCCGACGCCCTCGGTGCTGTTGACCCAGATGCGGCCGCCGTGGAATTCAATGATCGAACGGCAAATCGAGAGGCCCATTCCCAGGCCGGTGGGCTTGGTGGTGAAAAATGGGTCGAACAGCGAAGGCAGGATGTCCTCGGCAATGCCGACGCCGGAGTCGGCGATTTCAAGCACGGCCTCGTTGTGCAGGATCGAGGTGGTGATCCGCAGCGTCCGGGCGCGGTCAAGCACATTGGCCATGGCCTGGCAGGCGTTGATGATCAGATTGATGATGACTTGCTGCAGTTGTACCCGGTCACCTTTGATCCGCGCACCATGAGTGCCCAGTCGGGCATGCGGGCGAACCTCATGGAAGCTGATGTCATGTTGCATCAGCGTCAGCGAGTCACTGACGATGTCGTCGAACACTTCGACATTGCGCTGCACCTCGCTGTGTCGCGATAACGCTCGAATACAGGCGATGACATCGGAGACCCTGACCGAGTTTTGAATGATCCGGTCCAGCGAACGGCGGGCTTCTTCCAGGTTGGGTTCGGGCCGGTTGATCCAGCGTTTGCAGGATTCGCCGCTGGTGATGACCGCTGCCAGCGGCTGATTGATTTCGTGGGCAATCGACGCGGCCAGTTCGCCCATGGAAGTCAGGCGCGTGACGTGGGCGAGGGTGGCTTGCGAGTGAAACAACGCCTCTTCCGACTGTTTGCTGGCGGTGACGTCCATCAGCGCCCCTGCGTATTGCGTGCGCCCGCGATGTCTGGGCAACGGGCTGGCGATCATCTGCACGTGCTTGATCCGACCATCCGGCATGAGCAGCCGATGCTCGACTTCGACCAACTCTTGCCGGCGCGCAAACTGTTCCAGCACCTGATCGATAACCGGCAGGTCGTCTGGATGAGTGCGTGACTTGACCAGCGCCAGTGTCGGGGTGATGTCCGGCGAGTACTCGAAAATACGCGACGACTCTTGCGACCATGAAACGCTGACTTTTTTATCGATGATGAAACCGATACTGCCGGTGTGGGTAAGTTTCTGTGCGCCCAGAAAGAACGCTTCCTTGCGCCGCAGCGTTTCAGTGGCGCGTTTGCTGCGCAACGCGAGCAGGGAAATGGTCGTCAGCGCGATCAGGCACCTGACGAATCCGGCGATGCTGCGGTGATCGCGATAACCTTCATCGACCAGGAAGTCGGCCGTCAGCAGCGTGAGGCAACCCAACGCGACGGCAAGAAATACCGGTACCGGGAAGATGTTCGCTGACATGAATACCAGCGTGATGTAGAACAACGTCGGCGCAACGTCCAGATCGAGGTACGCGTTGGTGATATAGATCATGCTGCCGACCGCTATGCCGCAAAGCCAGGCGAAGGCGTCTGAACAAAGAAGTTGTGCGCGACGTTTGATGATAGACATTTATTCTTCCAGATTTTTGCTATCGGACGGCAGGTCGTGTTCTTTCGATGAAGCAGGCAAACGCTATGAAAGGCGTATTAATGAAGAGGTTAAAAAGTCTGAAGTTGTTTTTCAGGCATGACGGTTGTTGGCGACTGTCTGTCATTCACCAATCGTTGTATTGAGTAATGGTTATTTGAATAAAGATCTTATTCGAAGACTTCTACGCTGGCACTGCTGCATTGGGTCATTTGCAGTATGACTGCGTATGAACCGGATATACGCAAGTGTTAGTTGTTCGGAACTTGAGTGTTGATTGTGCCGGCCAGCCACGGCGGCTTGAGCCATACCGTATCGTTTCATTCGGTCACCGATGTGCAGGCAGCGCCGCGATGACTTCGGCCATGCGCACCAGGTCGGCAAATGAGCGCGCGCCCATCTTGCGCATGGCCTGGCCCCGGTGGATCTTCACAGTGATTTCACTGAGGCCGATTTCCCCGGCGATCTGCTTGTTCATCAAGCCTGAGGCCGCCAGAGCCATGACCGTCTGCTCCCGGGGTGTCAACGTCCCATGACGGGCGCGCAGCTCATCGGCATGCCGCCCTGACTCGCGACGCTGCTTGTCCCGCGAGTGTGCGGCGCAGACGGCATCGATCAGGTCCTGCTCGCGAAACGGTTTGGTCAGGAAGTCCACCGCGCCGGCTTTCATCGCGCGCACGGTCATGGCGATATCGCCGTGTCCGGTGATGAACACGATTGGCACATTGATTCCGGCGGTGGCCAGTTCAGTCTGGAAATCCAGCCCGCTGCTGCCTTGCAGGCGCACGTCGAGTACCAGGCAACTCAGCGTGTCCGGACGTTGATACGTCATGAACTCGGCGACCGACCCGAACAGCTCCACCCGCAGACCAATGGAGCGCAACAGGCTGCCGAGGGATTCGCGCAACGCGGCATCGTCGTCGACGATGAATACCACCGGCTCGCTGGGGTTGTTGCTGATGGGATTGTTGTTCATTGCTCTTTTCCCAAAAGGTTGTGACGTTGTGGCGAATCCCTTGGCCGGGCGGCCGGTGTTTGCTCGTGCGGGTTGATGCCCGACCAGAGACACGGTCCCGCTGGCGATAGCGCCGTGCGACACGTTGCGCAGGTGTGGGCGTGAGTAGATAGACGGTTAAGCATCGTAGTGGCGCAGCACGCCGTCAGCTAGGACAAAAAACCCGAAAAAACGGCCATTGCACCGGTCTTTGCGCGGCCCCATGCAGCTATCGGTTTCAAACGGTTCATACACAAGTATCAAAACACTCACCTAACGCATGATCCCGCTGTCCCCAAGTACCACAGACGTCCGGCAGGCGCGCCCTTAACCTTTATCAGCTCTCCGTCGATTTCAATGGCCGCGTGCCGGGTGGTGAACTTCATGAACAGAAATGAACTCCGTCGTGTCGACATTAATCTGCTGGTGGTCTTCGAGACGCTGATGCATGAGCGCAACGTCAGCCGGGTCGGCGAGAAGCTGTTTCTCGGTCAACCGACCATCAGTGCAGCGCTGGGGCGTTTGCGTGTGCTTTTCGACGATCCGTTGTTCGTTCGTGCGGGGAGGGTGATGGAGCCGACAAGGCGGGCCGAGGAAATTTTCGCCAACCTGACGCCGGCGCTGGATGGTGTTGTCGCGGCGTTGAGCCGTTGCCAGCCCTTCGACCCAGCTACCAGCGAGGTGACCTTTCAGGTCGGCCTGTCCGACGATGTCGAATACGCGTTGCTCCCGCGACTGCTGCGCAAGCTTCGTAGCGAGGCGCCGAATATTGCCTTGGTGGTGCTGCGCGTCGATCAGCAGCAGATGTCGCAGCGGCTGTTCAATGGCGAGATTTCTCTGGGCATCAGCCCTACGCTCGATCTGCCGGCCAACGCTCGACGCAAGAGTCTACGGTCGATCCGGCCAATGCTCCTGCGCTCGGATACCCGCCCGGGCCTGCTGGCGCTCGATGAGTTCTGCGAGCGCCCGCATGCCATCGTGTCGTCCATGGGCAAGGCCAGGGATGACACCGACCACGCGCTGGACCTGCTCGGACGTCGGCGCAAAGTGGTGCTGGCGGTGCCGCAGTTCAGCGCCTTGCCAAGGTTGTTGGCGCAGAGCGACATGCTGGTCATCGTCCCGGATTACGTGGCCAGGGCCATGGCCTCGGTGAATGGCATCAGGGCCGAGCCGGCCCCTCTGTTGCTGCCATCGCGGGAGCTTTCCATGGTCTGGCGTGCCGCTGCGCACAACGATTGCGCTCAGCGTTGGCTGCGTTCGCGTTGCCAGGCATTTCTTGGCACGCCGATTGAGTTGCAGGTAGTGCCAAAATTACGCCCGGCGTTGCCCGTCGATCAGACGTTGATGATGGCCCGGTAGATAACTGCAACGGCTGTGTGATTCGCCCAATAGAAAAGCTCCGACTCGATCGGAGCTTTTCTTTTCAGGGGGCTGTACTTGGCTTGTCGTGAGGGCGCGGCCCTGGAACCTCATGCATTGATAAACGCCAGCAGGTCCGCGTTGATGGTGTCGCCGTGGGTGGTGCACATGCCATGGGGCTGGCCGGGGTAGGTTTTCAGCGTACCGTGCTTGAGCAATTTGATTGAGAGGTGAGCCGAATTGGTGATCGGCACGATCTGGTCATCTTCACCGTGCAGCACCAGGGTCGGCACATCGATGTTTTTCAGGTCATCGGTGAAGTCGGTTTCGGAGAACGCGCTGATGCAGTCGTACTGCGCCTTGATCCCGCCGTTCATGCCCTGGCGCCACCAGTTTTCGACGATCGCTTCAGACACTTTCGCACCTGGGCGATTGAAGCCGTAGAACGGTCCGCTCGGGAAGTCACGATAAAACTGGCTGCGATTCTGCGCGAGTGCCTTGCGCAACCCGTCAAACACCTCCATCGGCAGGCCTCCGGGATTTTTTGCGGTGCGCAGCATGATGGGCGCTACAGCGCCGATCAGCACGGCCTTGGCCACCCGGCCGCGACCATGCCGCGCCACGTAGCGCGCCACTTCACCGCCGCCGGTGGAGTGGCCGATGTGCACGGCGTTGCGGATGTTCAGGTGCGCCATCAACTCGGCAACGTCGGCGGCGTAGGTGTCCATTGCGTTGCCCATGGCCGTTTGCGAGGAGCGACCATGGCCACGTCGATCATGGGCGATGACGCGAAAGCCCTTGTTGAGGAAGAACAGCATTTGCGTGTCCCAGTCATCACTCGAAAGGGGCCAGCCGTGGTGGAAAACGATCGGCTGGCCGTGGCCCCAGTCCTTGTAGAAAATCTGCGTGCCATCCTTGACGGTGAACATTCCCGAATCGCTGCCGTTACCGGCGCTTTTGCTGCCCCCTGACGCGGATGCCGGTGTCTGCTGCGTAGCCAGCGCCGGCAATGCCACCGCCAGGGTAGCGGCCATGGCACCCGTCGTGATCAAGCCACGACGGGTGGTTCCGTTTTTCTCGTCAGTCATTTTGAACACCCATTGAGTTAAAGAAGTTGCACAGGCGGCGCAAGGCTGCAGCCCTGGCCGAAGGCAATCTTTGGGCAAAGGGGTACGACTGACCACCAGACATGGGTTTTTGAAATTAACGCTTTGGTATGCAGGGCATGAAGGGGGGGCACGTTGGCGGGGTGGCGCGTCCCTGCGCCTGGACAAGTCAGAAGGTGTACTTGGCCGTCAGCATCATGTTGCGCGGCGTGCCATAGCTGTCGCCGCCGTAGCTGACGGAGTTGGCGATGGTGGAGTAGTACTTGCGGTCGAAGATGTTGTTGGCATTGAGTTGCAGGTCGAGGTTGTCATTGAGCCGGTAGCCGGCCATCAGGTCGGTCACGGCGTACGCGCCTTGCTTGAGGCGGTAGTTGCTGCCATCGAGCAGTTCGATGTCGTTGTACATGCGGCTCTGCCAGGAGATGTTGCCGCCCACACGCAGTTTTTCCAGTGGGCCCTGGAAGTTGTAGCGGGTGGTGAGCTTGAACAGGTGTTCCGGTGTGTCGGTGTCGAACTGCTTGTTCACGTTCTGCGGATTCGCCTCATCCTTGATGGTGTGCGTACGGGCGTAGGTGTAGCCGCCGCCGATCTGCCAGTTGTCGGTGAGCGCGCCTTGCAGTTCGAAGTCGATACCCTCGCTGCGGATCTCGCCGGAGGCTTCATAGCAGGAAGCCTGCGGGCAGTTTGGTACGAACACCTGCACCGCGCGGTTTTCCTGATCGACGCGGAACTCGTTCGCGTAAATCGTTCAATGACCGTTCGCACCTCTGGTTGTTTGAACCGGAGGAACGGCATCGCTCAACCCTGTAAAAAAAACCGCCCGAAGCCGTGCATCGGGCGGTTTGCAGGATCAAACAGGGCTGATTCAGATCAGCCGCAGGGTGACGTCGATGTTGCCGCGAGTGGCCTTTGAGTAAGGACAGGTCTGATGCGCCGCGTCCACCAGCGCCTGGGCAACCGAAGGCTCCAGCCCCGGCAGGCTGACACTCAAGCGTGCCTGAAGGAAGAACGCATCACCGGTCTTGCCCAGATCGATTTCGGTTTCGACCGCCACATCCGCTGGAAGCCTGATCTTCTGTGCCGCAGCTGCCTTGCCCATGGCGCCGATGAAGCAGGCCGACCAGCCGGCTGCCAACAGCTGTTCCGGATTGGTGCCGCTGCCATTTGAACCGGGTGGCGAGAGCTTGATGTCCAGGTTGCCGTCCGAACTGCGCGATGCGCCATCGCGCCCGCCGGTGGTGCGGGTCTTGCCGGTGTACAGCACGGTGTCGATTTGATTGATCATGGAAATACCTGCCTGAGTGATGGGTGAGGTCGGACAGCGAAGGTTCCGATGGCCCACACTTTTGCATTGGCATGTACCCGGGATGTGTCGTGCGGCGGCGTTTTTGTATCGCTCTGTAGCCTGAGCCAGGCCACTGGTTCCTGTCGCGTATCACGTCAGGCGATACGCATTGACCGCTTACAGCCATCGCTGTGCATTGCGCACAGGGGCAGGCTTGGGTCTGCCTGCCTTTTTCTCGATCCCGGCGGAAACCGTTCCCGGCGTCTGCGTCAACGTGCGGGGTTTACCCCGTGCGACGCGTGCGGCTGGCATCTTTGGAAGGTGGGCAGCCAAACTGGCGACTGTATTCCCGGCTGAATTGCGACGGGCTTTCGTAGCCCACTCGATAACAGGCGCTCGCCACATCCAGCCCTTCGCCGAGCAACAGCCGGCGGGCTTCCTGCAGGCGCAGTTGTTTCTGATACTGCAGCGGACTCATGGCGGTCACTGCCTTGAAACGATGATGCAATGTGGAGTTGCCCAAATTGGCGACCCGGGCGAGTTCTTCGATGCGCAAGGGTTGGGTGTAGTGGTTGTTCAACCAATCGATTGCCCGCGTAACCCGACGTGTTTGCGAGTCGCCGAGGGCAAGCTCATACAGACGACGGCCGTGCATGCCGCGTAGAAGGCGGTAATACAGCTCCCGCAGGGCCAGAGGTGCCAGCATGCCGATGTCTTTCGGGGTGTCCAGCAGTCGGACCAGTCGAAGCATGGTTTCCAGCAGGGGCACATCGACCCTTTCAAGGAAAAGGCCCAGTTCCGGCTCGTCCGGTACGCCCGCCGGCGGCGCGTCGGCGATGACCTGGGCAATTTCCGTGGCCTCGAAATCGAACCGGATACACAAATAAGGCGCTTGCGGACTGGCCTTCAGCACGCGCCCGGCAACCGGGAGCGTCACCGAGACCACCAGATAACTGAGCGGATCGTAGAGGTAATGATCGTCACCCAGGCTGATTTCCTTTTGTCCTTGCACGATCAGGCAAAGTGCCGGTTTGTGCACGGTATGGATCAGCTCCGAAGGTGCATCGAAACGAATCACATGCAGCGGAGCTATGGCGGTCTCATAGATCCCGGGTGTGGTAAAGCGTTGAGTCAGCAGGCGAACCAGTTCGTCACGGTAGATGGCTGTGTTTTGAAGGATGAAAGCATCGCTTTGTTCCATTTCAAGGCTCTCACATGTGTTCATGAGCGTCTGCCCGGAACTGCCCGGGCAGACGATATTCACCCGACATCATCAAAGTACTCATTGCCGATAGAGGATCATTCCGGCGTGATACAGCACGTCGTCATGAAAGTGGCCATCAGCGGTGAAGCCGGTGTCGTCCCAGTACTGGATGTAATCACCAACCAGTTCGTAGCGGCCCTGATAGGCGCTCTTGTTTTTACCACGGGCCTCGTCGTAACGACCAGTCGTCAGAAGCTCATGCCGGATGAATCCATCTGCGGTGACCCACATGCCTGCGTAACGATGGTCCTGAGTGGTTTTTTTGGCATCTTTCATCACTTTTCTCCCCGGATTTTCAGACTGAGCCGATACGACCCAAAGCCGTGCGATCAGAGCCGTTTTCGGCAACGCGAAAACCCGGAGTGCGATCACTGCCGCCTTCAGTTACGCGCATGCCTGGCGTGCGGTCCGAACCATCAGCGGCAACGCGGAACCCTGGAGTGCGATCACTGCCGCCTTCAGTGACGCGCATGCCGGGCGTGCGGTCAGATCCGTCAGCGGCCAGGTACAGGCTGCTCGAGGAAAGGTTGATCGCGCAGGCCACCATCGCGCCGATCACCAGTGAAAGGGAAAGCCGTTTTGCGTTTTTCATTGTTCAGTCCTCATTGACGTTGTTCATCTGAGCGGCCTGCCGTGGCCTGTGTGTGCATCCGTTGCGTGCTTTCAGATTACGTAGCCGAGCGCAGCGGTGTTAGGACGAAACTGCCGCAGATTTGCCTGATCCTCTCGGGTTGGTCGGGCGTGTCCTGCGGCGCATTTGTGCTGCGGCTCAGCCAGCCGTGACCGTCATGCCGCCGTCGGCCATGACCACCGAACCGACCATGAAGCTGGCCCGATCCGAGGCGATGAAGGCGACCACTTCGGCGATTTCTTCCGGTTGGGCGGCGCGGCCGATCGGTGCCGCTTCGCCATGTTGGGCGAGAAAGGCAGGGCCATCGTCGACGACATCGTTGAGGATGTTGGTCACCACATCGCCGACACCGACAGCATTGACGCGGATGCCGTGGCCAATGACCTCAAGCGCAAGGGTGCGCGTCAGTTGGGCCAGCGCGCCTTTGGAAGCGGTGTAGGCGGCAATGGTGGGGAAGGCGAAATAGGAAGCGTAGGACGCGATGTTGACGATCGATCCGGACTTGGTGGGCATCATCGCTTTCACCGCCTCCCGGCTATGCAAAAAGGCCGCCGTGGCGTTGACCGCCTGAATGCGTTCCCAGTCTTCGCGCGTCATGTCGATGACCAGTTTGTTGATGATGATGCCGGCGTTGTTGACCAGAATGTCCAGCCGACCGAATTGCTCGACGGCCAGGGCGACCGCGCGTTCGGCCGCGCCGTCCTGAGTGATGTCGGCCACCAGGGGGACCAGGCCGGGGCGGGCCAGTGCTTCCACCTCAGGGTTTATATCTTCAGCAATGACCTGGGCGCCGCGGGCGTGCAGCAGCAGTGCGATGGCCTTGCCGATGCCACTGGCCGCGCCAGTGACCAGCGCGACTTTACCGGCCACTTCGTTTGGGGTGCCGTTCTTGAAGTCGGTCATGATGTTCTCCAGCGTTTTTGATCGAGTAGGGATAAGCCGTGTTGGCGCCGGCGAGGCGCTGTCATCGGCGACGGGCCTACTGTCTCGCAGCGAAGCGAAGTCGGCTTTCGTGAGATTGCCCACGCTGTCGGGGTTTTGCGCTGAATGTCAGTGAGGGAGGTTCGGTGCGCGATTCAACCCACGGAAAAACCCCGATATCATCGAGCCGGTCACCGTGACACGGCGTGCGGGCAAGCATCCGAGACCTGTGTGTCTTGGCACAGCCAAATCTGAAAAGGACGAGTTCATGACAAATACCGGGCGCACCTCCCAGGAACCGATGTCGACATCTTCTCGAGACTTGCGCATCACCGGCGAGTCGATGGGTGAGTTCCTGCCAGGCGAACCGCAGGCGTTACCCTCGCGGCCGGAAATCACGGATGTTGTGATTCAGCTGTTCACCCATCGCAGCGTTACCGAACCCATTCTCGTGCCGGCAGTGGTGGAGCCGTTGCTCGTTCTGGTTCTGGCCGGGGCGGCGAGGGTGGAGGAGCGCGCATTGGGTGGCGAGTGGGAAGCTGCGCAGGTCAGTGCCGGCGATTTTTTCCTTACCAGCTCCGATGAGCCGTATGAAATGCGCTGGCAGACGCATGGAGGCGATACCTTCGAAGTCATGCATCTTTATCTCGGCCTGCCGCTGATCGAGCAAGCGTCTCGAGAGCTGTCGGGTCAGCACGCAGGGTCTGTGCGTTTGCGCGATGTTTCAGGGGCCCGGGACGAGCGCGTCGCGTTTGTCATGGAGCAATTGCGCACCGAACTGCTTCTGGAGCGCTCGCCCAGCGCTCTTTTCGCCCGCTCGCTGGCACAGGCGCTGGCCGTGCATCTGGTGCGCAGCTATCTGGCTGAAAGCCAGCCCGGGCGTCGGGTCAACGCCTTGCAAGCCTACAAACTGCGTAAAGTCACCGACGCGATGAGCGCGCATCTGAGCGATGAATTCAGCCTGGCCAAACTGGCCAGCCTTGCCGAGCTGAGCGAGTACCACTTCAGCCGCCTGTTCAAGCGGGCGACTGGGCTTTCGCCGTCGCAGTACTTCATCCGCTTGCGCATGGCTCGCGCGCGGCACCTGTTGCTGGAGACCCGTCTTGGCGTCATCGACATCGGGCTGGAGGTCGGCTACTCAAGCCCCAGTCATTTCTCGCAGGTATTTCGTCGCGAAGTGGGCGTAACGCCCAGCGAGTTCCGTGGGGCCTGAGCGCCCCTACGCTACAAATTTGCAGGCGATGCACACAGACACGAATAGGCAAAAGTTGCGCAGGTTTCGGCACGCGCCGACGAGGCCCGCGCCCTTAATCTTTTCGACGTACCCCGCAGCAACGAACGCGTCTTCAGCGGTCGGTGCTGAACTTCAATGCAGACAGCAGGAGCTACGGATATGTCGAACATTCAAAACAAAGTCGTCCTGATTACCGGTGCAAGCAGTGGTATTGGCGAAGCCGTGGCCAGGTTGATTGCTGCCAAAGGCGCGCATGTGGTTCTCGGCGCCCGCCGGACCGAGCGTCTGGACAGACTGGTCAGCGAGATCCAGGCCGAAGGTGGCTCGGCAAGTGCCTGCGCACTGGACGTTACGGATCTGCAATCGATGCACGCCTTCGTGGCATTCGCCAAGACGCAACATGGCAAGGTCGATGTGATCATCAACAACGCGGGGGTGATGCCTTTGTCTCCGCTGGCTTCGTTGAAGGTCGATGAATGGAACCAGATGCTCGATGTCAACGTTCGCGGTGTGCTGCACGGTATTGCCGCCGTCTTGCCGGACATGCAGACGCAGGGCTTCGGGCAGGTCATCAATATCTCGTCCATTGGTGGCCTGGCGGTGTCTCCGACAGCGGCGGTGTACTGCGCGACCAAATTCGCAGTCAGGGCTATCTCGGATGGCTTGCGCCAGGAAACGGACAAGATCCGGGTGACCGTGGTGTGCCCGGGTGTGGTCGAGTCCGAACTGGCCGATACGATTTCCGATGAGGTGGCACGCGAGGAAATGAAAGCCTTCCGTCGTGTGGCACTCAATGCAGACGCCATTGCGCGAGCGCTCGCCTATGCCATCGAGCAGCCTGACGATGTTGATGTGAGTGAGATTGTGGTTCGCCCGACCGCCAGTCCACACTGAGCAGTCTGGAGGCTAGCCAGTCCCGCGCCGTGCGCGGGACCCGCAAGTCGATGTTTTATCAATCTCTCCTCTAGCGCATCTGCAGGATGATCGGACTGCTGCTGGCCGGATCGGTGTGCTCACGTAGCTTGCCCACCGTCTGCGCATCAACGGCACTCCCCTGGTTGCCCCAAGTGCTGCGCATGAACGTCAGCACTTCGGCGATCTGCTGATCCGACAGCTGCTCACGGAAGGCCGGCATGCGATAGGCATCCGGCACGCCGGCCGCCACCACTCGTTGCGATCCATTCAGAGTGATGTTGATTGCCGAGGCACTTTCCCTGGCCAGTGCCGAAGTCGCGCCGGCCAGCGGCGGCATCCATTGCGATTGACCCTTGCCGTCCAGACCGTGGCACGACGCACAGCGCGTGACGTAGGTCTGTGCACCGGGCGATTCCAGACGTTGCGCTGCCGAAACCGCTTGATACTGCCAAGGCGCGCCATCCCGTTCGCGATCTCCCGGAAGCGACTTCAGGTAGTGGGCAATGGCCGTCAGATCGTCGTCGCTCATGAACTGCGTGGAGTTGTTGAACGCCTCGGTCATCGAGCCGTAGACCACCGCGTGCTGGTTGCGACCGGTCTTGAGGAACTGCACGATCTCTTGCTCGCTCCAGCGGCCCAGCCCGGTGTTGTGGTCATCGCGCAGGCTCGGTGCGTACCAGCCATCGAGCAGGGCGCCGGCCAGGTATGGCTTGCCGGACTCGTCCAGTGCCTTCTCGTTGAACGCCAGGCCGCGCGGTGTATGGCAACTGCCGCAGTGCCCGGCGCCCTGAACGAGATAAGCGCCGCGGTTCCATCGTTCATTCTGCAACGGTTTAGTCACATAAGGTTCGGCATCGACAAACACACCGTTCCACAGTGCAATCGGCCAGCGCAGGTTCAGCGGAAACGGAATCGCACTGGGGATGTTCGCCTGTTTGACTGGCGCCACGCCTTTCATGAAAAACGCATACAGCGCTCGTACGTCTTCATCACTGAGCTTGGCGTAGGACGGGTAGGGCATCGCCGGGTACAGACGGCGACTGTCGGGCGCCACGCCGTGGCGCACGGCACGGTCGAAGTCCGCCAGGCTGTAGTGACCGATGCCGGTTTCCGTGTCCGGGGTGATATTGGTCGCATGGATTGAGCCCAGCGGCGTGGCCATTTCCAGCCCTCCGGCGAACGGCGCGCCGCCCGGCACGCTGTGACAGGCCACGCAATCGCTGAGCCTGGCGACGTATTCGCCACGGGCCACCAGCGCCGGATCGATGTCGGCCACGGCGATCTGATGGTTTTCCAGGCGCGAGACAGGCTCGCGGGTGACATACCAGGCCAGCAGGCCTGCCGCGACCAGGCACGGCACGGCCAGCCAGCCAGCGGTTCTTGCGAATCGGCTGTTATTCATGAACGCTCCGGCGCTGATCAGGTGAAAGTGTGTCGGCTCAAGGGCAGGCTGCGCACCCGCTGACCGGTCAGCGCTGCTACCGCGTTAGCGACAGCGGGCGCGACCGCAGGCAATGGCGGTTCACCGATGCCACCCATTTTTTCCCCGCTCTCGACCACACGCACATGAACCCGTGCCATCCGCGCAGGCGGCAGGATCGGGTACAAGTCGTAGTTGCGCGCCCGGGGTTTGCCATCCACCCACACGGCTTCCTCGATCAGCGTTTGCGACAGTCCCAGCGCTACGGCGCCATTGACCTGAGCCTCGACAATCGCCGGATTGACGATGCTGCCCGGATCAATCGCCTGCCAGATGTCGTGCACCTTGACCTGGCCGTTCTCGATGGACACCTCGGCGATCACCGCCGTCTCGGTACCGAACGGCGAAGCCATGGCCACCCCACGCGCACGTCGGCTGCCGTCCTCGGCAGTGAACGGGCCGCGCTTCCAGCCGCCCGACAGTTCACCCACCGCTTGCAGCAAGGTGGTCAACCGTTGGTTGCCGCGCAGCAAATGCAGGCGCAAGTCGAACGGATCTTTGCCACCCTTGTCGGCCAGTTCATCGAGGAACGATTCATAGAAGAAGTCGTTGAGGGAATTGCCCACCGAACGCCAGTAGCCGAGCATCGCCGGGCCTTTGACGTAAATCTGTGCGATGCGCTTGTTGGGGATCGCATAGGACTTGCCCGATAAGCCTTCAAGCGCGGTCGGATCGAGCTTTTCACCTTGCTTGCCGGCGAGGGCCTCGGTCGGGCCTTCGGTGGCACTGATCGCTTCGATTGCCAGTGGCCAGCCGTCGTTGTCCAGCGCGGCGCGGAAATTCACCGCTGCCACCGGTCGAAGCACGTCACGCAGGAACTCTTCTTCGCGACTCCAGATCAGTTTGACCGGGCGCCCAACCGCTTTGGCCAGCGCGATGGCCTGAGGGTAGGGACTGGCCGAGTCGTAGAGGAAATGCCGACCGAAGAACCCGCCCAACAGCGGCGAATGCAAGGTGATGCGTGACGGATCGAGCCCGGTGCGTTTGGCGATATCGGCGCGGAACATGTCCGGCGCCTGATTCGGCAACCAGACCTCAAGCGAACCATCCGGATTGAATCGGGCCAGTGCTGAAGGCGGCTCCAGCTGTCCGTGGTTCAGGTATTGGTTGTGGTAAGTGGCGTCGATCCGGGTCTTGGTCTCCTTGAGAATCGAAGCCACATCGCCTTCATGTTCATCATCTCTGGCGGGGCTTTTATCTTCAGCGAGGCGCTTGAACCAGGCATCGCTGGAAAAGTCGGCGGGCATCGGCCGCACTTTGCTGTCGGCCGTCGGCTCTTGCCAGTCAACCTGGATCGCCTCGACGGCACGTTTGGCGTGCCACCAGCGCTCGGCGACCACCGCTACAGCGCCCGGCAGACGGTGCACGGAATGCACGCCTTTCATCGCCTTGACCTGGTCTTCGTTGCGCAAGTTGCCCACGGTCATCCCCAGGCGCGGGGCATGTTGAACGGCGGCATGCAGCATGTCGTCGACTTTCAGATCGATGCTGTACAGCGCCTTGCCGGTGGATTTGTCGTAGGCATCGAGACGCTTCACCGGTTTGCCGATCCAGCGGAACTGACTCGGATCACGCAGCTTCACCGAGGCCGGATCGGGAACCGGCAGATCCATCGCACGCTCGGCCAGTTCACCGTAGGCCAACGAGCGCCCGGACTTGGCATGCACGACCTTGCCCGGCTCGGTGCTCAACTCGCTCACCGGCACGCCCAGTTGCTGCGCGCCGGCCTGCAACAGCATGGCGCGGGCAAGGGCGCCGAGGCGGCGCATGACCGGGTAACTCATGCGCACCGACATACTGCCGCCGGTGATGCGCATACCGTTTTCCATCACCACGTAGGCTTCGCCGGGAGGCGCGGCTTCGACCAGAAAGGTCGCCGGGTCGGCATCCAGCTCTTCACCGACGATCTGCGCCATGGCGGTGAACGTGCCTTGCCCGCCTTCCATGAACGGGCAGAGCAGACGCACGCGGTTGTCCGGGCGGATTTCGAGAAACGCCGGGACTTGGGTGCCACGCTCGGCCGTCGCTGCCGCTGCCGCTTGTACCCGTGTCGCACCGAGCGGCAGACCGAAGCCGAGCACCAGTGCGCCGACGGCGGTACCGGTCAGAAAACGTCTGCGCGACACATTGATCGGTTCATGCAGATCCAGTATTGAAGCGTGTTGTGAAGGGTCGATACGAACGTTCATCACGCGTCCCCCTTGCCGGCAAGCTCATGCACGGCGGCATGAATGGCGTTGTAAGTACCGCAGCGGCACAGATTGACCATCGCCGCCTCGATCTGCGCATCACTCGGTTTGGGGTTCTGCTTGAGCAGCGCGGTGGCAGCCATCACCTGCCCGGACTGGCAGTAGCCGCACTGGGCGACTTGCAGATCGACCCAGGTCGAGACCACCCGTTTGCCCACTTCATCGGCTTCGATGGCCTCAATCGTGGTGACCTCCCGGCCAACCACACCGGCTACCGGCGTGACGCAGGAACGCACCACATTGCCGTCCACCAGCACCGAGCAGGCGCCGCATTGCGCCAGTCCGCAGCCGTACTTGGTGCCGGTCATGCCCAGATCATCGCGGATCACCCACAGCAAGGGCGTATCGGCGTCGGCATCGACCTGATAGGTCTTCTGGTTGATTCGTAGTTCCATGGTTCACCCGCTTGATCATCGGTTGACGTGCATTGTTATGAGCGGTGAGACGCGGCGGGGCGCTTCACCGGTTTTGGTTCAATTCGCGACTGTGCCGAGCGCTGCTGCCTCGAATGGCTGCCCGCGCAAAAGGGCCATGTCGCGGCTCGGTGCGGTGCCGAACAGCCGGCCATATTCGCGGCTGAACTGCGAAGGACTTTCGTAGCCGACTGCAAACGCCGCGCGCGAAACGTCCAGGCGCTCGACCAGCATCAGTCGGCGGGCTTCGTTGAGCCGCAGCCATTTCTGGTACTGCAGCGGACTCATGCCGGTGAGCTGGCGGAAATGATGGTGAAAGGTCGGCGCGCTCATCTGCACCCGCGCGGCCAGATCATCGATGCGCAGGGCATCGGTGTAGTTGACCTTGAGCCAGTCGATGGCCTTGGCGATGCGATAACCCTGACCGTCTACGGCAGTGATCTGCCGCAGTCGTGGGCCTTGGTCGGTGTGCAGCAACCGGTAGTGGATTTCCCGCAGAATCAGCGGTGCCAGGACCGGGATCGCCTCGGGTTCATCGAGCAGGGCCAGCAGGCGATCGAGTGCGTCTTCCAGGGCAGACGACAGGCTGCCAATCGCAGCGCCCGTACCCGTTGATGGCTGGCGTTTCGCAGGCAAGCCGCTCTTGGTAATGACCTCGGCAAGCATGCTGACATCCAGCTTCAGCACGAGGCCGACACAGGGCTGTTCAGGACTGGCGAGCATCACTTCGGAGTTGGCAGGCAGATCCAGTGAAGTGACCAGAAACCGCGACGGGTCATAGCTGTAACCCTGACCACCCACCCACAGGCGCTTTTCGCCGCGGCCCACAAGAATCAGGCTGGGCTCGATCATGCACACAACGGGGGGCGCCGGCTGGTCGCGACGAAACAGCGAGAGCCCGGGTATCGACGTGGCGAAGTCGCCCGGTGCGCGCACGTGCGGGTCGATGTGCCGTGCCAAAGGTGATTCCTGGGGCAGAGGGGTCGGGATCATGTGGGCTCACTCCTTTGACCGAACTCTAATGCGCGCGCGAGACGTTTCCTATCCATCACCCTGCATCGCCAGAGGATCAGGCAAGCATTCAAGAGGAATGCGCTAGGGAAGCACCGGATTGACCGGGAGAATGTGTCTATCTGTTACAGGGGGCAGTGCCCGGACGGGCGACAAACTGTTTGCCCCTGCGCATCACACCCCACACGTTTTTCGCACCACAGGTAGTTTCCATGACGTTTCCTTCTACAGATCCTTCTAAAAGAACAGGCGGCTGGAGCGCCGTGCTGGCCATGTCGTTGGCCGCGTTCGCTCTGGTCGCTTCCGAGTTCATGCCCGTCAGCCTGCTGACGCCGATTGCGGCGGACCTGCACATCACCGAAGGTCAGGCCGGGCAGGGGATTTCCGTGTCAGGTGCCTTTGCCTTGATCACCAGCTTGTTGATTGCCTCGGTCGCCGCTCGCATCGAACGCAAGAAGCTTCTGCTTTGCCTGACCTTGTTGATGATCGTCTCCGGAACGGTCGTCGCACTCGCCCCGGGCTACCCGTCGTTCATGTTCGGACGTGCGTTGATCGGGATTGCGATTGGTGGTTTCTGGTCGCTGTCGGCGGCGACTGCAATGCGCCTGGTGAAGCCTGAACAAGTTTCCCGTGCGCTAGCCATCGTCAATGGCGGCAACGCCTTGGCCACGGTCATCGCCGCTCCGGCGGGCAGCTTTCTCGGCTCGTTGATCGGCTGGCGCGGTGCATTCTTCTGTGTGGTTCCGGTCGCGGTGCTTGCCGCCGTGTGGCTGCTGATCAGCCTGCCGTCCTTCAAGGCCGAACGCCAGGCAGGTAGCGGCAACGTTCTGCGGTTGATGAGGCAATTGCCAGTGGCTTTGGGCATGGTCGCCGTCAGCGTCTTTTTCATGGGCCAGTTCATGCTGTTCACTTACCTGCGGCCATTTCTCGAAGGGGTCACCGGTGTCAGTGTTTCAACATTGTCTTTGATGCTACTGGGCCTGGGGCTGGCAGGTTTTGTCGGCACCTTTCTGATCGAACGGTTTATGGGCCGCGGCCTCTACCGCACGCTGACCGCCATTCCGCTGATCATGGCGGTGATCGCGCTGGCGTTGGTCAGCTTCGGTAAATCACCGCTGCTGACCGCCGTGTTGCTCGGACTTTGGGGACTGGTCGCCACAGCTGCGCCGGTTGGCTGGTGGACGTGGCTGGCGCAGACGCTCCCGGATGATGCTGAAGCGGGAGGCGGCTTGCTGGTAGCCATCGTTCAACTCGCGATCGCCGGCGGCGCAATCATTGGCGGTCTGGCCTTTGATTTGAGCGGCTACAAAGCCACCTTCGAGCTTAGCGCCGCTGTTCTGGTCGCCGCGTCTGTGCTGGCCTGGCTGGCCGGACGCAATGCCACGCAAATTCATCTTGTCGAGCCGAACGCGACAGCCTGACGAGATCACCTGCAACCGGTTTCGCCTTATGGCTCAAGCATCAAACTGCGCCAAACGATAACGGGCGGCTGAGCCTGCGCATCATCCGGTTGAAGCGCTTGCTGCTCCTCTGGCGAAATCACTTCGGATGATGAGCGCTCAAGCAGTAAAAGCTGTGCAGGTTCTACGGTCGATTCATGAGTCTGCGGCTTGGTCATTTGAGCGAAACAACGACCTTGCCTTTGGCGCGTCCCTGCTCAACGTACTTCAATGCCTCGGCCGTTGATTCAAAGGGGAAGGAACGATCGACCACGGGTTTGATGATCCCGTCCTCCACGAGCGACGTGATGCGTTGCAGTTGAGCGCCATTGGCCCGCATGAACACGAACGCGTAGCTGACATCCTGCTTGCGCGCTTTGCGACGAATGCCAAGGCTCAGCAGGCGCATGACTTGCTGCAATGGCCAGGACAATCCTTGCTCTCGCGCGAACTGCACAGTGGGTGGGCCCGAGATGGAAATGAGTTGGCCGCCGGGCTTCAGGACCTTGAGTGACTTCTCCAGCACGTCGGCGCCGAGGCTGTTCAGCACAACGTCGTAGTCTTGCAGCACTTTTTCGAAGTCCTGCTGTGTGTAGTCGATCACCAGATCGGCCCCCAGCGCCTTGACCCATCCGACATTGGCGGTGCTGGTGGTTGTGGCGACAAACGCACCGAGGTGTTTGGCAAGCTGAATGGCAATGCTGCCGACGCCGCCGGAGCCCGCGTGAATCAGCACTTTCTGGCCCTTTTGCAGCCCGGCGGTTTCAACCAGTACTTGCCAGGCGGTCAGTGCAACCAAGGGCAGGGATGCGGCTTGCGCCATGTCGGTATTGGCTGGTTTCAGGGCGACCGCGTTTTCGTTCACGGCGATCAATTGGGCGAACGTCCCGATTCGCGCTTCGGGCGGGCGAGCGTATACCTCGTCTCCCGGTTTGAAGCGTGTCACCTGCGGGCCGACCTCAACCACAACCCCCGCCAGGTCATTGCCCAATATCAACGGAAAGGCGTAGGGCAGGATCAGCTTGAACTCGCCTTTGCTGATCTTCGAATCCAGCACGTTGACACTGCTCGCATGGACCTCGATCAACACGTCGTGGGCACCGACTGCGGGGGCGGGCGCTTCGCCAATGCGTCCGGGGTTCTTGCCATAGCCATCAATCAGAAATGCTTTCATCGTGGTGCGGCTCTTGCTGGTTGTACGGAGGGTAGTCGGTGGGTTGCGGTGTTGCTGCGTGACGTGATCAAGCATCGAGAAACGCCTGCGCCTTGGCCACAAAGTCGGTGTGATGCTGGAAAATCCCGCCGTGCCCGGCATCCTCATAAATCACCAACTGTGCGTCGGGGATAAGCCTGGCCAGTTCAAACGAGTTAACGCTGGGCACCATGATGTCGTTGTCGCCGTTGACGACCAGCGTCGGTGTGCGCAAGCGCCCAAGCGCTTGCCGCGGTTGTCTGCCCCACGCCGTGATGGCTTTCAATTGCCGCATGAAAGCGCGTGGCGTCGGGCCCTTGTCGCGATTGTTCTTGCGTGCCTTGAGGCGTCTTAAATACTGCGAGGCAGACCGTCGCCCATTGGCCGACGAGGTGAAGAAAAGGTAGAACTTGGGATCGCGCAGGGTCAGCAAGCCTTTGAGGATCAATGGCCATGACACTGTGCCGACCTTGTCGATGCCGATGCCCCCCGCCGGTCCAGTACCGGTCAGAATCAACCGGCGTACCAAGTCAGGCGCCTTGAGGGCAATGTCCTGAGCGACGAAACCTCCGAGGGAAAAACCGAGCACATCCACGGTTTTCAGCCCCAGCGCCCTGATCAGCCGGATGGCATCGTCGGCCATTTCACCCACCGTCAGTGGCGCGGTGCCGCCTGAGTTGCCGATGCCGCGATAGTCGGTGGTGATGACGCGTCTGGTTTGCGCCAGGCCATCGATGATCGCGGGGTCGAAGTTGTCCAGCACCGCGCCCCAATGATTGAACAGTACCAGGGGCACGCCGGTTGCGGGCCCGGTGTCGCGGTAGGCGAAGGGAATGCCGTTGACCGTGATCGACTGGTTCGCCGCGTCGATGAATGACGTTGGCGAACCGGAGCGGGAATTTGTCTGCATTGAACTCATTGTCACTCCGGCAAGCCAGCAGGATTCGATGCAATGCCCTGTGCCTGCATTGAATCCGGCGCGAATGCTCGCTAGCAAAAAATCACTGTGGCGTCTGGTAGCGCTGGGCAACCGCAGACTGACGGATTTGCCCCAGCAGGCCCTGACGTGCGCCCTGCAGGTCATCCCAGCGCTCGGCTTCGTGCAGCGGTGGGATGGTCACAGGTTCGCGACGATCAAAACCGACCAGTGCGGCATCCACCAGATCACCCACTTCCATGATTTCGCTCAGGGTGTTGATGTCGACGCCGGAGCGATCCCAGATTTCCGTGCGGGTGGCGGCGGGTAGCACGGCTTGCACGTAGACGCCCTGAGGCGAGAGTTCCAGGCTCAGGCCCTGGGACAGGAACAGCACGAAGGCCTTGGTCGCACCGTAGACGCTCATGCCGAACTCCGGCGCCAGGCCTACCACCGAACCGATGTTGATGATCGCGCCGTCGCCGGCCTTGACCAGGCGTGGGGCGATGGCGCTGGCAAGCCGTACCAGCGCCGTCGTGTTGAGGGCCACCAGTTGCGCGACGCTGTCGGTGCTTTGGTCGACGAAGTGGCCGGACAGCGCGGCGCCGGCGTTATTGACGAGAATGCCGATACGGGCGTCGTCGCGCAGGCGGCTTTCAACGGTGGTCAGATCGGCGAGTTGGGTCAGGTCTGCCGGGATGACATCGACGGCGACGTCGTGCTCGCTGCGCAGGCGCGCTGCCAGTGTGTCCAGGCGAGCCTGATCGCGGGCGACCAGTACCAGATCGTGGCCACGTCTGGCGAAGCGTTCGGCATAGACGGCGCCAATGCCGGTGGAGGCGCCGGTGATGAGAACAGTAGGGCGAGTGCTCATGGGGTATCTCTTTTTCAGGAGGTGAGAAACAGAACGCGCTCAGCTTGCGCTGACGCTCGATTCAGCCAGCGTCGGGTAGTCGATGTAGCCCGCCGCGCCGCCGCCGTAGAGGGTGGCGGGATTGAACGCGGACAGCGGCGCGCCCTGCTTGAGGCGCTCCACCAGATCCGGGTTGGCAATGAACGGGCGACCGAAGGCGATCAGATCGGCCTGGTCTTCGGCCAGCCGCGCAGTCGCCAGGTCCAGGTCATAGCCGTTGTTGGCGATATAGGTGTTTTTGAAGCGCTGGCGCAGGGCGTCGAAATTGAAGGGGGCTACGTCGCGCGGGCCGCCGGTCGCGCCTTCGACCACGTGCAGGTAAACCACGCCGAGGGCGTCGAGTTGCTCGACGACGTAATCGAATTGCGCCTGCGGATCGCTGCTGGCCACGCCGTTGGCCGGCGACACGGGAGACAGGCGCACACCGGTGCGATCCGCGCCGATCTCATTGACGACCGCCGCTGTCACTTCGAGCAACAGACGCGCACGGTTTTCAATCGAACCGCCGTAAGCGTCGGTGCGCAGATTGGCGTTGTCCCTGAGGAATTGATCCAGCAAATAGCCGTTTGCACCGTGAATTTCCACGCCATCGAACCCGGCGGCGACTGCGTTGGCCGCAGCCTGGCGGAAATCGGAGACGATCCCCGGCAGTTCGCTGGTTTCCAGGGCGCGGGGTTCGGAGACGTCTTCAAAGCGGTTGTTGACGAACACTTTGGTCGCGGCACGCAGCGCAGAAGGGGCCACCGGTGCGGCGCCGTTTTCTTGCAGGTCAACGTGTGAGACGCGGCCGACATGCCACAGCTGCAGGAAGATTTTTCCACCCTTGGCGTGGACGGCATCGGTGACTGTGCGCCAACCGTCTATCTGCGCCTGTGTATAGATCCCGGGGGTGTCCTGATAACCCTGAGCCTGTCGGGAAATCTGCGTCGCTTCACTGATCAGCAGACCGGCGCTGGCGCGTTGGCTGTAATAGGCGGCCGCGTATTCGCTGGGGACAAAGCCCTGGCCTGCGCGGTTGCGTGTCAGCGGTGCAAGAACGACGCGGTTCGACAGCGTGAGACTGCCCAGGGTGTAAGGGGTGAACAGAGTCTGCTTGGTCATCAGATGATTCTTCCGTGCCCGTTGATGGAGATCGGTGGGGGTGTGAAATTAGGATGATGATCGAAATCTAAACTGTCAACTGTTTTGATTATGGCCAACATCTATGTATCATCGGACGCAGGAATTCCCGCTGAACACGAGGTATTGCACGTGAGAGTGACCAAGGCCCAGGCGCAGGCCAATCGAGAACACATCGTTGAAACGGCCTCAGAGCTGTTCCGTGAGCGTGGCTTTGATGGCGTCGGTGTGGCCGATCTCATGGCGGCTGCCGGGTTCACCCATGGAGGCTTCTACAAGCACTTCGGCTCGAAGGCTGACCTGATGGCCGAAGCCTCGGCCTGCAGTCTTGGCAAATCGTTGACCGGCGCCCAGGCGCTCGACGTGCCCGGTTTCATCAACGTCTACGTGAACCGAGAACATCGCGACGGACGCGGCAGCGGTTGCACGATGGCCGCACTGTGTGGCGACGCGGCGCGTCAGTCGGACGATGTGAAGGCAACGTTTGCCGCAGGCATTGAACAGATCCTGCAAACCCTGGCGGAAAAATATCCTGTGGGCACGGATGCCGCAGAGGGCGAGGGGAGAAAGAAAATGATCGACCTGCTGTCGCGGGCGGTCGGCGCGATTGTCCTGTCACGCGCTTGCCCGGATGATTCGGCATTGGCGGACGAAATTCTTGACGTTTGCCGCGCTGAAATGTTTGCTTCATTACCGGTGCTGCCGGTCGATCAAGTGGAAACACCGTAGAAGGGCCGATCCGCCCTTCGCGATGACTTGAACGTCAGCCTGTTATCAGCCGATCAGCCGGCTTTTCGTGACCATGTACTCCGTTGGTCACGATTTGTAAGTCCTCGACAGGGTGAGTAAGCTACGCCCATGAATCAGCCATCCCTATCTTCGCCCGGCCCACGTGGCCCAGTCGATCACGAGATTCGTGATCAGATTGTCGCGGCAGCCAATGAACACTTCAGCCAATACGGCTATGGCAAAACCACGGTTTCCGATCTGGCCAGGGCCATCGGTTTTTCCAAGGCTTACATCTATAAGTTCTTTGATTCCAAGCAGGCGATCGGCGAAGCGATCTGCTCGAATTGTCTGGGCCAAATCGTTGCCGCGGTAGAGCAGGCTGTTAACGCAGAGGGGATTTCGCCGACCGAGCGTTTCCGCCGACTGGTGAAAACCGTGATTGCCACGGGTGTGGACCTGTTCTTCAATGACCGCAAGCTCTACGACATTGCGGCATTTTCCGCGGCGGAGCGCTGGCCCAGCGCCCAAATGTACGAGGAGCAGATCAAGCGTTTTATCTTCGACATCGTGCGTGAAGGGCGAGAGCTCGGAGAGTTCGAGCGCAAGACCCCGCTGGACGAGACCGTCGAGGCGATTCATCTGGCCTTGCGCCCCTTCGTAAACCCGTTGCTGCTGCAGCACAATCTGGATTTTATCGAGGTTGCGCCCACGCTGACCTCCAACCTCATTCTGCGTAGCCTGATGCCCTGACCCAACCCCGATCACCTGTTCAGGTGAGCTGAGCCAGAGCGCGACATCCCCCAACCAGGTTTCCTGTTACCGGCACATGCGTGCCGGTACGGCTTTGATTTTTGCTTAATGTGACCATTGACTGAAATGGTCACTTGGATAGTATGGCTTCGCTGTCGTTCTCGATGTTGTTTTTCAGTGATCCCATAGAGTCCAGATAATGAAAAAAATAATGCTCAAGAATCCCGTCGGCCTGGCGGTCGCGCTGGTGTCCTCCAATGTGTTGGCCGGTGGTTTTGCCCTCAACGAACAAAGCATCAGCGGGATGGGGTCCGGGTTTGCCGGGCGATCTTCATCCGCCGAAGACGCCAGTACGATCTACGGTAACCCGGCAGGCATGGCGCGGCTTAAACGAGAGCAGGTGAGCGTGGGGGCGGCGACGCTGTTCGCCAAATCGGACATCAGCCAGACACGCAGTACGTTTGGGGGGAAGGAAGACGGCGACATGGTGCCCGCCACCACGGTACCGATGGGGTATTACGTGAAACCGATCGATGAGCAATGGGCATTCGGCGTCGGGTTTTATGTGCCTTTCGGGCTGATCACCGACTACGGCAGTGGTTTTGCCGGCCGCTATTACGCCAACAAGAGTGAAGTCACCACGCTGACCTTTCAGCCGACCATCAGCTACGCCTTTAACGAAAAGGTGTCGATCGGATTCGGGCCGACCATCAATCGTATCGGCGGAGAGATATCGGGTATGGTGCCCAACCCACTCAGCCCCGGGCGCAACGACGGCAAACTCAAAAGCACCGGCGATGACACCGCACTGGGCTTCAATATTGGCGTGCTGGTGCAGGCGACCGATCAGACCCGCCTGGGCCTGACGTATCACTCCAAAGTCAGTTACCACCTGGACGCCAAAACCAAGGTCACCGATGGCATCTTCAGCGTGCTGGGCGTCAGCGGCCGTAGCTATGACGCATCGCTGGATGTGGACACGCCGGAGTCGGTGGACTTTTCGCTGACGCATCAATTCAACAACGACTGGACGCTCTATGTGGGCAGCACCTGGACACGCTGGAGCCGCTTCAAGGAACTGACCATTGAGAACAGCGGCTTGCCGCCGTTGCTGAGCGGCCAATTGGGGACGATCAGCGAAGAGCAGAACTGGCATGACACCTGGGCTCACGCGATCGGTGCGGCCTATCGATTGAATAACCAATGGGTGCTGCGTGGCGGGTTTTCGGTCGATCAGTCACCCGCCAACAACACCAATCGGGGGCCGCGCATTCCGACGGGCGACCGTAAGGTTGTCAGCTTCGGCGCCGGCTGGACACCCGTGGACAATGTCACGATCGATCTCGCGTATTCCTATCTTTGGGAGGAAAGCGTCGAGGTCAACGACACCTCGGCAGCGAGGGGGGCCTACCGTGCCAGGTACAAGAACAGTGCCAGCGGGTTCGGTACGTCGGTCAGTTATCGCTTCTAGTTGAGCGCTATCAAGCCAAATGCGGGTCGGGAGTGCGCGAGTCTCCCGACTCTTGAAGCGATCTGAGGTTGCTGCTCAGCGCGCCGCTACAGAACCCGGCTCAACGGGTTGCCATCCTCCACCGAGCGACTTGAATACCGCCACCGCCGCACGGGCCGATTCGGTCCGCGCTTGCGCTCTGGCGTCGGAGGCCTGCAACAGTGTTTCGTCGGCGTGCAGGACATCGATCAGGCTGGCGGTGCCTTTTTCATAGGCGGTGAACGAGGACTGGCGAGCTTGAGTCAGCGCCGCTTCGCCGCCGGTAAGGGTGGTGGTCTGAGTTTGCCGATTCACCAGTGAGGACAGCGCGTTCTCTACATCTTCGGTGGCGCGCAGTACCGACTGGCGATAGGCGGCCAATGCTTCAGATTCCTGGCCTTTGGCCTGATCGATCCGGGCGTTGATGCGTCCGAAGTCGAAAAGCCGCCAGCGCAGACCCAGTACAGCGCTCGACTGGCTCGCGCCGCTGGTGAAAAGATTGCCGCCGGAGACGGCAGTCGCGCTGCCGAGCAAGGCGCTGAGGGAAAATTTCGGGTAGTACTCGGCAATCGCTTCGCCGATACGCGCGTTGGAGGCCGCAAGGCGGCGTTCGGCCACGATCAGATCCGGTCTGCGCCGCAGCAGATCTGCCGGTGTGCCCAGCGCAGTCAGCGACGGCACATCGGGAATCTCGCCCTCAGGTGCCAGTTGTGTGCGGTGAGTGCCGGGAGGCGTGCCGAGCAGCACGTCCATCGCATTCATGGCCGCCTCCAGACCACTTTGCAGTACCGGAACGCTCGCCTGGACTTGCGACAATTCACCCTCGGCCTGGCGCACCTGATACTCCGCGGCCAGCCCCTTGCCGTAAAGCAACTGAACCTTCTCCAGCAATGCGCGGCGGGTGTCGACTTGCCGGTTGGCGATGTCCAGCCGCGCCTGTAATCCGCGCAGGGTGATGTAGATATCGGCCGTTTGCGCAGCGATCGCCAACCTCGTCGCCGTGAAACCGGCTGCTGAGGCCTGATACTCAGCCAGTGCCGCCTCACGCCCGCGGCGCAGTCCGCCGAAGACATCGACTTCCCAGCCCGCCTCAAGATTGGCCTCGTAGGCATTGCCGTAACGGTCATAGCCGGGTGTTGAATTCAAGACTTGGCCCAGTGGTGTCTCTACGGACTGATAAGCGCGTGCCGCCTGTGCGCTGATATTCGCCGAGGGCAGCAGTGCTGCATTGGCGGCCCCCAGGCCGGCCCTGGCCTGGGTGACGCGCGCTGATGCCTGTGCAAGATCCAGATTCTGCTGCAAGGCCTGGTCGATGAGGTTGCTCAGTAGCGGATCGTTAAAGCTTTCCCACCAGGCGGCAAGGCTGTCCGGTGTCGATCCTGATCGCGGTTCGACAGCAGACTGCCCCAGGTAATGATCTGAAAGCGGGGCGTCTGGACGATGGTAATCCGGGCCCACCGCACAACCTGCCATGAGGCTGGCGGTAACCAAAAGAGCAATCGGGCGGAGGGGAGGCATCGTCGTTCCTTTACAATTTTTGTGACCATATTAAATATTGGTCACATCTTGTCAATCAAGGGCGATCGATTTGATTGAACGGGTTATAAATATCATTGTGGCGTCAGTGATAAAACTGAAGCGCCGGACAGTTCATGGTTTGTGACTGTTGACGTTAATGGTCACAAGACTGAGAATATGATGATCATCCTATTTTCAGTAAGGGTACCTATGCGCCGGCTCCGAATTTTTCCCATCGCCGCATGCCTGTTGCCACTCGCCCTGGTGGCGTGCGGTGATGTCACCTCCGTTGCAGACCCGCGCACACAGGCGCCTCTGGTCAGGTTCACCGCCGTTCAGGCTGCGGGCGACGGTTCCCGATCTTTTACGGGGGTGGTGACGGCGCGCATTCAGGGCGACCTGGGTTTTCGCGTATCGGGCAAGGTGCTTGAACGTCTGGTTGACACGGGGCAGACCGTCAAACGCGGGCAGCCGCTGATGCGGCTCGACCCCATCGACTTGGGGTTGCAAGCCCGCGCGCAGCAGGAGTCGGTCATCGCCGCCCGGGCCCGCGCCAGGCAGACAGCCGATGATGAAGCTCGTTATCGCACTCTGGTCAGCGCCGGCGCCATTTCCGCTTCGGCCTACGATCAGATCAAAGCCGCCGCAGACACGGCCAAGGCCCAACTCAGCGCCGCTGAAGCGCAAGCGGACGTTGCCCGCAACGCTTCCGGTTACGCGGTGCTGGTCGCCGATGCCGACGGCGTTGTGGTGGAAACACTCGCCGAACCCGGACAAGTCGTCAGTCCCGGACGACCGGTGGTTCGACTGGCGCGGGCAGGGCAACGCGAGGCCATCGTGCACTTGCCCGAGACGTTGCGTCCCGCAGCAGGATCCACCGCGCAAGCCACGCTCTATGGCGACGCCTCGGGTGCTGTGACCGCGAAACTGAGGTTGCTTTCGGATTCGGCGGACCGCACGACGCGTACGTTCGAGGCCCGCTATGTACTGGAAGGCGCGCTGGCCAATGCGCCGATAGGTTCGACAGTCACCCTCAGAATCGCCGAGGGTTCGACACCCGCCGCATCGTTGCAAGTGCCCATCGCTGCGCTTTACGACGCGGGTCAAGGTCCTGGCGTGTGGGTCATCGCCGGGACACCGCCAACCGTGACCTGGCGTCCGGTTAAAGTGCTGGGTTTGAGCGATGATCTGGCGCGAGTGGCTGGCGAGCTTCGGGTCGGCGAACAGATTGTGGCGCTGGGCGCTCACCTGTTGCGCGAAGGTGAAGCAGTAAGAATGTCCGTGCCTGATGCGGCGACCGTTGCCGGGAGTCGTCCATGAGCGAAGGACGATTCAACCTTTCCGCCATCGCCGTTCGCGAGCGTTCGATCACGGTCTTTCTGATTTTCCTGATCGCCGTTGCCGGCACCCTGGCGTTCTTCCAGCTGGGGCGTGCCGAAGATCCTCCGTTTACGGTCAAGCAGTTGACCGTCATCACGGCGTGGCCGGGGGCGACCGCACAGGAGATGCAGGATCAGGTGGCGGAGCCACTGGAAAAACGCCTGCAAGAACTCAAATGGTACGACCGCTCGGAAACCTATACGCGGCCAGGGCTCGCTTTCACGATGGTCTCGTTGCTCGATAGCACGCCGCCCTCGCAAGTGCAGGAAGAGTTCTATCAGGCGCGTAAAAAACTCGACGATGAAGCAATCAAGTTGCCGGCGGGCGTCATCGGGCCGATGGTCAACGACGAGTATTCGGACGTGACCTTTGCGCTGTTCGCCCTGAAAGCCAAGGGCGAGCCGCAGCGTCTGCTGATCCGCGATGCGGAGTCCATGCGCCAGCGCCTGTTGCATGTGCCGGGGGTGAAGAAGGTCAACATCATCGGCGAACAAGCCGAACGGATATTTGTTTCCTTTTCGCATGACCGGTTGGCCACGTTGGGCTTGTCACCGCAGGACATCTTCGCCGCGCTGAACAGTCAGAACGCACTGACCCCGGCCGGATCAATCGACACCAGCGGGCCACAGGTTTTTCTGCGTCTCGATGGTGCGTTCGACAAACTGCAGAAAATCCGTGACACCCCTGTGGTCGTGCAGGGGCGGACGCTCAAGCTGTCTGATGTGGCGACGGTCGAACGCGGTTATGAAGACCCGGCTACCTTCCTGGTGCGCAATAACGGCGAAGAGGCGTTGTTGCTCGGCGTGGTGATGCGTGAAGGCTGGAACGGTCTTGATCTGGGCAAGGCGCTGGATGCCGAGACCGTCAGGATCAATGAGGAAATGCCCTTGGGTATGACCCTCTCGAAAGTCACCGACCAGGCAGTGAATATCGACTCCGCTGTCGGCGAGTTCATGGTCAAGTTCTTCGTCGCGCTGCTGGTGGTCATGCTCGTCTGCTTTCTGAGCATGGGCTGGCGTGTCGGCGTGGTGGTCGCCGCCGCGGTTCCTTTGACTCTGGCGATCGTGTTTGTGGTGATGGCGGCCACCGGCAAAAATTTTGACCGTATTACCCTCGGGTCATTGATCCTGGCGCTTGGTTTGCTGGTCGACGATGCGATCATCGCCATTGAAATGATGGTGGTGAAAATGGAGGAGGGCTACGATCGCATCAAGGCCTCTGCCTATGCCTGGAGCCACACGGCGGCGCCGATGCTGTCCGGAACCCTGGTGACGGCGATCGGTTTTTTGCCGAACGGTTTTGCTCAGTCCACGGCCGGCGAATACACCAGCAACATGTTCTGGATCGTGGGCATCGCTCTCATCGCTTCGTGGGTCGTGGCAGTGGCGTTCACCCCTTATCTGGGCGTGAAACTGTTGCCGGATATCAAGGCGGTGGAGGGTGGACATGCGGCGATCTACAACACGCCGCGATACAACCGCTTCCGCCGGGTTCTGACCCGGGTCATTGCGCGCAAATGGCTGGTCGCGGGCATGGTCATTGTGCTGTTCTTTGTGGCCGCTGCGGGCATGGGCCTGGTGAAGAAACAGTTCTTCCCGACCTCTGACCGTCCTGAAGTCATGATCGAAGTGCAAATGCCCTACGGCACTTCCATCGAGCAGACCAGCGCCACGGCCGCCAAGGTCGAAGCCTGGCTGCGCCAGCAGGATGAGGCGAAAATCGTCACGGCCTATATCGGCCAGGGTGCACCGCGTTTCTTCCTGGCGATGGCACCGGAACTGCCCGATCCGTCGTTCGCCAAGATCGTTGTACTGACCGACAGTCAGGAAGCACGGGAAACCCTCAAGTTGCGTTTTCGTGACGCGGTGGCTCAAGGGCTCGCCCCGGAGGCGCGTCTCAGGGCAACGCAAATCGTGTTTGGTCCTTACTCGCCGTTTCCGGTGGCCTACCGGGTGATGGGGCCTGATCCGGCCAAGTTGCGCGTGATCGCCGAGCAGGTGCGGGGTGTGATGCAGGACAGCCCGATGATGAGAACCGTGAACACTGATTGGGGGCCGCTGACTCCGTCGTTGCATTTCAACCTGGATCAGGATCGTCTACAGGCAGTGGGGCTGACATCGACTGCGGTTGCACAGCAATTGCAGTTCCTGCTCAGCGGAGTACCGATTACAGCGGTGCGTGAAGATATTCGTTCCGTGCAGGTCATGGGGCGGGCAGCGGGCGATGTCCGGCTCGATCCACAGCAAATCGAAGGCTTCACCTTGGTCGGTGCCTCGGGGCAGCGAATCCCGTTGTCGCAGATCGGCGAGGTCGATGTGCGCATGGAGGATCCGATCCTGCGCCGGCGTGATCGCACCCCGACCATCACCGTGCGCGGCGACATTGCCGAAGACTTGCAGCCACCGGATGTTTCCAGTGCGCTGCTGAAGCAATTGCAGCCGATCATCGACAAGCTGCCTTCCGGTTACCGGATCGAGCAGGCGGGTGCGATCGAAGAGTCCGGCAAGGCTGGCAAGGCGATCCTGCCGTTGTTGCCGATCATGATCGCCATGACCCTGGTCATCATCATTGTGCAGGTCCGTTCGATCTCGGCGATGATCATGGTGTTCCTCACCTCGCCGTTAGGCTTGATTGGCGTGGTGCCGACACTGCTGATCTTCAATCAGCCGTTTGGCATCAATGCGCTGGTCGGGTTGATTGCGCTGTCGGGGATCCTGATGCGCAATACGCTGATTCTGATCGGGCAGATTCATCACAACGCTCAAGAAGGGCTGGATCCGTTTCACGCTGTCGTCGAAGCCACGGTGCAACGTGCGCGACCGGTACTGTTGACGGCCCTGGCGGCGATCCTGGCGTTCATTCCCCTGACACACTCGGTGTTCTGGGGGACGCTGGCCTATACCCTGATTGGCGGCACGCTCGTCGGCACCATCATGACGCTGGTGTTCCTGCCTGCGATGTACTCGATCTGGTTCAAAATCGGTCCTGACGCCAGGCCGCCGGCTGCAACAGTCAAACCGGAGTAGCCATCAGTGCTGAAAATCGAGGCCTGATCGCGGAAACGACAAAGCCCTGAATAATCAGGGCTTTGTCGTATATAAAGATGGCTTCCAGCCTCACCACCCGGCGCCGCGCGGATAGTCAATGTGCGCCGAATCGTTCTCGACCGTTCCGATCCCGGTCCGGCGTGGCCTGTGCTTTCGAAAAACTGGATGGTAGCTGAGTCAGTAGAGTAGAGCCTTCAATGAGTTGGGCGGGGCCGGGCACACACCCTGCATTCACCGGTTCACCTGGCAGATCGACGCAGACATTCATGTGCTGTGAGCGCCTGCCGCCTTCGTTGGGCTCTCAAGAGCGGCCCTGAGTGATTACTGGTCGACCCAGGTGCTTTTCATAATGACGAAGAAAGTGTTGCCACTCCGGTTCGCTCCAATAGGAATGGCGCCTGAGTTGCAAAATGTCGTGCCGAGCTGCCTGCAATGAGCTGATTCGCCCATGGGACTTCTCGAGATCGAGCAGCGCAAGCTCGAACTCGGGATCGCTCGACGAATTGCGAACTTTGATAAAAATGTGCTTTGAGCGCATGCAGCCATGTTGCCAGCGGCCGAGATGCATTCGTGCCATTAACGACGCGAGTATTTCAAGCACATTGTCCAGTTGCTTGGGCGTGTATTGGTTTTTTGCGCCTTCGTTGTACCAGGATTCCAAATCCTGGAAACCGTTCAAGTCTTTGGTGACCAAGATGCCGTGCCAGACCCCTTTGATTTTTTGCGCACCGTAGTAAACCGGTTGAGGGGCGTTGACCCCAAGATGGAGTAACTTTGTGAGCGCGCGGCCTTCACGCAAGGTGGTGGGGCGCCCCAGAGGATATCTCAGGCTGCGAAACAAATGACCCGTCTGACGCTTAACGTACACGGTCGCACCGTCATGCAGAACTCGCTGCACTCCGCTTGTGCCACTCCTGCGAACGTTGGGTTCTTCTACCCAAGGGCCTGATGTATTCCACCAATAGGAAAAAATTTGGTCGGTTTGGCTCATCGCGCACTCCATTCTTGTGTTGTTATCAGCTGCGCCATCGGCCTTTTTGCTGGCTGGCATCATGCCGTAATTCAAACAGACGTTTCAATATTGGGCTAGTTCCTTTGATGACGCGCTTATCCATTATTGAGCGGGAGCTACGGTTCAAAGGCAGTCGTGGGAGATGAAATGGTTTCGGCCAGGACAGTCGTCCGCAGGGGGCAGCATTCGGCTGATAGCTATCAGTCAGATGCCATGATCACGGCCAGGGTCATCTTGATGAATTCCCGTATTACATGAAGAGTGTTTTATGTTCGGCAGAACGCTGGAGAAGGCAGTGAAAGTTGCGGTTTGTGGAAAACATCCTGATGTCATCAGAATTTCTGGAACGCCAGAAACGACAAAGCCCTGAATAATCAGGGCTTTGTCGTACATAAGATGGCGGAGGCGATGGGATTCGAACTCATGGACCTGTTACAGTCGACGGTTTTCAAGACCGTTGCCTTAAACCACTCGGCCACACCTCCGTTGCGTTGCGGGCGCCATAATACCTGAATGAAACACACTGTCAAACTCTGTGCATGGCTTGTTACAGAGCGTCTGTTATGATCTTTGCGACTGAACGTTTCAAACCAACAGGAGTGTCGCCATGCGCGAACAGGATTACGCAGTTCACAACAGCGTGCAGGCTGAGCAGCTAGAGGTTAGCCGCGTCCTGCGCAACACTTACGGTCTACTGGCGCTCACCCTCGCATTCAGCGGTGTGATGGCGTTCGTGGCCCAGCAGATGCGGGTCGGCTACCCGAACATTTTCGTGGTACTGATCGGTTTTTACGGTCTGTTCTTCCTCACCAACAAGCTTCGTGACTCTGCCTGGGGCCTGGTGTCGGCGTTTGCCCTGACCGGTTTCATGGGTTTCCTGCTCGGCCCGATCCTCAACCGTTACCTGGGCATGCAGGGCGGCGCTGAAGTGGTCAGCTCCGCGTTCGCGATGACCGCACTGGTGTTCGGTGGCCTGTCGGCCTACGTGCTGATCACCCGTAAGGACATGAGCTTCCTCGGTGGCTTCATCACCGCCGGTTTCTTCGTCCTGCTGGGCGCGACGCTGGCGAGCATGTTCTTCCAGATCAGCGGCCTGCAACTGGCGATCAGCGCAGGTTTTGTGCTGTTCTCGTCGGTCTGCATCCTGTTCCAGACCAGCGCCATCATCCACGGCGGCGAGCGCAACTACATCATGGCGACCATCAGCCTGTATGTATCGATCTACAACCTGTTCGTCAGCCTGTTGCAGATCTTCGGCATCATGAGCCGCGACGACTGATCGCTGCACCGCTATAAACAGAAAACCCGCGAAAGCGGGTTTTTTGTTGCCTGCGAAAACGCAAGCAGGCGCTCAATTGATCTCGATGCTGCCATCAGCCTGTTGCTTGTAGATCGTGTAGGGCAGCAGCAACGTATCGAGCACTCCCGACACGGCCGCGTCCACCAGCAGACCCGGTGTAGCGTTCTTGTAGTTGAACGCATCGACGTCATCCGGCTTTTCGGCGTGCAGCATGCAGAAGTCGTACGTCACGCCACTGTAGATGCGCGGTACAGCGCCGCAGTAGGATTTTTTAGCCTTCAACTGGTCGGTGGAAAACTTATCGCTGAACGCCACGGTCTGCACCGTCCCGCACCCGGCCAGCATCAACACAGCCAGCATCATTGCCTGAATTTTCATACCGCCAATCCTTCGCCGGAAAAGACTCAAACTACGCCGCTCAGGCCATCGGTGGCAATCGACGTTTCACCGGGGTCTTCTTGACGATCGCGGTATTGGTTTCCGCCAGCGTATTCAGCCGATCAAGCAGGGTGTCCAACTGTTCCATCGAGCGCACATGCAAACGGGCAATGAAGCAATCCTCGCCGGTCACCTTGTCGCACTCGGTGAACTCGGGAATCGACAGAATCTGCCGCTCGACCTCCTGCAACTGCCCCGGTAATGGCCGCACCCGGACAATCGCCTGCAACTGATAACCGAAGCATTTCGGGTCAATTTCAACGGTGTAACCCTTGAGCACACCGCGTTCCTCCAGCCGCCGCAGGCGCTCGGCCACGCTCGGCGATGACAACCCGCTGATTTGCGCCAGGGCCTTGAGCGAGCGCCGCGAATCCTCCATCAGGGCCCCGATCAGGATCTGGTCGATATCGTCGGTCATACAAGAAACTCCCGCATTAGGCGAATGGCACAAACTACCCTTGATAAAAAAGGCAGAAACCGAGTTTAGCCTGCTTTTTCCGCTGGAGAGGCCCCGATCTCGCTTGGCATACTTTTGCCACACATTAAGGAGATAGATGATGGACAAAACAATCCGTCGCGGCTCATTCGAAATGACCGCCGCCATGCTGATATCCGGGACGATCGGCTGGTTCGTGCTGGTGTCGGGGCAACCGGTGCTGGACGTGGTGTTCTGGCGCTGCCTGTTCGGCGCCGGCACCTTATTGCTGATCTGCGCTGCGTTCGGCTTTCTTCGCCCAGGCATTCTGACCCGCACCACATTCCTGCTGGCGGTGCTCAGCGGGGTGGCAATCGTCGGCAACTGGGTGCTGCTGTTCGCCTCCTATTCAAGGGCCTCGATTGCCATCGGCACGGCGGTCTACAACGTGCAGCCGTTCATGCTGGTGGGTTTGGCGGCGCTGTTTCTCGGCGAGAGGATCACCCTGCAGAAGATGTTCTGGCTGGCGATTTCTTTCATGGGAATGCTGGCCATCGTCAGTGCCCACGGCGGGCAGGGCGAGGGTGGCAATGATTACCTGATGGGGATCGCGCTGGCGCTGGGGGCGGCGTTTCTGTACGCCATCGCCGCGTTGATCATCAAGCGCCTGACCGGCACGCCGCCGCACCTGATTGCGCTGATCCAGGTCTGCACCGGCGTGCTGTTGCTCGCGCCATTCGCCCATTTTTCAGCGATGCCCGAGGCACCGAGTGCCTGGGCCAGTCTAGTGACACTGGGCATCGTCCACACCGGTCTGATGTACGTGTTGCTCTACGGCGCGATCCAGAAGCTGCCGACCGCATTGACCGGCGCGCTGTCATTCATCTACCCGATCGCGGCGATTTTCGTTGACTGGTTTGCCTTCGGTCATCAACTGCAAACCCTGCAATGGATTGGCGTGGCGGCGATTCTATTGGCCGCTGCGGGCATGCAACAGGGTTGGGGATTGAAGGCGCGGCGCCTGGCCGCGCAGTAAGCCTCAGATGTTCCAGCGCGGCGCAGTCTTCGCCAGGCGCTGGCGCATCTCGCCGATGTTGGCCGCCAGTTGCCGGGTCAATAAACGGTAGCCATCCAGCGCGTTGTAGACCGGCGTATCGAGACTGGCGTCCGGCAACTCCACCGGGCGCCCCAGCCGCTGGGATGCGCCGGATTTCAACGCCCGGGCCATGCCGATCAATTGCACGCGAATGTGCCGGTGCTCAGTCTTGAGCGCGGCTTGCAGATGCGCCATGGCGTCGGGGTCGTTGGCATCCGGGCGAATGTTGCCGAGGATTTCCAGGGTGCTGATGCACATGCGCAGGTTGCGCTGGATGGCGTCCAGCTCAGTCATCGAGACTTTGACTTCCTTGGACACCGACGGCATCAGCGAGCGCAGTTGCACCATCACCGCGTTCAGCCGGCTCATCAACTTCAAGTGTTCGTCGGCCGTCACCGGTTTGCCGCCGATGATCCGCCCGTACACCGTGGCGCAATCGCGCAGCGCGTCGGCCAGGTTGTAGCGCCACGAGTACACCGCGTACAGCGGCAGAGCGAAGGAAAAGGCCAGGGCCAGGGCGATGCCGATCAGGATATCGACCCCGCGCCACAGCCCGTCGGTGATCGGGTTGTCGCCATGCCCGGCGACAATGAACACGGTAATGGCCGAGAGCAGGGCGGTGTAGCCGCCCTTGCCGATGGCGTGATACGAGAAAAATCCGCAGACCACTGCCATCGCAAAATAGGTCAGCCACGGCATGCCCAGCCACGCCTGTTGCGCCACGATCAACAAACCGACGCCGGCACCGATCAAGGTGCCGGTGGCGCGCTCGGCGGCTTTCTTGCCGATGTTGCCGTGATGCTGCAAACCGCCGATCACCACCAGCATGGTCACCGATGCCCATTCGCCGTGGGGCAGATTGATGCCGGTGGTCAGCAGGATTGTCGCCAGCAACCCCAACGCGACCCGCACCGCGTGAATCGTTCGAGCATGGCGATAACGTCGATACGGGTCGAGCAACGGCCGCAGGATCCGCCGCAACAGCGGCGGCCAGCGGTGGGGGCTGAAAGTGCTCAGCGCTGATTCCTCCTCAGAAGATGTAGTCGGTGGCGATGAAGTTCGAATCCCGTCCGCGAATGATTTCGCTGATCAGATCCTTGTTGGATTCCTGGAACTTGGTCGCCACCAGGGTGCGGATCGAAAACACCCGCAGTGCATCGTGTACCGACAGCGTGCCTTCGGCGGAGTTCTTGCGACCGTTGAACGGGTAGGTGTCCGGCCCGCGCTGGCACTGGGCGTTGAGGTTGATCCGCCCGACCTGGTTGGCGAAGGTGTCGACCAGTCGGCCGACCGCCACCGGGTTGGTGCCGAAGATGCTCAGTTGCTGACCGAAGTCCGATTCCAGCACGTAGTCGATCACGGTATCGAGGTGACGGTACGGCACAATCGGCACCACCGGCCCGAACTGCTCTTCCTGATAAACGCGCATCTGCGGCGTCACCGGGTACAGCACCGCCGGGTAGAAGAACGATTCCCGCGACTCGCCACCATTCGGATTGACCACCTGGGCGCCTTTGCTCTGCGCGTCAGCCACCAGCCCGTGCAGATAATCGACCTTGCCCGACTCCGGCAACGGTGTCAGCGACACACCGTTGTCCCACGGCATGCCCGGTTTGAGGCTGGCCAGTTTGGCGTTGAATTTCTCGATGAAGCTGTCCACCACATCTTCATGCACGAACAGAATCTTCAACGCGGTGCAGCGCTGGCCGTTGAACGACAGCGAACCGGTAACCGCTTCGCTGACTGCGTTGTCGAGGTCGACTTCTGGCAGGACGATCCCGGGGTTCTTCGCATCCAGGCCCAGCGCGGCGCGCAAGCGGTGTGGTTTCGGGTGCAGTTTCTTCAGGTCGCTGGCGGCCTTGTTGGTGCCGATGAAGGCGAAGATGTCGATCTTGCCGCTGGCCATCAGCGCACTGACGGTCTCGCGGCCGCTGCCGTAGATGACGTTGATCACGCCAGTGGGGAAGCTGTCGCGGAAAGCTTCAAGCAACGGACGGATCAGCAGCACGCCGAGCTTGGCCGGTTTGAATACCACGGTGTTACCCATGATCAGCGCCGGGATCAGCGTGGTGAACGTCTCGTTCAGCGGATAGTTGTAAGGGCCCATGCACAGCGCCACGCCGAGCGGTACGCGGCGGATCTGGCCGAGGGTGTCCTGCTCCAGCTCGAAACGGCTGGAGCGGCGGTCGAGTTCTTTCAGCGCATTGATGGTGTCGACGATGTAGTCGCAGGTGCGGTCGAACTCTTTTTCCGAGTCCTTGAGGTTCTTGCCGATTTCCCACATCAGCAGTTTCACCACGGCGTCGCGTTGCTGGCGCATGCGCCCGAGGAAAGCTTCGACGTGCTGGATGCGTTCGGCCACGCGCAGGGTTGGCCACAGGCCCTGGCCTCGGTCATAGGCGCGCACGGCGGCGTCGAGGGCGGTGAGGGCGGTGTCGGCGTCCAGCAGCGGTGTGCTGCCGAGGATCACTTGTTCGTCGCCGTTATCGCCGTGCAGGTAGACCGGGCTGCGCACGGTGGCGAGCGGGCCGTCCCAGCGGCGCAATTGGCCATCGACCAGGTATTCGCGTTGCTCGACCTGACCGTCGAGGCGGTATTTTTCCGGGATGTCGCTGACAGAAGGGAACAGGTTGCCAAGGATGTTTGCTGTGGTCATGTCGCTACCCCGTGTTGATGTCCGCATGCAGATCAAAAAGTCTCAACAGGTTATACGCCTGAATGCGCTGAAATTTAAACCCGCAAATGTCACGCGAATGTCACCCAAAACCGCACAGCAGAGCGGGCATCCCCACATGATCGTTCCCACGCTCTGCGTGGGAATGCCTCAAGGGACGCTCCGCGTTCCAAGCGGACGCAGAGCGTCCAGGGCTGCATTCCCACGCGGAGCGTGGGAACGATCGTCTTCAGGTAATGGGCTGGCCCCGTTTGCCCCCCTCAATGTCCCGCAATGCCCTCAACCCGCCGACCCGCCTGCCCTAAGGTGTGACCACAACAATAAGCGAGGCCGTTATGCGGGCAATCCGACTCACATTATTACTGGCGTTGGCCATGACGCTGCCTGGCTGCGGCGAAGACCCCAAACCCCCGGCCAGCACCAACAACACCATTCCCAAAGACCCGGCGCTGGCGCAGATTTACGCCAACAGCTGCCAGCTCTGCCACGCCAACCCCTCCGCGAATGCGCCGCTGACCGGTGACCGCAAGGCCTGGGAACCGCGCATCCAGCAGGGTGCCGACACGCTGCTCGACCACGCCATCAACGGCTACAACGGCATGCCGCCGATGGGCCAGTGCGTCGAGTGCTCGGAAGAACAATTCCTTCAGTTGATCGGCTTCATGGCCGATCAGCCGCTCCCACAATAAGGATCCTGGCATGCCGATAGATCTGACACGCCGGCAGTTATTGCAACGGGCAAGCATCGTCGGCGCGTTCAGCGCGCTGGCCTGCAATCCGGCGCTGGGCCAGTTGATGCGCGCACCTCGGCTGATTCCCTGGCGCAACTGGTCGGGCGGGCAGAGTTGCCTGCCGGCGGCGCGAGTGGCACCGAAGAATCTGGATGAACTGACCGCAGTGATTCAGCAGGCACCGGGCAAGATTCGCCCGGTCGGCTCGGCGCATTCCTTCAGCGCGCTGGTGCCCACCGATGGCACGTTACTGTCCCTGAGCTACTTCAACGGCCTGCTCGATCACGACCCGAAAACCCTGCAAGCCGAATTCGCTGCCGGCACGCCGATGTCGCGCATGGGCACGCCGCTCAAGGACATCGGCCAGGCCCTGCAGAACATGGCCGATATCGATTACCAGACCCTCGCCGGGGCGATTTCCACCTCCACCCACGGCACCGGCAAAACCTTCCAGTCCTACTCGGCCCACGTCTGCGGGATGCAGCTGGTGACCGCCAACGGCGAGGTGCTGGATTGCGATAGCCAGCGTCATCCCGAGGTATTCACCGCGGCTCGAGTGTCCCTCGGCGCGCTGGGCGTGGCGACCAAAATCCGTCTGCAAAACCGTCCGGCCTATCGCCTGCGGGAAACCCAGTGGATCGCCAAGACCGAAGAGCTGCTGGAAGACATCGACAAGAACACAAGCGAAAACCAGCACTGGGAAATGCTCGTCGTCACCCATTCCGACTACGCCTTGTCGATCGCCCTCAACGAAACCACCGACCCGCCCACGCCGCCGATTCCGCCCGAAGAGGAGGGCGGCAACGAATTTGTGACCCTGATCGAGAAGATCGACAAGTACGGCAGCGATTTCCCGAACCTGCGCAGTTCGCTGCTCAACAGCCTGCGGCATCTGGCGAGTTTCGATGATCGGGTCGGCGACTCGTTCGACATCTACGCCAACGTGCGCACCGTGCGTTTCAACGAGATGGAATATTCGGTGCCCGCCGAACACGGCCCGGCCTGCCTGCGGGAGATTCTCAAACTGATCCGCGACAAGGACCTGCGCACCTGGTTTCCCATCGAGTACCGCTACGTCAAGGCCGACGACATTCCGCTGAGCATGTTCGAAGGCCGCGACAGCTGCTCGATCTCGGTTCACCAGCATTACCAGATGGACCATCACAACTTCTTCGCTGCTGTCGAGCCGATCTTCTGGAAGTACAACGGTCGTCCGCACTGGGGCAAGTTGCACACGCTCAATGCCCGCACGTTGCAGACGTTGTACCCGCGCTGGCAGGAGTTCATTCAGATACGCCAGGCCCTGGACCCAAACGGCAAGTTTCTCAACGGGCATCTGTCGTCGATTCTGGGGGTGAGCTGATGGCGGTCAATCGACGTAATTTCGTGCTCGGGACTTTGGGTGTCGGCGCTTTGCTGGTGGGCGTGGGGGCATGGTTGCGGCCGGGGGATCGCGGCGGGCCTTACAGCGACTATTTCCGGGTGCTGAACAATGAGCTTAAGAGCAAAGGCCCGATGCGCCCGGTGTTGTTGATCGATCTGGATCGGCTGGACCACAACATTGACGTGGTGATGCGCTCGGTCAAGCGCGCGGGCAAGCAGTTGCGGCTGGTGGAAAAGTCGCTGCCGTCACCGGGGTTGCTCAGCTACATCGGCCAACGGGCAGGGACGCAGCGACTGATGTCGTTTCATCAGCCGTTTCTCAATCACGATGCAGTGACGTTCCCGCAGTCGGACATTCTGCTCGGCAAGCCGCTGCCGGTGCGTTCCGCCGAGATCTTCTACCAGACCCACAAAGGCCCGTTCGACCCGGCGAAGCAGCTGCAATGGCTGATCGACAACCCCGAACGTCTGCAGCAATACCTCGCGCTGGCCCAGGGACTGGGCACGCGGATGCGGATCAACATCGAGCTGGACGTCGGCCTGCACCGGGGCGGTGTCAGTGATCTGAACGTGCTGGGGCAGATGCTCGCGCTGATCGCCGCCAATCCGCAGCACCTGGAGTTCGCCGGGTTCATGGGCTACGACCCGTTCGTGGGCATGGGCGTGCCGGGGACTCTCGGTTCGCCCGAGGAACTGTTCGCCAAGGTGATGGTGATTTATCAACGCTGCGTCGACTTCACCCGGCAGCAGTATCCGGCGCTGTGGCATGACGGCTTGTGCCTGAACACTGCCGGCAGCCCGAGTTATCGCATGCATGAAAACGAACATCTGAGCAGTGAAGTGTCGGTGGGTACGGCGATGCTCAAGCCGACTCATTACGATCTGCCGTCGCTCGTCGAACATGAACCGGCCGCGTACATCGCCACCCCGGTGTTGAAAAGCACGGGGGCGGTGAACATCCCGGCGCTGGATGACAAGTCGAAACTGTTTTCGTGGTGGGACGCCAATCAGCGCCAGACCTTCTTCATCTACGGTGGCAACTGGATGGCCGAGTTTGAGTCGCCGCCCGGATTGCAGAGCAATGGTGCTTACGGCCGTAGCTCGAATCAGGAGATGGTCAATGGCTCGAATGCCGTGGGGCTGACGGTGGAGGATCAGGTGTTCTTGCGCCCGACCCAGACCGAAGCCGTCCTCCTGCAATTCGGCGACTTGCTGGCGGTGCGTGGTGGCAAGATCGTCGACATCTGGCCCGTCTACACCTGACGGAATGTTTTTCTGAAAACACCCCATAACCCTGTGGGAGCTGGCTTGCCAGCGATGACGGTGTGTCAGCTAAGTAAATGTTGCTGACCTGACGCCATCGCTGACAAGTCGAATCGTCGCACCGCAGCTCCCACAGTATTTGTGGTGTCTGCAATTCCCCGATCAACTTCCGTAATGAAGCTTTTATGACAAAAGTTCGGTAGCACATCGCCAGTCCGGTCATGCCTATGTAACGCGCTTGAGGGGCCCTGAGGGGCGCTTTTCACAAGCCGAGGCGGGACGCCGGGAGTGAGGCAATGGGGACTATGGAACGCTACTCGAAAGTGGGCATGCAGGAACTCGATCAACGCCTGTCGAAGATCGTCGAAGCCGCGCGCAAGAAGCCGGTTTCGGTGTATCGCTACGGCGCGCCGTGGGTCTGGATCGTGTCGCAGGATGACTGGCAGGGCGCCTTGAAAGAGGTTTCCAGCTACATTCCGCCGGGGCATTCGCTGGTGCTGCTGCGCCCGCAGATCGATGACTTGCTCGATGCCCACCGCGATCTCCTGCACGAACTCAATGCCCGGCCCGGCATGCTGATCGCCCCGCAGACGGTCATGCACATCCTGCTCCTGCAACTGCTGTATTCGGTGCCCAGCGAGCAGCAGCTCTATGAACAGCTCAATTACAACCTGCTGTTCCGCTGGTTCGTCGGCCTGGGCCTGAACCAGAAAGTCTGGAGCTTCAACGTCCTCAGTCGCGACATCGCCACGCTGCTCAACGAGCCGCGTGCGGTGCAGCTCATCCAGAAAATCATCGGTGAAGTGTTCTGCGGCGCGCTGCTGCAAATGCCCGAGTTCTCCTTGAACTTCGCGCTGCTGCACACCTGGCTGGGCAAGCACACCGGGGCCTGCACTTCAGCAATCAAGAACGCCAGTAACTGACGCACACGCAAGGCGCATGAGCGCCAACAGGTCATCGCGAATTTCAGGGGGTAGTGTGGAGCAGATTTTCACGTCACGGCTGGCGCTGTGGGGCTGGCTGCTGGTGACGGCCGGCGCGCAGCCGGCGTTCGCCGATGAGGCCGGGAACGCAGCGGCGCAGCGTCTGGTGGACGTCAACGAATACTTCGTGCGCGGCAACACCGTGCTCGATGCGCGGGCGATCGAAGAAGCGGTGTACCCCTTCCTCGGCCCGCAAAAAGCCTTGAGCGACATCGAAGGCGCGCGGGATGCCCTGCAAAAGGCCTATCAGGAACGCGGCTATCAATCGGTGTTCGTCGAACTGCCGGAGCAGGCGGTGGCCGACGGCATCGTCTACCTGCAAGTCAGCGAAACCAAGGTCGGCCGGGTCCGCGTGGTCGGCGCCAAACACTATTCGCCGCTGGATATCCGCGACAACGTCCCGGCGCTGAAGGAAGGCGAGGTACCGGACTTCGCCAGGGTCCAGGGCGAACTGGCGCAACTCAACAAGACCCCGGGCCGCCAGGTGATGCCGCTGGTGCGTGAAGGTCAGCGCCCCGGCACCATGGACGTGGACCTGCAGGTCGAAGACCAGAACCCGTGGACTGCCAGCGTGGGTCTGAACAACGACTACAGCGCCGACACCGAAAAACTGCGCACCGTCACCAGTCTTGGTTACAACAACCTTTGGCAACTCGGCCACAGCGTCAACCTGACGTTCTTCACCGCGCCGCAGGACACCGACAACGCCAAGGTCTGGTCCGGTTCCTACACCGCACCGCTGACCGAGCGCTGGAGCGTGCAGTTCTCCGGTTACCAGTCCGACAGCAACGTCGCCACCCTCGGCGGCAGCAACGTGCTCGGCAAGGGCCATTCCTACGGCGTATCGGCGATCTACACGATCCCGTCCAGCGGCAACTGGTCGAACTCGCTGTCGGCCGGCATCGACTTCAAGGACTTCGACGAACGCCTGACCCTGTCCGGCGAGAGCGACAAGGTGCCGCTCAAATACGCGCCGTTCACCTTCGCCTACAATGGCTATCGCTACAGCGAAAAGAGCCAGCTCGGCCTCGGCCTGAGCCTGGTCGCGGCCACTCGCAGCCTCTTCGGCTACGGCAGCTCCGACGAAGACTTCGACTACAAACGCTACCGCGCCAACCCGAGTTTCGCCGTGCTCAAGGGCGATACCAACTTCACCTGGACCTTCGACAGCGACTGGCAGAGCGCAAGCAAAGCCGCGTTCCAGCTGGCGTCGGGACCGCTGGTTTCCAACGAGCAATTCTCCGCCGGCGGCGCGACTTCGGTGCGCGGTTATCTGGCCGCCGAACGCACCGCCGATGACGGCTTCCTGCTCAGCGAAGAGCTGCGCACACCGTCGCTGGCCAAGTACGTCGGCGGCTGGATGCAGGACTGGCGCTTCTACGCATTCGCCGAAGGCGCGCAACTCTATCTGCGCGACGAACTGCCGGATCAGGACGCCAACTACGCCTTGGCCAGTGTCGGTCTCGGCACCCGCGCCAGCCTGAGCAAATGGCTGTCCGGCAGCCTCGACTGGGGCTACCCGCTACTCGAAGGGCCGAACACCTCGAAACAGGAATCGCGCCTGCACTTCAACCTTCAGGCCACTTTCTAACAAGGAGCACTTTTCATGCAGCGCCTATTCCTTTCGTTGTTGATCTGCCTGGGCTTCGTGCTCCCGGCCACGGCTCAGGCCTGGTGGCAGGACGACTGGCATTACCGCAAACAGATCGCCGTCGATACCACGCCACAAGGCGCCGCGATCAATCAGGCCCTGGGCCGCACCGCGCTGCTGGTACGCCTGCACACCGGCAACTTCACCTTCGACGGCGTGAAAGAGGACGGCTCGGACCTGCGCTTCGTCGCCGCGGATGACAAGACCGTGCTCAACCACCAGATCGAAAGCTTCGACGCGCTGATGGGCATGGCGCTGATCTGGGTCGATGTGCCGAATGTCGAGGGCGGTCAGCGTCAGGACATCTGGATGTACTACGGCAACCAGAAGGCTCCGGCCACCGGCAACGGCCAACTGACGTTCGATCCGAATTACACCGCGCTCTATCACTTCGACGGCGCCACCGGCACTCCGGCGAAAGACACCACCGCTTACGGCAACACCGCGCAAAGTGCGACCGGCGCAAGCATTGACGGCGTAGTAGGGCGGGCCTTGCAGTTCAGCGGCCAGCCGTTGCTGCTGCCGGCCAGTCCGTCGTTGCAGCACAACGCTGGCAGCGCGTTCACCTTCAGTGCCTGGCTGCGACTGGATCAGGCCAATGGCGAGCAACTGATCCTGGCTCGCCGCGAGGGCAGCAACAGCCTGCTGGTCGGTGTGAATCAGGGCGTGCCGTTCGTGGACATCGACGGCCAGCGCGCCGTCGCCACGCAACCGCTGAATCCGGGCCAATGGCAGCACGTCGCGCTGACCGCCGAAGGCGCGAAAGTGACGCTGTACATCAACGGTCGCGAAAGTGCGGCACTGGCCCAGGCGATGCCGGCGTTCAACTCGGTCATGGCCATTGGTGCTGATCTTTCCCCGAGCGCGTTCCAGCCATTCGTGGGCGCCATTGATGAACTGCGCCTGTCGAAAGTCGCCCGTCCGGCGCCGCTGCTGCTGGCCGACGCCACTTCGCAAGGCGCCGAGTCGAAACTGGTCGCCTATGGCGTTGATGAAGAACAGTCCGGCTTCGGTTTCGGCAGCCTCGGCTTCCTGCTCAACGCGGTGCCGGTGGATGCCTGCGTGATCATCGCGGTGCTGGTGCTGATGATGTTCCAGTCGTGGATCATCATGCTGCGCAAGAACCGCACCCTGAGCCGCGTCACTGCTGCCAACGAAGACTTCCGCGTGCAATTCGCCAAGGTCGGCACCCGCCTGGAAATGTTCGCCGACGACACTCAACTCGCCCTGCGCCTGCAGCACTCGCCGCTGTGGCGTCTGTATCAAGTGGCAGTGAAGGAGATCCGTACCCGCCGCGAGCAGGGCGCCGATACCTCGTCGGTTTCGGCGGCGACCATCGAAGCGATCCGCTGCTCGATGGACGGCGTGCGCACCCGGGAAAACCAGCAACTGAGTTCGAAACTTTCGACCCTGTCCAACGCCATCGCCGGCGGCCCGTACATCGGCCTGCTCGGCACCGTGCTGGGGATCATGGTGGTGTTCCTCGGCACGGCCATGGCCGGCGACGTCAACATCAACGCCATCGCGCCGGGTATGGCCGCAGCCTTGCTGGCGACCGCCATGGGCCTGTTCGTCGCGATCCCGGCGCTGTTCGGCTACAACCGCCTGATCACCCGCAACAAGGAAGTCAGCGCCGACATGCGCGTATTCGTCGACGAGTTCATCACCCGCCTGGCGGAGATGCACGGCGAAGGCCAGTCCAGTGAAGCGGCGCATCAGCGCGGCCATCACGCCAACCACTCCGTACCGGCCTGAGGAGCACTGACATGGCGTCCGTAAATGCCTCCCACGACGATGACGAAGATGCCGCAGTGGACAGCATCAACATCACGCCTCTGGTGGACGTGCTGATGGTGGTGCTGGTGATGTTCATCCTCACCGCCACCGCGCAGGTCTCCGGGATCCAGATCAACCTGCCCAAGGCCAGCGCCGCCGTGTCGCTGTCCGAGGCCAAGACCAAGGCGATTTCGGTCAACGACGGCGGCCAGGTGTTCCTCGACGCCTATCCGGTCACGTTGCCTGAACTGGAAGAGCGCCTGCGCATCGAGAAGGCGCAGAACCCGGACTTCCCGGTGATCGTGCGCGGCGACGCCACGGTGCAGTACCAGAAGGTCATCGAAGTGCTGGACCTGCTGCGCCGGCTCGAACTGTCCCAGGTCGGTCTCGTTACCGGCAAACCGACGCAGGGCTGAGTGATGACTGCACAACTGCCAATCGAGCCTTTGCCGGTGAAGAAGTCGCCACTGCGTTACGTGAAGTGGGGCGCCGGGCTGCTGCTGGGCGCCGTCGCGGCGTTTCTGTTGTGGCAGTGGGCCAACGACATGAGCGGCATCCGCCGGGAGGCGCCCAAGGTGCCGACGATCATTCCGTTGCCGCCACCGCCACCTCCGCCGCCGGAAAAACCGCCGGAGCCGGAAACCCCGGTGGAAGAAAAAATCGTCGAGCCCGAGCCGACGCCCGAGCCGCAGGAAGTGAAACCCGAGGAAGAGGCGCCGCCATCGCCGGCGGACGACCTGGCCAACCCGATGCAAATCGACGGCGACGCCCAGAGCGGCAGCGACGCGTTCAATATCGGCGCGGGCAAGGGCGGCGGCATGGCCGGTTCCGGCGGTGGGCGACTGGGCAACGGCACGTATAGCCAGTTCCTCGCGTTCACTTTCCAGAAGCTGCTGCGTGAGAACCCCGACCTGCGCAACCTCGCGTTTTCGCTGCAGGCCGATGTGTGGCTGAGCAGCGTCGGCGAGATCACCCGGGTCGAGCTGATCAAGTCCAGCGGCAACCCCGAGATTGACAGTCAGGTGCTGGCCGCCTTGCGTAACGCGCCCCACCTGAGCGAACGGCCGCCGGCCTCCATCACCTTGCCTGTGCGCATGTCCCTGCAAGGGCGGCGTCCGGGTTAACCGAATTCATAAAGCTGTATGAAAAGGAGTTGTGTGCAGATGATTTCCAACGTGAATCGATTGTCCCTGGCGGTCGGCATGGTCATCGCGACCCTGGTCGGTCAGGCCGCGGCAGCGCCTGCGCCCTCGGAGAACGCCACGATCAATCTGATCCGCTTGCTGGTCGAGCAGGGCATTCTGAAACAGGACAAGGCCGACGCGCTGATCGCCCAGGCCCAGAACGAAGCGGCCCAGGCCAAGCAGGCTGCCGCGTCTACAGCTGTGGCCGCCGGGCCGGTCGCCGCACCGGGCGATGTGCGGGTGCAATACGTGCCGGCCGCGGTGCGCGACCAGATCCGCGATCAGGTCAAGGCCGAAGTCATGGCCACCGCCAAACAGGAAAACTGGGCCGCGCCCAACACCTTCCCGGACTGGGCGTCGCGCATCAGCTTCGACGGCGACATCCGTCTGCGTGACGAATCGCGCTACTACTCGGGCAGCAACAGCAACGAAATCGTCGACTTCGCCAAGCTCAACAACAACGGCCCGTACGACGTGAACCCCAACAGCAGCACGGCCTTGCCGCCGTTGCTAAACACCCGCGAAGACCGCGAAAACCTGTTCCGCCTGCGCGCCCGACTGGGCATGAAAGCGGAGATTTCGCCGCAATGGACCGCCGGCATCCGCATCGGCACCGGCTCGGACAACAACCCGGTGTCGACCACCCAGAACCTCGGCGGCGGTTTCTCGAAAAAAGACATCTGGCTCGATCAGGGTTACCTGACCTGGAAGCCGTCGGATGAACTGACCCTGACCGGTGGCCGTTTCGCCAACCCGTTCATGTCCACCGACATGCTGTACTCCAACGACCTGAACTTCGACGGCGTGGCGGCGATTTTCGACCACAAGCTCAGCCGCGACTGGGGCGTGTTCGGCACCGTCGGCGCGTTCCCGGTGGACTACACCAACGACACCACCACCAGCAACGGCTTCGACAAGGAAGAAAGTGACAACAAATGGCTGTACGGCGCGCAGATCGGCGCCAAATGGGCGATCAACAGCAACAACCGCTTGAAAGGTGCGCTGGCCTACTACCGCTTCGACGATATCGAAGGCCAGCGCTCCAGCCCTTGCGAACCGTGGGCCGGCGCGCCGGGCTGCGACAGCGACGGCACCCGCGCGGCGTTCATGCAGAAGGGCAACAGCGTGTTCCTGCTGCGCGACATCACGCCGAATCCGCTCAACCCGACCACCACGCCGCAGCCGCAATTCGTCGGCCTGGCGTCCGAGTTCAACCTGCTGGACCTCAACGTGGTGTGGGACGCCGACCTGCCGGAAGACTTCAAACTGCGCAGCCAGGGCAACTACATCCACAACCTCGGTTACGACGAAGGCGACATGCGCAAGCGCTCGGCGGGGCAGATCGTCAACAACCTCGACAGCAACGGCAGCATCGAAAGCGGTGCCAATGCGTGGATGGTCCAGTTCACCCTCGGCAACGCGCTGGAGCTGAAGAAGCAGGGCGACTGGAACCTGTTCGCCGGCTACAAGTACATCCAGCCGGATGCCTTGCCGGACGGCTTCAACGATTCGTCGTTCCACCTCGGCGGCACCAACGCCAAGGGCTACTTCCTGGGCGGCAATTACGGTCTGGCGAAGAACGTCTACGCCACCGGTCGCTGGCTGAGTTCGGAAGCGGTGTATGGCGCGCCGTTCGACATCGACGTCATGCAGCTTGAGATCAACACGCGCTTCTAAAGCGCCGGGAGAGGGTTATGAAAATCCGCTTTTTATGGCTTGGACTCGGGATGTTGATCGCTACCGGGGCGAGCGCCGAAGGCATGGAAGAACGCCTGCGCACGCAATTGCGCAGCACCACCCAACAGCTGCAAACCCTGCAAAGCCAACAGGCCCAGGCCAGCGCCGCGCAACTGGCGGCGCAGAACGAAGCCAAGGCTGCGCAGGCACAAATCAAGCAATTGACCGCCGAACTGGCCAAGGCCAAAGGCCTTGTCGAGCAACTGGCCGGGCAGCAGCAAAGCCTGCACAGCCAGGCCCAGGCGCAAGTCGCGGCCAGCAACGAGCAGACCGGCAAGTTCAAGAAGGCCTACGAAGAGCTGTTGGTCATGGCCCGTGCCAAAGAGGCAGAACGGTCTAAGCTTCAAGCGCAATTGACTGAACGTGACACACAAGTGCAGCAATGTTCGGTCAAGAATCAGCAGATGTATGGCGTGGCCAAGCAGATTCTCACCGCCTACGAAAACATCGATGTGGCCGAGGTGATGAAGATCCGCCAGCCCTTCGCCGGCAGCGCCCGGGTCAAGTTCGATGAACTGGCTCAGGGCTTTGGCGACGAACTGTACAAGACTCAATTCGATGCGCCGCAAGCCGCGATTGCGCACTGATTAAAAGACTCATGGACAAGGAAGAAGTAATGACTCAATTGATCTCCCACGTATCCCCGCAATCCCTGACCGAAGTGCTGCAAGCCGCCGGTTACCGCGTCAACCAGACCGAACAGAACGGCATCGTCCAGTTGCTCAGCGCCAGTCAGGGCATCGGTTATGCGGTGCGTTTCGGCAACCCGGCAGTGGCGGAGCAGGGCAGTTACGTCGACTTCACCTTCAGCTGTGCGCTACGGGTACAGGGTGAATTGCCGGTGGGTGTGGCCGAACAGTGGAATGCGACCCGCCGGTTTGCCCGGTTGTCGTTGCAGGGTGAGTTTCTGGTGATGGAAATGGACGTGGTGGTGGCTGCGGGTGTCAGCAACGATCACCTGCGCGGCAACCTGGAATTGTGGGATCGCCTGCTTCAGGAGTTCATCGTGTATCTGCGTGATTTCACCCAGAACGCTGCTGCCGCCCAGGCTCCAAAGGTTGAGCAAGAGGAAGTCGCGCTGTGACAAAGCCTGCCATGGTAATCAGCGCCGCTGCGGTGGCGCTGCTGGTGGTGGCCGTGGCGCTGGTGGTGCGGCCGGGCAATGACCCGGTCGCCGCCCAGCAACCGGCGCCGGTGATTGCAGCGAACAGTGGGCCTGCGGTGGCGCGATTGGGCAATCAGCAGGTTTCACCGGAGGAATTGCAGGCGTTGCTGGCGGCCGTACCGCCACAGACTCGCGAGCAACTGCGTGGCAATCGTGAGGCGCTGGAGCGCTGGATTCGTTCACGCCTGGCCGAAAAAGCCGTGCTGGAACAGGCCGACGCCCAGGGCTGGGCGCAGCGCCCGGACGTGGTGCGGCAGACCCGCGCCGCCACCGAACAGATCGTGTTCCGCGACTATTTGCAGTCGGTGAGTAAAGTGCCGGCGGATTACCCGAGCGCTGCCGAGTTGCAGCAGGCGTATGACGCGGGCAAGGCCAACTGGCAGACGCCGGTGCTGTATCGGGTGAGCCAGATTTTCCTTGGGGTGAATGAGCCGCAGAATCTTGAAACCGTGCGCAAGCAGGCGACGGAGTTGAGCAAGAAAGCCCAGGCAACCCCGGCGGAGTTCGCGGCGTTGGCCAAAGAGTTTTCCCAGGATCGCCTCACGGCCGAACGCGGCGGCGACACCGGCCTGCAACCGTTGCAGCAACTGGTGCCGGAAGTGCGTGGTGCGGTGGCGCGGCTCAAGGTTGGCGCGGTTTCCGATCCCGTTCAAAGCAGCGCCGGCTTCCACGTGATCAAACTCACCGAACAACAACCGGCCCGCACCGCGACCCTCGACGAATTGCGTGACCAACTGACCCAGGCCTTGCGGGCACAGCGTCAGGAACAGATCGCCCAAGCCTATCTGGACGGCATGCTCAACACCGCAACGCTGAGTATCGACGGGGCCGAGCTCAACAAGGTGCTGGAGGAAAAACGCTGATTTCAGCATCACCGAAGTCCCTGTGGGAGCTGGCTTGCCAGCGATGAGGTAATCACATCCAACTTATGTGGTGTCTGACACTCCGCTATCGCTGGCAAGCCAGCTCCCACAGGGAAATCACTGGATTCAGAAAACTGGCTTGCGGCACATCAAAACAAAGATCGACAGGGAGTCATCGATGTCATTCACCGAACCCGCAGCACGACCGAGCAGCGCCGATTTTCGCTGGCCCCGGGACAAGGACGAACCCTGGCTGGCGCAGGCCGCAATCCTCGACGGCGACGTCGCCCAATACTTTCTGGTCAGCGCCCGTTGCGGCTGCTTCATGCAAGCCGCCCGCAGCCTCAACGTGCGCTCGACCCTGCTGCGCAAACAGCTGGCGCAACTCGAACAGCAACTGCAATGCGCGCTGTTCAGCTTTCAGGGGAGCGCGCTCAGCCTGACTCGCGAAGGCCAGCAATTGCAGGCGCAGCTGATCGCTTTGGCTCACGAACGCAAACTGCCGGTGATCGAGCAACCGCTGATCAGGCTGGCCGTCGCCGAATCGATCCTGCATGACATCCTCGGTCGCGACCTCATCGCACTGCTGCGCCGCAACGCCAGCGTGCGCCTTGAGATCATCGCCCTCGACAGCGAACTGGCCCTGCGCGCCGTCAGCGCCGACATCGTGCTGTGGCTCGCCCACGGAGACACCCCGCACCCCGGCCCGACCTTCGCCACCAGCGAACCGCAACGCCTTGCACAACTGGAATATCAGCCGCACATCGCCAAGCGCTACTCCCGCGTGACTGCGCGGCCAGAAAGTCCGGACGACCTCGCCGATTTCATGCTGGTGCAATGGCAGCACGACCGGCAGATCGACAGCTTTCGACCGTGGAATGAATTGGTCGAACAGCGCCTGGCCGGGGTGGTGCAGATGCAGTCTTACGAGCTGATGCTGGAGATGATCCGCTGCAGCGCGTGCATCGGTTTGCTGCCGATGTACATGAGCCGGTTTGATCGCGGATTGGTGGCGCTGCCGGGGTTGTTTGACGAGGCGATGCGGTTGCAGGCGTGGTTGGCGATTAATTCCGCATCGCAGGATGTGGCTGAAGTACAGACGTTGGTTGAGTTGATTCAACGAACGTTCAATGAGCGGCAGGAGTGGTTCGAGTAAGTCTCGCCAGGATCAGTAGATCGTTCCCACGCTCTGCGTGGGAATGCCTCAAGGGACGCTCCGCGTTCCAGCTCCGGAAGGGACGCGGAGCGTCCCGGGCTGCATTCCCACGCAGAGCGTGGGAACGATCATCGAACTAAAGCGGCGCCTCAGCCTTCAACTCCAGATTATCCAGCGCCCGATTCACCGCCAGCTCCCCCAGCATGATCAGTTGCGCAATCCCCAACAGCACATGTCGATGCGAGCCGTCCACCAAACCGGCGAAGTCGGTGGCCATGGTTTTGGCCGAGGTCAGGGTTTCGCAGGCGTCGGCCAGCAGTTCTTCGCTGTCGATGCCGGGGGCGATGAGGTAGCGGGTGTTGGGTTTGAGCAGTGGTTTTCTGGGGTGCAGGGGATTGAAGTAGTGATCGAGAGCGCGTTCGGCGGCTTCGTGGAAGGTCTTTGAATCCAGCGATTCGTAAGGCGAGGTGGCGTCGGTTTCGGGTGGGTTTGGCGTTGGTTTGATCATGATTGAATCTCCAGAGTCATGGAGCCGCCACGATTCGCTGCGATACGAAGAGGTGGCAGCTATACGCGGGTCGCAGACCGGGACTCTAGAACCGGCAGACCCGAGGGTCTCCCACGTACAGCCGCCATAAAGCTGGAGGGTGCTGTGCGTCTAGAGGTCGCGGGCTGCGAGACCCGATCGCTGATTCATCAGCGACCCGGAAACGATAGAGCCCACCCCCAAGGCGCACAAGCCGGCGGATTCTGGCGGATGCGTAGGCAATGGCGCAAGGCGTTGTGGCTTGCCGGACGTTTCGGTCAACGGCTTTAAACAGTCATGGCGAATCCGTGAAGAAGCGGTTTACAGTGACCGGCCACGCACTGATCCAGGAGGGATCTTTCATGCCTGAGCACAACCCCGCCATTCATCTCGAGCGCTTCAACGAATCCCACGTCGAGGGCATCACCGCGCTTTATAACGACCCGGCCGTGACCCGGGATGAATTTGCACCGGGTCGAGCTTTCGGTGTACGCCGACAACGAGGCGGCCATCGGGCTCTACCGCAAGTTCGGCTTCGAAAATGAGGGCCTGTTCCGCGATTACGCCGTGCGTGACGGGCAATGGGTCGACACTTTGAGCATGGCGCGTCTGCGCAAACGCTGACCTTCTGTCCGTCAATGGTCGATCAGGCGACCGTGCAGGCAAATGACTTGCACGGCCGTCATCGGCATCTGCCATGCTCGACGTCCGCAGCACCGCTTCCTTGAAGGAACACCGCAATGGACGACGTACAGCAACTGGGCGAAATGCTTCGCCACTATGCCGACAGCGAAGCGCACAAGAAGCAATTGTTCGAGACGCAGTCAGCGACCTGGGCCACCCGGATTACCGAGTTGTTCGGACAGATTCAGCAATGGCTGGAGCCGGTGCAGGCGCCGGGTTTGCTGGAGGTGAGTCGGGAGGCTTATGTGGCGTTCGGGCCGAGCATTCCGGTTGAGACCTCAACCTTCAAGACTGAAAAATTGAGCATCGTGATTGCCGGCAAACCGGTGGAGTTTGTACCGGACGTGATGGGCAGTGGTGGGCAGATTTCGCTGGCGGTGATGGGGTTGACGGCGGCGCGGTATGGGAGTGTTTCGTTGGTGGGACTGCCCAATGGTGATTGGCAGTGGCGCAAGACCAATGGGTTGAAGGATCCGGATACCTTTGCCTTCGATGCGAATTTTCTCGCGCAGCAATTGCAGAGCCTGATTCCCCGAGACCGCACCTAAGATCAAAAGCCACTCCCTACCTGATCGTTCCCACGCTCTGCGTGGGAATGCCTCAAGGGACGCTCCGCGTTCCAGCTCTGGAAGGGACGCGGAGCGTCCCGGGCTGCATTCCCACGCGGACGGTTCGACGCCTCGACGTGGGAACGATCAACATCAACGGAAGTAGCTCACATTTCGAGGTTGATCCACCCCGGTTTCGCCACCTCCGGCGCCACCGCTTTCACGGTTTTACCGGTAGCCATCTCAACTCGCCGCGCCACCTCCGGATCATCCGCAAACGGCGTCAGACTCGCCTCATCCAGGCTCTCGCTCGTCTCATGGCGCAAGCAGTACTCAACCGCCAGCCACAGAAACAGCACACCCAATACATTCAACAAAACATCGAACATGGCCAGCTCCCTTGATCAGGCGATCTGCGCTTCACGGTGGGCGAGTGCAACGTCGGCAACCCGCACTGTGCGCCACACGTTATAGGCCATCAGCAACATGCCGCTGAGGAAGAACACCCCGCCGGCAAAGCGCACGATGAACCCCGGATGACTGGCCTGCAGCGCCTCGACAAACGAGTAGGTCAGCGTGCCGTCCTCGTTGATCGCCCGCCACATCAGGCCTTGAGTAATGCCATTGACCCACATCGACGCGATGTACAGCACCGTGCCAATGGTCGCCAGCCAGAAGTGCAGGTTGATCAGCGGCGTGCTGTGCATACGCTCACGGCCAAAGACCTTGGGCACCATGTGATAGGTCGCGCCAAAGGTGATCATCGCCACCCAGCCCAGCGCCCCGGCGTGTACGTGGCCGATGGTCCAGTCGGTGTAGTGGGAGAGGGCGTTGACGGTCTTGATCGCCATCATCGGGCCTTCGAAGGTCGACATGCCGTAGAACGCCAGTGAAAGGACGAGGAAGCGCAGGATCGGGTCGGTGCGCAACTGATGCCAGGCGCCCGACAGGGTCATCATCCCGTTGATCATCCCGCCCCAGCTCGGCGCCAGCAGGATCAGCGACATCGCCATGCCCAGCGACTGCGCCCAGTCCGGCAGCGCGGTGTAGTGCAAATGGTGCGGGCCGGCCCAGATGTACAGGGTGATCAGCGCCCAGAAATGCACGATCGACAACCGGTACGAATACACCGGCCGATTCACTTGTTTGGGCACGAAGTAATACATCATCCCGAGGAACCCGGTGGTCAGGAAGAACCCCACCGCGTTGTGCCCGTACCACCACTGCACCATGGCGTCGGTGGCGCCGGAATACACCGGATAGGACTTGAACCAGTCCACCGGAATCGACAGGTGATTGACCACGTGCAGCATGGCGATCACCAGGATGAACGCGCCGAAGAACCAGTTGCCGACGTAGATGTGCTTGGTTTTGCGCTGTACCACGGTGGTGAAGAACACGATGGCGTACGCGACCCAGACCACCGCCATCCAAACGGCGCCGGAGAATTCGATCTCGGCGTATTCCTTGGTGGTGGTGTAGCCCATCGGCAGGGTGACCAGCATGATCACGATGACCGATTGCCAGCCCCAGAAGGTGAAGGCCGCAAGTTTGTCCGAGTACAGCCGCACCTGGCAGGTGCGCTGCACCGCGTAGTAACTGGCGGCGAATTGCGCGCTGCCGGCGAAACCGAAAATCACCAGGCTCGTGTGCAACGGTCGCAAGCGGCCGAAGGTTGTCCACGGCAGGTCCAGATTCATGTCCGGCCATACCAGTTGCGAGGCGATCCATACCCCCATCGCCATGCCCACGACACCCCAGAAAACAGTCGCGATGACGAATTGGCGGACGACCTTGTAGTTATAAGCCTGTCCGATTGTTGCTGTGCTCATGGTCAGTTCATCCACGGTTGCAAAGTCTTGCCAGGCCACCCGGTCTGGCACGAGCTGCACTGTAGAAACCCCACCGGAAACAAAACAGGCTCAGGAATTGTTCATTTATGCGGATCAGATCAAGGCGCTGCCTGCGGCCATCTGACGCGCCCTGATACGGTTTTTATGCGTTCAGGTGAATCTGTTGCGTGCTGCGCCGCTCGTCCATAGTCGTAAAAAATCCTGTGTTTTGACCGTGATCAAAACTGATGAGGTAGCCGCTGCATGTATCAATACGATGATTACGACCGGGCGCTGGTGTTCGAGCGCGTTGCGCAGTTTCGCGATCAGGTCGAGCGCTTCATGGCCGGGGAGTTGAGCGAAGAAGAGTTCCTGCCGCTGCGCCTGCAGAACGGCCTGTACATGCAAAAACACGCCTACATGCTGCGGGTGGCGATTCCCTACGGCACCTTGAGCGCCGAACAGATGCGCACACTGGCGAGCATCGCCCGGGATTACGACCGTGGTTACGGCCACTTCACCACCCGGCAGAACATGCAGTTCAACTGGATCGAACTGCACGAAGTGCCGGACATTCTCGAACGTCTGGCGCAGGTCAACATGCATGCGATCCAGACGTCGGGCAACTGCGTGCGCAACATCACCACCGAAGCCTTTGCCGGGGTCGCGGCGGACGAGCTGATCGACCCGCGTCCGCTGGCCGAAATCCTGCGGCAATGGTCAACGATCAACCCGGAATTCCTGTTCCTGCCGCGCAAGTTCAAGATCGCCATCTGCTCGGCGACGCAGGATCGCGCGGCGATCATGATGCACGACATCGGCCTCTACCTTTACCCCGGTCGCGACGGCCAGATGCTGCTGCGGGTGATCGTCGGCGGCGGTCTGGGGCGCACGCCGATTCTCGGTCTGCAAATTCGCGATGGCCTGCCGTGGCAACACTTGCTGTCCTATGTCGAGGCGGTGTTGCGGGTCTACAACCGCCACGGCCGGCGCGACAACAAGTACAAGGCGCGGATCAAGATTCTGGTCAAGGCGCTGGGTATCGAAGCGTTCGCCAAAGAGGTCGAGGAGGAATGGCAACACCTCAAGGACGGCCCGGCGCAACTGACCGAGGATGAATACCAGCGGGTCGCCAGTGCTTTCGTGCCGCCGAGCTATCGTACATTGGCGGGCACCGATCTGGATTTCGGCACGCACCTGGCGGAGAACCCGGCGTTCGCCCGTTGGGTCGCGCGCAACGTGCAACCGCATAAAGTGCCGGGCTACACCAGCGTGGTGCTGTCGACCAAACCGGGCCTGGCCGCGCCGCCGGGGGACGTGACTGATGCGCAGATGCAGGCCGTGGCCGACTGGTCCGAGCGTTTCGGCTTCGGCGAAATCCGCATCGCCCACGAGCAGAACATCGTCTTGCCGGACGTGCCCAAGTCCGAGCTGTTCGCGTTGTGGCAACTGGCGAAAGAGCAGGGGCTGGGCGCCGCCAATGTCGGTCTGCTGACCGACATCATTGCTTGCCCCGGCGGTGATTTCTGCGCGCTGGCCAACGCCAAATCGATCCCGATTGCCCAGGCGATTCAGGCGCGGTTCGACAACCTCGATTACCTGCATGATCTGGGCGACATCAGCCTGAACATCTCCGGCTGCATGAACGCCTGCGGCCATCACCACATTGGCAATATCGGGATTCTCGGCGTCGATAAAAACGGCAGCGAGTGGTACCAGATCACCCTCGGCGGCGCGCAGGGCAAAAACAGCGCACTGGGCAAAGTCATCGGCCCGTCGTTCAGCGCCGCCGAAGTGCCGCAGGTGATCGAGCGGATCATCGGCACCTTCGTCCGTTATCGCGAGGCCGAAGAACTGTTCGTCGATACCGTGGCGCGCATCGGACTGGAGCCGTTCAAGGAACGGGTCTACCCGAAAGCGCTGGAGGTGCCGGCATGAACAATCTGTTGCGCATGGAGGCGAGTGGGGCGCGGATCGTGCTCGATGATCCGTGGACGCTGATCCGCTCGCCCGAAACGGCTGACAGTACTGAAATGTTGATTCTGCCGCTGGCCCACTGGCTCGAATCACCCTCGACTCACGCGGTCTGGCTGGGCCCGGACGACGGCGTTGAAAGCCTGCTGCCATGGCTGGCCTCGCTGCCCCTGATCGCCCTCGACTTCCCGAGCTTTCGCGACGGCCGCGCCTACAGCCAGGCCTATCTGCTGCGCAGTCGTTTCGGCTGGAAAGGCGAGTTGCGCGCCATCGGCGATGTACTGCGCGACCAGCTCAGCCACATGCGCCAGTGCGGTTTCGACAGCTTCGCCGTGCGCGAGGACAAATCCGCCGAGGATGCGCTCAAGGGCCTGGCCGGGATGAGCGTGTTGTACGGGCGCTCGGTGATCGAGCCGCGACCGTTGTTCCGGCGCCGGTGATGCAGGGGAAACCCTTAGAACCCTGATGAATCGGGGATTTTTCCTTGGGTCGATGGTGGCCTTTTGGTAGAGTCCCCGTCGCCAGCGGGTTTTCGGCTGGACGACGGAACGAAGAAGGGAGTCTGATCAGTGAGTCCGGGCAAAAAAATTCTGGGCATCACCGCGTTGCTGTTGATGGTGACGCTGTGGGCCGGTTACATCTACGTATTCAACGAAAACCGTGGCGGTCAGCTCGGTGGCGTCGGCGAAAGCACCGCGTGGTGCGGCACGCCGCCGAACACCGAAGCGGCGCTGCTGGGCAAGGATCAGCTGACCCTGCGCATCACCAACAACCTGCGCGGCGAGTTCATGCTCAGCGGCGCGGTGGTGGTCTCCGAGCGCACCTTCAACCGCTACGACCTGGGCCGCAACGAACTGCGTCTGCGCCTGGAACCTTTGCAGTGGTCGTTCGGTGTCACGCCGATCTTCCTCGAACAGGTGAAAGTCCTGCCCCTGAGCCGCAACCTGGCCTCGACCGACAAGAGCGCCTTCGCCGAACTAGAATCGCGCCCGATCAGCGTCCAGGGCCGGGTCACCGAATTTCCCTTCGACACCTATCGCTACGGCTACAAACCGGTGCTGTATTACCTCAAGGGCAGCGAGCGCATCGACCTGCGCTTCAAGAACATCACCACGCTGATGGAGATGTCCAACACCTTCACGCCGATCCAGAAGTACAACCGCGCCGACTACATCAACGAGAAAAACTCGATGATCCGCGACGAGGATTACAAGGCCTACGGCCCCCACGAATGCGCGTTCAGCGTCGAGCGCAAAGGCTCGTTCAAGGTCGTGGTGCTGTTGATGCTGCTGGTGCTGTGCCTGCCGTTGCTGCTGGTGTTCTACCGCGATGAACCGGGGATCGACTTCCTCGCCACGCTGGTGGGAATCGGCGTGGTGCGCACGGTGCTGGTGGGGCCGGTGCAGGATTTCCAGCTGTACAACATTGATTTTCTGTTCGGTGCGGCGATTTTGCTGGTGGGCACGGTATCGCTGATCAAGGCGATGCGGGCCAACAGCCGGCGGGAAATGGCGTTGAGGAGTGGCGAGACTTCGAGCTGGTAGAAGAAAGCCTTGAGCACCCGTGATGGTCCGGACCTTTCAAAGGTCCGGAACTGACGTTGTGCAATATTGGGGTTTCTGATCGCAAACGGCGCGAATTTAGCTATACCTGTAACTCCCCCGACGCAATAAATTCGGCCTTCCGACAGGAGTTACAGCATGAAGCTAGCCGTAATGATGAGCACCCTGTGCATTGCCACGCTGGGCGTGGTGGGTTGCTCCAGCAAAACCGTCGCACCCGACGAGTACTCAGGCTTCCTCAAGGACTACAGCCAGCTGAGGGAGGCCAAATCCCCGTCGGGGGCCGAAGTGATGCGCTGGATCGACCCGAAAGTCGACATCGGCAAATTCACCAGCTTCTACGTCGAACCGACCCAGCTCTATCCCAAACCGCAACCCACCGTGAAGATTCCGCAGCAGACCCTCAACGGCATCACCAGCTACTACGATCAGGCGCTCAAGCGTGAACTGGGCAAATCCCTGCCGCTGGCCTCGGGCCCCGGGCCGGGTGTGATTGTGGTGCGCGCGGCCATCACCGCCGTCAGCAGCAAGACCGAAGGCCTGCATGCCTATGAAGTGATTCCGGTGGCGTTGGTGGCGGCAGCGGTCAGCACCGCCAGCGGCATTCGCGATCAGGAAACCACGCTGGCGACCGAAGCGGTGTTCCTCGATGGCGGCACCAACAAGGTGGCGGCGCAGGTGGTGCGCAAAGGCACCGGCAAACCGCTGGAAAACGATTCGCAGGTGATGAAGGCCGATGACGTGAAAAGCGTGATCGATGGCTGGGCCTCGGATCTGCATCAGTCCTACCTCAAGCTCAAGGCCAAGTAAGACCGGCACGCCGGGTCGTCCCTGAGGGCGATCCGGCGTGCGCACGGCGTCAGAAGCTGGCGCGCGCCAGTCGGTTGTAATGGCTGAGCAAACCGTCGTAACGGCGGGTCACGGCGTAGTAGTCCTCGCTCAAACGTTCGGGCTTGGCGTGGTTGTGCCAGTCGGCTTGCAGGGTGTTCAATGCCTCAAGATAGTTTTGCCCCGGCTCGCCGATGCGCAGCCACAGGTCCCGTGCGGCATCGGTCTTGTTCTGGAATCCACCCGTGCGCGGTGCGAGCCAGGGTTCGCGGCGGTTCCAGGCCTGTTGCAGCTTCGCGGTGGTATCGGCCAACAATTTCGGAGTGAGGGTGCGGTTTTTCATCGCTTCGTCGAGCACGTCGACGGTCTCCCGCGCCTGAATCATGTACGCCAGCAAGTACCAGTGAATGTCCCTGCCCAGACGCGCTTCGATCAGCTTGAGCTGTTCGGGACGCTGCGCGGCATCGAGGGACAGCAGGCTTTGCCGCAAAGCCGTGGAAGCACCGATGTATTCCTGTGAAACGCGCTCGATCGCCGCCAGCTCTCCAGTGGAGGGCTGTTGCGAGCTGGAGACGAAACTCGCCTCTCGGTAAAACCGCGTGGGTGCAATGATGGTCGTGACGTGAGTCAGTGCCTGGACATACTCGTTGGTTTGTCGCGCCAGTTCAGGCTGCCAGGCCAACAGTTCGAGTTTTTCCGTGAGGCCCTGACCGCAGACATCGCGCTGAATGTCTCGCACATTGAATGCGTCGCTGTCGTCGAAATCATTGAGGCTCTTCAACCAGCGCTGGTCGCGGGGCAAGGGCGGTTGAGGGTTCTTGTAGCGGTCGTAGGCCGCTCGCCATTGCACGTCGATCCGGTTGACGCAGGCGATCACCGGGCTCAGGGCATTGGCCTGGGCGGTGACCGGCGCATCGCGCCCGTCCAGCCAGAGATCGAGTTGCAGGAAAGGACGGGTCGCACTCGTCAGCGCCATTATCACCAGCGCGAAGAAAATACCGAGGCAAAACATCATTCTCGAGCTCATGGGCGGGCCTCCTTGCCGTACCACTGTTCGACGGTGGCCGGTGCGCTGCATTCGGCGGTGGTGGCCGGCAAGCGACTGCACAGGCGTTCGGTCCAGGGTTGCAGGCCCTGATTGCGATTGACCGTGCCTTGGCTGGCGACCACTTTGAATACGCCGAGCACGAGGGCCAGCACCAGAATGCCGAAGATCGTCACGCCGACCTTCATGGCCGGACGGCTCTCTTCCCAGGACACCCGGGGCCTGGACTGCCAGCGGCGCACCAGTCCGAAGGTCGCCAGGGTCGCGGCGTACACCACGCCGGCAATCGGGCCGAAAAACCAGCCGAGCCCGGCCACCATCAGCGCGCCGGGCATGAAGTCGCGCAGTACGCCGAATGGCGGCGAGTCTTTGAGGAAGCGCGGGCAGAGGCCAGCGCTGAGCCGGTCATCCAGCCGCCATACGCGATGGGCAACGTTGTGCACCAGCCAATTGAGCCCGGCCACAATCACGCCGAACACCACGGTCGAGATCATGACGATATTGATCAGCCCGCTGAGGCGAATGCCCAGCGGAATGTAATGGGTGAACGCGCCGATCAGGCAGGCCAGCACCACGCCCACGTAGGTCGGCCAGTCATTGAAGCTCAGTTCCCAGTCGCGCCAGAAAAACGCTGTGCCGCCGGGCATCTGTGCGCAGACCTTGGGGTGGTTGGCGTAAAGCTCGGAGCTCAACTTGCGGCACTGCGCCCAGTCGTCCTCGTGCAGGCGTCGGGCCAGTGCGCGGCGGGCGCTGAACGAGCCGGTGCCCAGCAGCAGGCGGGCGGCGCGGTGCTCGGGGGTGACGGCGGGCTCCGTGGCCAGTTGTTGCTGGTGAGCCAGGAAAAGCGGCGCATTCTGACGAGCCAGCAGGCGTTGCCATTCTCCGTCAGGGCAGGGATTTGCGGTGCAGCCGTGCCAGCCTTGACCGGCGCGCACCCGTTCGAAAAGCTCGGGAGACCAGACTGGCGCATCCAGCAGCAAATGGCTGAGCATCCGGTTGAACCATTCCTGTTGCAGTGCATTCGCGAGCCAGTTGTGCTCCCCGCAACGCTCGTAGGCCTGGAGGAAACCTTCAACGTCTTCCCGTTCGAGGGCATCACGCATCGGTTGCGCAATACGCGCGCGTTGTTGATCCAGCAACAGGTCGATCGATATCTCGTCCAGCTCGAGGCGTTGCCAGGCGCTGAACCAGAAGAAGGTCGGGATGGCCCAGTCCACCAGCGTCTGCGAAGTCTCAGGGTGTTCAATGCAATGATGCAGCACCGTGTCTTCGAAGAAATGCGCGCAACCCTGTTCGAGGGTGACGGCATGGCGATGATTCAGCTCTTCAACGCTGAGCCCGTCCAGCGAACGGGTCGCCAATTGCAGGGCATCGACCTCGACCACGGTCAGGCCGCTCAGGTCCCAGGATTCTTCAATGCCCTGTTCCTGCTCTTCATCCTGATTCTGCTCGTGATACTGCTGCCATTCCTTGTACGCCAGCGCCTGCTCATAGGCATCGCGCAGCCGCTGGAAGCCCTCGGGGTCGTCGTCGGGGCGGGTCTGTTTGAGCAGGACGGCATATTGGCGTTTGATAGCGCGCACATCGGCGTCGGCCGACAGGCCAAGGACGGTCCAGCAACTCATTGCGATGACAACTCCATAAAACCCGCGACGCGATCCAGTGGTGGCATTGTGATGTTGCGCACCCTACCTGTTTCGCGTCGAAAAGTCCCCGTGTCTTGCTCAGTCGTCTTCGGCCATGCAGAAAATGCTCACGTTCTCGATTCGGGGGGCTCAGTGTTTTTTGGCTTGCTCGCGTATGCGTTCTTCCTGCTCTCGCAGTTCCGGCGTGAACTCGGCGCCGAAATCTTCCGCGCTGAACACCTGGCGAATCTCGATTTCCGATTCAGTGCCGGGCATGGGATTCGGGCAGCGCTTGACCCATTCGATGGCTTCTTCTTTGGATTTCACGTCCCAGATCCAGTAACCGGCGATCAGCTCTTTGGTCTCGGCGAACGGGCCGTCGATCACGCTGCGGTTTTCGCCACTGAAGCGCACGCGGGCGCCTTTGCTGCTGGGGTGAAGGCCGTCGGCAGAAACCAGGATACCGGCCTTGGCCAGCTGTTCGTTGTAGTTGCCCATTTCGGTCAGCAATTGCTCGCTGGGCATCACGCCGGCTTCGGAGTCGTGGCTGGCTTTGACAATGATCATGAAGCGCATGGTGTTTCTCCGCAGGTGAGTGAAGGATTCATGGCTTAGTCGAACGGCCGGGGTCTGAATCGACAGGTCGTTAAAGAAAAGCCGCAGATTGTCGCTTTCACAAGCTTCACTTCCTTTGGACACACGGCTGTGGCCGGCACTGGAGAGCGTGTATCCAGTTTTGTGTGCCAACACATGACAATTTCGGTTCAGGCATAGGTCGTCGGACAATTTCGTGGTTAACTTCCGCCTCTTGCATGCTTTCCCAACAACGTTAAGAAGGACTCCGTTCATGGCTCAAGTCACGCTCAAAGGCAACCCGGTTCAAGTCAACGGCCAACTGCCACAAGCCGGTTCCAAGGCGCCAGCCTTTTCCCTGGTAGCCGGCAATCTGTCCGACGTCACCCTGAAAGACTTCGCCGGCAAGCGCAAAGTGCTGAACATCTTCCCAAGCGTCGACACCCCGACCTGCGCCACTTCCGTGCGCAAGTTCAACGCCCAGGCCAACGAGCTGGCCAACACCGTGGTGCTGTGCATCTCGGCTGACCTGCCGTTCGCCCAGGCTCGCTTCTGCGGTGCCGAAGGCCTGGAAAACGTACAAAACCTGTCGACCCTGCGTGGCGCCGAGTTCATTCAGAACTACGGTGTGGCCATCGCTGACGGCCCGCTGAAAGGCCTGACCGCCCGTGCGGTGGTTGTTCTGGACGAAAACGACAACGTCCTGCACAGCGAACTGGTCAAGGAAATTGCAGAAGAGCCTGACTACGATGCGGCACTGGCTGTATTGAAATAAGTGTTCTGAAACAAGCGCTTTACAATTGTTAACGGCCTGGCCCTGTCCAGGCCGTTTTCATTTGTGTATCAGTGTTTTGCCTCACACCTTGAAACGTAAGTGGAAGGTAAATTGCCGGTAAAGCTGCTTTGCTAAATCCCGGCCAGTGCTTATCGTTCAGCCTCCCGTAAAAGAAGCCCACGCGCCCAATGGTTAATCAGTCCATGCAATCGTCTTCCCGAAACTCCCGTCGCTGGCTGTTGAGCCTGCTTGTCCTGCTGGTCATTGCCGGTCTGTGCTGGAAATTCTGGCCGTCCGGTTCGACCCACAAGGAGGGCGGCGAGAAGGCGCAGGCCGGCCACACCGGTCGTTCGGGGATGATGCGTCCGGGCTTCGGCGGCGCTGCGGGGCCGATTCCGGTGCGCGTGGCGCCGGCAGTCACCGGGGACTTCCCGCTGTACTACAAGGCCCTGGGCACGGTGACGGCGCTCAACACCATCAATGTGCGCAGCCGGGTCGGTGGCGAACTGGTGAAGATTTATTTCGAGGAAGGGCAGATGGTCAAGGCCGGCGACCTGCTGGCGGAGATCGATCCGCGCCCGTACCAGAACGCCTTGCTCCAGGCCGAAGGCACCTTGCTGCAGAATCAGGCGCAATTGAAAAACGCTCAGGTCGACGTCGAGCGCTATCGCGGCCTGTACAAGGAAGACAGCATCGCCAAGCAGACGCTGGACACCGCTGAAGCGCTGGTCGGCCAATACCTCGGCACCGTGAAAACCAATCAGGCGGCGGTCAACGACGCCAAGCTCAATCTCGAATTCACCAAGATCCGTGCACCGATCGCCGGTCGCGTCGGCCTGCGTCAACTTGACGTCGGCAACCTCGTGGCGGCCAACGACACGACCTCCCTGGCGGTCATCACTCAGACCCAACCGATCAGTGTCGCCTTCACCCTGCCGGAAAATAGTCTGGACACCGTGCTCGCCCGCTATCGCAGCGGCGCCAAACTGCCGGCCGAAGCCTGGGATCGCGGCGACACCAAACTGCAGGCCACTGGCGTGCTGCAAAGCCTCGACAACCAGATCGACGTGACCACCGGCACGCTGAAATTCAAGGCGCGCTACGAAAACCGCGATCAGTCGCTGTTCCCCAACCAGTTCGTCAACGTTCACTTGCTGGCTGACACCTTGAAGGGTGTGGTGCTGGCGCCGTCGGCGGCCATTCAGTTCGGCACCAACGGCACTTTCGTCTACGCGCTGGACGGTGACAAGAAAGTCACCATCCGCCAGTTGAAGATCGGTGCCAGCGACGGCGAAAACACGGTGGTCACCGAAGGCCTCGCGGCCGGCGACCGGGTGGTGCTGGAAGGCACCGACCGCCTGAAGGAAGGCAGCGAAGTGGAAGTGGTCAACGAGAGCAAGGATGTGCCGACCACCCCGACCGAACACCTGCAAGGCAAGTCCGCCGCCACCGCGCCTGACGCCACGGTCACTGACAAGGCCAAGAAGGGCGCATGAACATTTCGCGCCTGTTCATCCTCCGTCCGGTCGCCACCACGCTGAGCATGCTGGCCATCGTGCTGGCCGGTCTGATCGCGTATCGCCTGCTGCCGGTTTCGGCTTTGCCGCAGGTCGATTACCCGACCATCCGGGTCATGACCCTGTATCCGGGCGCCAGTCCGGACGTGATGACCAGCGCCGTCACCGCGCCGCTGGAACGCCAGTTCGGGCAGATGCCGGGCCTGACGCAAATGGCCTCGACCAGCTCCGGCGGAGCGTCGGTGCTGACCTTGCGTTTCAGCCTCGACATCAACATGGACGTCGCCGAACAGCAGGTGCAGGCCGCGATCAACGCCGCGACCAACCTGTTGCCGACCGACTTGCCGGCGCCGCCGGTGTACAACAAGGTCAACCCGGCGGACACCCCGGTGCTGACCCTGGCCATCACCTCGAAAACCATGCTGCTGCCCAAACTCAATGATCTGGTCGATACGCGCATGGCGCAGAAAATCGCCCAGATCAGCGGCGTCGGCATGGTCAGCATCGCCGGCGGCCAGCGTCAGGCGGTGCGGATCAAGGTCAATCCGGAGGCCCTCGCGGCCAATGGCCTGAACCTGTCGGACGTGCGCACGCTGATCAGTGCGTCCAACGTCAACCAGCCCAAGGGCAACTTCGACGGCCCGACCCGGGTGTCGATGCTCGACGCCAACGACCAGCTGACGTCGCCCAAGGATTACGCCAACCTGATCCTGGCCTACGCCAACGGCGCGCCGCTGCGGCTCAAGGATGTCGCGCAGATCGTCGACGGTGCCGAAAACGAGCGTCTGGCGGCGTGGGCCAACCAGAATCAGGCTGTTCTGCTGAACATCCAGCGTCAACCGGGCGCCAACGTGATCGAGGTGGTCGACCGGATCAAGGCACTGCTGCCGAGCATCACCGACAACCTGCCGGCCGGTCTCGACGTGGTCGTGCTGACCGACCGCACCCAGACCATCCGCGCCTCCGTCACCGATGTGCAACATGAGTTGCTTATCGCCATTGCGCTGGTGGTGATGGTGACGTTCCTGTTCCTGCGCCGCGCCAGTGCGACGATCATTCCGTCGGTGGCCGTGCCGCTGTCGCTGATCGGTACGTTCGGCGTGATGTACCTGGCCGGTTTCTCGGTCAACAACCTGACGCTGATGGCATTGACCATCGCCACCGGTTTCGTGGTCGACGATGCGATCGTGATGCTGGAGAACATCGCGCGTTTCATCGAGGAGGGCGACAGTCCGATGCAGGCCGCGCTCAAGGGCGCGAAGCAGATCGGTTTCACCCTGATTTCCCTGACCCTGTCGCTGATTGCGGTTCTGATTCCGCTGCTGTTCATGGCCGATGTGGTGGGGCGGTTGTTCCGCGAATTCGCCATCACCCTGGCGGTGGCGATCCTGATTTCCCTGGTGGTCTCGCTGACCCTGACGCCGATGATGTGCGCGCGTCTGCTCAAGCGTGAGCCGGAAGCACATGAGCAGGGCCGTTTCTACCGCGCCAGTGGTGCGTTCATCGACTGGATGATCGCCGCTTACGGGCGCAAGTTGCAGTGGGTGCTCAAGCATCAGCCGCTGACCCTGCTGGTGGCCATCGGCACACTGGCCCTGACCGTGTTCCTTTATATGGTGGTGCCCAAGGGCTTCTTCCCGGTGCAGGACACCGGGGTGATCCAGGGCATTTCCGAAGCGCCGCAGTCGATTTCCTTTGCCGCCATGGGCGAGCGTCAGCAGGCGCTGGCCAAGGTGATTCTGGAAGATCCGGCGGTGGAAAGCCTGTCGTCCTACATCGGTGTCGACGGCGACAACGCCACGCTCAACAGCGGTCGGTTGCTGATCAACCTCAAGCCCCATGGCCAGCGGGATCTGACGGCGACTGAAGTGATTGCCCGCCTGCAACCGCAACTGGACAAACTGGTGGGCATCCGCCTGTTCATGCAGCCGGTGCAGGACCTGACCATCGAAGACCGCGTCAGCCGTACCCAATACCAGTTCAGCATGTCGTCGCCGGATTCCGAATTGCTCAGCCTGTGGAGCGGCCGTCTGGTCGAGGCCCTGGCCCAGCGCCCGGAACTGACCGACGTCGCCAGCGACTTGCAGGACAAGGGCTTGCAGGTGTTCCTGGTGATCGACCGCGACGCCGCTTCACGATTGGGCGTGTCGGTGTCGAACATCACCGATGCGCTGTACGACGCGTTCGGCCAGCGGCAGATCTCGACCATCTACACCCAGGCCAGTCAGTACCGCGTGGTGCTGCAGGCTCAGGCCGGGGAGAAGATCGGCCCGCAGGCGCTGGATCAGATTCACGTCAAGACCACCGACGGCGGTCAGGTGCGATTGTCGAGCCTGGCCCACGTCGAGGAACGGCAGGCGCAACTGGCGATCACCCACATCGGCCAGTTCCCGGCGGTGATGATGTCGTTCAACCTCGCACCCGGCGTGGCGCTGGGGCATGCGGTGGACATCATTGAGCAGGTGCAGAAGGACATCGGCATGCCGATCGGCGTGCAGACCCAGTTCCAGGGCGCCGCCGAAGCGTTCCAGGCATCGCTGTCGAGCACCTTGCTGCTGATTCTGGCGGCGGTGGTGACCATGTACATCGTGCTCGGCGTGCTCTACGAGAGCTACATTCACCCGATCACCATTCTCTCGACCTTGCCGTCGGCGGCGGTCGGGGCCTTGTTGGCGTTGCTGCTCAGTGGCAATGACCTGGGGATGATCGCGATCATCGGCATCATTCTGCTGATCGGTATCGTGAAGAAGAACGCGATCATGATGATCGACTTCGCCCTCGACGCCGAACGCACCCAGGGCATGGCGCCGGAGCAGGCGATCTATCAGGCGGCGCTGTTGCGTTTCCGGCCGATTCTGATGACGACGCTGGCGGCGCTGTTTGGCGCGGTGCCGTTGATGCTGGCCACCGGCTCCGGCGCTGAATTGCGTCAACCGCTGGGTCTGGTGATGGTTGGCGGGTTGCTGGTGAGTCAGGTGCTGACACTGTTCACCACCCCGGTGATCTACCTGTACTTCGATCGTCTCGGCCGGCGCTGGGGCCGTGCTCCTTCGGCCGTGGAGCCGGTGGAACAGCCATGAACCTGTCCGGTCCTTTCATCAAGCGCCCGGTGGCGACCATGCTCCTGAGCCTGGCGATCATGCTGCTGGGCGGTGTGAGCTTCGGCCTGCTGCCGGTGTCGCCGCTGCCGCAAATGGATTTCCCGGTGATCGTGGTGCAGGCCAGCCTGCCCGGCGCCAGTCCGGAGGTCATGGCGTCCACCGTGGCCACGCCGCTGGAGCGCTCGTTCGGCGCCATCGCCGGCGTCAACACCATGAGCAGTCGTTCCAGCCAGGGCTCGACCCGGGTCATCCTGCAATTTGATCTCGACCGCGACATCAACGGCGCGGCGCGGGAAGTGCAGGCGGCGATCAACGCCTCGCGCAACCTTCTGCCGAGCGGGATGCGCAGCATGCCGACCTACAAGAAGGTCAACCCGTCGCAGGCACCGATCATGGTGTTGTCGCTGACTTCGGACGTACTGGAAAAAGGCCAGCTCTATGACCTGGCCTCGACCATCCTGTCCCAGAGCCTGTCTCAGGTGCAGGGCGTCGGTGAAGTGCAGATCGGCGGCAGCTCGTTGCCAGCGGTGCGCATCGAACTCGAACCCCAGGCGCTGAACCAGTACGGCGTGGCGCTGGACGATGTGCGCAAGACCATCGCCGAAGCCAACGTGCGCCGGCCAAAGGGCTCGGTCGAGGACGATCAGCGTCTGTGGCAGATCCAGGCCAACGATCAACTGGAGAAAGCCAAGGATTACGAATCGCTGATCATCCACTACAACGGCGGCGCGGCCCTGCGCCTGAAAGATGTGGCCAAGGTCAGCGACGGCGTGGAAGACCGCTACAACAGTGGTTTTTTCAACGATGACGCGGCGGTGTTGCTGGTGATCAACCGTCAGGCCGGCGCCAACATCATCGAGACGGTCAACGAGATCAAGGCGCAGCTGCCAGCGTTGCAGGCGGTACTGCCGGCCAGCGTCAAACTGAACCTGGCGATGGATCGCTCGCCGGTGATCAAGGCCACCTTGCACGAAGCGGAAATGACCCTGCTGATTGCCGTGGCCCTGGTGATTCTGGTGGTGTTCCTGTTCCTCGGTAATTTCCGCGCGTCCCTGATTCCGACGTTGGCGGTGCCGGTGTCGCTGGTCGGCACCTTTGCGGTGATGTACCTCTACGGATTCTCGCTGAACAACCTGTCGCTGATGGCGCTGATCCTCGCCACCGGGCTGGTGGTGGACGACGCCATCGTGGTGCTGGAGAACATTTCCCGGCACATCGACGAAGGCGTCAAGCCGATGAAGGCCGCGTACCTCGGGGCCAAGGAAGTCGGGTTTACCCTGCTGTCGATGAACGTCTCGCTGGTGGCGGTGTTCCTGTCGATCCTGTTCATGGGCGGGATCATCGAAAGCCTGTTCCGCGAATTTTCCATCACCCTGGCGGCGGCCATCGTGGTGTCGCTGGTGGTTTCGTTGACGCTGACCCCGATGCTCTGCGCCCGCTGGCTCAAACCCCATAAGCCGGGTGAGGAAAACCGCCTGCAACGCTGGAGCCGCCGCACCAACGACTGGATGGTCGGCAAGTACGCCACCAGCCTCGACTGGGTATTGCGCCACCGTCGCCTGACCTTGCTCAGCCTGATCATCACCGTCGGAGTGAACGTCGCCCTGTATGTGGTGGTGCCGAAGACCTTCATGCCGCAGCAGGACACCGGCCAGTTGATCGGTTTCGTGCGCGGTGACGACGGCCTGTCGTTCAGTGTGATGCAGCCGAAAATGGAGACGTTCCGCCGCGCCGTGCTCAAGGACGAAGCGGTCGAGAGTGTGGCCGGGTTCATTGGTGGCACCAACGGCACCAACAACGCCTTCATGCTGGTGCGCCTGAAACCGATCAAGGAGCGCAATATCTCGGCACAGAAGGTCATCGAGCGTCTGCGCAAGGAAATGCCCAAGGTGGCCGGTGCGCAACTGATGCTGATGGCCGACCAGGACTTGCAGTTCGGCGGCGGTCGCGAGCAGACCACTTCGCAGTACAGCTACATCCTGCAAAGCGGTGATCTGGGTGAGTTGCGCGAGTGGTACCCGAAAGTGGTCACCGCGCTCAGGGCCTTGCCCGAGCTGACGGCCATCGACGCCCGGGAAGGCGCGGGCGCGCAGCAGGTGACATTGATTGTCGACCGCGATCAGGCCAAACGCCTGGGCGTGGACATGGAAATGGTCACGGCGGTGCTCAACAACGCCTACAGCCAGCGGCAGATTTCCACGATCTACGACAGCCTCAACCAGTATCAGGTGGTGATGGAGGTCAATCCGAAATACGCCCAGGATCCGGTGACGCTCAAGCAGGTTCAGGTGATCACCGCCGACGGTGCGCGGATTCCGCTGTCGACTTTCGCTCATTATGAAAACAGCCTGGAAGACGACCGGGTCAGTCACGAAGGCCAGTTTGCTTCCGAGAGCATTTCCTTCGACATGGCCGAAGGCGTGACGGTGGAGCAGGGCAGTGCCGCCATCGAGCGGGCGATTGCCAGGCTTGGTCTGCCGGAAGACGTGATCGTGAAAATGGCCGGCACCGCCGATGCATTCGCCGCCACCCAGAAGAGCCAGCCGTTCATGATCCTCGGTGCGCTGCTGGCGGTGTATCTGGTGCTGGGCGTGCTGTATGAGAGCTACATTCACCCGCTGACGATTCTGTCGACGCTGCCATCGGCCGGGGTCGGCGCGTTGCTGTCGATCTATGTGCTGGGCGGCGAGTTCAGCCTGATCTCGCTGCTCGGGCTGTTCCTGTTGATCGGGGTGGTGAAGAAGAACGCGATCCTGATGATCGACCTGGCGCTGCAACTGGAACGCCATCAAGGCATGGCGCCGCTGGAATCGATTCGCAGCGCCTGTCTGCAACGCCTGCGGCCGATCCTGATGACCACGCTGGCGGCGATCCTCGGCGCGTTGCCGTTGCTGTTGGGCCGGGCCGAAGGCGCGGAAATGCGCCAACCGCTGGGCCTGACCATCATCGGCGGGCTGATTTTCAGTCAGGTGCTGACCCTTTACACCACGCCTGTGGTTTACCTCTATCTCGACAAGTTGCGCCATCGTTTCAACAGGTGGCGTGGCGTGCGCACCGATGCCGCTCTGGAAACTCCGCTATGAATGACCGTTCGCTTATCCAACTGGCCAGTGTCCGCGGCTCGCGTCTGCTGAGCCTGTCTCTGTGCGTGGCGATGCTCAGTGCCTGCGCCGTCGGCCCGGACTACCAGCGCCCGCAGACCGCCGAAATCGCCCAGTACAAGGAAGCCGAAGGCTGGCGTCAGGCCAATCCGAGCGATTCCCTGGCACGCGGCGCCTGGTGGGAGCTGTATGGCGATCGTCAGCTCAACCAACTGATCGAGAAGCTCAACAGCTCCAACCAGACCGTCGCCCAGTCCGAGGCCCAGTACCGTCAGGCCCAGGCTTTGGTGCGCAGTGCACGCGGGGCGTTTTATCCGAGCGTTGATCTGAGTGCCGGCAAGACCCGCTCCAGCCAGGGCACCGGCAGCAGCAGTTCGAGCCTGAGCAGTTCCTCCAGCGGCATTCGTGACACGTACAACGCGCAACTGGGCGTGAGTTGGGAAGCCGATGTCTGGGGCAAATTGCGTCGGGGCCTGGAAGCCAATGAAGCCAGTGCCCAGGCGAGCTACGCCGATCTGGCGGCGATGCGTCTGAGCCAGCAGTCGGAGCTGGTGCAGAACTACCTGCAATTGCGGGTGATCGATCAGCAGAAACGCCTGCTCGAATCGACAGTGGCGGCGTACGAGCGCTCGCTGAAAATGACCATGAACCAATACAACGCCGGGGTTTCCGGGCGTGACGCGGTGGCGCAGGCACAGACCCAGCTGAAAACCACCCAGGGCGATCTGGTCGACCTGATCTGGCAACGGGCGCAGTTCGAAAACGCCATCGCGGTACTGACCGGCCAGCCGCCTGCCGAATTCAACATTGCCGAGACTCAGGACATTCCCAAGCTCCCGCAGATCCCGCTGAGCCTGCCGTCGCAGTTGCTCGAACGCCGTCCGGACATTGCCTCGGCGGAGCGCTCGGTGATCGCTGCCAACGCCAACATCGGCGTGGCCAAGGCTGCGTACTACCCGGATTTCAGCCTGAGCCTGAGCGGCGGCTACAGCAGCAGTACCTCGCAGAACCTGATCAGCCTGCCGAACCGCTTCTGGTCGGTGGGGCCGAAAATGACCCTGCCGCTGTTCGATGGCGGCATCCGCTCGGCCGAAGTCGATCGCACCGAGGCAGTGTACGACCAGACCGTGGCCAAATACCGCCAGACCGTGCTCGATGGTTTCCGCGAAGTGGAAAACTATCTGGTGCAGTTGAAGGTTTACGAGGATGAAGCGGCCGTGCGTCAGGAAGCCCTCGAAGCGGCACGGGATTCGTTGCGCCTGACCGAAAATCAGTACAAGGCCGGGGTGATTGCTTATCTCGACGTGGTGACGGTGCAGGCCACGGCGTTGAGCAACGAGCGCAGTGTGTTGAACGTGTTGCAGAGCCGTTTGATTGCCAGCGTGCAGTTGATTGCGGCGTTGGGTGGTGGGTGGGATGGGCAGTTGGAAACCACTGATAACCGCTGACGCAGCGCCATGATCGTTCCCACGCAGAGCGTGGGAACGATCTGCGGGCGAGGGCGGACGCTCTGTCAAAGCAGCACTCCAGAGTCTTGTCAGACGATCAAACAAGCGTTTCATCGGCTTGATGGCCATTTGATTACTTTGTCAGTGCGTTCTTCCGCGCAATCAGTACAATCGCCGCATTTGGCCCCGCCGAGAACGGACGCAGTACGGCGGGGTGGTCACGAGAATCCTCATGCTCATCGGTAGCTATTCCTTCACGCTGGTTTTCATTTCGCTGTGTGTGGCGATCCTCGCTTCCTACACCGCGCTCGACCTCACCGGGCGCATTGCTACTGCCAAGGGCCGCGCCGTGCATTTGTGGACGGCCGGAGGGGCGTTTGCCATGGGCATCGGCGTCTGGTCGATGCACTTCATTGGCATGCTGGCATTCAAGCTGCCGATCAGCCTCGGTTACGACATTTCAATCACGGCGCTCTCATTGCTGATTGCCGTGCTGTCCTGCGGTTTTGCCCTGTGGCTGGTCAGCCAGCCGAAACTGCCGGCCTGGCAGCTGGCCTTTGGCGCGTTGATCATGGGCGCCGGCATCAGCGCCATGCACTACACCGGCATGGCCGCGATGCGCATGCAACCGGGCATCGACTACGATCCGACGCTGTTTGGCGCCTCGCTGTTGATCGCCGTCGGCGCCTCGGCAGCAGCGTTGTGGATCGCCTTCCGCCTGCGTCAGCAATCACCTTACGTGCGGCTGTTTCGCGCAGGTGCGGCGATTGTCATGGGCGTGGCGATTGTCGGCATGCACTACACCGGGATGGCGGCGGCGCGGTTTCCCGACGGCAGTTTCTGCGGTGCGGCGCTCGGTGGCCTGAACGGCAACGGCCTCGACAATCTGGTGCTGATCACCACGCTGGCGGTACTGGCCATTGCGCTGCTGACTTCGATTCTCGACGCGCGTCTTGAAGCCCGCACGGCTGATCTGGCCCATTCGTTGACCGTGGCCAACCGCGAACTCACCCAACTGGCCCTGCACGACCCCTTGACCGGCCTGCCGAACCGGATGTTGCTGGACGACCGGATCAATCAGGCGATGAAAAAGGTCAATGAGCAGGGTGGCTGCTTTGCGCTGATGTTCATCGATCTGGACGGCTTCAAACCGGTCAATGACGCTTTCGGTCACCACATGGGGGACCAGTTGCTGCGCGAAGTGGCGGTGCGCTTGCGTGAAGATTTGCGCAGCCTCGACACGCTGGCGCGGATCGGCGGCGACGAGTTTGTCCTGCTGGTGCGTCTGGCCGAACCCAACGATGCACTGGGCCTGGCGGCACGTCAGGTCGGCCTGATCGCACAGTCGTTCCGGGTCGCCGAACATGAGCTGCAGATTTCTGCCAGCGTCGGCATCGCCCTGTACCCCGGCAACGGGGAGAGCGCCCAGGAACTGTTGATGAACGCTGATGCCGCGATGTACCACGCCAAGGGCGGCGGCAAGAATGGTTACAGCTTCTTCGACGTTTCGATGAACAGTAACGCGCGCAAGCAATTGCAACTGTTGCAGGACCTGCGGGCAGCACTGGAGCACAGCGAGTTCTGCCTGCATTACCAACCCAAATTCCACGCCGCTGACGGTCACCCGGTCGGTGCCGAAGCGTTGTTGCGCTGGGAGCATCCGGTTCACGGCATGCTGATGCCGGACACGTTCATCGATCTGGCAGAGAAAACCGGTCTGATCATTCCGATTGGCGAGTGGGTGCTCAACGAAGCCTGCCGGCAGATGCGCGAGTGGTATGTACTGGGCCACACCGAATGGCGGATCGCGGTGAACCTGTCGGCGTTGCAGTTCTGCCACGCCGGACTGGTGCGCAGCGTGGCCAAGGCCCTGGCCACCCACCATTTGCCGGCCAACAGCCTGACCCTGGAAATCACCGAAACCACCGCCATGAGCGACGCCGATGCGAGCATGACGGTGTTGCAGGAGCTGTCCGACATGGGCGTCGATCTGTCCATCGACGATTTCGGCACGGGCTATTCCAGCCTGATGTATCTCAAGCGCCTGCCGGCCAACGAGCTGAAGATTGATCGCGGTTTCGTCCGTGATCTGGAACATGACAGCGACGATGCGGCGATCGTTTCGGCAATCGTCGCCCTCGGTCAGGCACTCGGTCTGCGCATCGTGGCTGAAGGAGTGGAGACCGACTCGCAACAGGACTTCCTCACGCAACTGGGCTGCGATTCACTGCAAGGTTATCTGCTCGGTCACCCGATGCCGGCGGATCGCTTTCTGCAGGATGTCGCGCGCGGCAAACCATTGGCGGTGAGCTGAGCCGCTAATCGCAGGTCATGCAAAACCCTGCAATGACGGTTATTCTTGCCCCGACTGTTACGTGTGTATCGGGGGAAAGGCCAGCATGGATAAAGTCATTGTGATCACCGGCGGTGGTCGTGGAATTGGCGCCGCCACCGCGCTGTTGGCTGCCGAGCAAGGCTATCGGATCTGCATCAATTACCAGACGGACGAACAGGCCGCCCACCATGTGCTCGATCAGGTTCGGGAACGCGGCGCCACGGCCATTGCCGTCCGTGCTGACGTCAGTATCGAAGACGAAGTGATCGCGCTGTTTCATCGGGTCGACACAGAGCTGGGCCGGGTCACTGCCCTGGTGAACAACGCCGGCACCGTGGGGCAGAAATCCCGGGTCGACGAAATGTCCGAATTCCGCATTCTCAAAATCATGAAAACCAACGTGCTGGCGCCGATTCTCTGTGCCAAGCACGCGATCCTGCGCATGTCGCCCAAACACGGCGGGCAGGGCGGCAGCATCGTCAACGTTTCTTCGGTCGCCGCGCGGCTGGGTTCGCCTAACGAATACGTCGATTACGCAGCGTCCAAAGGCGCGCTGGATACGTTCACTATCGGTCTGTCAAAGGAGGTGGCGGGCGAGGGGATTCGGGTGAACGCGGTGCGTCCGGGCTACATCTATACCGATTTCCACGCCTTGAGCGGCGATCCGGATCGGGTCAGCAAGCTGGAGTCGGCGATCCCGATGGCCCGGGGCGGACGGCCGGATGAGGTGGCTGAGGCAATTGTCTGGTTGCTGTCGGACAAGGCCTCGTATGCCACCGGGACTTTCGTCGATCTCGGCGGCGGGCGTTAGACCTCTATGATCGTTCCCACGCTCCGCGTGGGAATGCAGCCCGGGACGCTCCGCGTCCCTTCCAGAGCTGGAACGCGGAGCGTCCCTTGAGGCATTCCCACGCGGACGGTTCGACGCCTCGACGTGGGAACGATCATCGTCTAGGCGTTGAACTGGTTGCGTGGGAACGATCAGCGGTCTTTCAGAACGACCGCACAATCCGCCCCAAGGTCTCCATCGCCTTCTCCGTATCCTCGGTCCACGGGCTGCCGTAGTTCAGTCGGATGCAATTGCGAAAGCGCTGGGTCGGCGAAAAAATCGGCCCCGGCGCGATGCTGATCCCCTGCGCCAACGCCATCTGAAACAACTTCAACGAGTCCATCTGTGGTGGCAGTTCCAGCCACAGGAAGTAGCCGCCGGCCGGTTGGCTCACGCGCGTCTGCGCCGGGAAGTAACGGGCGATGGCCGCGAGCATCGCGCTTTGCTGTTCTTCGAGGGCGCAGCGCAGTTTGCGCAGGTGACGGTCGTAGCCACCGTGTTGCAGATAGTCGGCGATGGCCGCTTGGGCCGGCATCGAGGCGCACAGCGAGGTCATCAGCTTCAGCCGTTCGATCTTTTGCGCGTAGCGCCCGGCGGCGACCCAGCCGATGCGATAGCCGGGGGCCAGACTCTTGGCGAACGAGCCGCAATGCATCACCAGCCCTTCGGTGTCGAAGGCCTTGGCCGGTTTCGGCGCCTGCTGGCCGTAATAGAGTTCGGCGTAGACGTCGTCTTCGATCAATGGCACTTGATGCTGTTTCAGCAGTTCCACCAGTTCCTGTTTCTTGGCCTCGGGCATGGTCGCGCCCATCGGGTTCTGGAAACTGGTCATGCACCAGCAGGCCTTGATCGGGTGCCGCTCGAGCGTCTGGGCGAGCACGCCGAGGTCGATGCCGTCGCGCGGGTGAACAGGGATTTCCACGGCTTTGAGTTTCAGCCGTTCCAGCACTTGCAGGCTGGCGTAGAACGCCGGGGCTTCGATGGCCACCAGATCGCCGGGTTCGGTCACCGCTTGCAGGCACAGGTTGAGCGCTTCGAGGGCGCCGTTGGTGATCAGCAGTTCTTCCATCGGCAGCATCAGGCCGCCGACCATGTAGCGCAGGGCGATCTGCCGACGCAGTTGCGGGTTGCCCGGCGACATGTCGGTGACCACCATGCGCGGGTCCATCTCCCGGGCGGCGCTGGCCAGCGAGCGGGACAGGCGTTGCAGCGGAAACAGGGTCGGGCTGGGGAATGCCGAGCCGAAGGGCACGGTGCTTGGGTCTTTGATCGACTCGAGCACCGAGAACACCAGTTCGCTGACGTCGACCTTGGTGGACTCGTTGACTTGGCTGCTGATCACCGGCTCCGAGAACGGGCTCGGGGCGTGCGTGTTGACAAAGTAGCCGGAGCGCGGCCGGGCGCGGATCAGGCCGCGACGTTCCAGCAGGTAGTAGGCCTGGAACACCGTGGACGGGCTGACGCCGTAAGTCTGGCTTGCGTAGCGCACCGACGGCACCCGCTGACCGGGGCCGAGGACGCCGGAGCGGATCAGTTCAGCGATGTCGTCGGCGAATTTTTCGTAGCGTTTCATCGGGGGCCTTGGTGCTGGTTGAATGTGTAGAGTGTCAGGGAAAAGCCCCCTCACCCTAGCCCTCTCCCGGAGGGAGAGGGGACTGAACGAGTTGTTTGTTTGAGTTACGCCGACTTGAAAGTCCGGAGTCGAACTCGGGTTTGCAAGCAACTGAGATCTGCTCCCTTTCCCCCTCGCCCCCTCGGGGGAGAGGGCTGGGGTGAGGGGGGAGATTCTAACGGCTCACCGATTCATCGGCGCAACAAACCGGCTCTTCGCCACGCTATAAATCTCAGGCTCATCACTGTCGGCAATCTTGAAGCTCAAGGTCTGCGAACTGCTGGCCGCGCGTTCCGTGGTCATTGCCACCGACACCGGCACATCGACGATCTCGCCCGGCGCCAGGCTCAGCTCGGTCTTGCCTTGCAACTGGAAGCCGTCGCCGTCCACCAGGCTCAGGTTGTAGTCCTGGCGTTGCTGGGTCTTGTTGATGACCTTGAGGGTGTAGATGTTTTCGATCTGGCCCAGACCGTTTTCACGGAACAGACCACGGTCCTTGGTCACGTCCAGCGACACCATTGGCCGTTCGACCAACGCCAGAGCGAGGGCGCCGATCATCACCACCAGTACCGCGACGTAGCCGATCAATCTCGGGCGCAGCAAGTGCGTCTTGCCACCCTGCAATTCACGCTCGGAGGTGTAGCGGATCAGGCCGCGGGGGTAATTCATCTTGTCCATGATCGAATCGCAGGCGTCGATGCACGCCGCGCAGCCGATGCATTCCATTTGCAGGCCGTCACGGATGTCGATGCCGGTCGGGCAGACCTGCACGCACAACTGGCAATCGATGCAATCGCCGAGGCCGGCTTCGGCCGGTTTCACCTCGCGTTTGCGCGGGCCACGGTTTTCGCCACGGGCGGCGTCGTAGGAAATGGTCAGGGTGTCCTTGTCGAACATCACGCTCTGGAACCGCGCATACGGGCACATGTGCATGCACACCGCTTCGCGCAGCCAACCGGCATTGATGTAGGTGGCGGCGGTGAAAAACAGCACCCAGAACAGACTGACGCCACCGATCTGCAAGGTCAGCAGTTCTTCGGCCAGCGGCCGGATCGGGGTGAAATAGCCGACGAAGGTCAGCCCGGTCAGCACGCTGATCGCCAGCCACAGCGTGTGCTTGGCCGCACGCCGTGCGAGTTTGTTCAGGCTCCACGGTGCCGCTTGCAGCTTGATGCGCTGGTTGCGCTCGCCCTCGGTGATCTTCTCGCACCACATGAAGATCCACGTCCACGAACTCTGCGGGCAGGTGTAGCCACACCAGACCCGGCCGGCGAACACAGTAATAGCGAACAGGCCGAACGCGGCGATGATCAGCAGCGCTGACAGCAGAATGAAATCCTGCGGCCAGAAGGTTGCGCCAAAGATGTGGAATTTGCTTTCGGAAAGGTCCCAGAGCACCGCCTGACGACCGCCCCAGTTCAGCCACACCGTGCCGAAAAACAGCAGGAACAGAAACCCCGCACCGCTCATGCGCAAGGTGCGGAACAGGCCGGTGAAGCTGCGGGTGAAGATCTGGTTGTCGCTGGTGGCGTGTTTCGCCTTCATTGGGCGCGCCGGTACTTTTTTTATCCGGGGAGATGCTTCTACGGTTCGGACGGGGATTCGTTCGCTCATGGTCGTTCGCTCATCAGCCTCCATCAGGCCGATGAACTATGAGCGTCGATCTGTTTGCATAACAGACTCAGGTATTTCAATAAAAAGCGTATCAGATGACATTTGCACGCACGCCTGCGACAACTTGAAGCAGCCCGCAGGCCAAGGCGCAGATGCCTATCCCAGACGCCTGAGCCGGTTCTTGACCGGGGTCAGTCAAATCACCGAATCACTGTCGTCGGCCTTCAGGTGTTTGCGTCCATCCCGGGCGCCTGCGACGGTCAATGCATCCGCTTCGGCTTCGGTAACGTAGATGCGCCGTCCTTCCACCTCGACGAACGACATGGCTTTTTCGCTATCTGTCCTGACTTCCAGCGTGTCGCAGATACGAATCTCCTCACCATTTTCCACGGTGAAAAAACAGACTTTCGAGTCCGGATTGCTTTCATCGATACGAAGGGGCATGGGGTAGTCCTTTTTCACAGGGGATCTGAACCTTTAGGGCTTGCGCTGCGCCGATCGTTCTACGCAACCGATTAATGGTCGGCGCTGTCCATCCTTTATCAATTCATTACAAGGACTGGACGATGAACGCCTGGTGGCATGAAGTGTGGGAAACCCTGCAAGCGGAATTCGCCGACATCGGCGACGCCTCGCAGCTGACCCGGATCACCGTGCGCCTGCTGATGGCGGCGATATTGGGCGGGATTCTCGGCTTTGAACGTGAACACAAGGGCAAGGCCGCCGGGGTGCGAACGCACATGCTGGTGGCACTCGGCGCGGCGCTGTTTGTACTGGTGCCGCAATTGTCCGGGTCCCAGGCCGACGCCATGAGCCGGGTGGTACAAGGTGTTATTGCCGGGATCGGCTTTCTCGGCGCCGGCACCATCCTCAAGAACCACGAAGGTGACGAAGGCCACGTCAAGGGCCTGACCACCGCCGCCGGCCTGTGGATGACCGCCGCCATCGGCGTCGCGGCCGGGTTGGGCCGCGAGGCGACGGCGCTGCTCAGTACGTTGCTCGCTTTGGGGATCTTCAGTGTCATGCCACGGATCGTCAGAGTCTTCGAAAAGGATCACATCGAAAAAGACCGCATCGAGAAAGACCACAACGACCCGCGCTGATCAGACGATTACCGGCGGCATGGTCGTCGGCGGTTCTTCCTTGGGCGGGGGCGTGGAGCCAGGCGGTTCCTGTTCGGGAATCGGTTGCGGCTCGGTCTCGGGCAGGGTCGGTTTGTCGATGTTCGGATCGGGTGTTTCGGCTGGAATCGGGATAGTCATCGGGTGAACCTCCGTGTGGCACTTGGCGTGGGAAGTGCTTAAGTGGATTGACCACTTCACTGCGAAATCGATCCGATTTTGTGGCGGGGCAAATCCCTGTGAACTTTTCCCGGCGTCAGTCGCTCGGAACCTGAGAGAGTTCATCATCGGGCGCAGGCCCGGCCGTGACCGCCAAACAGGCAAACGAGCGTCCTTGGGGCGTTAAGGAGAGATGCTCAATGACTGCTGAAAAACCCTCGGAACAGAGCTACAACCCGCATATACCGCTGTCGCAGGCCCTGCTGCTGCCGCGCATCGTCATAGAAAACACCGCGCCGACCCTCGACGGCGGACAGTTCGCCGTCAAGGCAATCGCAGGCCGGGAGATCGTCGTCACCAGCAAGGTGTTCGCTGACGGTCACGACAAACTGGCGGTGCGCATCCGCTGGCGCGAAGAGGGCGATGAAACCTGGCAAACCGAGGTCATGTCCGATCAGGGCAATAACGGCTGGAAAGGCGTTTTCCAGCCACAGCGCGTGGGCCGATATCTGTTTCTGATCGAAGCCTGGATCGACCAGTTCGCCAGTTTTCAATACGAACTGGAGAAGAAACACTCCGCCGCCGTTCCGGTCAGCCTCGAGCTGCAAGAAGGACGCACCATGGTGCAGCAAGCTGCCGAGCGCAGCGAAGGTCAGCTGAGCGAACAACTGGCAGCCTTGCACCACGAATTGTCCGGACTGCTCGAAACCGAGCAGGTTGCGTTGTTCCTGCACTCGCGCAGTGCGCAACTGATGGCCGAGGCCGATCACCGCGCCTACCTGAGCATCAGTGCGGAATTCCCGGTGGACGTTGAGCGCGAACTGGCGGAATTCGCCAGTTGGTACGAACTGTTTCCCCGCTCGATCACCGACGATCCCGCCCGCCACGGCACCTTCAATGATGTGCACTCGCGCCTGCCGATGATTCAGGACATGGGTTTTGACGTGTTGTACTTCACGCCGATCCACCCGATTGGCCGCAGCCATCGCAAGGGCCGCAACAATTCCCTGACCGCCGGCCCGGACGATCCCGGCAGCCCGTATGCGATCGGCAGCGAGGAGGGTGGCCACGAAGCGATTCACTCGCAGCTCGGCACCCGTGAGGACTTCCGTCGGCTGGTAGCTGCTGCCGCAGACCACGGTCTGGAAATCGCCCTCGACTTCGCCATCCAGTGCTCCCAGGATCACCCGTGGCTCAAGGAGCATCCGGGCTGGTTCAACTGGCGGCCGGACGGCACGATCAAATACGCAGAGAACCCGCCGAAGAAATACCAGGACATCGTCAACGTCGACTTCTATGCGCCGGAAGCAATTCCGAGCCTGTGGGTCGAGTTGCGCGACATTGTGGTCGGCTGGGTGCAGGAGGGCGTGAAGATCTTTCGCGTCGACAACCCGCACACCAAACCGCTGCCGTTCTGGCAATGGTTGATCGCCGATGTACGCACCCTGTACCCGGAAGTGATTTTCCTCGCCGAAGCCTTCACCACCCCGGCGATGATGGCGCGGCTGGGCAAGGTCGGTTACACCCAGAGCTACACCTATTTCACCTGGCGCAACACCAAGGCCGAACTGGCGACCTATTTCAGCGAGCTCAATGAGTCGCCGTGGCGCGAGTGCTACCGGCCGAATTTCTTCGTCAATACCCCGGACATCAACCCGGCGTTCCTGCATGAATCGGGACGTCCCGGATTTCTCATCCGCGCGGCGCTGGCGACCATGGGCTCGGGCCTGTGGGGCATGTATTCGGGGTTCGAGCTGTGCGAATCGGCGCCGGTGCCGGGCAAGGAGGAATATCTTGATTCGGAGAAGTACGAGATCCGCGTCCGCGACTTCAACCAGCCCGGCAACATCATTGCGGAGATCGCCCAGCTCAACCGCATCCGCCGGCAGAATCCGGCGCTGCACAGTCATCTGGGCCTGAAGATCTACAACGCCTGGAATGACAACATTCTTTATTTCGGCAAGCGCAGCGCAGACGGCAGCAACTTCATTCTGGTCGCCGTCAGCCTCGATCCGCATAACGTGCAAGAGGCGAATTTCGAGCTGCCGCTGTGGGAAATGGGCCTGCCGGACGATGCCACCACCCACGGCGAAGACCTGATGAACGGCCATCGCTGGGACTGGCACGGCAAGTACCAGTTCATGCGGATCGACCCGGCGTATCAGCCGTTCGGAATCTGGCGGATCACTTCTTCCTGATCGACTTGATCGGTTCCTGATCGTTCCCACGTCGAGGCGTCGAACCGTCCGCGTGGGAATGCCGCCATGGACGCTCTGCGTCCGCTTTGGGACGCGGAGCGTCCCGGTATGCATTCCCACGCAGAGCGTGGGAACGATCAGCGATCTGCGCAGGACGCCCTTATTGAATTCAACAGGAGTTTCACATGGCGAAGAAACCCAAGGCAGCCACCTTCATCAAGGACCCGCTCTGGTACAAGGACGCGGTCATCTATCAAGTTCACGTCAAATCCTTTTTCGATTCGAATAACGACGGAATCGGCGACTTTCCCGGCCTGATCGCCAAACTCGATTACATTGCCGATCTTGGCGTCAACACCATCTGGCTGTTGCCGTTCTACCCCTCGCCACGTCGCGACGATGGTTACGACATCGCCGAATACCGAGGCGTCCACAGCGATTACGGAACGATGGCCGACGCCAAGCGTTTCATTGCCGAGGCGCATAAACGCGGGTTGAGGGTCATCACCGAGCTGGTCATCAACCACACGTCCGATCAGCACCCGTGGTTTCAGCGCGCGCGCAAGGCCAAGCCCGGTTCGGCCGCGCGGGACTTCTATGTGTGGTCGGATGACGACCAGAAATACGACGGCACCCGGATCATTTTTCTCGACACCGAAAAGTCCAACTGGACCTGGGATCCGGTGGCCGGTCAGTACTTCTGGCACCGCTTCTATTCGCACCAGCCGGATCTCAACTTCGATAACCCGCAAGTCATGAAAGCCGTGCTGTCGGTGATGCGCTACTGGCTGGACATGGGCATCGACGGCCTGCGCCTGGATGCGATTCCGTACCTGATCGAACGCGACGGCACCAACAACGAAAACCTCCCGGAAACCCACGACGTCCTCAAGCAGATCCGTGCCGAGATCGACGCCAACTACCCCGATCGCATGCTGCTGGCCGAAGCCAATCAATGGCCGGAAGACACCCAGCTGTACTTCGGTGACACCGACGCCGAGGGCGTGAATGGTGACGAGTGTCACATGGCGTTCCACTTCCCGTTGATGCCGCGCATGTACATGGCGCTGGCCCAGGAAGATCGCTTCCCGATCACCGACATCCTGCGTCAGACCCCGGAAATCCCGGCCAACTGCCAATGGGCGATTTTCCTGCGCAACCACGATGAGCTGACGCTGGAGATGGTGACCGACAAGGAGCGCGACTACCTGTGGAACTACTACGCCGCTGACCGTCGTGCGCGGATCAACCTTGGCATCCGCCGCCGTCTGGCGCCGTTGATGGAGCGTGACCGCCGCCGCATCGAGCTGCTGAACAGTCTGCTGTTGTCGATGCCCGGCACGCCGACCCTGTATTACGGCGATGAAATCGGCATGGGCGACAACATCTACCTCGGCGACCGCGACGGTGTACGCACGCCGATGCAATGGTCGATCGACCGCAACGGCGGTTTCTCCCGCGCCGATCCGGCCAGTCTGGTACTGCCGCCGATCATGGACCCGCAATACGGTTATCAATCGGTCAACGTCGAAACCCAGGCCGGTGACCCGCATTCGCTGCTGAACTGGACTCGCCGCCTGCTGGCGGTGCGCAAGCAATCCAAGGCATTCGGGCGCGGCACGCTGAAAATGCTTTCGCCGGCCAACCGCCGGGTGCTGGCCTACACCCGTGAATACACCGGGCCGGACGGCAAGCACGAAATCATTCTGTGCGTGGCCAACGTGTCGCGCAGTGCTCAGGCTGTGGAGCTCGACCTGTCGGCCTACGTTGGCATGGTGCCGGTGGAGATGCTCGGCGGGAATGCGTTCCCGCCCATCGGCCAGTTGAGTTTCCTGCTGACCCTGCCGCCTTACGGTTTTTACTGGTTCGGCCTGGCGGCGGAAAACCAGATGCCGAGCTGGCACGTCGAACCGGCGCAGAGCCTGCCGGACTTCACCACGCTGGTACTGAAAAAACGCATGGAAGAGCTGCTCGAAGCGCCGTCCCGGGCCACCCTCGAGCAGGCGATTCTGCCGAGCTGGCTGCAGAACCGCCGCTGGTTCGCCGGCAAGGACACTGCCATCGAACACGTGAAGCTGGCCTACGGCGTGCGCTTCGGCGATGCACAGCATCCGGTGCTGTTCAGCGAAATCGAAGTGCAGAGCGGCGGGCAGACCAGTCGTTATCAATTGCCGTTCGGCTTCATTGCCGAAGATCAGGTCGGGCCGGCGTTGCCGCAACAACTTGCCCTGGCCCGAGTGCGCCGGGTGCGCCAGGTCGGGTTGATCACCGATGCTTTCAGCCTTGAAGCGTTTGTTCGCGCGGTGCTGCAAGGCATGCAGGGCGGCACGGTGCTCGAATCCAGTGACGGCGAGATCCGTTTCGAGGCAACGCCGCATCTGGAAACACTCGGCCTGGGTGCTGAATCCGAAGTGCGCTACCTGTCTGCCGAGCAATCCAACAGTTCGGTGGTGATCGGCAACAGTCTGGTACTTAAGCTGATCCGAAAAGTCGCGTCCGGCGTACACCCGGAACTGGAGATGAGCGCTTACCTGACCGCTGCAGGATTTGCCAATATCTCTCCGCTGCTGGGCTCGGTGATTCGCCGTGGCATCGATGGCGAGGACAACCTGCTGATGATTGCGCAGGGTTATCTGAGCAATCAGGGCGATGCCTGGGAATGGACGCAGAACAACCTCGAACGGGCGCTGCGCGACGAGCTGGCCGACGCCGTGTCCGAGCAGGCGCAGCACTACAACGCCTTGGGTGAGCTGAAGGATTTCGCCGGGATGCTCGGCCAGCGTCTGGGGGAAATGCATCAGGTGCTGGCAGCGCCGAGCGACAACCGGGACTTCGCGCCGCAAGTCAGTTCGGCCAAGGATGCGCAGGCGACGGGTAAGGATGTCGCGGCGCAGGTCGAGCATGCGCTGAAGCTGCTCAAACAGCATCAGGGCGAACTTGATGCGGCGGATCAGAAGCTTGTGGCTCGGCTGCTCGAGCACAAAAAAACCATTCTGGCCCATGTGCAGGAACTGGCAAAACGTTCGGCTGGCGGGCTGCGGATTCGTGTCCACGGCGATCTGCATTTGGGACAAGTGCTGGTGATCAAGGGTGATGCGTACTTGATCGACTTTGAAGGTGAACCGGCGCGGCCATTGAGCGAGCGCCGAGGCAAGCACAGCCCGTACAAGGACGTCAGCGGGGTGCTGCGTTCCTTCGACTATGCCGCAGCCATGGCCCTGAACGTGCACAACGTCGACAACAGTCCCGAGACTGAAGCCGCGCGTCGCCGGGTCACGGAGCGGTACTTGCGTGAAGCACGGGACGCGTTTCTCCAGGCATATCGCCAAGCGGCAGCTAGTCTTGATCATGCCTGGCAGGATCCTGAAGGTGCCGACGCCGCGCTGGCGTTGTTCGGTCTGGAGAAAGCGGCCTACGAAGTGGCCTATGAAGCCGAAAATCGCCCCACCTGGCTGCCCGTGCCGCTGCACGGTCTGTACGGGTTATTGACGGGGCTAAAACCCTTTTCCGATCTTGGTGGAGAGTAGTCATGAGTTTCTCGAACAAGGAACAGGGTCGCGCTAAAGAAAGATTGCTGCCCACTGCAAAAGACATTGATGCCTTGGTGCGTGCAGAACATCACGACCCGTTTTCCATTCTCGGCCCCCACGGCGATGGTGCCGGCGGGCAATTTATCCGGGCGTATCTGCCTGGTGCGTTGAGTGTTTCGGTGCTGGACAAGAACAGTGGCGAAGAGCTCGGCCCGTTGGACGCCACCGAAACGCCGGGGCTGTTTGTCGGCCATTTCGAGCACGCGCGGCCATACCTGTTGCGTACTCGCTGGGCCGGTGGCGAGCAGGTCGCGGAAGATCCTTACAGCTTTGGTCAGTTGCTCGGTGAAATGGACCTGTACCTGTTTGCCGAAGGCAATCACCGCGACCTCAGCAGTTGCCTCGGTGCGCAGTTGAAAACCGTCGATGGCGTTGATGGCGTGCGTTTCGCGGTGTGGGCACCGAATGCCCGACGGGTGTCGGTGGTCGGCGATTTCAACGTCTGGGACGGGCGGCGGCATCCGATGCGCCTGCGGCATCCGTCTGGCGTGTGGGAATTGTTCATTCCGCGCCTGCAAGCAGGGGAACTGTACAAGTACGAAATCCTCGGCGCCCACGGCATTCTGCCGCTGAAGGCCGACCCGATGGCACTGGCCACCAGTCTGCCGCCGGACACTGCGTCAAAAGTCGCCGCACCGTTGCAGATCGACTGGCAAGATCACGACTGGATGAGCGGCCGCCGCGAACATCAGCAGCACAATGCGCCGCTGTCGATCTATGAGTTGCACGCCGGTTCCTGGCAATGCGAACTCGACGATCTGGGCGAAGTGGCGCGCCAGTACACGTGGCCGGAACTGGCCGAGCGGCTGATTCCCTATGTGAAGGAACTGGGCTTCACACATATCGAACTGATGCCGATCATGGAGCACCCGTTTGGCGGTTCATGGGGCTATCAGTTGCTGTCGCAGTTCGCTCCGAGTGCGCGATACGGTACACCCGAGCAGTTCGGCGAGTTCGTCAATGCCTGCCACCAGGCCGGCATCGGTGTGATTCTCGACTGGGTGCCGGCGCATTTCCCGACCGATACCCATGGCCTTGCGCAATTCGACGGCACCGCGCTCTACGAATACGGTAATCCACTGGAAGGCTTCCACCAGGATTGGGACACGCTGATCTACAACCTTGGCCGCACCGAAGTGCACGGCTACATGCTGGCGTCGGCGTTGCACTGGCTCAAGCATTTCCATATCGACGGGCTGCGGGTCGATGCTGTGGCGTCGATGCTCTATCGTGATTATTCGCGCAAGGCCGGTGAGTGGGTGCCGAACCGTCATGGCGGTCGCGAGAACCTGGAAGCCATCGATTTCCTGCGGCACTTGAACGACGTGGTGGCATTGGAAGCGCCGGGCGCGCTGGTGATCGCCGAAGAGTCCACGGCGTGGCCGGGCGTCAGCCAGAGCACCCAACAGGGCGGTCTCGGTTTTGCCTACAAATGGAACATGGGCTGGATGCACGACTCGCTGCACTACATTCAGCAGGATCCGGTGTACCGCGCCCATCACCACAACGAGTTGAGTTTCGGCCTGGTCTACGCCTGGTCCGAGCGGTTCATCCTGCCGATTTCCCACGACGAAGTGGTGCACGGCAAGCATTCGCTGATCGACAAAATGCCCGGCGATCGCTGGCAGAAGTTCGCCAATCTGCGCGCGTACCTGAGTTTCATGTGGACCCATCCGGGCAAGAAACTGTTGTTCATGGGTTGCGAGTTCGGCCAGTGGCGCGAGTGGAATCATGATCAGCAGCTGGACTGGTATCTGCTGCAATATTCGGAACACAAAGGCGTGCAGAAACTGGTCAGCGACCTCAATCGGTTGTATCGCGAAGAGCCGGCGCTGCACGAGCAGGACGATGCGCCGCAAGGCTTTCAGTGGTTGATCGGCGACGATGCGATCAACAGCGTTTACGCATGGCTGCGCTGGAGCAAGGACGGCACGCCGGTGCTGGTGGTGGCCAACTTCACCCCGGTGCCGCGTCAGTCTTACCGCGTGGGCGTGCCGTTTGCCGGGCGCTGGAAGGAGTTGCTCAACAGTGACGCCGACACCTACGCCGGTTCCAACTACGGCAACGGGGGCGGGGCGTTCACCGAAGAGGTCGCGAGCCATGGGCAGGCGTTGTCGCTGGAGCTGAATTTGCCGCCATTGGCAGTTTTGATCCTCAAGCCCGAGGGCTGACCCACGCGAGATCGTTCCCACGCAGAGCGTGGGAACGATCATGCAGAAGAAGTCACCAGCGCATCCGGACCCCCAGGCTGCCAATCAACCCGTTCAGGTCGTTGTCGTCCACATCACTGCTGTAGTCGGCACTGACATACAGGCTCACTGTCGGCGTCATTCTGGCCACCAGTCCCAGTCCGACTTCCACAGTCGAGGACTTGCGGCTGCTGCTGATCTTGTCCACCTGATCCAGCGTCACCGTGTCGCCGGTGTACACCGTGTGCCACAGGTTCGTGCGCACGTAGGGCTCAACGGGCAACCCGTTCAGATCGTAGCTGCCTTTCAAGCGCGCACCGACCCGGCCGCTCCACGATGTAATGTCACTGGAAGAGGCGTTGCCCGAGCCTGCGTACGGCGTATCCAGAGTGATGCGCTGGTTGATCAATTGCGCTTGCGGTTCAACCACCCAGTTTTCACCCAGACCGATCGGGAATCCGCCTTCTACCGACAGCGTCATCGCGCTGCCTTCGGTGGCCAGGCGTGCACCTTGCTCGTTCCGACTGAAACCGCTGACCCGACCGCCACTGGCCGACAAGTCAACGTGCCAGCCCTGTGGGCCACTCAAGCTGTAGTAGGCGCCCAGGCTCTGACCTTGCAGGTTGAGGGTGTCGGTGTTCGGATCGGCGAGGGCGCGGCTGGTGATCAGTCCGCTGCCATTGGCCTTGATCTGATTGACCCCGCCGATCAGGCCGACCTGCTGGGTGTGGCCGCTGCTGCTTTTCAGGGTCAGCACGGCGGGGCCTTTGAAGTCGCCAGTGCCGGGCATGGCGAAGCCTTGGCTGAGTGCATCGGTTTGCGCCTGGCGGGAGGTCTCTCCGTAGAGCTGCTCCCAGGCCGAAGGGGCGAGGTCTTCGGTGATCAGCTTCGCGCCTCGCAGGTCCGGCTGCGGGCCCAGACGTTGCGGCCCCGGCGTCACGACCGTGGCGGGAAGAGTCATGACCGGAATGTCCTGGCGATACCAGGACGTGGTCTCGTCCTCGGCAGGACCCGCCTGCGCCTCCATGGACGAGCACAGCAAGATAGAACTTGAAACGGTGCAAAAGGTAACTTTGATCTCTTGTGAGGTGAGTGAGGTTTTCATGGAGGTCTACCTTGCTAGCGCATGCAGTATCTCGCCTTGGCGTCTCTCCTACCCCGAACGAGGGGCGACCGAATGGAGCGTGGCGAGCCCGAGGCCGTCCGTTTTGACGAGTGACCTGAGGCTCGCCCCGAGTAGTATTTCCGGGGGTAGTAAGGTAGAGCTAAGAAGACATGAGTCGTTGCGTCAAGAAATTGAACGATGAGCGGTCGAGTCAAATCGGATGATGCAAGCTTCTGTTTTTGCGCATTTATCTAAGTTCTTGTTTGTAGGCCTAATCGCTGCGCAAGCCGCGAGGCAGAGACGTTTTGTAACCGACAGTCGGTCTGCCAGACCGGGATCGGCAACCGGTTTCGCATCGCTGTACGGGTGAGGACGGCTGTCAGTATTGCGCTATAAATGCACTTCGACAGCCAGCGGCAAATGATCCGACAGATGTGTCCACGGTTTGCTGCCGAGGATCTGCGGGTCGTGGCTGCTGGCATTGCGCAGGTAGATCCGGTCCAGTCGCAGCAACGGGAAACGCGCGGGGTAGGTCTTGGCCGGGCGGCCGTGATGGCGTTCGAAGGCTTCGTGCAAGTAGTCGCGACGGGCGAGGGCGACATTGCCCTGCAACTGCCAGTCATTGAAGTCGCCGGCGATGATCACCGGGGCATCCTCGGGCAGGGATTCGAGTAATTGGCAGAGCAGCTGCAACTGCAATTGCCGATGGCTTTCGAGCAGGCTCAGGTGCACGCAGATGGCATGTACTTCGGCATGACCCGGCACATCCAGGACGCAGTGCAACAGCCCGCGCCGTTCGGGACCGGTGATCGAAACATCGAGGTTGCGGTACTCGCGGATCGGGTATTTCGAGAGCAGGGCGTTGCCGTGATGGCCATCGGGATACACCGCATTGCGGCCGTAGGCAAAGTCGCTCCACATGCTGTCGGCGAGGAATTCGTACTGCGAGGTTTGCGGCCATTCGTTGTAGCGGCTGGAGTGTCGCTCGTGTTCGCCGACCACTTCCTGCAGAAACACCAGATCGGCCGAGGTGCTGCGCACCGCTTCACGCAGCTCCGGAAGGATGAAACGTCGATTGAGCGCGGTAAAACCCTTGTGCGTGTTGACCGTGAGCACCCGCAGGCGATGGATGTCGGACGGCGTGGAGGTCTGTGCGTCGACGGCATGACGCTTGGGATCGCTGGACACGTTCACTCCTCTGAATCATGACGGCCTGTTCATGCGACTGATCCGGGCGCGGGCAGTTCACTTTGAGTGGCTGCCCGCGTCCGCCGTCAATCGACCAGGACGATCTCGTAAGGCAGGCGCATGCGTTCCAGAATCGACTTGGGCAGCAGGGGCGCAATACCGATCGCCGGTTCGCCGTTGAGCTGGCTGGCGTAGGCATGGGTGGCGTGGCTCTTGCGCGCGACCGTCCAGGTGTCGAGCCGCAGCTTGCGCGCGCGATGCCACGGGATCTGCGCCTGATCCCGTTCCGGCCAGTGCCAGGCCCAGACCGGCACATCATGATAGGTCGCGCCGGCCAGTTGCGCAGCCTTGGCACTGGCCCGGCCAACCACTTCATGATCGGCGGTGCCATCTTCGCGCCAGGTGCTGAAAACCACATCACCGGGGCGCAGGTAGCGGGCGATGAAATCGGTCAGCTGATGTTCCTGATCGAGCAGGGCGTTGTCAGTGAACCCGCCGCGCACCCATTTCAGGCTGTGCATCGGCAAACCGAGACGGCGCAGGGCTTCGACGCTTTCCTGGGGGCGGAACACACTCAGGCGTTTCTCCGACCACTGTCGCGAGCCCGGATGACTGGCGCTGCCATCGGTGATCGACAGCAGTTGCAAGGGATGCCCCAGGCTGGAAAGCAGTTGCAGCAGGCCGCCGCAGGTCACCACTTCATCGCCGGGATGCGGGGCAATGACCACGGCGCGGGCGCCGGGTGGCACTAATGTGTGAGTGTTGATGACGGGAATGTTGTCGAGCTGCGGGGCGCTGTTCCAGATCTGCGCCGGCAGGCCGTTTTCGCTGAGGGATAACGGTTTCATGAGTGATACGTCCTTGTTGTGTCTCGCCCTCAGTCGTGCGCGCCATGCGAAGCGTGTACGACCCGTGAAGGCTGGTGGATAGCCCGGCAGCGCTCCGAACCCTGGATTGCTGCGCAGCAGAGTATTGCTCAAGACGGGCGGTTCGTCGCGTCACAGATCAATCTGATCCGCTTTTTTTTATTCAGTCTGTGCCAACTGTCGCAGATAGTCGCCAAAACCACCCCGTGCACGACTATCCAGACGGGCGCTGGTGATGACTTGCGGGCGATGGCTCCAGGCGATGCTGGCCCCTGAACGCTCCAGTTGGCGCACCAGCTGCACATCTTCGTCACAGGACAACGGTTCGAAGCCGCCGGCGCGCACGTAGGCTTGCGCACTGACGCCCAGATTGGCGCCATGGATGTGTCGGTGTCCTTCGCAGGCCTGGTAATGACCGTGATAGCGAATCTGTGCGGCCTCATCGAACGTGTCATGCCACTGCTCGACCGTCACCGTGCCGCATACGGCATCGGTGCCCAGCCCCAGTTGCTGCACCAGCCAGTCCTCGGCGACGCGGCTGTCGGCATCCGAGCAGGAGATCCAGCGCGCACCGCGCTCAAGCAATTGTTGAGCGCCGATGGCCCGCGCCTGGCCGACGTTGCGCGCCTCGATGCTCAGCGCCCGCACGGGGTACTGGCTGACGATGAGCGCCGAGCGGTCGGTGCAACTGTCGAGCACCACCAGGACCTCCACCGGTTCACCGGCCAGCATCGGATGCTCGGCGGCGCGCAAGGCGGCGAGCAGGCAGTCATCGAGCCACTCTTCTTCGTTGTGTGCCGGGATCAGGATGCCAATCATCGCAAACCCTCCAGTGCGGCCACCGAACGCGGTTCGCGACTCCAGACTTCCAGCAGAAAATCCGCTTCCTGATGCAGGACCAGTCGCGGCAGGTGCAACTGTTCGTGAATCAGGTCGTGAACCTGTCGTGCATTGAGCGGGCAGCCTTCGATGGGCGGGCGCCAGTGACAGGCCAGTAATTGACCGTCCGCCGCCAACGAATCGCTGATGCAACGGATGACTTCCGTCAGATCCTCCCGGTCAAGGTAGTAGCCGATTTCGCTGAATACGATCAGGTCGTATTTTTCCGCCGGCCAATCGCCAGGCAACCGACATTGACGGACGTCGGCGTGGTCGAACAGGCTCAGCCGGGTGCGCGCCAGATTGACCGCGGCGGCGCTGGTGTCGCAGCACAACAGCCGATCACAGCGTTCGGCCAGCGCGGCGCTCAGTTCGCCGTTGGCGCAACCGGGTTCGAAGATCGTCCGGTAATGCGGGCGGGGCAGTGCTGCCAGGGTCACGAGGCGTTTGCGCTGCTCATACCAGCGCTGGCGAAATCCCCAGGGATCGTTATTGCCCGCGAACAGGCCTTCGAAGTAGCGATCTTCGACACTCATAAGAAGACCACCTCGAAAGGTTGCAGCAGTCGATCAATGACGTAGGGCGCGAGCACCGGAGCCAGTCCTGCTTCGGGATCGCCTTCCAGCTGGCTGGCGAAGGCGTGCACCGCGTGACGCTTGCGTGCGATTTGCTCCGGGCTGAGCAGAATCTTGCGCGCCCGCTCCCAGGGCACGAGGGCGTCTTCCGGGGTTGCCCAGTGCCAGGTCCAGACCGGCAGCTCATGGCAAATCGCGCCCACGCGCCGAGCCGCTTCGACGCTGGCGCGGCCTACGGCTTCGTGGTCGCTGTGGCCGTCTTCGCGCCAGGTGGTGAAGATCACGTCATCGGCTTGCAGGTAGCGGGTCAGGTAGTCACACAACATCGACTCGCGCGCGGCGACCCGGGTGTCGGGGAAGCCGCCGCGCAGCCACTGCAACTGGTGCATGGGCAGTCCGAGGCGGCGCAGGGCTTCGGCGGATTCCTGCGGGCGCACGACGCTCAGGCGCTCCACCGGCCAGCGCTCCGAGCCCGGATGACTGGCGCTGCCATCGGTGACCGAAATCAATTGCAGGGTGCGTCCCGCCGCTGCGAGCCCTTGCAACAGTCCGCCGCAACCGAGCACCTCGTCGTCCGGATGCGGCGCGATCACCACCGCCCGCGATCCCGGTGGTACCAAGTCGAGAATGTCGACACTGTCTACCGCTGCCAGATGGCGTGAGCCCTGCCATTCGTGCAGGGAGGTTCCTTCGCCGACGATCGGATTGCGCTTCATAGGGCCCAACCCTCGCGCGGTTGCTGTGCAATCAGTTGGCCCAGTGCCGCCAGATCACGTTCGGCGTGGCTCTGACGCAGATACACCGGCAAATCGGCCATCAGCCGGGCGAAGTGCGGATCCTTGCAGAACGGCCCGGCCCCAAGTGCCCGACCGGTCTCGCGGATTACCTGTTCGGCGGCATCCTCGACCACGGCGCGAACACGGCGGGCCAGCAACTCGGCGTTGCCGTGGGGATCGCTGTCGATGTCCAGAGCACTGACGCGCAGCGCTTGAGCTGCGCCGTGCAAGGCGCTGTCGACGGCGCCGAGACTGGCCAGCGCGTGGGGCTCTTCACGCCGCGCACAGTGCAGGTGCAAGCGTTCGCCGATCTCCCTGGCGGCGCCGTACCAGCACGCGGCGATTCCGATCCCGCCCTGCCAGAATCCCGGCCGTTGCAGGTAGTCGCCAGGCTCACCGATCGCCTGAGCCTCGACCTCGTCAAACAGCACCTCGACACTGCCGGTGGCCGCCATGCCGACCGCTTGCCAGCCCTGATCGGTGACGGTGACGCCCGGTTGATCGAGCGCCACTGCGACCAGTTGCTGACGATCCTCCTCATCCCATGCCGTCAGCAGGGCGTGGCTGAGCACCGCCGCCCCGGAACACCAGGCCTTGCGCCCATCCAGCTGCACCATATGTCCCGAACGGCTGACCCGAACCCGCGCCTGCGGTGGTTCGGCCGCCCACATGCCCCACGTACTGCCGGGCGTCGGCGAGCCACCGAGTTGCTCGATGATCGCCAAGGCATCGGTATGGCCTTCGTAGAGTTTGCACAGCCCCAGATCATGCCCGCCGACCTCGGACAGCCGTTGCCAGCGCTCCAGCGTACGACCGCTGCCGGGCAACGGCAGGCGATCGAGGCCGGCTTCGACCATTTGCCGCAAACACAGACCAAGAGCAGCCGTGTCGCGGTAGTCCCTGGCATGCCGTGAGAGATAGGCGGACAAGTCCATGTCAGTCCTCTTCTTCACGTTGCAGTTCAAACAGCAGCAGCGAGCGTCCGGTGACCGAGTACTCATGACCGAACTCGAAACGCTCCTGGCCACGGATCGCTGGCTGGTTGGTATCGATCATGCACGTCCAGAAACTGCCCTCGGGTACTTCCGGCAAGGTGAAGTTGACGATGTCGTGATGGGCGTTGACTACCAGCAGCAGCGTGGCGTCGCCACCCTTGCGGCGAATCCCGGTTTCCTGGGCACGACCGTCGAGCAGCATGCCCATGCAGCGGTTCTGCGCATCATGCCAGTGCTCGGTGGTCATTTCGGTGGCGTCCGGCGCAAGCCAGGTCACGTCCTTGACGCCGATGTCTTCGTTGTATTCGCCGACCAGGAAACGCCCGCGGCGCAGGATCGGATACGCCAGGCGCAACTTGATCAGGCGTTTGACGAATTTCAGCAGCGCCTTGCCGTCCTCGCTCAGGTCCCAGTTGACCCAGCCGATTTCGCTGTCCTGGCAGTAGGCATTGTTGTTGCCGTCCTGGGTGCGGGCGAATTCGTCGCCGGCCACGATCATCGGTGTGCCCTGTGACAACAGCAGGGTGGCGAAGAAGTTGCGCATCTGCCGGTGGCGTAGCGCGTTGATTTCCGGGTCGTCGGTGGGCCCTTCGACGCCGTGGTTCCAGGACAGGTTGTTGTTGCTGCCGTCCTGATTGTTTTCGTCGTTGGCCTCGTTGTGCTTGTCGTTGTAGGACACCAGGTCGTTGAGGGTAAAGCCGTCATGAGCAGTGACGAAATTCACCGACGAATAAGGCCGGCGACCGCGCTGGTTGAACATTTCTCCGGACGCGGTCATGCGGCTGGCGAAGTCGGCGAGCTGGCCGTCGTCGCCTTTCCAGAACGCGCGCACCGTGTCGCGGAACTTGTCGTTCCACTCGACCCAGCCCGGCGGGAACTTGCCCACCTGATAGCCGCCGGGACCACAGTCCCAAGGCTCGGCGATCATTTTCACCTGGCGCAGGACCGGGTCCTGGCGGCAGGCCACGAGGAAGCTGTGGCGTTCATCGAAACCGTCGTGATAACGGCCGAGGATGGTCGCCAGATCGAAACGGAAACCGTCGACGTGCATTTCGCTGGCCCAGTAGCGCAGCGAGTCGGTGACCATCTGCAGCACACACGGATGGCTCAGGTCGAGGGTGTTGCCGGTGCCGGAATCGTTGATGTAGAAGCGCTTGTCGTCCGGCATCAAGCGGTAGTACGAGGCGTTGTCGATCCCGCGCATCGACAGGGTCGGGCCTTGCTCGTTGCCTTCGGCGGTGTGGTTGTAGACCACGTCGAGAATCACTTCGAGATTGGCGTCGTGCAGGTGCGCGACCATCTCCTTGAACTCGGCGATCTTGCCGCTGGCCAGATAGCGCGGATCCGGGGCGAAGAACGCGATGCTGTTGTAGCCCCAGTAATTGGTCATGCCTTTGTGCAGCAGGTGCTGGTCGTTGACGAAAGCGTGGATCGGCAACAGTTCGACGGTCGACACACCCAGTTTGCGGATGTGTTCAAGCACATCGTCGACCATCAGCCCGGCAAACGTGCCACGCACATTTTCCGGCACCGAAGGGTGGCGCATGCTGATGCCGCGCACATGGGTCTCGTAAATGATGGTCTTGTCCCACGGCACGCTGACGCGGTGGTCGTGGCCCCAGGTGTGGGCCGGGTCGATGACCTTGCACTTGGGAACGAAAGGCGCGCTGTCGCGCTCGTCGAAGCTGAGATCGGCGTCCGGATGGCCGATGGTGTAGCCGAACAGCGCCTCGGACCATTTCAACTCGCCCACTAACTGCTTGGCGTAGGGGTCGATCAGCAACTTGTTGTGATTGAAGCGGTGGCCGTTGGCCGGGTCGTACGGGCCATAGACCCGGTAGCCGTAGATCAGGCCCGGATGTGCATCGGGCAGATAGCCGTGGTAGATCTCATCGGTGTATTCCGGCAGTTCGATGCGTTCGAGTTCAACTTCGCCGGCATCGTCGAAAATGCACAGTTCAACGCGGGTGGCGTTGGCGGAAAACAGCGCAAAGTTCACCCCCAGACCATCCCAGGTCGCGCCGAGCGGGAAGGGCAGGCCTTCACGGATGCGCGAGGGTTCGGCGTGCGCGGCGGGCTCGGCTTTCTTTGGACGGGTCATAGGTGCTCCTGCAAAAAATCGGGGGGTAGATGTTTTTCGAGGACGAGTAAGCCCTCGGTGGCGAGCGAACCCGCCACACGGTTATTCAAATCAATGGTTCGGGGAGCGTCAGACCGCAGGCGGCTTGCGCGGCGCGCGGGGCTTTTTCTCGGCGGCTTTTTCGCCCGGGGGAATCACTTTGGCGGCACCGGCAGGCTTGGCCTTGGCCGTCGTGGCCTTGGGTTTGGCGGCAGTTGCCTTGCCCTCGACAGCTTTGCTGGTGGTGGTCTTGCCGGCGGTTTTACTGCCGGCAGCCTTCGGCGATTTTTTCGGCGCCAATGCCTCGGCTTCGGCCAGTTTGCGCGCCATCTCCCAGTGGCGGGCGTCCTGGCCCTCGGGTTTACCTTCCGATTCCCAGATCTGATAGGCGAATTCGCGGATGCGTTTATCGTCGGTACTCATCGCAATGCTCCTGAACTGAACTCATGCTGCTAGACGTGTTGGATAAGCAGATTGACCGGGAAATCCCCCAGCGCGGCGCTGACCTGCAGCTCCCTGTTTTTTGTGACTGCGGTGCTCGAAAAAAGTCCCTTCAGATTTTCGTTAGAGGCGTCGAACGGTAAAACCACCCGTGTATCGCCCCAGCGCAGCGCATCAACCATCGGCACAGCACTGTTTTCCAACAATGTTGCGCAACGGATCGGCACGATCACGATGATCCGTCGCTCCCCATGCTCGCGGGCAAACGCGAGCACGTTGTGCGCCTGGCTGCCCAGTACCTCGAGGGCCTGGTACGAACCACGGCGAAACAACTCGGTGTCGTCGGCGCGCAGGCGCAGCACCTCGGCGATCAATGCTTGCTTGATTCGCCCGTCGCGCCAGTTCTCCAACAGTTCCTGAACCGGCCCTGGTGCTTCCAGCGCCTGCTGCCTGGCGGCATAGTCGACTGGCCGCCGGTTGTCCGGATCGACCAGGCTGAAATCCCAGAACTCGTTGCCCTGATACAGATCCGGCACCCCCGGCACGGTCATGCGCAGCAAGGTTTGCGCCAGACCGTTGAGGGCGCCGGCCGCCGCGATGCTGTTGACGGTCTTGGCCAGCGCCCCGCGCAGCAGTTCTCCTTCGGGAGCCAGCAGCAATTGTTCGGTGAACGCTTGAGCGGCGTTTTCGTAAGCCTCGTTCGGCGCACTCCAGCTGCTTTGCAGCTTGGCTTCGCGCAGGGCTTTCTGCTGCCACTGCCAGACACGCTTGGCGTAATCGGCAAACCCGGCCTGATCGTCGTCATGCAAGTCCAGCGGCCAGCTGCCGAGCAGCGCCTGATAGAGGATCAATTCGTCCGCCGACGACGGCAACTGATCGTCATGGCGCAGCGGCCGGGCGAGGGCGCGCCACAGCTCGATCTGCTCGACGTACCAGTGGCTGCGTTCGCTGAGTACGGCCAGTCGCGCGCGGGTGTCTTCGCCGCGTTTGTGGTCGTGGGTGGCGGTGGCCAGCAGGTTGTCCGGGAAGCTCGCCAGACGTTGCTGGTTCACCGCGTGAAAGTCGCTGACCGGCGCACTGAACTGCTCGGTGTTGTAACCGACGTCATTGCGCGACAGCAGCACCGCCGAGCGATACAGCGCGGTGTCTTCCACCGCTTTGGCGGCGGCCGGGGAAGTGAGCTGCTGAAAGCGCACGCAGGCGTGCTTCAGAATCTTGCGCGAGCGACCACGAGGTTTGCGCCGCCATGGCTGGCCGCCAAGCCAACCGGCTACGGAGTCCAGTACTGGCCAATCGGCTTCGCTCAATGTCTGCCGCGCACCGTCCATGGCCTGCTGGAAAAACACCTCGTCGCGCGCCGAGCGGCCCATCGGGGTGATGTAGGTGCGATAGACCGGGAAGTGCACGATCAACGCCTGCAACACACGGCGGATTGAGCCGAGCGTGAGGTCGCGGGTCATCAGGTCGTCGCGCGCCACTTGCAGCAGGGCCTGAGCAACGCTTTCGCAATCGCTGGCCAGCGAACCGTTGAGGATCTGCTGGCGCGCCAGTTGCGCTTCTTCGATGAACGCGGCCGAGCGCTCGGTGCGGCGTTGCCACAAGTCGCCGAGCACATGTTCACCGTCCGGGTCGTGTTGCAACAGCGACAACTGGTTCATGAATTCATAACCGGTGCTGCCGTCCACGGACCAGTCGGTGGGCAGGGTTTCGCCGTCGCCGAGAATCTTCTCGACGTAAATCGGCAAGTGCCGGCCCGGCGCCAGATGGTCAAGACGACGGCGCAGCTTGCGGCAGTAGCCGCGCGGGTCGGCGAGGCCGTCAATGTGGTCGATGCGCAGGCCGTCAATCAGGCCTTCGCCGATCAACTGGAAGATCTTGCCGTGGGTGGCCTCGAACACTGCCGGACGCTCGACCCTTAAACCGCCGAGTTCGTTGATGTCGAAGAAGCGCCGCCAGTTGATGTCATCCGCCGCCGTGCGCCAGCTCGCCAGGCGATAGCTTTGCCGTTCCAGCAATTGGTGCAGGCGCTGAAAACCTTCTCCGGTCTTCGAATCGTAGTGCGTCAGGTTGCGCTCAATGGCTTGCAGAATGTGCGGGTCGCTGGCCAGTTGCTGGAGTTCTTCCTTGAGCGGCAGGGCCAGCGCGCGGGCGTCGGTCTGATAGCTCAGCGTACTGAAACGGTCGGCGAGCGCATTGAGCGTATCGTTCGGGGCGTCATTGGATCTGAGCAGTTCGCCGTAATCAGTAGGGCAGATCGGGAAGTGATGCTCGTAATGCTCGACATGGAAAGTGCCGCTCTCGGCATTGAACAGCAGCGGCAGAGTCGCGTCCTGCAATGCGACACCGTAGTCGCTGCCGAGAAACGGCAGCAGCAACTGGCCTTCCATCAGCGGGTCGGGCGAGTGCCACTGAATGTCGAAGAACTCGCCGTAGGGGCTCAGTCGGCCCCATTCCAGCAAGTCGAGCCACCACGGGTTGTCACCGCCACCGACCGCCATGTGATTGGAGACGATGTCGAGGATCAGCCCCATGCCGTGCTCGCGCAGGCTGGCGACCAGACGACGCAAGGCTGGTTCGCCGCCGAGTTCCGGATTGACCCGGGTCGGATCGACCACGTCGTAGCCATGCATGGAGCCGGCGCGCGCGGCCAGCAGCGGCGAGGCATAAATGTGGCTGATGCCGAGTCGAGAGAAATACGGCACCAGCGGCACCGCCTGATCAAGGGTGAAGCCTCGGTGAAATTGCAGGCGAACCGTGGCGCGCAGGGTCTGGATAGGCAATGCACTCATTGGTCACGCTCGGCTGCCTGAAGGCGGGCACACGCCAATAGTTCCAGGCGTCTTGCGGCGTCGACACCGTCGAGCAGCGTCTCACTGGTGGCCGGCAAGCGGCGCGACCAGTTGGGGTGGGTGTCGATGGTGCCGGGCAGGTTGGCCTGCTCGTCAAGCCCCAGCGCATCTTCCAACGGCAGCAGCACCAGCGGCGCACGGGTGTGGCCGAGGAAACGCACCGCGGCGTCGACCACCTGATCGGCCTCGTGGGATTCCTCGCGAAAGTTTTGCGGGTCCTGGCTCAGGGCATTGCGCAGGCCTTCACGCTCCCGTTCGCGGTAACGGCGCCAGTCGATTTCGCCGTTGGCGTCGATCAGTCCCAGTCGCGCATTCCAGTCGATGTCGCGGCCGTGCCACCAGCCGTTGAGGGTCGGCAGATCGTGGGTGCTGGTGGTGGCCAGGGCGTTGTCCGGCCAGTCGAGGATCGGTTTGAAATGGGTGTTGTCCTGCTCGAACAACAGCACGCGCATGCCAAGCATGGCGCGGGCGATGAGTTTTTCCCGCAGGCCATCGGGCACGGTGCCGAGGTCTTCGCCAAGCACGATCGCTTGATGACGATGGGATTCGAGGGTCAGCAGACGCAGCAGGTCATCCACCGGGTAATACAGGTAGGCGCCGTCCGCCGGGACCGCGCCGTTGGGAATCACCCACAGCCGTTGCAGGCCCATGACATGGTCGATGCGCAGCCCGCCGGCGTGGGCGAAGTTGGCGCGCAGCATGTCGATGAACGCACGAAAGCCGTTGCGCACCAGACCTTCCGGGGAAAACGCGGAAATGCCCCAGCCCTGGCCTGAGCGATTGAGGATGTCCGGCGGCGCGCCGACGGTCAGCGAGGCGAGCAACTCGTCCTGAAAACTCCAGGCCTGGCTGCCGGCACCGTCGGCACCCACCGCCAGGTCGGCGATCAGGCCGATACCCATGCCGGCGCTGCGGGCGGCGGTCTGGGCGCGCTCCAGGCAGCGGTGGATCAACCATTGGCAGAACGCGAAGTAGCTGATGCGCTCGGCGTATTCCTCGGCAAATGCGCCGAGGGCAGCGCCGCGCGGGTCGTGCCAGTGCTCCGGCCATTGGCGCCAGTCGAGGCTCTCGCCACGGGCCGCGCGCATTTCCTGGATGGCTTCGAAGCGGCAGTGGTTTTCCAGCGCTTCGCCGCCGGCATCACGAAAGCTGGAGAAGTCGGCGTGCAACGGGTGTTCGCCGCTTATGAAGCCGTCGTACAAGGCTTGCAGCAGTTTCAGTTTGGCGTCGGCCGCTTTCGGCCAGTCGATCAGTTTCAGGTTTTCCAGTTGCTCGAACTGCTCGGTCAGCCCGGCCGCGTCAATCGCATCGCGCAGCGCGCGCTCGCCGAGGATCGCGCCCGGTGCGGCGTACAGCGGGTTGAGAAACAGCCGACTGGACGGCGAGTAAGGGCTGTAGCGCCCGGTGTCGGCGCTGAACATCGCGTGCAGCGGGCTGATCGCCAAGGCATCGGCGCCACGTTCACCGGCCACCCGGGCCAGTTCTTCCAGGGCCTGGGTGTCGCCGAAACCGCCATCGCCGGCGCGGCGCAGTCCATAAAGCTGCACGCTCAGGCCCCACGCGCGCGGGATCGGGCTGTCCACGGCATCACCTACGCTGAAGCAGCGTTCCGGTGCCACGGCCAGGGTGAATTGCTGATCGGCGATGTGCACTTGCTGATAGCCGACCGGTATCTCGCCGGGCAATACGGACTCGGCATCCAGCTTGAGACTCAGGCGCGAGCCGTCTTCCAGGTGAATTTCGCAAGGGGTCTCGGGTTCGAAATAGCGAGCCAGATCCACGCCCACGCCGACATCGGCAGTGAGCAGCGGGGGCAGCTGGCGATTTTCCTGTACCTGTTGCAGTTCGAGCAGGCTGGCGTCGATTTCCTGAGCCGTTCCGGCCGGGTGACCGAGGCCGATCAGCACATTGCGCAGCACCGCCGGGGCGACTTTTTGCGCTCGCCCGTTGGCGTCGATCCAGTCGACGGCAAGGCCGGCTCGGCTGGCGAGAATTTCCAGTTGCGCATCACTCATAGGCGCTCTCCATCCAAGGGGGGCAAAGGGGTTGCGGCCGTGAGGCTGACGAGCGCGCAATACGGGGGCAGTTGCCCCTCATCCAACAGGCCTGTGTCGGGTGGCTGGCGAAACAGCCACACCGACTCGGTCTGTGGAAGGTTGACCACTGGCGTATCGCTGAGGTTCAGGTCGATTCGCAGCTCGCTGCCATCGCCCAGGCGCCAGCGTGCGCTGACGGCGCCAGGCCCCAGCACTTGGGCGCCGAGGGCTTGAGTGCCGGACAGGTTGGGAATGATGTATTGATGGCGCAGTTGCAGAAGCTGGCGATACAACGCCAGCGTCGCCTGTTGCCGAGGCGTGCCGTTACCCGTCAGGCGCGGTTGTGAGGCGTGAAAGGTCTGCTCGGCGTTGGGGTCGGGAATCTGTTCACGCTTGTGCGGATCCGAGAAGGCACTGAATGCCGCGAACTCATTACGCCGACCTTGGCGCACCAGTTTCGCCAGTTCGCCATGGTGGCTGGTGAAGAACAGAAATGGCTGTTGGGCCGCGTATTCATCGCCCATGAACATCAGGGGAATCATCGGCGACAGCAGCAACAACGCTGTCGCAGCATCCACCGCGCGCGGCTCGGCCAATTGATGCAGGCGCTCGCCGAAGGCGCGATTGCCGATCTGGTCGTGATTTTGCAGGAACAACACGAAAGCAGTGGATGGCAGATGCTCGCTTGGCTCGCCACGGGGTTCGCCGTGGCGCGTGATATGACCCTGAAACACGAAACCCTGGCTCAGGCAGCGGGCCAGTTGTTCGGTGGGTTGCAGTGCATAGTCCGCGTAGTAGGCGTCGGTTTCACCGGTCAGTAATACATGCAGGGCGTTGTGGCCATCGTCGTTCCACTGCGCGTCGTAATTTTCCTCAAGCAGGCTGGACTGGTTGAGTTCGTTTTCGATGGTCAGCCACACATGCCGGGACGGGTCGATCTGCTGACGTATGCGACGTGCGAGTTCCGGCAAAAAGTCGGGGCTTTCGATGGCATGCACCGCATCCAGGCGCAAGCCGTCGAAACGGTATTCCAGCAGCCACATCAAGGCGTTTTCGACGAAGAAGTCCCGCACTTCCCGACGGCGAAAATCGATGGCCGCGCCCCATGGGGTGTGCTTGTCTTCGCGAAAAAAGCCTTTGGCGTAGCGATGCAGGTAATTGCCGTCGGGGCCGAAGTGGTTGTAGACCACGTCGAGGATCACCGCCAGGCCATAACCGTGGGCGCTGTCGATCAAATGTTTGAGTTGTTCAGGTGTGCCATAACTGGCTTGTGGCGCGTAATGCAACACGCCGTCGTAGCCCCAATTGCGATCGCCGGGAAACTGCGCGATCGGCATCAGTTCAATGGCGGTGATGCCGAGCTCCGCGAGGCGTGAGAGATGCTGCTCGACTTCGGCAAATCCGCCGAGCGCGCCGACATGCAGTTCATAAATGACCGCTTCATTCCAGGGGCGCCCTTGCCACGTGGTGTTGCGCCAGGAATAACGGTGCGGATCGACCACCACGCTGTGGCGGTCGAGATCACCGTCCTGCGCCCTGGAGGCCGGGTCGGGGACCTCCAGTTCGCCATCGATGTTGAAACGGTAGCGGCTGCCGGCAGGGCAGCGGGTCTTGATGACAAACCAGCCCTCGCCCTGGGGCAGCATGGGCAGGGACTGGCCGTTGTCCAGCTCGACGCTGACGTAAAATGCATCCGGCGCCCACAGCGCGAATTGGGTGTGCTCGGCATCCAGCATGATCGCGCCGTGGGGCCAGCTTTCAGGTGTCCGTGACGGCATCGTTGAAAACCTCCCTGGTTATTTGTGGTGCGTTTTACCCAGCGCCTTGGCCACCAGTCGTTCGTAGAGTTCGGCGTAAGGTTCGACTGCCTTGCACCAGTTGAAGGGTGCGGCCATCGCCCGGCAACGCATGGCGTTGAGCAGTTCGGGAAAGGCAAACACCTTGAACGCTCGGCTCAGGGCCTCGCGGTAGCTGTCGGCGGTGGATTCATTGAACAGGAAACCGGTAACACCGTTTTCGATGGTGTCGGCCAGCCCGCCGGTGTTGCGCGCCACCGGCAGCGAGCCGAAACGCTGGGCGTACATCTGGCTCAGACCGCACGGTTCATAACGCGATGGCATCAGCAGGAAATCGCTGCCGGCGAACATGCGTCGGGCGTCGGTTTCATTGAAGCCGATGCGCACGCCGATCTGGCCGGGGAAGCGCAGCGCCAGTTCACGCATGGCCTGTTCTTCTTCAGGCTCGCCACGGCCGATGATCGCGATCTGGCCACCGTTCTGCACGATGTATTCCGACACCGCTTCGGTCAGGTCCAGGCCTTTTTGATAGACCAGTCGCGAGACCACTGCAAACAGAGGACCTTCGGACTCGTTCAGGCCGAACAATTCGCGCACGTGGGCGGCGTTGATGGCCTTGCCTTCCCAGTCGCCGATGGCAAATGGCGCGAACAGGTGCGGGTCGGTGGCAGCGTCCCAGCTCTCATCGATGCCGTTGGGAATGCCGCTGAGCAAGCCTTGCTGGGTCTTGGCGGCGAGAAAACCGTCGAGACCGCAGCCGAAATCCGGGGTAGTGATTTCCTGCGCGTAAGTGGCACTGACCGTGGTGATGTGGCTCGAATAAGCCATGCCGGCCTTGAGGAACGACATCTTGCCGTAGAACTCCATGCCTTCCTGTTGCAGGGCATGGGCGGGAATCCCGAGCTCCGGGCAAGAGCCGAGGCTGGTCACGCCTTGATAGGCCAGGTTATGAATGGTGAACAGGGTCGGCGTGCGTTGCCCGCGCCAGTGCATGTAGGCAGGCGCGAGACCGGCCGGCCAGTCGTGGGCATGCACCAGATCCGGGCACCAGTGGATTTGCGCGAGGTTGGCGGCGATATCGGCGGCGGCCAGACCCAGACGGGCGAAACGGATATGGTTGTCCGGCCAGTCGCGACCATTGTTGGCGCCGTACGGGCCACCGTCACGGGCGTACAGTTCAGGGCAGATCAACACATAAATGACCAGACCGTCGGGCATGTCCATGCGCCCGATCTTGCAGGGCGGCAGCGCGGCGTGGCCACCCAGTTCGCCGATGATGTGGATCGGATTCTCGCTGTTCATGACTTGCGGGTAACCCGGGATCAACACCCGGACGTCGTGCAGATGCGCCATTGCACGGGGCAGGGCGGCAGAAACGTCTCCCAGACCGCCGGTCTTTACCAGGTCGGCGATTTCCGAGGTCACGAACAATACTTTTTTCTTGTTGGGGTTCTGACTGGCTATCGGCGTCAGTGTCTTGGTGATCGGGACGCTGATCGATCGGCTGCCGGGAACGCTTAAAGTGCTCGATTCACCCATCGGCTGATGAGCCCGTTCTCCCTGAATTTCCAATGCCGCACTGATCATATGAATCTCCCGTCTTTTTGATCTGATTCTTGTCTTGAACATGCGATGTCCATGGCCAGGTCCTGTGGCCGGGCGCAAACACGCCACGCATCGGTGAGCAAACACTACCCGACACGTGCAAGCAGAATGGGTGAGGTGGCCATTGCAAGACTTGAACCAGTCGCTTTGGCCCTGCCTATCAGATGACCCGCCGCGATCTGCAAAAGTTTCGACGAATTTTTGACTTTGTGACCGGCCGGTTTTACCCCGCGAAATCCAGTCTAGGCCAGATCCTAGAGCGGGCCAGGGCGATCGGATGAATTGTTCGACAATCTGTTGCAGGCTCACGAAATCCGTGGCTTCGGGAGGGGGTGCGCCCCGACGAAGTGCATGTCAGGCGACGTCGATGATGCAAAATGGTGACCGGGCGGTCACGATTTCGGGCGCCGGAAACGTGCGAATGCACTGTTGCGGTGCGGACACTTGTGTTGGCAGGTGGTCAGCGGGTGCTGCCTCGCGGGCAGGAATTGCCCGCGAAGGTGAGCAGGCTCAGTTGAGCAGGCGCACGGGTTCTCCGGTTGACCAGGCCTGAATGTCTTCGATCATCTGCGAAAAGAACAGCTCATAGTTCTGGCGGCTGACATACCCGACATGGGGCGTGGCCAGCACGTTGTCGAGGGTGCGAAACGGGTGCAGTGCCGGCAGCGGTTCCTGATCGAACACGTCGAGGGCCGCACCGCTGATGCGCTGTTTCTGCAAGGCCTTGATCAGCGCCGCTTCATCGACAATCGGCCCGCGCGCCGTGTTGACCAGCAGGGCGGTCGGCTTCATCCAGTCCAGCGCCTGCGCATCGACCAGACCCCGGCTGCGATCGCTGAGCACCAGGTGCACCGACAGTACGTCAGCCTGTTCGAACAACTGCTGCTTGCTGACATAGGTGACACCGGCCTGTTCAGCGCGCTCGGCGGTGAGGTTTTCGCTCCAGGCGATCACACGCATGCCGAACACCTGACCGAACTGCGCCACCCGCTGGCCGATACTACCGAGCCCGAGAATGCCGAGGGTCTTGCCGTGCAGGTCGCCACCGAGGCCTTGCTGCCACTGACCGGCGCGCAGAGCGTTGGCCTCGTTCACCAGATTGCGGGTGGCAGCCATGATCAGCGCCCAGGTCAGTTCCGGCGCCGCGTGCTTGTAGCTGTCGGTGCCGCAGACCTTGATCCCGAGACGGGCGGCGGCCGGCATATCCAGCGCCGCGTTGCGCATGCCGCCGGTGACCAGCAGCTTCAGGTTCGGCAAGCGTTTGAGCAGGTCTTCATCGAAGCGCGTGCGTTCGCGCATCACGCAGATCACCTCGAACCGGCCCAGACGCTCGGCCAGCGTGGCGTTGTCCGCCGGGTACTCATGGACGAAGGTGACTTCGCCGAGACTGTCGAGCATCGACCAGTCAACTACGCCCCGCGCGACGTCCTGCCAGTCATCGATCACCGCAATCTGCACCGCCATCAGCGTTACCTCTTCAACGAACGGGATTGGTTTTGTCCAGCCAGCCGAGCAGTGCCTCGTGGAATTTCGCCGGCTCTTCCATCTGCGGGGCGTGGCCCATGCCGGGGAATTCCACCAGCGTGGACTGAGGAATCAGTTTCGCTACCTGCTTGCCCAGCACGTCGTAGTTACCGATTTTAGCCTTCACTTCGGGCGGCGCGATGTCCTTGCCGATGGCGGTGGTGTCGGAGGTGCCGATCAGCAGCAGGGTCGGCATCTTCAGGTCCTTGAACTCGTAGTACACCGGCTGGGTGAAGATCATGTCGTAGATCAGCGCCGAGTTCCATGCGACCTGAGTCTTGCCCGGGCCGTTGCTCAGGCCGGCGAGCATGTCCACCCAACGGTCGAATTCGGGTTTCCAGCGACCGTCGTAATAGGTCGTGCGTTCATAGTCGCGGATGCCCTGCGCGGTGACTTTCAGTTCGCGCTGATACCACTGATCGACGCTGCGATAAGGCACGCCGAGGGCTTTCCAGTCTTCCAGACCGATCGGATTGACCAGCGCCAGTTGCTCGACCTGATCCGGATATTGCAGCGCATAACGGGTGGCGAGCATACCGCCCGTGGAGTGGCCGAGCAGGGTGGCTTTCTGGATGCCCAGCGCCTTGAGCAGCTGCTGAGTGTTGGCTGCCAGTTGCTGGAAGGTGTACTGGTAATGATCGGGTTTGCTGGAGGTACAGAAACCGATCTGATCCGGGGCAACCACCCGGTAACCGGCTTCGCTCAGGGCCTTGATCGAACTGTCCCAGGTCGCGCCGCAAAAATTCTTGCCGTGCATCAGCACCACGGTGCGCCCGTTGGCCTTGCCGTAGGCGGCGACGTCCATGTAACCCATCTGCAGCGACTTGCCCTGGGACTGAAAGGCAAAGTGCTTGAGGGTGTAGGGATAATCGAAACCTTGCAGTTCCGGGCCGTATTGCGGCCCTTCGGCGTGAGCAAGCAGGGGCAGGGCGGCGGTCAGCAACAGGCCGGGTAGCCAGCGGGTCAGCGACACAGACATAGGACAACTCCACAAGAAATCGGCCGATGCTGGAACGGCCGGATTAGGTCGACGTTAAACACAGGCAATCCCCGGGCCCGATCGTTCAACCGAGCCAGCCCAGGGTGAGCATCGCCAGCACCCCGTAGCGGGCGCCTTTGGCGAGAGTGACGATCAACAGGAATCGCCCGAGAGGTTCGCGCATGACCCCGGCGATCAACGTCAGCGGATCGCCGATCACCGGCAACCAACTGAGCAGCAGCGACCAGTGACCGTAACGCTGATAGTGAGCACGGGCGCGCTCCATATGCCTGGGGCTGACCGGAAACCAGCGCCGATCCTGAAATCGTTCCAGACGGCGCCCCAGCCACCAGTTCACCAGCGAACCGAGGACATTGCCCAGCGTCGCCACGGCCAGCAGGCCCCAAAGCCAGTAACGATCGCTGACCAGCAGCCCGACCAGCACGGCTTCCGATTGCAGCGGCAACAGGGTCGCCGCACCAAACGCGGCCATGAACAGCCCGAGATAACCCGCCGTCATCAATGGGCCGGGTAATCCGCCACCACCACGTCGGCGCCGTCTTTCTTCAGGCCGATCACTTGATAGGCGTCGCTCATGCCGTCCATTTCCATGCCCGGCGAGCCCATCGGCATGCCCGGCGCGGCGACGCCCAGCAGGTCGTCACGCTTGCTCAGGGCCAGCACCTGTTCCGCCGGAACATGGCCTTCGACGAATTTGCCGTTGATGATCGCGGTGTGGCAGGACGCCAGACGCGGCGGCACGCCGTGCTGCTGCTTGAAGCTGCTCATGTCGCTTTCGACGTGGTCTTCGACCTTGAAGCCATTGGCTTCCAGATGGCTGATCCACTTTTTGCAGCAGCCACAGTTGGCGTCGCGGTGGACTTCGATCGGGATAAGGTCGGCGGCTTGCGCCAGGGAGGAAATGAACAGCGCGCTCAGGGCGGCCAGACGCAGATGGTTTCGCATGGAGGGCTCTCGGCTCAGAGGAAGAACGGTCAAAAAGGAAGGCATTTTGACCGGTTTTTCCTGCCTGGCATCAACGGAGTGTTTCCAAGTGATACGAGGCAGGCCTGCCAACATGATCGTAGATCAAAGCTGACAGGCCACTGAGCGCAAGATGACAAAACGGTCAGCGAACCTTGAAGCGGCCCATGATCGCGCTCACCCGGCTATTGGCTTCCAGCAACTGGCGGGTGTTGAGTTCGCTGGCCTGGCCGCTTTCCACCAGTTCATCGACCATGTGGCGGATCTGCACCATGCTGCGGTTGATCTCTTCGGTGACCGCGCTTTGCTGTTCCGCGGCGGTGGCGATCTGGGTGCTGAGGCTGTTGATGTGGCTGACCGCACCGGCCATTTCGTCCAGCCCGCTGTTGACCCGGGTGGTGGCATCGGCGGCCGACTGGCAACTGGCCTGGGTGTTTTCCATGGCGCTGACCGACGAACTGACGCCTTGGGTCAGACGGCTCAACATCTCGTTGATTTCCGAGGTGCTGGCCTGGGTGCGGGCGGCGAGGGCACGCACTTCGTCCGCCACCACGGCAAAACCGCGACCCTGTTCACCGGCCCGCGCTGCTTCGATGGCGGCATTGAGTGCCAGCAGGTTGGTCTGGCCGGCAATGGCGCCGATCACGCCGAGGATTTCGGTGATGCGCTGGGCATCCTGCTGCATGCTTTCGACCTTGTGGGTGGCGCTGGCCACTTCGTCGATCAACGCCACTACGCTGCCTGACGCTTCACCGACCACGATGCGGGAACGGTCGGCGTTTTCATTGGCGCGCTGGGTGAAGGCAGCGGTTTCGGCAGCATTTTGCGCGACGCTTTCGGCGGTCGAACTCATTTCGTTGATCGCGGTAACGGTCTGGTCGGTCTCCGACGCGTGGCGCGCCAGAATCTGGCTGGTGTGCGCCGAGGTGCGTTGCAGGCTGTCGAGGCTCGAGGCCATCGCGCCGGTGGCCTGGGTCACTTCGCCGATCATGTTCTGCAGGTAGGCGATAAAGGTGTTGACCGAGTGCCCGATGGCACCGAGTTCGTCTTCAGCACGAATGGTGATGCGCCGGGTCAGGTCGGCATCGCCGCTGGACAGCGAATCGATGTTGGCTTTCAGCGCTTTCATGCGCGAAACCAGTTGGCGGATTGCGTAGACCTGCAACAGTACCAGCAGGATCACCAGCGGAATCTGCAACAGGCTCAGGCTGCTGAGCACATCGTCACGCTGGGCGGTGAGCATTTTGGTTGGCAGGGCGGTGGCGAGGAACCACGGGGTGCCTTCGATCGGGCGCATGAAGAAGGTGCTGGCTTCACCGTGGTTGTCGAACTCGACGCGCTGCGCCTGATCGCGGTTTTGCAGCCCGGCCTTGACCTGGCTGGCGAAGGTCGAGCCACCGGCGAGTTCACTGATGTTCTTCAGCACAATCGGCCCGCTGATGCGCGAGCTGTTGCTGATGATCTTGCCGTCGGCCTCGACGATCAGCATTTCGGCGTTGAGGTCTTTTTCCTTGCGCGCCACCAGATCGTTGAAGAAGCCCAGGGTCACGTCGATGGTCGACACGCCCCAGGCGCTGCCGTTTTTCTGGATGGCCATGGCGCAGTTGGTGCGCGGCTCGGCGCTGGCATCATCTTTATAAGCAGCGGCCCAGGCGCATTGGCCGCGCGGGGTCTGCATGCCGCCCTTGTACCAGCTCTGGTCGTAATAGTTGGGCGCAGCGTCGCTGTTCCAGAAGGTGTTCACCGCCAGCTTGCCGGAGGCGTCGCGGTGCCAGAACGTACTGAACTTGTTGCGTCCGGCCTCACGCTGGCCGGGCAACGGCCAGATGCCGCCGCCGAATACTTTGAGCTCGCCGTATTGATCCACCAGCCCCGGCAATACGGTGTCGATGGCTGCGCTGTCGAGCAGCGGGATGGTCTGGGTGATGCTGCGCTGTTGCGCCTGAACCTTGTTCAATTCGCCCTGAATCTGTTCGGCCACTTCAGCAATGCGGTTGAGCACCACCTGTTCTTCGGTATGGCGCAGCTTGGGCGCGACCAACTGGCTGATGCCGACCACGGTCAGCACCGACAACAACAGAATGAACAGAACCAGAAACAGCGTGTAGCGAGCCTGAATGGTGCGGAATGCGGGCATGGAAACCGGTCCTTGAGCAGGGATTCTTATTGTGGGCAGGGAAAAAACAGCGCGGGTTTCCTAACGTATCGTCGCGACTTCGGGAAGCTTTAGGTACTTGCGTCCTAAAAGCTACAATCCCGACCGGTGGAACGTATCCGGCCTGATACATGAGAAGTAACTGTCCCGAACATTAGAGCGATAAACCCACTTTCATCACATTGTCATGAACGCTCTGGTCCCGTATTTCCGGAGCTGTTATCGGTTTGTATCGTGAATGTACAAAAATTGTAAAAAGGTGCAGAAATGAGTTGGAGCCATCAGGTTGCCGGCCGATACTCCGGGCAACTCAAAAGTCGTTCATCAAGGAATTTTTCATGTTTTCCTCGCAAGGAGCTTGCTCATGACTATCGGCTATACCGGTGCCTGGCAACCCAAGGCGGGTTTGCTGGTTCGAGACACAGGAAGCTCGAGCAAACCGGTTTCTCAAAGTGTCAAGGTCAAGCAGATGCTGGCCCAGGTTGGCAAGGACCCCAACGCAATCAGCATCGCGGAGATGGACAAGCAGGGGCTGCACAAGAACATCAAGGGTTTCGATCCCACCAATGTTTCGGCCAAACAATTGGGCAGCCTCAGTGCAATGCTGCGCAGCCGTGGCCTGATTTCCGAAGTCACGTCCATTACTCTGCTCAACGCCGGCGACAAGTTTGATCGCTTCGGCATTCAGAAGGATCCGGACGCCAAGTTCAATGCGCTGGAGTATTTCGCGACGCAACTGGATACCATCCAGACCAACAATCTCAAGGGCAACAAGTACGCCAATACGTTGATCCCCGAGTACAAGAAAGCCATTTATGTACTGCAGAACCTGCAGACCTACGGGCAGGGCGGCGAGCGCAAGCCTCCGACCGACGCTGGCGTCAGCGCCAAGGCGTGACCAGAAGGCCCGCACCGGTAACGGAGCGGGCCTTTTCGTTTATGGGCGGTTGCCGCAAATCTGAAAATCCGCAAGCGGGGCGATCCGTTGCTGCATGTCGTCATGCAGCCGCTGCATGTGCGGACAATGCAGTGTCAGTGATTTTGGCTGGAACCCTCTATGAAACAACGCCAGCCATCCCTCACCTTTGTCATCGGGCGCCAGTCCGCTGAACACGAAACCCGTCGTTGATAACCGGCGCCAGGCAGTGTCGAAACCCTGGGCCAGCCTGAGCCGGATCGATATCAGCCAATGGGTGGGCAGTTGCTGCAGCTGTTTGAGCAAGCTCTCATCCACTTCGCTGAAAACCCCGTCATATCGCCCCCAGCGCTGTTCCAGCTGCGCTGGAGCGCCGATCCACGGCGCCACGTTCAATTGCGTTCCGAACACGTCGCACAACTGCTGCATGAACTCACGGCATTCGTCTGGCCAGGTCAAGGCCGGCAGTGGCCGCTGAAAGCCGTCGACAGGGACGTAACCCAGCACGAGCGATTCGGTCAGCACGCCGCCAAAGGGTGACGGTGCGTGATCGGGCAACAAGCCGGTATTTTGAAAACCAAGGCGGGCGGCCATTTTTTGCGAATAGGGGTGATGGGTCACTTGCTTGATCGTGACACCCCGATAGCCAAGCGCCTGCGCATGCGTCAGCAAGCGCCGGCTCAGTTGCGTTGCAATGTTCTGGCCACGGTTCTGAGGATCCACCACGCTCAGCGCCAGTTCGGCGATGGATGATTGCTTGTCGAGAATCAACGTGGCGTGGCCCGCCACCTGATCGTTCGCCACCGCCACCAATGAGTGCCAGCGGCCGTCGGCATGGTTCTGGCTGATCATGCGGGGCAGGTAAACATGCGGCTGGGCGTAGTGGTCACCATAGATAGTTCTGAACAGGCGACTGACCGCCTGGGCGTCACTGGTGCGATATCCGCGCAGGGTGATCGTTTCCATCAGCAACGCTCCTGGCCGGAGCCGTTATAGATGCGCCGGTCCAGCACGCGCTGCCGTTTGCCGGAGCGTGGATGGCATACCAGTTCTTGAACCGTACAGCAGCGAATCCGCAACGCCATCAGGCGATCGGCGCTCAGTTGTTCGATCAACGGATAGTCTTCGATCAAGGCTCTGTGCAGCGTCTGTTCGGCTTCAGCGTTTGCCGGTGACAGGGCGTCCGGTGCCCAGTGCAGGCTGAGGATATCCATGGCGCCGTCCTGTTCGATCAGCAGTTGCCAATCGTCGCTGCCGGTAACGCGCCGCACGGTTTCGCCGATCGATTGCGGCAGCAGAGTCAGAATGCCCACGCGCACTCTTTGGCTGTCGGCGCAGCGGCCCATCAGCGCGAACTTGCGCCGGGGCGCGCCGGACGACTCTCGCCAGCACGCGCGATCACCGACGGGGTAGCGGATCAACGGCATCAACCGGCGCGTGAGGTTGGTCATCACCAGGCGTCCGACACGACCGCATTCTTCGATCGGTTCACCGGTCTGCTCGTCGAGAATTTCCAGCACTGCGTGACATTCGGGAACCCGATGTTCGCCGATGGCGCAGTCACGATGACTGCTACCGATGAATCCGGCGTCCACGCTGGCGTATCCGATCGAGGCTACGCCGGCGCTGGGGAAAACCCGCGCCAGCCGTTGCAACTGGGCGTCAAACAGGCTTTCACCGGCGTAGAGCAGGGCGGTGACGCCTGCCAGGACCCGGTCATGTTGCTCAAGCCACGCCGCGAAACTCAGCAGATGTGCCGGCAGACCCGCCAGCACGTTGATCCGGTGCCGGGCAATCGCATCGGCCAGGATGTTCGAGTCGACATGGCCGGTGAAGGGAAACTCGACGACCTCGGTTTGCACATGTGCCAGCGCGTCGTGGGTGAAGATGAAGCTGGCATACAGATCACCGACAAAAAACAGGTTGGCGACCCGGTCTCCGGCGCTCAACCGGGCGCCGAGACTGCGGCCGAAGTCCGTTACCAGCGTCCGCCATTCCTCACGCCGGAACAGTGAAAACTTGCCGGCGCTGGTGGTGCCTCCGGTCTTGAAAACCAGTGCGTCATTCAGCGGTGCCGTCAGTACAGGCCACTGGTCGAGGTCATGACTGCCTTTCCAGTATTCCACGGGGTCGATCACCGGCAGTTGTTCCAGTGATGTGATCGGCTGGGGAAGTTCGGCGAAGTGACGCGCATAAAAACCGGAATGCTGTCGTGCAAACGTGACCAGCTCTTGCAGTTCAAACCGTGTGTTCATGTTCCGCTCCTTGCCTGTCTGCGCTGGGGCCAATGCCCCGGTTGTCGATCAGCAGAGGCGTCTTGCCGCTGTGCTTGTTGCGGGTGAACCGGTCGCTGCCGCAGACCTCCACTTCCACGCTAAGCAGCCCTGTCTGGATGAGCGTGGCCAAGGTCGGATAGTCCAGCAGGCGACGCTGTACATCATCAGGTTGCCGTGGGCAGCGAAAGCGCATGCGCTCCAGGCCGTCCGGGGCATGTTCGAGAATCAACTGAAATTCGGTCTGCAGATGCTCTGCCAATTGCGACAGGCAGATAAAATCCGTGCCGATGCGCATCAGCCTGCCATGACGTTGCAGCAGCTCGAAACGTGGCGTGGGCAGCCCGCACTCACACACACCGGGAATCCAGCGACCGCTGTCACCGACGTCGTAGCGCTGAATGTCCTGTCCTTCGCGCTCGATGGAGGTGAACACCAGACGCCCGGTTTCGCCGTCGGTCACCGGTCGATCAGCCTCGAATTCGACGATCTCCAGATGCTGGATATCGCTCATCAGATGAAACACGCCATCGCCGGTGGCGGGGCAGGCATGGCCGAGCGGTCCGGCGTCGACACTGCCGTAAATGGCCGAGCGGATCAGCCTGACGCCGCAGCTACGCATCAGTGCGAGGCTTTGCTTGCCGGGGTGTTCGCCACCGAGGAAGACCTTTTCGATCCCGCCATAGGCACTCAGCCGTGCCTGCTCGTTGAGGAACAAACGATGCAGCGTGCTGGGCATGCCGACCAGCACGGTGACACGCTGATCGATGATCAACCGGGCGATCTCGCTGTAATCGTCATCGGCCGGCGCGCCCATCGGCAGGTGCGTGGCCCCCAGCATCTCCAGTACTTTGGAAAAACTGAAGAAACCGCCGTACAGCCCGCCGCTGAAGAACAGATTCATTACCCGGTCGCGTTTCGGATCAAGGCCCGCTGCGAACAGTCCGTCGGCGCTGGCGCGCATCTGTCGATCAAAATCGCGGTAGCTGTAACCGGCCAACGCCGGGGCGCCGCTGCTGCCGCCGGAGCGGAAATACAACCGCGCCGCCGGGTGGATGGGGCGGGTGACAAAGGCGTCTTTGCTCATGATCGGCAGATTGGCCACCGAGGGTGGTGTCGGCAGAGGATCGAGCGTGGCACGGGTTGCCAGCGCCGTGGCCGGCAGGCTTACCGATACGCGACGGCTCAGGCGCTGCAACGCATACACGCCGTCGTGGGGTTCGCCTTCGTAGCCGTCGTGAATCGCTTGCACCGGAGTGATCCTCGTGACACCCGCAGCGATCAGTGTTTGAGCCAGCTCAGCCATTTCGTGTTCTGTACACATCAGCCCGGCGCTTTGCAGTACGTTGCGCCAGGGCAACAGCTGCTCGCTGACCTGCGCCCGTGGCAGTGGCTTGAGCAACAGGCTGCGAAACAGCGGCGAGGGCGCAAGTTGCTGGTTGTGGGTCCAGATGACGCGCCAGTCCGGTGTCTGCCAGACCTGGCCGTCGACCTCGGAGAAGCTCTGGGCCAGTCGCGCCATCGCCGTGCGGGTGGTGATTTCCGAGGCCTCCTGAATCGAAGGCAGCAGGACCGGCCAGTGTCGGGATCGACGCTCGAACGCCTCGGCCAGGTCATCGCCGATGGCGCGCAGGATGTTTTCGTCGTTGCTGTCCACCAGCAGCCATTGCGGACTGGAACAGGCCTGCTGGTTCAGACGGCAGACTTCATCGGCCACGGCGTCCAGCGCTTCTGGCGTGACCGCTGCCGGCGTCAGGTAGATGAAGCTGATGCGATGGCCCCAGTCGATCCAGCGGCAGCCGGGCGCCAGTTGCTGGCGGATCGCTTGCAGCGCGGATTCACCGCCCCACGCGGAGACGCCGTTGGCCCGTCGGCACAATTGACCCATCTGTGCGGTGCCTGCCGGAATGACGGCGACATGTCCGGCAATCTGACCGGTCGCATCACACTGTGCCAGTCCATGAAGCAATTGGGCCGTCATCCCCTGATCGCTGCTGCTGGGACGCAACCAGTTGACGTTGCCGGCCAGCAGGCCTTCGATCACCGCGCAAAAGGCCAGCAACGGTGCATTGCCGGGGGTGATGTGAACCACAAGTCCCAGCGGGCTCCAGCGTTCAAAGCGTGACGGGTGATAGTCGAGGCGACGCAGGCTGCCCGGTTGCTCGCCGAGTTCGCGCTCAAGCTTGCGCCGCAACGCATCCGGCTGGCAGAACTCGATCAGTGTCTGGCGTTGCTCGGGACCGATGGGCATTGCCATGCCCGGGTCTTGCAGACGCTCGGCAAAAGTGGCTGCTGCACCAAGCACGGTCGCTGTATCGAGCGCCTTGGCCAATCGTTGTGGCAAATCCAGGTCCAGCTCTTGCAGTGCGGCGTCGAGGGTGCAGTCGTCGTGAAGTTTTCCGTTGATCAGGTACATATCAGTGCGTCCCCAATAATTCAGAGGCAGCCATCGCGCAGCTTCGGCCGGCCGTGGTGGCCGCACGGCCATGCAGTTCGAACCAGTCGGTGGATAGACCACAGCCGCAACTGGCGCCAGGATGCAGGGTGGCGAGATCGCTCATGACCACCGCGTGTGCCGGGCTTGATGAAATGTAGGGCGAGACAAAGCTCAGCAAGCCCTGACGCCCATAGGGCTGAACTGAAAAATCGGAGGGATGACGCACGAAAACCTTCGAATAGACCGGTACATGGAAATGATGGTGAGCACACTCGAGATACGGCACCGCATGCTCGACGGCGCCATAACCGTCACGACAGCGAGATATCTCGATGCCCAATTGGCGATGAATGCGTTCATACAGTTGCTGACGGGGAATTTCGTGTGCCATTTGGGTTTTCCAGCCGCCGCCAAACAGCGTCAGCGAGCCTTCTGCCAGTTGCAGGTTCGCCACCCCGGTGGCCTGCATGCGTTGCAGGGTCTGCCAGAGAAAGGCCGGGAAGCCGAAGATGCGCACCGGCAAGCCTTCTTCGGCGAAGGATTGCAAGGCGGCAATCACGCCGAAGCCGTCGAATTCATGTCCGCCGCCTGTGCGGCGCAGTGCGTAGGCCACGCGATTGACGGGCGCAAACCGGCACAGAAACTGATCGGTAAACGATGTGCCCAGGCTGATACTGCCTTCGGGTTCATAGCTCAGCAGCAGGTAATTGCATGGGGTGTGCGGGGTGTCCCAGTCATAGTGCCGGAAGATCTGCCCGACCATGTTCTGGGCCGCGCCCAGACTGCGCTGGTCATAACGCATGCGGCTTTTCTCGCCACTGGTCCCGGAAGACGTGAGTTCCAGTGCGTCCACTCCGGTGGCACTGAGCAAGGGCTGTCGCTTGAAGAAACTGGCAAAAATGGGCGCAAGCCGAGACCAGTCATCAAGGTGCTCCAGGTCGTCCACGATCAAGCCATTGGCGTTCAGCCAGTGTTCGTAGCCGGGGGTGTGCTGGCTATGAAACCGGCTGATCTCGGCCATGGCCTGGTTAAACAGCCCGTCCGGCACGGAATCCGGGCAATAGGGTTGCGTCAACGCGCAGAGCGCGTCGCTGTAGGGGAAAGGGTTCATCATGCGTCCTTGGCGTTATGTTGAAGAAGCGGAGTCTGTCGGGACGTTTGGCAGAAACCGGTACAGCAGAGGCAGGCTGAGCAGGCCGCCCAGCGCCGCCCAAATGGCGAAGGATTCGAGGCGGGTACCGCCGCCGATGGCGGCAATCAATGAACCGCCGACACCCATCACCGCAATCGAAATCATGCCGATCGAGGCAGAAACCAGGCCTTTGCTGTCATCGCTGGAAAACAGTGCCAGGCGGTACAGCGCGGCGTTGCTCATGCCCAGTCCCACGGCATACAGCGCAAGGCCGGTCATCAATCCGGCAAGGGAAAGGCTGGTCAGTGCCGCGGCGATCAAGGTCAGCAAACCCAGGCAGAATGGCCAGAGCGCCAGACGAATCAATTGCGGCAGATCCCGCGAAGCCAGCAATCGATCAAGGATCAGATTGCCGACAATGACCGCCGAGAACACGGGAATCTGCCACAGCGCATATTCCCGTGTGGTCAGGCCGAGCAACTGGACGAGCAGCAGCGGCGCCAGTCCGATCCAGGCTATCAGCGGCAGGCTCATCAGCCCGAGAGCCAGGCAGATGCCGACGAACCGGTGATTGCGCAGCAGTGCGAGATAACGGCTGCTCAGCTGGCCGAGCGAGAATGGGATCGGCGCTTGTTGGCCGCCGTCGTGGCGGACTACGCCGATCGTCTCCGGCATGCAGGCATACAGTCCGATCCAGGTCAGTGTTGCGATCAGGCCCAGACCGAGGAACAGCTCGCGCCAGCTCAGCCATTCCAGCAGCAGGCTGCCGAGCAGTGGACCGAGCAGGGGCGAAAGCAGTGCGACATTACCCAGCAATGCCATCAGTCGCACCGCATCCGCCTCGCAGAAGACTTCCTGTAACGCGGGGTAGCTGACCGCCACGACAAATCCCAGGCCCATGCCTTGCAACAGTCGCAGGGCGTTGAACACTTCGATGCCGGGCGTGGCGACGGTGGCCGCGCAGGTTGCACCGAACAGCGCACAACCGGCCAATAACAGCGGGCGTCGGCCGAACCGGTCGGACAACGGGCCGATCAGCCATTGCAGGCAGACCCCGCCGATCAGATAGAGATTGAATGCGTTGGGGATATGAGCGGTATCGGCTCCAAGATCCTGAGTGACGTTCAGCATGGCCGGCATGACCATGTCGCTGGCCATATAGGTCAACCATTCGAACAGTGTAATGGCCAGACAGAAACCCAGCGCCCGGAGTGGCGGGAGGTTGATGAGAGTTCTTTGCATGCGCAACCACGGCAGTGGAGAAGGAGCGCAAAGGGTAGGGACGGGGAGTGATTGTTCCTACGCCATTGGTATGTCCATCCGTGACCTGGCTTTGCATGATGTTGCGAATGGCAGAACTTCTACAAGCGCGTTGGAATTGCCTTACCTTAAGGAGAATAAAGTCCTACAAAAAATGCCCACATTTGCGTGGGCATTTTGATTCGTCTTACATACATTGTTGTATTTGAGCGGTCGTCTGTCGCCCTGTCGCTCAGGGAAATGGCTTAACGATGGTAGTAGTAGCCCGGGCCTGCCGGCGCATAGTGGCGATGATCGCCATGCCAGCCGCCGTGGGGGAAGATGATGCAGCCGCTCAGCGTCAGCAGTGCAAGGACAGGAATCAGCCAGGTGATTCGACGTAGCATTTCAAGGATCCTCATGGTTAACGCCGTTTGAAGCCAAAGCTCTTCATCGGCTGTAACATGAGACCCCGTTTACAGCGGCGCATCCCCGTCAAACGGTATGTGCATGGCATCAACGCCGATACAAACCCGATACATTCCAACGGTTCAGGAACCTGTAATGACCCATAAGCAACGCTTGATATATTCGATTCTGATCGCCGTCGCCGTACTGCTGATCATGCTCGGCCTGTCCTGGCTGCAAAACGCCGGCAAGCTCAGCGAGCAAACGTTCCAGTACATCGCCATCGGTGTGGCGGTGGTAGTCGTGGTGATCAACGGCGTGATGCGCCGCAAGGTCAAGCCCTGACGGCCTCTGCCGGGTGCTTCAATCGTTGTTGAGCACCGCGGCAGCCTGGGGATGGAGGCTGTAGCTCTTGTCGTCGTTGAATGTGATCACGCCTTCGGCACACAGACGCTTGAGCACTTCACGAACGCTGAGGAAGGACAACGGAATGTCCAGATCCAGCAGTTGGCTATGCACGCCACGCACACCCAGGCGACGGTCTTCCTCGGCGGCGACCAGCAGGGTGTCGATGACTTTGAGGCGAATCAGGCTGGTGCGCAGGCCGAAACTCTTGAGCAGCAAACGGATGCGTTCGTTGCCATGACGCTCGACCCGTTGCCCGAATACGTCGGCGTGCGAACCCATGGGCGCTCCTTGTGGGGTCTGGCTACCTTCCGATGGTAGGGGTGGGTGGTACATGCGATTTCTCCTTTCAGAGCCTGATCAGGAAAGGTTTTTCGTGCTCTCTCTAAACAAGACGTTTCAGCTCGACAAATCATGAAGCGAAAAATGTAGAAAATTTGTCGTCGTTTCGTCTTTTCCCCGTGATTGCGGCACGAAACGGGTGTGTGACCGACTAAATTTTTTTCCCGCGGCTTCGTTTTCTGGACAGGCTCATTGCGCGTGACGCGTGGGTGATTTCAGAGCGAGCCGGGCCCGATGTATTCACGATGGCGGGCGGTTCGCTCTTCGATTTTTCGATCAGGAGCGAGCGTGACTATTTCCAGGCAATTCACCGGACTGACCCTTGCCGGCCTGTTTCTCGGGCTGAGTCTGTCGGCGCAGGCGTTCAGCCCGTCCGTTCAGACCGGCGCGGATATCCGTCGCACAGGCTTTGGCGTACCGCACATTCGCGCGGAAAACGAACGCGGTCTCGGGTTCGGCATCGGTTACGCCTATGCGCAGGACAACCTGTGCCTGCTGGCCAACGAAATCGTGACAGTCAATGGCGAGCGGTCGCGGTACTTCGGGCCGGAGCAATTGACGGTCGAAGAACGCGAGAACCGCATCAGCGATGTGTTCTTCCAGTGGCTCAACACCCCGCAAGCGGTGAATGCGTTCTGGCAGGCGCAGCCGGTCGCAGTCCGTGATCTGGTGGAAGGTTATGCCGCCGGCTACAACCGTTACCTGGCCGAGCGTCGCCAGCAGGGGCTGCCGCAACAGTGCCAGGGTGAGTGGGTGCGCGATATCGCCGCCGAAGACCTGGTGAAGTTGACCCGTCGCCTGCTGGTCGAGGGCGGTGTCGGTCAGTTCGCCGAAGCCTTGGCAGGTGCTACACCCCCGCAGGCCACTGCGCAGATTGGAAACGATGTCCGGGCTTACCAACTGGCTGAAACGCGCCAGCAACGCTTCGCGCTGGACCGCGGCAGCAACGCGGTGGCGGTGGGTAGCGAGCGCTCGTTCAATGGCCGCGGCATGTTGCTGGCCAACCCGCATTTCCCGTGGATCGGCGGCATGCGCTTCTATCAGATGCACCTGACCATTCCGGGCAAGCTCGATGTGATGGGCGCGGCGCTGCCGGGTCTGCCGATGATCAACATCGGTTTCAACCAGCACTTGGCCTGGACCCACACCGTCGACTCGTCCAAGCATTTCACCCTGTATCGCCTGCAACTCGATCCGAAGGATCCGACCCGTTACCTGCTCGACGGCCAGTCGTTGCCGCTGAGCAAACAGACCGTCACGGCGCAGGTCAAACAGGCGGACGGCCAGGTCGTGCCGGTTTCCCGTGACGTCTACAGCTCACAGTTCGGCCCGATCGTGCAGTGGCCCGGCAAGCTCGACTGGGACAACCAGTACGCCTATAGCCTGCGCGATGCGAACCTGGACAACGACCGGGTGCTGACGCAGTGGTACGCCATGAATCGCGCCGGCAATCTCAAGGATCTGCAGGATTCGGTGCACACGATCCAGGGCATCCCGTGGGTCAACACCCTGGCGGTGGATGACAAAGGCCAGACGCTGTACATGAACCTGTCGGTGGTACCAAACGTCAGTACCGACAAACTGGCCAAGTGCAGCGACCCGCGCGCCGGTCTGAAAATGATCGTGCTCGACGGTTCCAACAGCGCTTGCGCCTGGGACATCGACCCGCAAGCCGCACAGAAGGGCATTTACGCCTCCAGCCAGTTGCCACAGCTGTTGCGCAAGGACTTCGTCCAGCACTCCAACGACTCGGCCTGGCTGGCCAATCCGGCGCAACCGTTGACTGGTTACTCGCCACTGATCAGCCAGGACGGGCTGCCACTGGGCCTGCGTTCGCGCTTTGCGCTCGATCGTCTGGCGACCCTGAGCAAAAAAGGGCCGGTGTCGGTGCAGGACCTGCAACACATGGTGATGGACGATCAGGTGTTTCTCGCGACTCAGGTAGTACCGGATCTGTTGAAGTTCTGCGCTTCCCAGTCTGAAGCCGCGTTGAAATCAGTGTGCAGCAGCCTGAAAGCGTGGGACGGCCGGGCGAATCTGGAGTCGGGCGTTGGCCTGGTGTATTTCCAGAGCATCATGCAAGCGATGCAGCAATCGCCGCAGGCCTGGCGCGTGGCATTCGATCCGAAGGATGCGCAACACACACCGCGCGGGCTGGCTATTGAAAAGCCGGAAGTGGCCAAGGCATTGCGCGAGGCAATGCTGGCGTCGGCCGCGACGGCCGCCAAAATGGGCCTGACCAAGAAAACCCGTTGGGGCGATGTGCAGGTGGTCAGCAGTGGCGGTCAGCAAACGCCGATCCACGGTGGCCCCGGAACGTTGGGCATTTACAACGCCATTCAGAGCGTGCCCCGTGAAGATGGCAGGCTCGAAGTGGTCAGCGGCACCAGTTACCTGCAAGTCGTGACGTTCGATGACAAAGGGCCGCATGCCCAGGGCCTGCTGGCGTTCTCGCTGTCCAGCGATCCGGCGTCGAAATATTCTCGTGACCAGACCGAGGCCTTCTCGAAAAAACAGTGGAGCGTTTTGCCATTCACCGAGCAGCAGATCAAGGCCGATCCGCAGTATCAGGTGCAGACCGTACGCGATGATCTGGAAAAAACGGGGAAAGTGGCGGCGCAGTAATCAGCTGTTCAACCCGTCTACAACCGCCAAAGCAGAAGGCCGCTCCCTCACGGGAACGGCCTTCAGTTTTTTGGCGGCTGTTGCGGCATCGGATTGATGACCGGGTTGCCGTCCTTGTTGCGGGTCAGGAAGACCGGCAAGACTTTGGGCAGGGTACTGGCGAAGCTGTTCAGTTCCTTGATGTTGTAGATCCCGCCGACCCGGATCGAGCCGGTCGAGTTGTCGGCGAGCATCAGGGGTTTGTCCAGATAGCGATTGATCTGCGGCAACGCTTCGTTCAGCGACAGGTTGTCGAGCACCAGTCTGCCGCTGCGCCAGGCCAGCGAATTGTCGTTGGCGTAGGTCTGACTGATTTGCGGCATGTCGTCGCCGTGCTTGTAGCGAGCCTGCATCGAGGGGCCCAGGCGCAAGCCGTCGCCGCTCAGGCGGGCGTTGCTGGTGACCAGCACGGAGCCCTCAATCAGGTTCACCTTGACCTGATCCTCATACATCCAGACGTTGAAGCGGGTGCCGGTGACGCGAATCCTGCCTTCGGCCGCCCTGACGATGAAGGGGTGGCCAAGGTCATGGCTGACTTCGAAGAACGCCTCGCCCTTTTTCAGCGTGACGCGACGCTCGTCCTTGTAATTGCTGTAGGTCAGCTCGGTGTTGAGGTTCAGCTCGACCTGACTGCCATCGCCCAGGGTGACATGGCGGACATTGTCGGTCGCTGCAAAATGCTGATAGCTGTTGGGGAGCCAGCCGAGGTTCCATCCGGCCCAGGCGGCCAGCGGCAATGCTAGGGCACAGACCGAAGCCGCCACTGCGTACCGGCGCCATGAGCTGGCGGGTTGGCGAATCGGCACGACCGGTGCGGGTTCCGGGCGCGGCAAGTGCTCAGCCACCTCCCAGATTTCCAGCATCGCCTCATACTCGAACGCGTGAAGCGGGTGCGCATCACGCCATTGTTCGAACGCCTGGCGCTCTTCAGCAGTGCAGTCGACGGCATGCAGACGCATGCACCAATGCGCGGCGGCATCGGTGATCGCATCGTATTCGGCTTCCGAGAGGGTGTTCTGGGTCATTGACTCATCCTGATTTCGCGCATTCTAACCTTCAGGGGAAGGTGCCGAGAACATCGTCATGGCATTTACCCATCAAAACGTGGAACTTTTTTGCGCGCAGGCGCCCCAAAAAACCAGGACTTGCCCGTGAACAGTATCCACAAATGGAGTGAAAAATGATCAAACGAACCCTCGCCGCTTGCGTCGCGACTGCCAGTCTTCTGAGCGCCGGAGCAGCCCTGGCCGACCGCCCGGGCGCTGGATGGATCACCATTGAAAAAGCCATCGAGATCGTGAAAACCAAGGCCGGTTATGTCGAAGTCTACGAAATCGAGGCCGACAACGACGGTTATTGGAAAGGGGAAGGGCGCAAGGCCGATGGCGTTGTGTACGAATTCCGTATCGATGGGGCTTCGGGCAATGTGCTGCGGGATCAGAAGGACTGATTCGGCTCCCAAAGGCACTAAATGCGCAGGTGTTGCACCTGCGCATTTTTTTCGTCTGTTTCAGGGCGATTGCATGGGGTCGAGTTGCCGCCCGATTTCGCAGATCAGCCGGGTGACGGAGTCGGCATTGCGCAGGATCACCTTGATGCGAACGTCGGGATTTTGTCGATCAAGGAAGGCGTTGCGCGCTTCAGGAAGGTTTTTGGCGCCGGTCAGTTGCAGGACTTCATCGTAGATCAGTTGCATGTCCGCAATCTTGTCGATCCCCATCCAGGTTTTGAGGGTGGTGTTCCATTCGGCAAACAGTTGCTCTCGTGGCGTACTCAGTGACAAGGCTGAGCTCTGATCGAACTCCAGATCCTCGTACAACCTCAAGCCATCCGGAGTGAGGGTCGATATCAGGTCGCAGAACGGCTCACGTGCACGCAATGTTGCGATATCCATCGTCTTGCTGAATTGATGGGAAAACTCGTGAATCAAGGTGGATGCCTGGGCATGCCCGTCGACATCGAATGGCACCTGCATAAAAGGTTTGAATGCGTCCAATTGCTGGTCGAAAAAGTGTTCGGTGAAGTGCACCAATCGCTTCTGGTCGCCATCCAGGACAAACGCAATCACATCGGGCAGATACTTGTTGGAACCGACGACGAAGCGCTCTGTTTCCAACAACTCATCAGCGGGGTCCACCAGGGCTTTGCAGATGGGGATGATGGCGGTGCCGATTTTTTTGAGCATTTCGCCGGTAATCTTCGGCACATCAAAAAAGCCTTCGAGAAAAAGGCTGACCCGGGGGTTGGCTATACCCCTGGTGAGCGGAACCAGATTATGCAGGCAATAAAAGGCATAGCGCCGGGCGAGGTCGATTGCATGCACCAACTCCTGGGCTTTTTGCGGGTATTTGAGGCGAATCTCATTCATCCCGTGGGCTTCGATGTTCAACATATTGCGGCGCAATCGGGTAATGGTCGTGCGTTCGGCGAGTTTCCTGATGGCCTGGCCGTAGTGAACGGTCTGACCAGGTGAAATGATGACCTGGCGTGATTCGCTGATCTGAATCATCGGGCCGGATTGATCCGGGCTGCGCAGTTGCCAGGCTTCACCCTTCTGAACGACCGGGTAGACCTTGCCTTCAATCACGGCGTAATGGCGGTTGTTCGACACATCCCGGTAGGTGTTCAGCCTGGGGCTGAAGACGAGATCCTCCAGCGCCACCTCCCTCGCCTCGAAAGGACCCAGCTGCGTGCGTCGAGGCGAAGTGGGTTCGATGTCGGCCCTATCCGGCGTGGTCGTTTCTTCCATGTTTTTCGCCATGGTTTCGGCTGCGTCTGTGCTTTGCTGCTCGACGGCATCACTGGCGATGGAGGTCTCGGCCGACATCTGCGGCAAAAGCCCCATCATCACCATTTGCGCCGCCCCCCCGATAAAAGACCGCAGCGCGCGTTTCCAGTGATGATCCTGCAGTGCTTCGGCCGAGTCCTTGAACTCGTCGTACGCTTTCCAGAGAAAAGGGATGACGGCAAGCTTGCCCGGCAGCAAACCGGGAACCTGTTTGATTTCATCGCTGAGCAGAACTTTTGCTGTCTCCCAGTCAGTCTGCGCTTCGCTCTGTTTCTGGGTCCCCAGCAGTTGGGTGAGCAACTTGAGATTGTCGGTGTACAGGTACTCCAGCAGGTTGCCGGTGATTGCTCGCAAGTCCAGGCTCATTTCACTGGTCTGCCCCAGTGTGGATTCCAGCAGGCTGCGAAACAGCGCGCGCTCGGCTTCTGGCAGGCGGCGCAGCAAGAGGTTCTGCAAATGTCCGGGGACGTTCAACGCCGCTATCAGCGATTTTTCGTCATCGAATTCGTGAAAGACCTGTTCGTCATAGGGGGCGTAGAGCACCAGTGGCTCTCTGTTTTCGCCGCCGGCCGTGAACACATGCATTCCGGGAACGATGACCGCTGGCGTGCCTTCGGTCTTGATCAGCGAAAGCGGGCAGGCAATGGCCGGCACCTCTGCGGCGGCCCGGGCAATACCGTCGGGCATGTCCAGCACCTGACGTACGTAATCGAAGGCGGTGTCACACAGCCGTTGCTGCAGTTTCAGGGCATGGGCCTGTTGCATCAGTTGCCAGGGCAGCTGACGGAAAAAGCGCTGCTTGCGCTCACGACCTTCGGCCGTGTCGATCGACAGTGAACCGGCCACTTTTGCGCTGAAGCTTGTCGGTATCGCCAGTGAAAGCAGCAATTGCGTCACCGCTCCCTGATCCAGCCCGGCCGGCATCGTCTGCCGGTTTTTCGATGACACCCGAAAGCCCGTTCCCTGGGCGACGTTGATGTGGTTCAGGGCGAATTCCACCAGCGTCTGCGGGGGGCCGGCCAACGCCAGGTGAGGGGTGATTTCCATTTCTCGCGGATCGAGCCGATGCCCCGCAAAGCGCTGGCCGAGCAAGGTCGCGAGCGTCTGTTCTACGTGGCTGACCAAAGTCGGCACGCCCGTCAGGTAATCCTGATCGTTCGAAACGCCCTGGTACCACTGTTCCAGCAATTCAACGTGCCTTTTCTGTTCCATTACCGGCGCCATTCCCAGCCAGGCGGGCAATGTCTGTGCGGTGGCGATGGCTTGCGCATGGCTGGCTGCCAGAGGCAGGTTGGTGTTGATCGTCGTCCCGCGCAGTTGTTCCAGAGCCCTTTCCAGGCGGGTCTGGTCCGTGATCCGTGAGCGCACCTGTTCGCATCGATCCAGGTAATGCTCGATGCTCGACTCCATGCGATCAAGCAGCACGTTGCCGCCAATGAAAAGCAGCGGTCCCAGGGTATATCGCTGATGGGTCTGGAACTGTGATGCAAGGATGTTTTCCAGCAAAGCAAGGCGTTGTGTACCGTCGAGGAGTCGCCGGTTCAACTGCCTGCGGACACTGGCCACGCTGTCGAAAACCTCCAGCCCCTGTGAAGGCGTCCATAGCACTGCAAACCCCGAGTGTTGTTCGTCGAGGCCTCCACGTTCGGTTAACAGGATGCAATGTGCCAGGCGCACCAGATGGCGTTCACCGGGACTTTCGAGTGTGAGCGAATAGGCATCCGGGCGGAAACCGTTGAGCGCCTCGCGCTGCGTGCGGGTGGGGCGGTCGGCGCTGATCACAGTATTGACGATCGCTTCAGCCCAGGCCGGCAGAGTTGCATTCAATCGGCGGAGCCTGGCCTCACCGTTAATGCCGACAAACCAGGCGTGTGCCAGATCCGGCTTCATGGTTTCCAGCCAGTAACGCTGGATGGCCCGATTCTTCATGGGTTGACTGGCAAGCCGGTTGACCAGGGGACCCTCAACCGAACGGAAGGTCTTCACCGCCGCAAGGGCCTTCTCCGTGAGCACAGCAGAGGGTTGCCGGTCGCCGGCGATCACCGGGTGTGTGCTCCAGCGTCCCCTCGTGTCCCGCTGCAACAACCGTTCATGGATCATCGAGCGGATATCCAGACTTTTGTCGAACAGCGCGTGAAGGTTCACGGCACCGTCGCTGTGTCGAAACACCTGCAACGCATATTCGATGTTCTGTCGTTGCTTGGTGATGATCGACTCGAACAGGATTTTGAAGATTTCCCCGACGATCCGTTCTCCCGATACCTTGGGTTGATCGAAACCGAGAAAGCGATTTTGCTCATCCAGGTTCAACAATCCGAAGAGCTCGTCTTCGTGACCCCTGGCGAGAAATTTGTCCTGCAGCGTCTGCTTGAGATCTTCGTAGTCCTCGAGCAATTGCAGGCCCTGGGCGGGCGTATAAAGAAACGCGTGAGGTTCGCTGATCATCAGCGAACCCGCCAGTTCCACGTAATTGGCGGCGTGTTCCCACAGCCGTACGCTCTCCACCACAGGAAAACGGGCGGCGGACGAAACCGGGCGTATCAGTTGATGCACGGTGTTGAACTGCTCGCGATCGAGGATCCCGGCTTCGCGCTTGAGCATCCATTCGCAGCGTGCCTGGTCTTCCAGCACTCGAGCGAAGAAGACACGACGGGTGGTGCCAACGGCGGAGGGGGCGTCCCAGAAACCTTCCAGTTCGCGAAACAGCAGCACCGGCAACCGTCCCGAAGTGTTCTTGACGACGTCTTCCCAGACGGTCTGATCGTCAATTGCCGGTTTTCTGCCCGGATTGGAAAACACCGGTTGCCGGCCCGCCGGCCAGTGCTGATGTCGGTAATACGCCAGTACGGCCTCACTCAGGCTCATGGATTCGGGCCAGTGCCTGTCGGTCAATTCCATGGGGCGGGCGCTGTCACTGGCAAGCGGACGGAAACTGACACGTGTATGTGTTTGTCGCAAATTCCCGAAATGAGGCTTGAGCACGTTATCGAGTATGGCTTCGAGCATGTCCGTGAGCGTGGCGATGGCTTGCAGTTCGGCGCACAGAGCTTCGGTGTTCAATGCCTGGCCTTGCTCGAGGCTTGCGCGCTGCTCTTCGAATATATCCCCGTCGATAACGCTGAAGCTCACCGAAAGGGGCCCGGCGTCGAGTAGACGCTTGCGTTGGGGCTCGGCCAGAAATGCCAAAAGAGGCTCCTGCTCATCGGCGTCGTTGAGGCGTCGTTCGAGTTGCACCTTCAGGGATTGCTGACTGTGGTGTTTTTTGAGGCCGTCGTACGGGGTGTAGAGCATCACACCCTTGTCATCCGGTGTCTCCCCGAGCATGAAGGCGCCGGGCAGCGGTTGGGGAGTCTGGTTAGCGACATTCAGCAGCAGGCGTTCGGCACGCATGGGTGGCGTCTGCTGGCTGCGCAGGGCAGCCGACGCCAGCCGGGCATGGGCGAGCCAGCGAAAATCCTTTTCGCGCAGGCCGTGTGCCTTGCCCAGTTCGGGCCAGAGTCCCGGTGAATCAATGGCTTCGGGGAATAACAAGGGAGGGGTTGGGGCTGACATCGTCGAGTCTCGCTGAGGGCGTTTGCACGCACGGAAGGTTTGAGGCTCAAGATTGAAAGGCGGCCGGGATCGGCTGGTGGTACATGGATATTGCGTCAGGTGCGATCCGCATCACGGGGTTGACAGGCTACCGGCTGCATGTGGTTAATCCGGTTGCGGGTTGTTCGTTCGCTGTTGTTCCCTCCAATAATTACTCTGGAGCTTCAGATGTCTGCGCCACACGATCATGCGGTCTCGTCCACGGTGTCCCTGGACGAGCTGACTCAACTGCTGGAAAGGATTTTTACCCGTCACGGCACCTCGGCCGAAGTCGCCAGAACCCTGGCCACCAATTGCGCCAATGCCCAGCGGGACGGTGCGCACAGTCACGGCGTATTCCGGATCCCCGGCTATGTCTCAACGCTCAACAGCGGCTGGGTCAACGGCAAGGCTGTACCGAAAGTCGAGGATGTGGCTTCCGGGTTTGTCAGCGTCGATGCCGACAACGGTTTTGCCCAGCCTGCGCTGGCGGCGGCGCGTCCACTGTTGGTGGAGAAGGCCCGCAGCGCCGGGATCGCGGTGTTGGCGATCCGCAATTCCCATCACTTTGCCGCGCTGTGGCCGGATGTCGAGCCTTTCGCCGACGAAGGTCTGGTGGCGCTGAGCGTGGTCAACAGCATGACCTGCGTGGTGCCGCACGGCGCCGACCGGCCATTGTTTGGCACCAACCCGATCGCCTTCGCCGCGCCACGGGCCGACGGTGCGCCGATCGTGTTCGACCTGGCCACCAGCGCCATCGCCCATGGCGACGTGCAGATTGCTGCACGCAAGGGCGAAAAACTGCCGGCAGGCATGGGCGTCGACAGCCTCGGCCAGCCGACCTGCGACCCTAAGGCGATTCTGGAAGGCGGCGCCTTGCTGCCGTTTGGCGGACACAAGGGGTCAGCGCTGTCGATGATGGTGGAACTGCTGGCCGCCGCGCTGACTGGCGGCAATTTCTCGTTCGAATTCGACTGGAAAAACCATCCGGGGGCCAAGACACCGTGGACCGGTCAGCTTTTGATCGTGATCGACCCGAGCAAGACCGCCGGACAAAGCTTCGCCGAACGCAGTCAGGAACTGGTGCGGCAGATGCACGGGGTAGGGCTCAAGCGTTTGCCGGGTGATCGGCGGCATTTGCAGCGGGCCAAGTCATTGGCCAAAGGGATTGAGCTGGATCAACAGACCCTGTCGCAGTTGCGTGAACTGGCCGGCGAGTAAGTTTTTGCCGGGCATGAAAAAGGCGAGCCCAAGGGCTCGCCTTTTTTGTTCGCGCTCAGCGGCGACCGAGCAGCAATCCGACCACCAGACCGAACCCGGCGGAAATCGCCACGGTCTGCCACGGATGCCCGCCGATGTAGCTCTCGGTGGCGTCCACCGCCGGTTTGGTGCGGTCACGCACGCTGGTGACCGAATCGAGCGCCTGCTGCAATTTCTGGGCGATTTGCCCGCGCAGGGTCTCCGCTTCCTCGCCGACCAGCGAGGCACTGCTCTTGAGCAGTTTTTCCGACTCTTCGATCAGCGCCTGAAGTTCGCTGAAGGCCTGGTCCTTGATTTGGTCTTCGGCGGCTTGAACGGCGGTTTTCCGGGCCATTGGGTGACTCCTTGCAGGTGAATGGACAGTGAACAATGGAGTGTGGCGCGCCTTGAAAAGTTGCAGCGATTTTCCATCCGGAGCAAAAACCAGCGTCAGAGGTTTCCGTCCAGCGTGTAAGATGTCGCCATTTCATGCAGCAGGTAATTCCCGATGAGTTTCAATCTGGCCGACAAATCCCTCGCAGAGCGCGCCGCGCTGGAAGATGAAAAATCCCGACTGTTCGAACTCTGGCAGAACAATCTGGGCAAAGCCAAGGGCGAAGCCGCACGATTGTTTGGCGAGCGCTCCAAGCGCAAGGGTAAATGGGCCGAATTCGTGCGCGCCGAACTGGACGGCATGTCGCCGCCGGAATTCGCCAACATGGTGCGCAGTGAAGTCAATCGCCTGATGGCGGCCAACAAGTAATCACTCGGTTCTGAAACTGGCGCCTATCGCTTCGCGCACCGTCAGTACCACCGGATCGATCTGGGTGCTGGTGCGCCAGCCCAGTTCGATCGGGTAGCGCGGCAGCGCCAGCGGGCAGGGCAACAGCGCCAGCCCGCTCATTGAAGCAATGGCCTGCGCGGCGTGGGTCGGAATGGTCGCCACCGCATCGCTGCCCTTGAGCAGGTGCGGCAACGCGGCGAAATGCGTGGTCGAGGCGCAGACCCGGCGAGTCCGGCCCAGCGCTGCCAGCCCTTCATCGGTGATCCCGATAAAACCGCCCGACGACACCAGCAGGTGCTCGCGAGTGACAAACTCCTCCAGATCGATCTGCTGCTGGCCCGGCGCCAGGCTCGCCGGATCCACCAGACACGCATAACCCCCTTCACCCAACACCTGACGGCTGAGCAGCCGTTCGGCGAATCCGCCGGCGGTGATTGCCAGATCGATGCTGCGCTCCATCAGCGCCCGGGCGACGATCTGGCTGTGGGTCTGGCGAAAGATCAGCCGCAGTTTCGGCGCGCGGCTGGCGATTTCCTCGATCAGCCGCCGGCCGTAAGCGATCTCGAAGTCGTCCGAGAGGCCCACAGTGACCGAGCGTCCGTCGTAGTGATTGGCGGTCGGGTCGACCATGGCCAGGCTTTGCCGACATTTGTTCAGGGCATCGCTGACCACCGGTTTCAACTGGTTGGCCTTGAGCGTCGGGGCCAAACCCCGTCCGGTACGCACGAACAATTGATCGCCATACACCTCGCGCAACCGGCGCAAGGCTGCGCTGACTGCCGACTGAGTCACGCCCAGACGCAACGCCGCGCGGCTGGCACTGGACTCTTCATGCAGGGCTTCGAAGACTTTCAGCAGGTTGAGGTCAACGGTTGCGATATTCATCTGGCTCATATCATTCAGCAGTGGATCGGTCTTTATTCATGATCCCGTGGCGTCGGAGAATCAGCAACACCTGAACTTCACGGAGTGACCGCCATGCCCAAATCAATCGTTGCCGCCCTGCAGATCGGCGCCTTGCCCGGTGGCAAGGCTGAAACCCTGGAACAGATCCTCAGCTGGGAAACCGCGATCATCGAATCCGGTGCCGCGCTGGTGGTAATGCCCGAAGCCTTGCTCGGTGGTTACCCGAAAGGCGAGGGCTTCGGCACGCAGCTGGGTTATCGCTTGCCGGAAGGGCGCGAGGCCTACGCCCGTTACTTCGCCAACGCCATCGATGTGCCGGGGGCGGAAACCGAAGCGCTGGCCGGGCTGTCGGCGCGTACCGGGGCCAATCTGGTGATCGGCGTGATCGAGCGGGCCGGCAGCACCTTGCATTGCACGGCGCTGTATTTCGATCCGCAGGCAGGCCTGGTGGCCAAGCACCGCAAATTGATGCCGACCGGCACCGAACGGCTGATCTGGGGCAAGGGCGACGGTTCGACGCTGCCGGTGCTCGACACTCAGGTCGGCAAGCTCGGCGCGGTGATCTGCTGGGAAAACATGATGCCGCTGATGCGCACGGCGATGTACGCCAAGGGCATTGAAGTGTGGTGTGCGCCGACCGTGGACGAACGCGAGATGTGGCAGGTCAGCATGCGTCACATCGCCCATGAAGGGCGCTGCTTCGTGGTCAGCGCCTGCCAGGTCCAGGCCTCGCCGAATGAACTGGGTGTGGAGATCGCCAACTGGTCGGGGGATCGACCGCTGATCGCCGGCGGCAGCGTGATCGTCGGGCCGATGGGCGACGTATTGGCCGGGCCGTTGCGCGGCGAGGCCGGCTTGCTCACCGCCGAGATCGACACCGAAGAACTGGTGCGCGCCCGCTACGACTACGACGTGGTCGGCCACTATGCACGGCCGGATGTGTTCGAGTTGAGCGTCGACGAGCGGGCGAAACCCGGTGTGCGTTTCACCGCTTGACGACGGTGCGGTTTACCAGGTGGCAGCACTGGCCCTTGGCAGACTGAGCTTGCCGGTATCGACAAAGCGCATCGTGCCAAACAACCCGCCGGCCAGTTTGCCGCGCAGCACATAGGGCAGGTTGTCGAGGGTTTGGGTCTGGCTCAGGCCGAGGGTCTGGCGTAGCACCGAGAACGCGGAAATGCTCACCGGGACGCTGACGATGGTTTCGGAGAACCGTGGAATCGAGCCGGTCTGATCGCTCACACCCGACGCCAGCGAGTGACCGTTGACCTCCAGATCCAGCGCGATGCCGTTGTAGTCGATGGGCGTTTCGTTAGGGTTCTGCACCCGCAGCTTGATCGCGAAGCGCACTTCCAGATCCTGGCTCGGCAGCGGTTCGAGGCCGACCACGTTGATGTTCACCGGGTCGCGGTTGGGGAACAGCGCACAGGCGCTGAGGGAGAGCAGAAGCAGGGACAGGATGACGGCGTGGAAGCGGCGCATTGATGCTCTCTCACTGAAAAAGGGCTGAACCGTTGCCGTATCAGCCCTTTTTTTATCGAGCGGACAGGATCAGCGGTTCAACTGTGCGACAGCGGCCGGCGCGGCGGGTTCAGCTTTGGCCGGCAGGTCGGGGTTTTCCATGACCTGAAGGATAGAGGCTTCCGGGTCGAAGTCATCTTCTTCCAGTTCGATGAATTCTTCCGGCAGGAAGATATTCAGCACGATGGCACACAGCGAGCCGACGGTGATCGGCGATTCGAAGATGTTGCGCAACGCCTGCGGCAGTTCGCGCAGCACTTCCGGCACGGCGGCGATGCCCAGGCCCATGCCCACGGAAATCGCCACGATCAGCATGTTGCGCCGATGCAGGCCGGCCTCGGCGAGGATCTTGATCCCGGCCACCGCCACGGTGCCGAACATCACCAGCTCTGCGCCGCCGAGCACCGGTTTCGGCATCAGTTGCAGCACCGCGCCGATCATCGGGAACAGCCCCAGCAGCACCAGCAGACCGGCAATGAAAAACGCAACGTAACGGCTGGCGACGCCGGTGAGCTGAATCACCCCGTTGTTCTGGGCGAAAGTCACCATCGGCATGCTGTTGAACACGGCCGCCATCGCGGAGTTGAGGCCATCGGCGAGCAGTCCGGACTTGATCCGGCGAATGTACAGCGGGCCTTTCACCGGTTGCCGGGAAATCATCGAGTTGGCAGTCAGGTCACCGGCCGCTTCCAGCGGCGACACCAGGAAAATCACCGCCACCGGCACGAACGCCACCCAGTCGAAGTTGAAACCGTATTTGAACGGCACCGGCACGCTGACCACCGGCACTTCGGGCAGGTTGGCGAAATCCACGGTGCCCATCAGCCACGCCACCACGTAGCCGAGGGTCAGGCCGATAACAATCGCGCCCAACCGCAGGAACGGCACGTCAACCCGGTTCAACACCACGATGGTGCCCAGCACCAGCGCTGCCAGGAATACATGACTGGCCGCGCCCAGATCCGCCGCGCCGAAGCCGCCGGCAATGTCGGTCATCGCCACCTTGATCAGCGACAGGCCCATCAGAGTAATGATGGTGCCGGTCACCACCGGGGTGATCAGCATGCGCAATTTGCCGATGAACTGGCTCAGCACCACTTCGATAAACGCGGCAAAGAAGCATACGCCGAAGATCGTCGACAGAATCTCATCGGTGCCGCCGCCCCGGGCCTTGACCATGAAACCGGCGCTGAGAATCACGCTGATAAAGGAAAAACTGGTGCCTTGCAGGCACAGCAGCCCCGAACCGACCGGGCCGAAGCGCTTGGCCTGAACAAAGGTGCCAAGGCCCGAGACGAACAGCGCCATGCTGATCAGGTACGGGATTTCGCTTTGCAGGCCGAGGGCGCCGCCCATGATCAGGGTCGGGGTGATGATGCCGACGAAGCTGGCCAGCACATGTTGCAGGGCGGCAAACACCGTTGCGGTGAAGTGCGGACGGTCGTTGAGGCCGTAGATCAGATCGTTGTTGCGCGGGGCTTTTTCAGAGACGGTCATGGTGGTTTGCGTGCCGCAATGCGGGGCCGGGTCGGAAAATGGGTGCGCAGGATGCCGTAAGAGGGGAGCGAGGGCAACGCATGATCGTTCCCACGCTCTGCGTGGGAATGCAGCCGGGGACGCTCCGCGTTCCAAAAAATGCTCAGGTTCGACCAAAGGCTGACAGCAGGTCTTCTTCAAAAGCCTTCTGCGCATCGCCGGGCACTTGCGCCCGATGGCGGGCCAGATGGAACGCCACGTCAAAGCTCAACTCGCCTTCGCGCACCGGCCGCAACAGGCCCTTGTCCTGCCATTGGCGCGCGTAATGGTTGGGCAGATAACCGACGTGTTTGCCTGACAGTATGAAGGCGAGGGTGCCTTCGACCTGCTCCGAGCGTGCCGAGCAGACCTTGCCCTGGAACGGCTCGTCACTGCGCAGAAACCTGTACGGGTGATCGACCCGGTCGCAGGCCTGCAACGCCGCATCATCGGGCGCCTCGTCGGTAAACAGCGGATGGCCGGGCGCGCAGTACAGGTGCTGGGTTTCGCTGAACAATTCGCGGTAGTCGAACGCGCTCTGCACCTGGGAGAAGTAACCGATGGCCAGGTCCAGCCGCTGTTGCAGCAGCAGACGCTCCATTTCGCCGGGCATGGCGCTGATCAGCTCGATCCTTACCGATTCGTCCCGTTCGCGAAAACGCCGGATCGCATCGGCCACCCGTTGCAGCACCGATTGGTCCACCGCTTCCGACAGACCCAGCCGCACTTCGCCGATCAAGCGCCCGGCGACGCCGTTGGATTGATGGCGGAAGGTTTCGATCGAATCGAACAGTGCCCGGGCGGCAATCAACAGTTGCTCGCCCTTGGGTGTCAGGCTGAAGCCGCCCTTGCCCCGGTTGCACACCCGGTAGCCGAGGCGGGTTTCCAGCTTGGCCATTTGCTGGCTGATGCTCGACTGGCTCAGGCCCAGTTCACCCTGCGCCGCGCTGAAGCCGTTGGATTCGACCACGCCGAGAAACAGCCGCAAAAGCTGAAGATCGACATCGTGGAGTTGACCGAGCATCACATTACTCCGGGATAAAGTCAGGTTAACAAACTTGGTATTTCTCGAATGTATCCGACGGCGCATCCTGCCACCACTTCCTTCGGTCAGGTGTTCGTCATGGCTCCCGTCTTCAAGCTGTGTTTCCCCGCGTTGTTGCTTACCGTCTCCATCGCCGCCCAGGCCGAAGAGAAGACGCTCAATCTTTACAGCTGGGCCGATTACGTGGCACCGGAAACCTTGCAGCGCTTCGAAAAGGAAACCGGCATTCACGTGCGCTACGACACCTTCGATACGTCCGAGGTGTTGGAAACCAAGCTGCTCACCGGCGGCAGCGGTTACGACGTGGTGGTGCCTTCGTCCAGCGTGTTGGCCCGAGGTCTGGCCGCTGGAGCGCTCAAGGAAATTCCCCACGAAGGGCTCAAGGGTTACGCCAATCTCGATCCCGATCTGCTGGAAAAACTGGCGGCGGTCGATCCCGGCAACCGCTACGGCGTGCCTTACACCTGGGGCACCCTCGGCCTGGGCATGAACGTCGAGGCCGTCAAACAGCGGCTGCCGGACGTGCCGCTCAACAGCCTCGATCTGCTGTTCAAGCCTGAATACGCCAGCAAACTCAAGGATTGCGGGATCGCCATTCTCGACTCGCCGCAGGAAGTGATCGGCCTCGCGCTGCACTATCTCGGTAAGGATCCCTACAGCACCGACAAGACCGATCTGGCCGCCGCCGACGCCTTGTTGCAGCAGTTGCAGCCCTCGGTGCTGTACGTCGCCACCGGCCGGCAGATCAATGATCTGGCCAATGGTAGCGTGTGCCTGGCGTTGACCTACAACGGTGACGCAAGCATGGCGGCCGATCAGGCGCGCAAGGCCAACAAGCCGTTTGAGGTTGCTTACCGGATTCCCAAGGAAGGCACGCTGGTGTGGCAGGACAACCTCGCCATTCCCAAAGACGCGCCGCATCCCGAGGCCGCGCGCACCTTCATCGAGTTCATGTTGCGCCCCGAATCCGTTGCGGCGCTGACCAATACGCTGTTCTTCGCCACCGCCAACCAGGCCGCCACGCCGCTGGTGGATGAAGCGGTGCGCAACGACCCGGACATCTACCCGAAACCCGACGTGCGCGAGCGGCTGTACGCCGACCGCAGCATGAGCCTCAAGGACATGCGCCAGCGCACGCGCTTGTGGACCACTTTCCGTAGCCGCCAATAGCCCTTCATAACAACAGGAACACACCGATGGACGTGCCCATGCAAAACGATCAGGCCCTGACCCGTGACAGCCTCTACGGCACCGCTGCCGAAAGTACCTATGCCGGGATCACCAGTTTCATGCGCCGGCGCTACAGCCGCGACCTGCGCGGCGTGGACGTGGCGGTCAGCGGTGTGCCGTTCGACACCGCGACCAGCAACCGTCCGGGCGCGCGTTTCGGGCCGCGCGGGATTCGTGCAGCGTCCACCGGGATTGCCTGGGAACGGCACTGGCCATGGGCGTTCGACCCGTTCGATCATCTGGCGGTGATCGACTACGGCGATTGCGACTTCGATTACGGCTCGCCGCACACCATCCCGGAAAGCATCGAGGCCCACGCCGAGCACATTCTCAGCTCCGGCAGCGCGATGCTCACCTTCGGCGGCGACCACTTCATCAGTTATCCGCTGCTCAAGGCGCATGCGCGCAAGCACGGCACGCTGTCGCTGATCCACTTCGATGCCCACAGCGACACCTGGCCGGACGAGGGCGGTAAACGGGTCGATCACGGCACCATGTTCTGGCATGCGGCGCGGGAAGGGCTGGTGGATCCGGCGCGTTCGGTGCAGATCGGCTTGCGCACCACCAATGACGATCATCAGGGCTTTCAGGTGCTGGACGCGCGGCAAGTGCATCGGCGCGGCTGCGAAGCGATCGTCGAGGCCATTCGTGCGCGAGTCGGGGATAACCCGGTGTACCTGACGTTCGACATCGATTGCCTGGATCCGGCCTTCGCACCGGGCACCGGTACGCCAGTCTGCGGCGGGTTGAGCACGGTGCAAGCGCTGGAGATCCTTGGCGGCCTGCGCGGGATCAATCTGGTGGGCATGGACGTAGTGGAAGTGGCCCCGGCTTACGACCACGCGGACGTGACGTCGCTGGCGGCGGCAACCCTGGCCATGGAGATGCTTTGCCTGTACGCGGCCCGGCACAAAGTCGACGCGTGATCCCCTCCGAGTCTGGTGAAAACTCCTGACAATTTCTGACACCAGGCTCTGCTAAGCTCCGGCAAACTTTTGTCCGGAGCCTCTCACCGTGTCGCGAACCACTCGCCTGTTGACCCTGCTGCAAGTGCTGCGTGGCAAGAAACGCCCGGTGACCGCCGCGACGCTGGCGTCCGAGCTGGAAATCTCCGAACGCACGCTCTATCGCGACATCGCCGAACTGACCGCACTCGGTGCACCGATCCACGGCGAGGCGGGCATCGGTTATGTGTTGCGCAGCGGCCTGTTTCTACCCCCGCTGATGCTCAACGCCGACGAGACCGAAGCCATCGTGCTGGGCCTGCGTTATGTCGATCAGCGTGGGGATGAGGTGCTGAGCAAAGCCGCCGCCGACGCGCTGGCGAAAATCGCTGCCGTGCTGGACCCGCAGGCCCAGGAGGCGCTGCGCAATCCGACGGTCATGCCCGGGCCGCCGGGCTACGGCTTTCCGCAGAACGCGGTGCCGTTGAACGTTTTCCGCCATGCGATCCGCGATCAGGCCAAGCTGCACATCGATTACGCCGATGCGCAGCAGGTGCAGAGCCAGCGCTTGATCTGGCCGCTGGCGCTGGGCTTTCTCAACGAGGTGCGGATCATCGTCGCGTGGTGCGAGTTGCGCGGCGCCTATCGCACCTTTCGCACCGACCGGATTGCCGCCGCCAGCCTGCAGGGCGAGCGCTATCCGGGGCGTCGCAGCGACCTGTTGCGCATCTGGCAACGGCAGATGCAACTGGACGAAAACGGCCGTTTCACTCCTGACAGGAATTGACGCAGGGCTGTTCTAGGATGGCGACAGAACCCGAAAAAAGGAGCTGTAACCATGTTCCACCCCACCTCGATACTCGCCCCGGCCATCGTTGAGTACATCAACGCCGCCAATGCTCGCGATACGTCCCGGGTCGGCAGTTTTTTTGCCGAGGATGCCCATGTGTTCGATGAAGGCCATCATCAGGTCGGCCCGCAGGCCATTGCCAATTGGATGCAGGACACCGCCCAGCGCTATCAGCCACGGGTCGAAGTACTCGGCGTCCAGCAGCGCACCGGTAAAGTGCTGGTGCAAGGGCTGATCTCCGGAACGTTCCCCGGCAGCCCGCTGGAGCTGCGCTACACGTTCCGCCTCAACGAACAGGGCAAAATCGCTCGGCTGGATATTTCCCTGTAGCCATCGTGGCATACTGCCGCGCATGACTTTCGACTCCCCTTTGAGCGCCTGGCAATACGCCGTCGACCACAAGGGCTTCATCCAGGATGAAGCCCAGGAACACGCGGTCTGGGCCTTGCAAAAATGCCATGAAGCCCTGCACGCCGGTGCCCGTTCGGTCACCGGCGTTTACCTGTGGGGCCCGGTCGGGCGCGGCAAGACCTGGCTGATGGATCAATTCCATCAAAGCCTGCGGGTGCCGGCGCGGCGGCAGCACTTTCATCACTTCATGGGCTGGGTGCATCAGCGCTCCTTTCAGTTGACCGGGATCGCCGATCCGTTGCGGGCGCTGGCCCGTGAGCTGGCGGCCGAGGTGCGGGTGCTGTGTTTCGACGAGTTGTTCGTCAATGACATCGGTGACGCGATCATTCTCGGGCGCTTGTTTCAGGTGATGTTCGACGAAGGCGTGGTGGTGGTCTGTACCTCCAACCTGCCGCCGGATCAGCTGTATGCCGACGGCTTCAACCGCGACCGCTTCCTGCCGGCGATCACCGCGATCAAACAGCACATGCAAGTGGTTGCGGTGAATGGCGCCGAAGATCACCGATTGCACCCCGGCGCCATCGAGCAGCGTTACTGGGTCGCATCACCGGGGCAGGGCAGCGCACTAAGCCAGGTGTTCGACGCGTTGGCCGCCGGGCAAACCGTCAGTGCCGAACCGGTGCCGGTGGGTTACCGCGCCCTGAACGTAGTGCAGGCCAGCGATTCGGTGCTGTGGTGCCGTTACGCCGACCTGTGCGAGCAACCGTTCGCCGCCATGGATTTCATCGCGCTGTGCGACACCTACCGGGCTATCCTGTTGAGCGAGGTGCCGAACCTCAGCGCGAAAAAACGCGAAGGGCGGATCGCCCGTGGCACCGAGGATGGCGCGGAGCGGGTGATGGCCGGTGATCGCGAATTGCCGCAACTGTCGGTGCATGACGACGGCGTGCGCCGGTTCATCGCGCTGGTCGACGAGTGCTACGACCGCAAGGTGCCGCTGTACATCGAGGCCGAAGTGCCGATGGACGCGCTGTACACCGAGGGCTACCTGGAATTCCCGTTCCGCCGGACCCTCAGCCGCTTGCAGGAGATGCAGCTGCAACGCTTCGCCGAGATCTGAAAACACGGAGGGCGCGACATGACTCAGCCACTGTCCCACCATTTGCTGACCATGGCCTATCAGAATGCCTGGGCCAACCATCGACTGGCCAAGGCCTGGAGCCAGCTTGATGACGCGGAGCTGGCGGCGCCACGGGTCAGTTTCTTCCCGAGCATCCGCCTGACCCTCAATCACATCCTCACCTGCGACTGGTTCTACGTCGACGCGCTGGAGCGTGAGTTGCGCGGTGACGAACCGCATCCCGATTGCTACGTGTTCTTCAACGCTGACGAGCCCTTCACCGAGGCGCAGGCCTTGCGCCGCGAACAGGCCCATGTCGACCGGCGGCTGATCGCCTACTGCGAGCAACTGCGCGATGCCGATCTTGGGCGCATCGTTACCATCGCCCGCGACACGCCGCAGCACGACAGTCGTCTGCGGATGATTTCGCATTTGTTCGAGCACCAGATCCACCACCGTGGCCAGGTCCACGCGATGCTCAGTGGCACCTCGGTGAAACCGCCGCAACTGGACGAGTTTTTCTGTGCCGGCGAATCCAGTCTGCGAGCCGAGGATTTTGCCGAACTGGGCTGGACCGAAGAGCTTATCTGGGGCCACTGATGTCTCGGATTCTGCCGATCCAAGATCTGCAGGCATAAAAAAAGGCGCCCGGAAAGGGCGCCCAACTGTCATCTGCGAGGCCAGAGCCGAGCCATCGCAGGTCCATCGGTAAAGCGTTCGCTCAAGGGCGATAGGACTCGGTGACCTGGGCGGTCTGGTCGTCCGGAACCTTGAGTTCGTCAGACTTCGTATCAGCCTGCTGGCTTTGTGCAGAGTGGACCGGAAAATTGGCCCAGTAATGTCTCATGCGCTCGGCGCCGCCTTCAGCGAATGCGCTGGCGGATGCGAGGGTGAGTAGACCGGCAAGGATTGCAGTCGTGGTTTTCATGGTGCCTCCTACGAAAAATGTCGGAGCCGTTCGTCCATGAATCTAAGCCTCGGGGCGCAGTGTCCACCGAGGGCATTAACCAAGGGTTAACGCTCGTTCAGTGTAAGGATTGACGGGGTATTGGACGAACGCTGCACGCGTGAGTGACGCGTGCAGGTCGCGAGGGAAGGGTGTCAGAGTTTCCAGTCGAGGCTCAGCGTCACGGTGCGCGGATCGCCCCAGAACACGCCGTTGTAGAAACCGACGTTGTCGTAATACTTCTTGTCGAACAGGTTGTCGACGTTGAGAGACGCCGACAGGTGCTTGTCGAACTCATAACGCGACATCAGCTTCACCACCGTGTAGGCGTCCTGACTGATCCGCGCACGCTCGGTGATGATCCGGCCATTGGCGCCGCGTCCGACCGGGCGATTGGAGTTGCCGTAGACGTCGCTCTGCCAATTCACCGCGCCGCCCACCGTCAGAGCGTTCCAGTTACCCGGCAGGCGATAGGCTGTGGACAGGCGGAACAGGTTCAGCGGTTGATTGGTGTTGCTGCGTTGTTTCTCGCCGTTGACCGAGTGGGTGTAGGTGTAGCCGGCGGTCATGTTCCAGCCGTCGAGGATCTCACCCGAAACCTCGGCTTCGAAACCGTTGACCTTGTTGCCCTTGCCACCGGACTTGTAGAACTCTTCCTGGGTTACTGGATCAGGCAGAACCGAGTCATCGACTTCGGCGACGTTGTCCTGCTTGCTCCAGAAAATGGCGGTGGCCAGATTCAGGCGTTCGTCCAGCAGGCTGCCCTTGAGCCCGACTTCATAGTTGCTGCCGACGATCGGTTCGATGAACTTGCGGTTGGCGTCGCGGTAGGTCTGCGGTTTGAAGATGTCGGTGTAACTGACATAAACGGTGTATTCCGGCGTCAGGTCATAGAGCAGACCGGCGTAGGGCGTCCACATGTCGTTGTGCTGCTGGCGGCTGGCATCGACGCTTTCCAGTCGCAGGTTGTCGTCGAAGGTGTTGGCCGTTTTTGACGCCTTCCAGCTGCCGTAGCGGGTGCCAAGTACGGCGTGCAACTCGTCCGTCAGGCTGAGGCGGGTCGCCAGATAACCTGCTTTTTGTTGCGTACTGTCTTTGGCGCTGGTGAGCCCGGTCACGGTGTCCGGGAATTTGGCGATGTCGCCCATGTATTTCCAGTCGCGGATGGTGCTGTAGTCGCGTGCAACAGCTCCGTCTGCGGTATAGGGCGAGCTGGAGCTGCGTTCGGCTTCGCCATAGCCGATCATCATCTGATGTTCGCGACCCAGCAGTGAATAAGGGCCGGACAGGTTGAAGTCGTACGCCTTCATCCGCTGCGGGCCAATCATGTGCGAGGTGTAGGCGGTCATGCCGCTGCGATCAGGCTCGGGAAAACCGGCACCGGCGTAGTAGACCTTGCCGTCGGTGTCGCTCTTGCGGTGGGTGTAGGCGGCTTTCAGGTGCCAGTCGCCGGCCAGGGTCTGATCGAGGGTGGCGAACGCGGTCTTGTCGCGCAGCGGCCAGGAACTCCAGGACGTCGCCATGTTGGTCGAGCGTCCGAGTCCGGCCTTGCTGCCATCGGCGTTCCAGTACGGCAAGGTGCCCCATGAGGAGCCTTGCACCTGTTTGTCCTGATAGTCATAGCCGACGGCCAGTACGGTGGAATCGGTCAGGTCCGCTTCGAGAATGCCGTAGCCGACTTCCCGCTGGAGGGCGTACTTGTCGCGAAACGATCCCTGGTCGCGATAGGCCAGCACACTGCGCCCGCGCAACCGTCCGTCGAAGGCCAGCGGGCCGCCGACATCGACGTAACTGTAGTAATCGTCATAGCTGCCGCCGCTGGCGCCGGCCTGAGCCTGCCACTGCGCGGTCGGACGCTTGCGCACCATGTTGATGGTCGCCGACGGGTCGCCTGCGCCGGTGGTCAGGCCGGTGGCGCCGCGCACGACCTCGATGCGGTCGTAGATGATGGTGTCCGAATCGGACTTCATGTACTGGAAGGTGTTGAGCATCCCGTCGATCTGGAAATTGTTGATCGAGTAGCCGCGGGATGAGTAGCTGACCCGATCCGAATCGTTGTGCTGCACCACAATGCCGGTGGTCTGGCTCATGGCCTCGGACAATGTACCGAGCTTGAAATCATCCATCTGCTGACGGGTGACCACGGACACCGATTGCGGGGTTTCCTTGATCGACAGGTTCAACCGCGTCGCCGTGCTCATGGCGCCAGTGGTGTAGGCGTGGGTGTTTTCAGTGGTGCTGCCAAGACCCTGGGCGGTAACGCTGATGGACGCCAGCTCGAGTGCCGGGGCAGCGGCGGGCGACTGTTTTTCCGTGTCGGTTTCAGCCAGCAGATCCGGGCTCAATGCAACGCTGCACAGGCCAAGGGTCAGGGTCATGGAACGGGTGATGGGCGCGAACATCGCAGCCGACTCCTTGTCTTTGAGGGAAAAATTCCGTTTGTTCAAAGACGAAGGTGAAGGGGGCGATTTAGTACCAAACGAGAAATATTATTATTTGAAGGTGTTTCAGTCAGACGAAAAAAGGGCCGTTTCCGGCCCTTCTCGTTACTGCTGCAGCACCACTTCTGTGGCGGCGGGTTTTTTCGGCTTCATCAGGCTGAAGTCGATCAGGGCCCGCTGTTCGCGTTCATAAGGGTTGCCGATCAGCAGCGGACGCGGCTTGAAGCTGTCGCTGACCAGACTCTTGCTGCGATCCAGCTCATCGAAACTCAAACCGGCCAGATCCGCCCAGGTGTGGATCAGGTGTGAGCTGCTGTAGGGCCGGCTCAAATCCCCGGTGAAGTTCCAGTTGTGGGTTTCACGCCACTTTGGCGAGGCCCAGGCCATGAATGGAATGGTGTACATCGGCGCCGTCGGCTTGTTTTCGTTGCGACCCAGAGTGCCGTGGCCCACCGAGTCGAACACGTCTTCGCCGTGGTCGGAGAGGTACAGCAAAAAGCCGTTCGGATCGGATTTGGCGTAGTCCTTGATCAGGCTTGATACCACGAAATCGTTGTACAGCACCGCGTTGTCGTAGCTGTTGTAAGTCGGCACCTGATCGTCACGCACACCGGCCGGAACGCCGTTGCGATCCTGGAACTTGTCGAAGCTCGGCGGATAACGGTACTGGTAGCTCATGTGCGTACCGAGCAAGTGCACGACGATCAATTTGCGCGGCGCCGCGTCGGCCAGGGCCTTGTTGAACGGCTCGATCACATCACCGTCGTACTGCGCGGCGTTCTGGTTGCGGTTGTTGTTCAGGTACACCTGCTCGTCGGCCTGTTCGGAGAAGGTCGTGAGCATGGTGTTGCGCTTGGTCATGGTCTGCTGGTTGGTGATCCAGAAGGTCTTGTAGCCAGCCTGCTTCATCATGCTGACCAGCGACGGCGTGGACAGGTACAGGTCCGGGTTTTCTTCGTCGGCGAAGGTCAGCACCTGTTGCAGCGCTTCGATGGTGTACGGGCGCGGGGTGATGACGTTGTCGAAGACCGACAGTTGATCCTTGAGCTTGTCCAGTTCCGGCGTGGTTTTACGCGGGTAACCGTAGAGGCTCATGCGCTGGCGGTTGGTGGACTCGCCGATCACCAGCACCAGGGTCGCCGGCTGGTTGGCGCCCGCGTCCTTGAGATTTTTCAGTGGCGGGATCTTGCTCGCGCTGTGCAGCATGCCCTGCATGTCGGCCAGGGTTTCCTGATAGCGGTGATACGCCACTGCCATCTGCCAAGGCACGGCCGGCTCGATGCGGGTTTCGAATTTTTCGAAGCCCTGGGCAAAGCTGCCGGTGCGCATCGTCTGCTTGACCAGCGGGTAACCGATCACGGCCACCAGAATCGCCATGGCAGCGACGAATGCCTGACCACGGGGCAGGTACACCGGACGCAGGCGGGTCCACAGGAAATACGCGAACGCGGTGTGCGCGAGGAACGCCGGAACCATCCACCAGGCAAAGTACTGGGTCATGTACTCGCCGGCTTCGGACACGTTCGACTCGAACATGATGAAGATCACGCTCTGGGAGAATTCCTGCTGGTAAATGAAGAAGTAACCCAGGCTGGCCATCGAGCAGGCCCACAGCACCAAGCCGATCACGGCGGCGAGCAGGCGGGTGCGTTTGGGGAACAGCAGCATCGGCGCGAGCCACACGGCGCTCATCACGAAAGCCTGGCGGAACCCGGTGAACCCTGAGGTGCCCGTCAACTGGATCAGCAGTTGGGTGATACCGGAGAAGTACCAGAAGAACACGAACAGCCAGATGAAACCGGCCCAGTCGAAACCTGTCGCAGTCGTTTTGCTGCGTTTGAACACCGCCATTCAGCACTCCAGCTCAGTCGTCACATCCACCGCCGGGCGCTTCATGCAACCGGCGCATGAACCCGACGAACGGAGGCCGTGCACACACGCACGGCCAGAATGCGCCGGAGTATCAACAAGCGGATGTGAAAACTTTGTTAGTTGCCGAAAAGGGCCAGAGGTGCAGCATGTCGGGAACGGCGATGGCCGCTCCCGAAGCGGGCGGGGGAGATCAGGCGTGGGGCGAGCGCTGTACGCGCGGCAGAGGCTGTGGCTCGGCGCCCTGGGTCAGCAGGCGCAATTGCGCGAGTTCCTGCTTGAGCTGATCGCGTTCATCTTTCAACTGCCGCAATTCATCGCGACGGATAGTGACGTACAGGGTTTGTGGCGGCATTGCTGTGTGTACTGTGCCCATTGCTCACCTCGCAAATGGCGTGTCTCAACTGCAGATCAGCCCCCGGTTTGGAGCCTTGATCTGCTATCGGCGCCGATTTTGATTTCTTTTGCTCGTGAATGGAACTTTTTTATTTTTCATGGTCGTTGTGTCTTCGGCACGTTTCCCGACGTTATCAGTCTGGATCGGGCACAATGCCCGGAAACTTCACACCGACGCTCTGGACTAAGCTCCAGGAGTTACGTTGGGCTATAACCTTTGACACACTTTTATTTGTAGTAAGGAGCATCAGCACATGCAACTCGGGATTATTGGACTGGGCCGCATGGGCGGCAATATTGCGCGACGTCTGATGCTCAACGGTCACACCACCGTTGTTTACGACCGCAATACCGCCTTTGTCGACACCCTGGCCGCCGAGGGCTCTACCGGCGTCGCCGATCTGCCTGCACTGGTCGCAGGCCTGGCCAAGCCGCGTGCGGTGTGGGTCATGCTGCCGGCCGGCGCACCGACTGAAGACACCATCGAAACCCTGAGCCATCTGCTCGAGGCGGGCGACACCATCATCGATGGCGGCAACACCAACTACAAGGACGACATCCGTCGGGCCAAGACCCTGGCCGAGAAAGGCCTGCACTACATCGACGTCGGCACCTCCGGCGGCGTCTGGGGCCTGGAGCGCGGTTACTGCATGATGATCGGCGGCGATGCCGAGACCGTTAAGCGTCTGGACCCGCTGTTCGCCTCGCTGGCGCCGGGCATGGGCGACATCCCGCGCACCAGGGACCGCAAGTCCGATGACCACCGCGCCGAGCACGGCTACATCCACGCCGGTCCCGCCGGTGCCGGTCACTTCGTCAAGATGATCCACAACGGGATCGAGTACGGCATGATGGCGGCCTTCGCCGAAGGCTTCGACATCCTCAAGACCAAGTCCAGCGAGTTTTTGCCGCAGGACCAGCGTTTCGACCTGAACGTGGCCGACATCGCCGAAGTCTGGCGTCGTGGCAGCGTGGTGTCGTCCTGGCTGCTCGACCTGACCGCCGATGCCCTGGCGGTCGACCCGAAACTCGACGGTTTCTCCGGCTCCGTGGCTGACAGCGGCGAAGGTCAATGGACCATCGAAGCGGCCATGGAACAGAAGGTGCCGGTACCGGTGCTGTCCAACTCGCTGTTCTCGCGCTACCGCTCCCGCGGCCAGGGCACTTTCGGCGACAAGATTCTTTCGGCCCAGCGCTTCGGCTTCGGCGGCCACGTGGAGACACCGAAGAAATGACCCATACGATCCGCAGGAAATCCAAGGCAGAACCCGCGCCACCGACCACGCTGTTTCTGTTCGGCGCCCACGGTGATCTGGTCAAGCGCCTGCTGATGCCGGCGCTGTACAACCTGAGTCGCGACGGCCTGCTGGATGATGGCCTGCGGATCGTTGGCGTTGACCACAACGCCATCACGGATGAAGCCTTCGCGCAAAAGCTTGAAGACTTCATCCGCACCGAGGTGGCAGCCAAGGTCGGCAAGGGCGATCAGATGCTTGATCCGTCCTTGTGGGCCAAACTCGCCAAAGGCATCAGCTACGTCCAGGGCGATTTCCTGGACGACAGCACTTATTCGGCCCTGGCGGCGAAAATCGCCGACAGCGGCACTGGCAATGCGGTGTTCTACCTGGCCACCGCGCCACGTTTCTTCAGCGAAGTGGTGCGCCGTCTCGGCAGCGCCGGATTGCTCGAAGAAACCCCGGAAGCCTTCAGAAGGGTGGTGATCGAAAAACCGTTCGGCTCCGACCTGCAAACCGCCGAGGCGTTGAACGCCTGCCTGCTCAAGGTCATGTCGGAAAAGCAGATCTACCGGATCGATCACTACCTGGGCAAGGAAACCGTGCAGAACATTCTGGTCAGCCGGTTCTCCAACAGCCTGTTCGAAGCGTTCTGGAACAACCACTACATCGATCACGTGCAGATCACCGCTGCCGAAACCGTCGGCGTCGAAACCCGTGGCAGTTTTTACGAACACACCGGCGCCCTGCGGGACATGGTGCCCAATCACCTGTTCCAGTTGCTGGCCATGGTGGCGATGGAGCCGCCGGCCGCGTTCGGCGCCGATGCGGTGCGGGGCGAGAAGGCCAAGGTGGTCGGCGCGATTCGCCCCTGGACCATCGAGGAAGCGCGAGAAAACTCGGTACGCGGCCAATACAGCGCCGGCGAAGTCGCTGGCAAACCGGTGGCCGGTTACCGCGATGAAAACAACGTCTCTCCCGACAGCACCACGGAAACCTACGTGGCGCTGAAAGTGATGATCGACAACTGGCGCTGGGTCGGCGTGCCGTTCTATCTGCGCACCGGCAAACGCATGAGCGTGCGCGACACCGAGATCGTCATCTGCTTCAAACCGGCGCCGTATGCGCAGTTCCGCGATACCGAGGTCGATGAATTGCAGCCGACCTATCTGCGTATCCAGATCCAGCCCAACGAAGGCATGTGGTTCGACCTGCTGGCCAAACGGCCGGGGCCGGCGCTGAACATGGCCAACATCGAACTGGGCTTCGCCTACAAGGACTTCTTCGAAATGCAGCCGTCCACCGGCTACGAAACCCTGATCTATGACTGCCTGACCGGCGACCAGACGCTGTTCCAGCGTGCTGACAACATCGAGAACGGCTGGCGCGCGGTGCAGCCGTTCCTCGACGCCTGGCAACAGGACGCGAGCGTGCAGAGTTATGCCGCTGGCGAAGACGGGCCGAAAGCCGCCGATGATCTGCTGACTCGCGATGGTCGCGTCTGGCATGGTCTCGGATGAGTGAGCCGATCCGTTTTCTGTTGAGCGACATGGACGGCACGCTGTTGTTGCCCGATCACAGCCTGAGTCAGCGCACTATCGACGCGGTTCGTTCGCTGCGCGAAGCGGGCGTGTTGTTCAGTCTCGCCACGGGGCGGCCGCCCAAAGCGATGCTGCAACAAATCGAAGCCCTGGGCGTCGATCTGCCGACCGCTGCGTTCAATGGCGGCACGATCGTCAATCCGGACGGCAGCATTCTGGTCGCGCATTACCTGCCGGCCACGGCAGCGTTGACCGCACTGGCACTGTTCGCCGATCAGCCGGATGTCGAAATCTGGGTGTTCAGCGGTGGCGACTGGCTGCTCAAGGATCCGCACGGGCCGATGGTGCCGCGCGAGCAGCATGGGCTCGGTTATCCGCCGGTGGTGGTGGAGAGCTTCGAGCCGTATCTGGAGCGCATCGACAAGATTGTGGCGACCAGCAACAACACTGAGCTGCTGATCGAACTGGAGGCGCGGTTGCTGCCGAAGGTCGAGGGCATGGCGCAGGTGTCGCGTTCGCAGCCGGTGTATCTGGACGTGACGGCGGTCGAGGCCAACAAGGGCTCGGCGCTGGTCACGCTGGCTGAACACCTCGGTGTGCCGCTGGCGCAAACGGCGGCGATTGGCGATGGCGGCAATGATCCGGCGATGTTCCATGTTGCCGGTCTCTCGATCGCCATGGGCCAGGCTGAGGACGCGGTGAAACGTCAGGCCGACGTGGTGACCGGGCGGAACACCGAGGATGGCGTGGCGCAAGCCATCGAGCAGTACATCTTGCCGCGCTGATTTATGTATAAAAAAACGGGAGCCCCAGGGCTCCCGTTGTTGTTTCTACAGCCAGTAGCTCACGGCATACCAGCCGAGCAGCCCCATCACCACGGTGTAAGGCAACGCCATCCACACCATCCGCCCGTACGACAACCGTACCAGCGGTGCAATCGCCGACGTCAGCAGGAACAGAAACGCCGCCTGACCGTTGGGCGTCGCCACGCTCGGCAGGTTGGTGCCGGTGTTGATCGCAATCGCCAGTGTCTCGAAATGCTCGCGGCTCATGTGCCCGGACAGGAACGCCTGCTTCACTTCGGTGATGTAGATCGTGGCAACGAACACGTTGTCACTGATCGCCGACAGCAGGCCGTTAGCGATGAACAGCATCCCCGGTTGCTGTTCGGCCGGCAGTGCCAGGACCCACTGGATCAGCGGCGCGAACAGTTGCTGGTCGTGAATCACCGCGACCACGGCGAAAAACACCACCAGCAGCGCGGTGAACGGCATGGCGTCCTTGAATGCGCTGCCCAGACGGTGCTCGTCGGTGATCCCGGTGAAGGCGGTAATCAGCACGATCACCATCAGGCCGATCAGGCCGACTTCCGCGATATGGAATGCCAGACCTGCAATCAGGATCAACGCAGCGCAGCCTTGCACCAGCAGGGCGGCGCGTTGACGCGGGGTGCGTTCGGCATTGTCTTCGGCGGCGTAGTTGGCCAGCACGGCACGTACGTTATCCGGCAGCAGCGTGCCGTAGCCAAACCAGCGCAGTTTCTCCAGCAACACGCACGTCACCAGTCCCGCGAGCAGAACCGGCAGGGAAACCGGTGCGACCTTCAGGAAAAACTCGGCGAAGTGCCAACCCATCTCGTGGCCGATCAACAGGTTCTGCGGTTCGCCAACCAAGGTGCAGACGCCACCCAGTGCAGTACCGACGGCGCCGTGCATCAACAGACTGCGCAGGAAGGCGCGAAACTGTTCCAGATCCTCGTGATGCAGTTGGGGCAGATGCCGGTCATCGCTGAATTCGCTGTCCTGGCGCGGATCGTTGCCGGAAGCCACCCGGTGGTAAACCGAATAGAAGCCGACGGCGGCGCTGATGATCACTGCGGTGACGGTCAGTGCGTCGAGAAACGCCGAAAGAAATGCCGACAGAAAGCAGAACATCAGGGCCAGCAGCGCCTTCGAACGCACGCCCAGCAACAGGCGCGAGAACAGGAACAGCAACAGGTCTTTCATGAAATAGATGCCGGCGACCATGAACATCAACAGCAGAATCACCGGGAAATTGTGCTGCAACTCTTCGTACAGTGCCTGGGGCGTGGTCATTTTCAGCAGCAGCGCTTCGATCAGCAGCAAGCCGCCGGGCATCAGCGGGTAGCACTTGAGCGCCATGGCGAGGGTGAAAATGAACTCGATCACCAGCAACCAGCCAGCGGCGACCGGGCCGACGCTCCACAGCACCAGTGCGTTGAGCATCAGAAACCCGACGATGCACGCCTTGTACCAGCGGGGCGAATGCCCGAGAAAATTGTGCGCGAACGCCTGGGCCATCGAACCGGACATCAGCTGCTCCTTGTATTAAGAAGCGCGCAAGTTGCCGTAAGCCATGGGGAAGATCAAGTGTGGGAAGATTCGCATCAGTGATTCAGATAGCGCGCCACTACTGCGCGGTAGTTGCCATCGAGCGAATAGCCGCCCACCAGAATCGCGCCATTGGGCTGTATCGCCACTGATGTGGCGGTATCAAGGCTGCGGCCCAGTCGCGTGCGCAACCAGCCATTGCCGGAACCGAAGCTTCGATCCAGGCGGCCGTCGACCAGATAGCGGGCGATGATGAAGTCGGCTTCAACTCCGCCGATCGTCGCGCCAACCGCAACGATGCGACTGTCCGGCATTACCTGCGCCGCGCTCCACTGGCAGCCGCTGGGTCCGATATCCAGCAGATGCGGCTGACCGTCATTGCAGTGCAAATCGGGGCGACCGTTGCCGTGGACAGACAGGGCCATGCATCGGATCGGATCGCGACTGCTGCCAAAACAATGCAAATGCTCCGCTGATTCGATGACTTGATTGACCAGAGCACTGCGTCCCTGGACTTTGAAGGCCATGAAGCCGTCCACCGCAAAACGTTCGTCGAGCTGCCCGTCCGGCAGATAGCGTGCAAGCAGGCCTTCCTGCGGAAAGTCGATGGAGCCGCCCACCACGATTCTTCCGTCTTCTTGCAGCAGCACGCTGCCCAGCCAGGTATTGAGCAGCAAGTGGCGAACCATGACGAAGCCGCGACCATTGAAGGATGGGTCCAGGCTGCCGTCGGGTTTGAGGCGGATCAACATGCCGACGTGATCGGCCAGCTCGAAGTGATGATTGGCGATCAGCAGGATGTGGCCATCCGGTTGCACTGCGAAGTCGCAGGCTTCTGCGCCCGGAACGCCCGGTGGCAGCCATGCATCGCGGGCGCCCATGGAGAGGTCACCGGGCAGGCGGACGATTTGCCGACCATTGTCGCCGAAGTCCGGGGCAGGTCGGCCCTGGGCATCGAACATCGCCAGGGCGGGCAGGGTGCGATGTTCTGATTCGTAGTGCAGGCCCGCCAGCAGAGTCCGCCCGTCGGGCAAGACTTGAACCTTGCCGCCGGTGGCTTCGAAACCGGCAGCGAACCGGCCTATCACGCTGCCTTGAAAGCCGAACCCCAGATCCGCCGAGCCGTCCTCAAGCAGACGGGCCAGACCGAAACAACTGCCTTGAGCAGTGCCCACCTTGGCGGCGACCAGGATCCTGCCCTGCGCGTCGAGCGCCACGCTCTGGATCAGGCTGGACGTACTGCCGGCGAAATAAACCTGAGCCAGGCCGTTGCTGGAAAAGGTCTTGTCGAGTTGTCCGGCGTTATTCGCTAGCGTCGGGAGTGCGATAGCGGTCTGGGTTGACATGCATGCTTCTCCTTGCGAGTCGACCGATTTCCGGGAGGCGGAACGGGTAACTGCATGAGGGAGACATTCAATCCCTGAATACGCGCAAGTACAACTGACAGAATTAACAGGTGGAGGGTCGCACTGTGCCAGAACAGTGTCTTTTTGAACCAGTCGCAAGCCTGCCAAGTATTCAGGCGCGAAAGTATTGAAGAAAGTTGTACAGAAAGACTGAAGTTGGAAATGGATTCGCAACTAGCAGAAGAGGGCGGATGACTTGAACGTCATCCGCATTACCCACAAATATCAGTGCGGCATCGACCAGGATTGCAACGCATAGCCTTCTTCGCTTAGTTCGGCGCGGGCCTGTTGCAGCAGGTGTTCAAGTTGCGCCGGATCGGAGTAGGCGCTGCTCGGGATCTGGGTGCGACCGATGTGGGAATTGGTGCGGTCGATCACGGTGAGGCAGAGTTCGCCATTCCCGTCTTGCGGTGCCCAGGCGACGCATTGGAAAGGTTTGAATGCGCGGTTGGCGATCAAAAGAGCTTCGTTGATACGGAGCGGGGCGTTCATTGGGGTCTTCTCTCTATAGTGCCCAATCAAGTGATGTGCCGTCGGTTGGGCTGACCGTTCGGCGAGTTACTTGTACTGATGCACGCAACCCGCTGACAGGTCACACGGAATCTGAAGAAATTTCGACTTTCTTTCATACACTCAATATTCAGAGAGATTTTGAAAGCCTGGCGAAAGAATCAAGTCGATAGCTAACTAATAAAGCCGCTTCTTATAACCGCTTCACTTGTATACCTATAAGCAATCGATACAAGACGCCGTCAAATTCTTGCTAATGTAACAGTCAGGTTTGCCAAATGACTGTTTTTACGATCATTTCCTAAAATTTGGCGCCAAGGAACAGTCATGAACGAAGCGCCTGCATTACGACGTTTACTGGTCGTCGACCCGTGCGACGACTGTCACCGATTATTGCCGGGTTTACGTGCTGCAGGTTGGGACGTCGACAGTTGCAGCCTGGAAAATGCCGCCGACCGAACGTGCGATGTAGGCCTGTTGCGTTTACAGCCTTTTCATCTGGAACGTCCCGAAGCCGTCAAAGAGCTGATCAGCCGCAGTGGTACCGAATGGATCGCCGTGTTGAATCAGGAAGTGCTGCGTTTGCAGAACGTCGGTGATTTCGTCTGCGAGTGGTTTTTCGATTTCCACACCTTGCCGTTTGACGTGTCGCGGGTGCAGGTCACCCTCGGCCGCGCGTTCGGCATGGCGCGCCTGCGCGGTCAGGGCACGATACACGTCGATCAGCAGGAACATGAGCTGCTGGGTGACAGCAAACCGATCCGCGAGCTGCGCAAGCTGCTGAGCAAACTGGCCCCCACCGAGTCGCCGGTGTTGATTCGCGGCGAAAGCGGTACCGGTAAAGAACTGGTCGCCCGCACCCTGCACCGGCAGTCGCAACGCCACAGCAAACCGTTTGTGGCGATCAACTGCGGGGCGATTCCCGAGCATTTGATCCAGTCCGAACTGTTCGGCCACGAGAAAGGCGCGTTCACCGGCGCCCATCAGCGCAAGGTCGGGCGTATCGAAGCGGCCAACGGCGGCACCTTGTTTCTCGATGAAATCGGCGATCTGCCGCTGGAACTGCAAGCCAATCTGCTGCGCTTTCTTCAGGAAAAACACATTGAACGGGTCGGTGGCAGTCAGCCGATTCCGGTCGATGTGCGGGTGTTGGCGGCGACTCACGTTGATCTCGAAGCCGCCATCGAGAAGAAGCGCTTTCGCGAAGACTTGTACTACCGGCTCAATGTGCTGCAAGTGGTGACCGCGCCGTTACGCGAGCGCCACGGCGATCTGTCGATGCTGGCCAACCACTTTTCCCATTTCTACAGCCATGAAACCGGCCGTCGTCCGCGCAGCTTCAGTGAAGACGCGCTGATCGCCATGGGCAAACACGACTGGCCGGGCAATGTCCGCGAACTGGCCAACCGGGTGCGTCGAGGCCTGGTGCTGGCCGAAGGGCGGCAAATCGAAGCCCGTGACCTGGGGCTGATCAGCCAGCAGTCGATCGCGGCACCGATGGGCACCCTGGAAGACTACAAGACCCGCGCCGAACGCCAGGCGTTGTGTGATGTGCTGAACCGGCACAGCGACAATCTCAGCGTTGCCGCCAAAGTGCTGGGGGTTTCCCGGCCGACTTTCTATCGTTTGCTGCACAAGCACCAGATCCGCTAGGGCGCGGTGCTTCCTGAGGTCAGGAAGCTGAAAAGGCCCGCTGCGATGCAAGTCGCAGCGGGCCTTTTCATGATGTCGCGGTCTAGAAGTAGTACGGGAATTTCAGGCTGAAGGAGAAGTCCGGGGCATCGTCCGTCATGCCGATGGACAGGTTGGGCACAATGGTCAGGTTGTCGGTGGCCGCGATGGTCATGCCGACGTTGAAGTAACCGGCGTTGGCGTCGCTGGACACCACCGATTCCCAATCCCCGCCATCCTGTTTCAGCTTGCTCTTGCGTTGCACCAGGTCAGACACGGAGAACGACATACTCATCTTCTCGTTCAGTGCGAAGGCAACACCTGCACCAATCTGGAAGCTGTCGCCGATGCGAACCTTGCCCGGGTTTTTCTGGTTGACCGTGGAGCTGATGTCGTCGAACGACTCCTCGAAGTTGTGGGTGTAGGACAGACTGCCGAACAGCACGGCCGGGTCAAACGTCTTGACCAGCGAGATGCCCGGGGTGATCGACCAGACACCGTTGCCGGTAGGCAAGGTGTCAGGCACGAACAGGTTCGAGTTGGCATCGGTCTGGCGCAGCTTGATCCCGAACGGGTCCTTGCCCGTAGGCGCCTTGACCCGTAAGGAAACCACGGCGTCCGGGGTGTTGACCGACTCGTCCAGGAACTTGTACGCAATGCCGAAGTTGACGTCGCCGAGAGTCGGGTCGCGGCTGACGTCCTGTTCGGTGGTGACGTTGGATGCACCGCCGTTGCCGCCACCGGACTGATAGGTCGATTCGCGGTAGACCACCGGCACGTTCAGGTCGAACTGCCAGCGGTTGTCGAAGTTGTAGCGGCCCGTCAGATCCAGTGTCCAGGTGTCGGCCTTGATCCGGTCGAGGTTGATGTTGCCGAGGAAAATCGAGTCCAGGGCGAGGAAACCGTTGAGAATCAGCTGGCGGGTGTCGTAGCGCGAATAGGTCACGCCGGTTTCAAAGCTGAACTTGCCGCCGCCGAAGAAACCGCTGGCTTCGTCGTACAGGTTGGACACACTCTGTGCCGGTTGCGAATCGTCGGCCAGTGACTGGCCATAGGATGCGCCGCTACCCCCGGCGGCGCCCCCCGAAGCCGCTGCAGCCCCGGTGCCGGTGGCGACCCGGTTGCCTTTCATGTCCGAAGGCGATTTGGCCAGGCGTTTTGGGGGTGGAGAGGCAGGTTGTTCTTCGACCTGCCGGACCCGCTGTTCGAGCACCGCCAGGGCTTTCTGTTGTACTTCGTATCGTTGCTTAAGCTCCAGAAGTTCCTGTTTCAGGGCTTCGACATCGGCATCAGGTGCTGCTTGCAGCATTGCCGCCGGTAGAAGAGTACTCAAACATACAGCGGCACGCAGTGATACTGATCGATACATGAATAAGCCGTCCCTTTAAGCCCAATGATCGAGACTCAGCGTAGTTCAATATCCGATGTTGCGTAGTGCCCTGAGTTGAGTCAGGTTGCAGTCCAGTGCGCCGGCACTCATGCCGTTATTGTTAAGGACAACGTTGAGTTGTGTCAGGTTGTTGACTACGTTCGCGTTACCCAGCAGACGGGTGTTTTGCAACAGTCCACCCTGGGCGACCTGTTGCAAGGCTGTACCCTGATTGCCGGAGGCCTGAATGGCCATTTGCACACCGCCATTTGTGGCTGAAACCGCGACGCTGCCGGCACCGTTGCTGCCGGAAATGGTCTGGCCGGCCATCAAGGCCTGGCCTTGGGCGGGCGCCAGGGCGGGTGCCTGACTGGCTTCTTTGACGTTGATCGCAACGTTGTTGTAGGCGGCGTTGCCATCGCCAGCGGCGCGCACACTCTGCGTTACGCCCTGGCTGGAGTTGAGTCCCGCGCCACCCACGACCGAGCCCGTCCCCAGTTCCGGGGTATTGCCGTTGCCGTGTTCCTTGATGGTCGAGACGTAGAATTCAGGTTTTATCGAAGCGGCCTGCAATTGCATCGTGGCCGATGCCCCGATCAGATCTCCACTGGCGTTGCGCCAGGTACTGCTCATGACGACGCCGAAGCTGATGATCCGCCCCGGCATGACATAACGACCGCGCAGCTCTGCGAGCTCCTGGTCCTTGATTTCGATGGGTTTGAATCCTGCATTGGCATAGCCTGATGCGCTCGCTGCCAGACAGGCGGCGGCCAGCCAGTATGAGGTTTTCATCTGCTGCTCCCGGGACATCCAGCCCCAATCTTGTAATCGGCGATTAAAAGAAGTCGCTCTGTATGAACCCGAAGTCCATCAATTCAGCATCTTTGACCGGGTTGAAGGCATCCAGCTTGTTCTTGGCCGTCACCGGTACCGGAGGGCTGCGCAAGGCATTGGCCTTGTCATATCCGGGGCCGACGATGGCAAAGACAATGCCGTTCCAACCTTTGACAAAGTCATCATGGGAGTAGCGTTTGTGTCCTAAAACCGGGTCTCCGATGTAAACCCAATCCTTGTCCGCCCGCTGCATCACCACGAAATGCTTGTAGCCGCGAATTTCCATCAGTACCACCACCGGGATCGTGACTGCGTCGAGTTTTTCCGGTGGAATCTTGTAGCCCCTGGCGCGCATGCCGATGCTTTCTATGTAGCGCTTCATGTCGAGCATGGAGAAACCTTGAGTACGGACAAGGTCCTGGTCAGCGTTGACCAGCATGCCTTTGATGATGTGCTCTTCATCGACGTCGAGCCAATAAGCCTGGCGCAATACCGTCGCCAGAGCGGCGGCGCCGCAACTGAAGTCGGTTTTCTGTTCAACGATGTCGGCAAACTTGCGCTCACGAATGCTTTGCACGTTCTTGTAGACAAGCGTGCCGCCAGGCAAGGCAGCAACGGGCATCTGGGCAGCCTGGGTCAGACCACAGAAGCAAAGCAGAGCGAGGAGGGCAGTCTTACGCATGATCGATACGCCTTTGCGGACTGAGGAAAAGCCCCGTTTCCGGGGCTTTCGTTTCGATCGCGATTACATGCAGGATTTGCAACCTGCGGCGATGGACAGCGTATTGCTTTGTTGGTTGCCAACACCAGCGGCGTTGTTGTAACCAGCGTTACCCGAGAAGTTGTTACCAACATTGGAGATGGAAGCGTTGTTGGTCACAGGGTTTTTCCAGCCATCAGGGGTCATCACTTGTTGAGTGGTCACACCTGCCAGGCCGAATACGCCCACTGCCTCGAATTTGGCTTTTTGATCTTTGTCGCCACCATGGCCTCTGTCGTTATTGCCATATCCGCCATGACCGTGATCGTCGTCTTCGATTTTCGCAGTGCCCTTCGCGTAGAACGCGCCAGCCCCGGCGAAAGTACCGGTGAGGGTATCTTTTTTGTAGGTTTGAGTGCCGTTGTTGGCTACGGTCAGGCCAGTGGAGGTTTGGTTCGCAGCAGCAGCGGCGTTAGCTACACGACCACCCGATACAGCAATTGCCAGGTTGTTTTTCTGTTGGTTGAAGTTGCCGGCACTGTTGTTCACGCCAATGTTGCCGGAACCGCCGTTACCTACGTTGTTGAGGTTGGCGTTGTTGGTGGTGGAGTAGTTCGCAACGGCGTTGTTGGTGTTGACTTGAGTTGCGCTGGAGACCGACACCGCAGAGCCGAAGATGAAACTTTCATCGGCAGTGGCCAGAGCGGCGGCATTGTCTTGCTGGTTGCCATCGCCGGCGGTGTTGTTCATGCCAACGTTGCCGTTGGTGCCATTGGCCGAGTCGCGGACGGAGGCATCATTTTTGGTGCCTTGGTTGCCGACCAGGTTGCCAGAGCTGCTTTGCGTGTCGAGCACTGCCGCCCCGGCGCCAGCGCCGATTTGCAGCAGTTGTTCCAGGGTTGGGCCTTTTGGTTCATGGTTGCCATGCCCGTTACCATGACCGTGATTATCATCACGACCGCCTGCCTGTGCTGCGATTGCCATCACTGCTGCGAGTGCGAAAACCAGTGGTTTGAGGGCCATTGTAGGTTTCATGGTGTTTCTCCGTGCTTATTAGTTGGTTAAGTGTTGGTACTTTCTAATTGCACTGCTTTTGTTGTTTGGGTCAGTCAGCGACCCGGATGCTCAGGGTGTTAGCCATTCGGTTCCCCACCCCGGCACTCTGGTTCACCTGGATTACCCCTCGGCTGCCGGTGAAGGCCTGATCACTTGTCGTGACCTGGCGACTGCCGGGTGAGGTACCAGTTGCTCCTGAGCTCGGTAACAACGCCACGTTCTGTTGAGAAAGGGCGCTATCGTCAACGCTCTGCGGGGCAGCACTGATGCTGACGCGCGTCACGTTGGCCATCTGGTTATTGGCCCCGGCGCCCTGGTTCACGCCCAGGATCCCGTTGCCGTTAGTGAAAGAGTTGCCGCCGATGTTGGCGCTGGCATTGCCAGTGCGGTCGGCGGGCGTATTGATGTGCTGAATGACGCTCGTGGTCGCGCTGGCACTGGTGCCGATGGCGATCGCTTTGGTGTTGGTCTGTTGCATCTGGTCGCCGGCAGCCTGGTTGACGTTGTAGTTGCCGCGGTACTGGATGCCGGTTTCCTGAATGTTCGCGTTGTTCACGGAACTCGGGTCAGCCATAGCGCTGGTGCAGCCGAGGAGGGCGAGCAAGAGCAGAGAGCGATTCATTTATTGGCCTCCAGCCATGCGAGTCAGAGGGGCAAGACCGGAGCTCATGGCACGGTTGACGGTATTGGAGATCGAGCCGCCGGCACCGCCGCCGTGACCGCCTCCCATACCAGGCAAGCCATTCGGATTGGTCACAGTGTTCATGCCGGGGATGTTCGAAGTCGGGGTAGTGATACTTCCGCGAATCGAGGATCCGCTGGCTACACTGGCAAATTCACCGTCGTTGAGTTCGGTGCTGGTCATTGCTTGACCGATGCGGCCCGAAGGATTGGCATTGACGGTGGTGGGATACGGGTCTTTGCCGCCGCTGCGGCCGATCGGGATCGGCTGGACGTCACGATTGAGCACGATCACGCCATTGCCTTCGGCCTGAACGTTGAAACTGAGGAAAGTGCTGGCGGCTGATCCGATCAGCAGAAGGCAGGTGAAGGCTTTATTGATATTCCCCACGACGGCAATTCCTTCTTCAGTGGGCTGAGCCTGTTCAGCGTTGTGAAGGAGAGAGCGAAAGCTGTGCCGCTTTTGAAATGTCTTTAAATTTCAATGCGTTGGGTTTGACGAGCGCAGGCCCGATACAAAAGCTGTTTCATCGTTGAAACAAGTCACTGCCTTCGCAACCCCCTTATGCCGTTGCAAAGCTCTGGAACAAGGGTTTGCGCGCAGGTGTTTCAATTGCGTAACAAGTCGCATGACAAAGGGATGAAGGGCGCTGAGACGGGCACTTTGCATCCGCAGGAGTGTTTCAGGAACGGACACTTTGACCCCAAAACAGGGGATGCACCGGGTCAACCAACCCGAAAACCGGGTCAGTTCGCGAGCAGGTCGCGAACCGCTTTGAAGGCTTGCTGCTGGCGTTCGGCCCAGTTGCCCTGAATGATCTGCAAGGGCCGATGATGTTTCTGCAGCCAGGTTCGAGTGGCGTGATAGAACGCGAGCCGTTCATCCAGGTCAGGCTGGCAGCGCTGACCATCGTCCGTCCACTCGATCTGTTCGGGAGAGAGCAACAGGTGCAAGTCGTAATGACGGGCCAGTAATTCGCCTTCCAGCCACGGCGGGCAGTCGCCAAACAGGGTCTGGCTCCACAGAATGTTGCTCAACAGATGCGTATCGAGAATCAGCAGGCGCGGCTGCTGCGCGCGTGCCGCATCTTCCCACTGCAACTGGCCGCGAGCGATCTCGGGAATATCGGCCAGGCAGGTATCGCGAGGGTTCTGCTCCATGAACCAGCGCACGTACTCGTCCACTCGCAAACCGCCGAATTGCTGTTGGATTCCGGCCGCCAGCCAGCTCTTGCCGGTGGACTCGGGGCCGGTCAGGACAATCACTTTCATCGTTGCAACGCCGGGTCGGCACGCCATTCGCGCCAGCCTTGCACCGCGATCAGGGTGAACAGGGCATACAGCGCCGCCGTGAGGTACAGCCCTTTATAAAGGAACAGGCCGACGAAGATCACATCCAGCACGAACCACAACGCCCAGCATTGCAGACGCTTGTGAGCCATCCAGAATTGTGCGACCAGGCTGAAACCGGTCAGCGCTGCGTCGAGCCACGGTTGCGCCGCGTCGGTCCAATGGGCCATCGCAGCGCCCAGCAGCAGACTGCCGACAGTGCCGATGGCCAGTCCCTGCACTATCGAGCGCGTGTCGAGCCGACTGACCTCGCGCCCGTCATGCATCGTCCCGGCTCGGGTCCATTGCCACCAGCCATAGATTTGCAGTCCGGCATAAACCACCTGCAGCAACATGTCTGAATACAGTTTCACCTCGAAGAACACCCAGGTGTAGAGCGACACCATGACCAGCCCGATCGGCCAGCACCACGGATTCTGTTTGACCGTGAGCCACACGGCGATCACGCCGAGGGCGGCGGCAAACAGTTCTAGCCCGGACATGCAGGATCCTTGGGGGAATAAATGAGGGAGCGGATTGTACCGAAAAACAGGTGGGAAACGAGTTCCCACCTGTTGCAGGGATCAGACTCGGAACTGGCGCAGCAGCCCGTTCAGTTGTTCGCTGAGCTGGCCGAGTTTCACGCTGGCCACGCTCGACTGCTCGGCCGCCAGCGCGGTGCTGTGGGACAGGCCCGCCGCCTGGGTGACGTTCTGGTTGATGTCTTCGACCACGTGCGCCTGTTGCAGCGTTGCGCTGGCAATCGAGGCGTTCAGACCATTGAGGTTGCGCAGGGCCTGGCCGATGGCATTCAGGCTCGCACTGGCCAGGCCGGCCTGTTCGATGGTCAGTTGCGAAGCCTTGCTGCTGTCGCCGATCACCTTCACGGCGGCTTCGGAATGATTTTGCAGGCGTTCGATCATCGTCTGGATTTCCGCCGTGGACTTCTGCGTGCGCTGAGCCAGCAAACGTACTTCGTCAGCAACCACCGCAAAACCGCGACCCTGTTCACCGGCGCGAGCCGCTTCAATCGCGGCGTTCAAGGCGAGCAGGTTGGTCTGCTCGGCAATCGAGCGGATCACCTCCAGCACGCTGCCGATCTGCGTGCTCTCGGTCGCCAGCGTGCGAATCACTTCGACGGCCTGATCGATGGTGCCTGACAACTTGTCGATCTGCTGCAGGCTGCCGTCGATGTTGACCTGGCCTTGCTGGGCCTGAGCCTCGGCGTCACGCATTTCGCTGGCCGCGTGCTCGGCGTTTTTCGCCACGTCCTGCACGCCGTAGGTCACTTCGTTGACCGCGGTGGCCACCAGCTCCATCTGCTGCGACTGCTGCTGGCTGCGTTGCTGCGCTTGCGCCGCATCGTTGCCCAGTTCGCTGGATGATTGGCCCAATGCGCTGGCCGACACCTGCAAGTCACCGATCACTCGGCGCAGCTTGGCGGTGAAGGCATTGAAGTGATGGGCCAGTTGAGTGACTTCGTCCTGGCCGTGGGTATCGAGACTGCGGGTCAGATCGCTTTCGCCGCTGGCGATGTTGGCCATGGCGTTCACGGTCTCCTGCAACGGACGAACGATGCTGCGGGCAATCAGAATCACCAGCAGCGCCATGATCACCGCGATGACCAACCCGACTACCGATGCTTTGATCACCTGACCCTGGAACTCGGCCTGCACGTCATCGACGTAAACGCCGGAACCGATCACCCAGCCCCAAGGCTCGAACAGTTTCACGTACGACGTCTTGGCCACCGGTTCACTGGCGCCCGGCTTGGGCCAGCGGTAGTTGACCATGCCGGCACCTTTGGCCTTGGCGATGGCGACCATTTCGTTGAACACCGCAAAGCCGTCAGGGTCGCGGATAGCCGAGAGGTTCTGGCCTTCAAGCTTGGGATTGGTCGGGTGCATGACCATCACGGGCGTGAGGTCGTTGATCCAGAAGTAATCGTTCTGGTCATAACGCAGGCCACGGATCGCGGTCAGCGCCTGTTTCTGCGCTACGTCGCGGGTCAGGGTTCCTGCTGCTTCGAGGCTCTGGTAGTACGTCAGCAAACCGCTGGCGGTCTGCACCACATGCTGGGTTTTCTGGGCCTTGGCATGGTAGAGGTCATCATGGATCTGCTTGAGCATCAACACGCCCAACGTCAACAGCATGACCACGGCCACAATCAAGATGAGCCACAAGCGTCGGCTGATCGACACACTGCGCAAGCTGTTCATAACGCTGTCACTCCGGATTCTTTTTCTTGTAATAAACCACCGCCAGCATCCAACCACGTTTCGGTGACCGGGCATACGCGACCCAAGTCGTAGAACGCGGCAGCGCTATTACGGCTTGTCTGTTAGGATTTCGGCCCCGCGCGTGAAAACCTGAATCCAAATTGATTTTTCACGGAATTTTGACTGTTTCGTGTGGATCCTGTGCGTGCGGAATCGGTACAGCTTTAACCAGCTACGCTGAACGCAGTGAACGTAAAAAATACTATCGGGGCATGCCTTTGTGCATCGCTCTCTGGGGGATTGATGGATCTTTGGACGGCCTTGCAGGCACTGATTCTAGGAGTTGTAGAGGGGCTGACGGAGTTTTTGCCCATTTCCAGTACCGGACACCAGATCATTGTTGCCGACTTGCTCGATTTCGGAGGCGAGCGGGCCATGGCGTTCAACATCATCATCCAGCTCGGTGCGATTCTCGCGGTGGTCTGGGAATTCCGCCGCAAGATTCTCGACGTGGTCATTGGCCTGCCGACCCAGCCGAGCGCCCGGCGTTTCACCGCCAACCTGCTGATCGCCTTCCTGCCCGCCGTGGCGCTGGGCGTGATCTTCGCCGACCTGATTCACCATTACCTGTTCAACCCGATCACCGTGGCCGCCGCGCTGGTGGTGGGCGGGATCGTGATGTTGTGGGCCGAGCAGCGTCAGCATGAAGTGCACGCCGAAACGGTCGATGACATTCGCTGGACGGATGCGCTGAAGATCGGCTTCGCCCAATGCCTGGCGATGATCCCCGGCACTTCGCGCTCCGGCTCGACCATCATCGGTGGCCTGTTGTTCGGCCTGTCGCGCAAGACTGCCACCGAGTTTTCGTTTTTCCTGGCGATGCCGACCATGGTTGGTGCGGCGGTGTATTCGGGCTACAAGTATCGCGACCTGTTCGTGCCGGCAGATTTTCCCGTGTTCGCGATCGGTTTCGTCACCGCGTTTATCTTCGCCATGATCGCGGTGCGCGGCCTGCTCAAGTTCATCGGCAGCCACAGCTACGCAGCGTTTGCCTGGTACCGGATCGTCTTCGGTCTGGTGATTCTGGCAACGTGGCAGTTTGGCTGGGTCGACTGGACGGCCGCTCAGCCATGAGTGACTCGCGCGCACGCCGCCCGGATCGCGGTCCTTCCGGTGGCAATATCCAGCACTTGAAATTGAAGCTGGTGGTGCTGCTGATCGTCTGCGCGCTGCCACTGTTCGGCTCGTTGTCGATGTGGCTGCGCGGGATTTCTCTCGTGCCGCTGACGGCTTACGGGCTGGTCAGCGTGCTGGCGTTTTTTCTGTACTGGGCGGACAAGCGCAAGGCGCGGGCCGACGCCTGGCGCACACCGGAAAACATCCTGCACGCGGTAGAACTGGCGGGAGGCTGGCCGGGTGCGTTGATCGCCCAGCAGGTCTTCCGGCACAAGACGCGCAAGGTGTCTTTTCAGGTGCTGTTCTGGATGATCGTCGCGTTGCACCAGGTGTTCTGGATCGATCAATTGTTTCTGGGTTCGAACCTGCTGGCGCTGTTCTAGAGCAGCAAACCGACCTGCACGCGCTTGGGCAGCTTGCTCACCACCAGTTGATGGGAACGCTGCAGCAAGCCTTGCAATTCCTCGGCGCCCAGCGGGTAGGGCGGGTGCATGATGATCCACTGCGCCCGGGCCAGATACGGCGCCGGGTGAATGCCAGGCCGGTCGCAATGACCGAGAAACAGATCCTTGTCGACCTTGAACGCCAGCGAATCACCACGCAATCCCTGCAAGGCGAACATCTTGTTGCCGGCAATCGAAAACACCCGCACGCCACCCCATTTGTAGTCTTCCCGGGCACCGGGCAGGGCCAGGCAGAACTCTGCGACGTCCTTCTCGCTCATCTTCCCTTGTTTCATAACAGCCGTTCTCCACAGGCATTGAACGATTCGACCAGATGATCGATCCACGCGCGCACCGCCGGCATCACCCCGCGCCGATGCGGATACACCGCTTGCAGCCAGCCGCCGGGCAGTGACCAGTCCGGCAACAATTGCACCAGCGTGCCGTTATTCAACTCCGCTTCGCAATACATCATCGGCAACAGGGTGAAACCCTGGCCGGCCAGCACACACGCCTTGCGCACGATGAAATCGTCGATCCCCAGCCGGGCTTCCAGCGCCAGATCACAACTCTTGCCGTGCTGATCGAGCAGGCGCACATGCACCATGCGATCGGCTTCCAGAGCGCCCAGCACCGGCAGGTTTTTCAAATCCTGCGGATGATTGATTTCCAGACCCTGGACAAAGGAAGGGCTCGCCACCACCACCATTTGCGCCTGACGCAAGCGGCGGGTCACCAGCATCGGTTCTTCATCGCCGTGTTCGCGTACGCGCAGGGCCACGTCGATGCCTTCGGTAATCAGGTCGACCCGGCGATTGATCAAGGTGACTTCCAGTTGCACCTGAGGATATTTGCCAAGGAAATTGCTGATCACCACCGGCAACATTTCATGAGCCAGCCCCGTCGGGCTTGAAACCCGCAAGCGTCCTCGGGGCTCGCTGGACATGCTGGCCACTGTTTCATCAGCCATTTCCGCTTCCAGCAGCATGGCCTGACAGTGACGCAAATAGCGTTCGCCGACCGCCGTCAGCTTCAGTTGGCGAGTGGTGCGTTGCAGCAGACGTGCGCCGAGGCGCTCTTCCAGCTCGGCGATGCGCCGCGAAAGGCGTGACTTGGGAATGCCGAGCAAGCGGCCGGCGGCGGCGAATCCGCCGGCCTCCACCACTTTGGCGAAATAGTAGAGATCGTTGAGGTCTTGCATGGAGAAATCCGACTGTTCTATCAGTGGGACAAACTATCGCATTGTTGCCGTCTAATCAGCTATTGGTTTCGTCGGTAGGATTGTCTCCATTCCGTCGCCACCGGCGATTCATTCCAGGAGATTCCACATGAAACTGCTGCACATCGATTCGAGCATTCTGGGCGACAACTCCGCTTCCCGTCAGTTGAGCAGTCAAGTCACTAAAGCCTGGCAAGCTGCCGAGCCAAGCGCTGTCGTGACTTACCGCGACCTGGCCGCCGACGCCATCAGCCACTTCTCGTCGACCACTCTGGTTGCCGCCGGCACCGCCGCTGAACTGCGCAACGCCGCACAACAGCACGAAGCCGAACTGAGCGCCACCACCCTGGCCGAATTCATCGCCGCCGACGCCATCGTCGTCGCTGCCCCGATGTACAACTTCACCGTGCCGACCCAGCTCAAAGCGTGGATCGACCGCATCGCCGTCGCCGGCCAGACCTTCCGTTACACCGAAGCCGGCCCTGAAGGCCTGTGCGGTGGCAAGAAAGTGGTGATCGTGTCCACCGCTGGCGGCATCCACGCCGGTCAGGCTTCGGGCGTGGCCCACGAAGACTACCTGAAACTGGTCTTCGGCTTTCTCGGCATCACCGACATCGAAGTGGTTCGTGCCGAAGGCCTGGCCTATGGCGAAGAAGTACGCAACAACGCCATGAGCGCTGCTCAAGCGAAAATCGACGAGCAGTTGTTCGCCGCCGCGTAAGGCTTGCATAAAGAACAGCTGCTGTTCAGGAAAACCCCAAAAAACTCTGTATTCTGGTTCTGCAAGGGCCAGGTACGGAGTTTTTTGTTTCTGACTGTTACATAATCTGGCCCGGGTTATGCAGTCCGATGATCAACGTCTGAGTGCAACGTCGCGCCGGATCACCGAACCTCGGAATCTCGGACGTCGAACACAACGGATCTTTCGATTGAGTAACAACAGGGTGGGGCATCCCATGATGCGTCTTTGTGCAGCGTTACTGATTTGCCTGCTCGGCAGCCTGAATTCAGTGCACGCTGCGCCTGGGCAACATCCGCGCTGGAGCGTCGGTTATCACGAGATGACGTTTCTCGATCCGCTCGACCTGCAGCCGATGCGCGCCATCGCGTTCTATCCCTCCAGCGACCGCGAACACATGAGCCTGCTCGAAGGCTATTCGGTCGAGGCCGGCGAAGACACCAAAGTCGCCATCGGCCGTTTCCCGATGCTGATGCTGTCCCACGGCAACACCGGCACGCCACTGGCGCTGCACGATTTGGCCACATCATTGGCACGCAAGGGCTTTGTGGTGGTGGCGGTGATTCACCCCGGCGACAACTCCAGGGATCACAGCCGCCTCGGCACGTTGAGCAATCTTTATGGCCGGCCGATCCAGATTTCCGAAGCGATTACCGCGACGTTGGGCGACCGCATGCTCGCGCCGTACGTGAACGCCGAACAGGTTGGCGTGATCGGCTATTCGGCGGGTGGGGAAACGGCGTTGATTCTGTCCGGCGCGCAGCCGGATCTGGATCGTCTGCGCCGTTATTGCCAGGAACGTCCGGATGACCGCGACGCCTGCAACACTCAGGGTGAGTTGATTGTTGACCGCGACGATCTGCAACCGGTGGCCGATCCGCGCGTGCATGCGTTGCTGCTGATGGCGCCGCTGAGCCTGAAGTTCGGTCGCCATACGCTGGCCGATGTGCATGTGCCGGTGCTGCTCTACAGCGGTGACGGCGACAAACTGGTGGCCTTCGACAAAAACGCCGCCGCTCTGGCGCGCAAACTGCCAACGGCACCGGATTTCAAATTGCTGGCTGGGGCAGGGCACTTCGTGTTCATGGCGCCATGCAATGAGGAACAGATTCGTGCGATGCCGGCCCTGTGCACCGATGCCGATGGCGTGGACCGCGAAGACATCCACCGCAACCTGATATCCGAGGCCGGACGGTTTTTCTCCCATGCCTTGGGCCGGCCGACCCGCGCGGGGATGCAGACGGCGGATCAGTGAGCGCTTACGCCATGGCCCGGCGCTTGAGCAGCAGGGTCAACGCCAGTCCGGTTACGGACAGCATGGCCGCACTGAAGAAAATCCACGAATACCCCAGGTTCAGCGCCACCGCACCCATCAACGGCCCGGCAATCGCCAGCGCCAGATCGAAAAACACCGCATAGGCACTCAACCCGGCGCCGCGACTGGAGTTGGGCACTTGCTTGATCGCCTCGACACCCAACGCCGGGTACACCAGCGACAGGCCGAATCCTGCCAGACCGGCACCGATCAAGGCGTACGCGGTCGAAGGCGCCAGCCACAGCAGTACCAGGCCGACGGTTTCGATAGTCATGCAGGCAATTGCCGAGGTGAATCCGCCGAAACGGCCGATGGCGGAAATGAACAGCAGCCGCGACAGAATGAAACATACGCCGAACACCGTCAGGCAGTACGCCGCGCCGGTCCAGCCGCGATTGAGGTAATACAGGGTGATGAAGGTGGTCAGCGTGCCGTAGCCAATCGACGCCAGGCTCAGACTGGCGCCGAACGGTGCTATCCGCCCGAACACCGCCCAGAACGGCAGCCGTTCACCGCGCACCACCGGCACCGACGGTTTGTTACGGATCAGCAGCAAGGCGCCGGCCGCGAGCAGTGACAACACAATGCCCAGGCTCTCGAAACCATAATCGGCGACCATCACCACGCCCAGCGGCGCGCCGATGGCAATCGCACCATAGGACGCGATGCCGTTCCAGGAAATCGAGCGCGCGGTGTGTTCGGCACCGACCTGGCCCATGCACCAACTGATGGTGCCGACGCCAATCAGACCTTGGGCGATCCCCAGCAGCAAGCGACCGACAATCAGGATCGACAGGCTCAACAGCGGCAAGCTCTGCAGCAGCGTCGAAATCAGCGTCAGCACACCGCTGAGCACAATCCCCGACAAGCCATACACAATCGCCCGTTTGGTGCCGACGGTGTCCGACATCCGTCCGGCCATCGGCCGGCTGAGCAGGGTGGCCAGGTATTGCGAACCGATGACCAGCCCCGCGATCACGGCACTGAAACCCAGTTGTTCGTGCACGTAGCCGGGCAGCACCGCAATCGGCAGGCCGATGCAGAGGAAGGCTATAAAGGTATAGAAAACGATGGAAACGATCTGCAGGGTGATCGCCATGGAGCTTTGCGGTGGCAGTTGCTGCGCAGACATGAGGACTCGTTCGCGGGCGGCGGTGGGAGAGTCCGCATCATGGCGTGGCGCTGAAATAAAAGAAAGCAGGCTAACTATCGTTTCCACGTCCTTACGCTGATCGTTCCCACGCTCCGCGTGGGAATGCAGCCCGGGACGCTCCGCGTCCCTTCCAGAGCTGGAACGCGGAGCGTCCCTTGAGGCATTCCCACGCAGAGCGTGGGAACGATCAGCAATGAGCAAAAAAAAGCCCCGTCACAAGGACAGGGCTTTCTATTTACCGCTCGATTCGACTCAGAACACTACGCCTTGGCTGCGCAGGTAATCGTCGTAGGTGCCGCTGAAGTCGGTCACGCCGTTCGGGCTCAGCTCGATGATACGCGTGGCCAGGGACGATACGAACTCACGGTCGTGGCTGACGAAGATCAGCGTGCCCGGATAGTTTTCCAGCGCCAGGTTCAGCGCCTCGATCGATTCCATGTCCAGGTGGTTGGTCGGTTCGTCCATCACCAGCACGTTCGGCTTTTGCAGGATCAGCTTGCCGAACAGCATGCGACCTTGCTCACCACCGGAAATCACCTTCACCGACTTGAGGATCTCGTCGTTGGAGAACAGCATGCGACCCAAGGTGCCACGGATCACTTGCTCGCCCTGAGTCCACTGACCCATCCAGTCGAACAGGCTGACGTCCTCTTCGAAGTCGTGGGCGTGGTCCTGTGCGTAGTAGCCCAGCTCCGCGCTTTCGGTCCACTTCACCGTGCCTGCGTCCGGGGTCAGTTCGCCCATCAGCGTGCGCAGCAGCGTGGTCTTGCCGATACCGTTCGGGCCGATGATCGCCACGCGCTCGCCGGCTTCAACGGTAAAGCTGAAGTTCTTGAACAGGGTCTTGCCGTCGAAGCCCTTGGACATCTGCTCGATGGTCACGGCCTGGCGGTGCAGCTTCTTGGTCTGTTCGAAACGGATGAACGGGCTCACGCGGCTCGATGGCTTGACCTCGGCCAGCTGGATCTTGTCGATCTGCTTGGCGCGGGAAGTGGCCTGCTTGGCTTTCGAGGCGTTGGCCGAGAAGCGGCTGACGAACGTTTGCAGTTCGGCGATCTGGGCTTTCTTCTTGGCGTTGTCCGACAGCAATTGCTCGCGGGACTGGGTCGCCGCGGTCATGTACTCGTCGTAGTTGCCCGGGAACAGACGCAGCTCGCCGTAGTCCAGGTCGGCCATGTGGGTGCAGACGCTGTTCAGGAAGTGACGGTCGTGGGAAATGATGATCATGGTGCTGTTACGCGCCGTCAAAATCGTTTCCAGCCAGCGGATGGTGTTGATGTCCAGGTGGTTGGTCGGTTCGTCGAGCAGCAGCACTTCCGGATCGGAGAACAGTGCCTGAGCCAACAGAACACGCAGTTTCCAGCCTGGCGCAACTTCGGTCATCGGGCCGAAATGCTGTGCCAGCGGAATGCCCAGACCCAGCAGCAGTTCGCCGGCGCGGGATTCGGCGGTGTAGCCGTCCATCTCGGCGAATTCGGTTTCCAGCTCGGCCACGGCCATGCCGTCTTCTTCGCTCATTTCCGGCAGCGAGTAGATGCGGTCGCGCTCGGCCTTGACCTTCCACAGCTCTTCGTGACCCATGATCACGGTGTCGATCACGGTGAATTCTTCGTAGGCGAACTGATCCTGGCGCAGTTTACCCAGGCGTACGTTGGGCTCGAGCATGACCTGGCCGCCGGACGGCTCGAGGTCGCCGCCGAGGATTTTCATGAAGGTCGACTTGCCGCAACCGTTGGCGCCGATCAGGCCATAGCGGTTGCCGCCGTTGAATTTGACCGAAACGTTTTCAAACAGCGGCTTGGCGCCGAACTGCATGGTGATGTTAGCTGTAGAAATCAAAGGTTTTTCCTGCGAAGCGTGCTGAGTAGCGAGGGTGCAGCCGGAGCGCTTGGCCCGAGTCGAAGTGCGCTGAGGCGGGACTATCCCGTCATCAACCAAGGGGGCGCGTAAAGTTTGGCGGCGATTGTACTGGTCTGGCTCTTTAAACGATAGGGCGCTGACATTCCGATTGCCGTTTGGAGCAATCGCGAGACAGTTTTTCACAGATGAAGGTTCACTATTGGTTACAAACTGTGGCTAAAATGCCATCCATTCACCCAGTGCCTTGTCCGGCATGGGCTCAAGGATGCGCCACCGGGACGTTTTTTTTGATTTCAGACCACTGCCACAGACCTTGGGCCACAGCCCGAAAGGCGCGCAGTTTGTTCACTTCTGACGTGTGACGATTTTCGTGAAACTCATCATTGCCGCTGTATATGTCATTTCCATTGCATACGTGCACTTGCGCGGGCGCGTACGACACAAACTCGGTCGTCAACTGAGCGATCACTCTTCGTTTCTGGCACCGATCAACTGCTTCCTTTATCTGTTCTCGAAAAAGCCCAACACGCCGTACCTCGATCCGAAGGACTTTCCCGATCTGAGCCCGTTGCAGGCCCACTGGGAAGAAATTCGCGAGGAAGGCCGCAACCTGCTGCGCGCTGGCGAGATCAAGCGCTCGAATCAGTACGACGACGTCGGTTTCAACTCGTTCTTCAAGACCGGCTGGAAGCGTTTCTACCTGAAGTGGTACGGCGACAGCCACCCGTCGGCGCTGCAACTGTGCCCGCGCACCACTGAGCTGGTGCAGAGCATCGGCTCGATCAAGGCTGCGATGTTTGCCGAGTTGCCACCGGGCTCGAAACTGGTGCGTCACCGCGACCCGTATGCTGGTTCGTACCGCTACCACCTTGGCCTGGAAACGCCGAACGATGCCGGTTGCTACATCAACGTCGATGGCGAGAGCTATCACTGGCGTGATGGCGAAGCAGTGATGTTTGACGAGACCTTCATTCATTACGCGGAAAACACCACCGACCAGAACCGCATCATCCTGTTCTGTGACGTCGAGCGTCCGATGAAGTATCGCTGGGCAGCGGCGTTCAACGGCTGGTTCAGCCGCACCGTGATGTCGGCGGCCGGTGCACCGAACGATGCGGGTGACCGCACCGGTGGCATCAATCGCCTGTTTACCAAAATCTACAAGATTCGCCTGCGCGGCAAAGAGCTGAAAAAGCGCAATCGCAAACTCTATTACATGGAAAAGTGGGCGATCTTCGGCGGTCTGCTGGCGATCTTCATTCTGATCTGATGAGTCGGGCGACTGTTGAAAGACAGTCGCCCGATTTCATTTTCATGAGGCCTTTTTGGTCTTCTTCGCCGGTGTTGTCTTGCTGGCGGTCTTCTTCGCCGGTTTGGCCGGGGCTTTCCCGCCGAGACTGCGTTTGAGCAGTTCGGTCAGGTCGATAACATCGGCCGATTTGCGCTCTTCTTCACCGGAAACCGTCTCGACGTCTTCGATCTTGCCTTCATGGGCCTTCTTGTCCACCAGCGCCATGATCTTGTCTTCGAACTCGTCGTTGTAATCCTCGGGTGTCCAGTCCGCCGTCATGTCTTCCACCAGCCGTTTGGCCATGTCCAGTTCGCCCTTGGCCAGTTGCGGCTTGGTCACTTCGCTGCCCAGCTCAAGTTCGTCCAGGCCGCGCACTTCCTGCGGCCAGCGCAACTTCACCAGCACCAGCGCCGACTCCAGGGGCATCAACGCCGCCAGATACTGACGCGTGTGTAAAACCACGCGGGCGAGGGCGACCTTCTTGGTTTTGCTCAGGGTTTCACGCAACAAGGCGTAGACCTTGCCACCGCGCTTGTCCGGGGCCAGGTAATAAGGCGTGTCGATGTTTTGCAACGGGATCTGCTCGCTGTCGACGAAGGCGAAAATGTCGATGGTCTGGGTCGAAACCGGGTGCGCCGAACGTATCTCCTCCTCGCTGAGCACCACATAGCGGCCTTTTTCGAACTGCACACCTTTGACGATGTGCTCCTTGGTGACTTCCTTGCCGGTCACCTTGTTGACCCGTTTATAGCCGACCGGGTCCATGCTGCGGCTGTCGAGCCAGTCGAAGTCGACGCCTTGGGATGACGTCGCCGAGACCAGCGCCACGGGGATGTGGACCAGACCGAAACTGATTGCGCCTTTCCAGATTGCCCGAGCCATGTGCTGTTCTCCGAGTGATGTTCGGGTGACCCGTGGCCCGACGTAAAAGTTTCCGTTGTTTGCTGGGTGCCGCTAAACGTCAGGTCAAGCCGTGTTACATCTTGTTTAGCGGTGACGGGTTAACAAATGCGAACCCACGGCGTAGCGTGGACTCGAAGGCTCTAGTCCCTGCGCACCGAAAGAGGCCGTTCATGAACCGTTTCCTGCTTGGCATTGCGTTGCTCGCCCTCAGTGGCGGGCTGGTTCACGCCGATGGCGCAATAAGCCATACATCGCTGTTGCTGGCACAAAGTCCGACCGGCAACAGCAACAATCCCTACAACAGCCCGATCCGCCGGGCGAACCCCAACAGCATGCAGGGCACCCAGCCCGGCACTCCGCCCGTTCGCGGGCCGAACACCGTTCCCGTGCCGCGTCCGCCGACCCTGGAAAATCGCGGCATCGGCAATGGCCAGCCGCTGCGCTCGGTCCCGAGCAAGCCACCGACCTTCATTCTCAATCCTCCAGCCCGTGACAGCGGGAGCAACCGTTGAATGGCAGAACCGTTTCTGTCAGCCCTTCACACGAACAAAAGGAATCGTGCATGTTGCGTAAAACCCTTCTGGCCGGCCTGTGTGCCAGTGCACTGATCGCCGCCCCGGCGTTCGCTGCCGCTTCCAAAGAGCTGCAAAGCGAACAGGGCACCCTCGAAGTCACGACGATTACCCAAGGCCTTGAACACCCATGGGCCTTGGCTTTCCTGCCGGATCGCCAGGGCATGCTGGTGACCGAACGCCCCGGCAACCTGCGTGTGGTAGACGCTGACGGCAAACTGTCCGCGCCGATCACCGGTGTGCCGGATGTCTGGGCCAAGGGGCAGGGCGGATTGCTCGACGTGGTGCTGTCACCGGACTTCAAACAGGATCGCCTTGTATACCTGTCTTACGCCGAAGGCGGCGGTGCGGGTGACAAGGCAGGAACGGCGGTGGGGCGCGGGCGCCTGTCGGATGACCTGAAAACCTTGAAGGACTTCCAGGTGATTTTCCGCCAGGAGCCAAAACTGTCGGTCGGCAACCACTTCGGTTCGCGACTGGTGTTCGATCGGGACGGTTATCTGTTCATCACTTTGGGCGAAAACAACGACCGCCCGACCGCACAGGATCTGGACAAGCTGCAAGGCAAGGTCGTGCGGATCTACCCCGACGGCAAGGTGCCCGATGACAATCCCTTTGTCGGTCAGTCCGGCGTACGCCCGGAAATTTGGTCCTACGGCCACCGCAATCCCCAGGGCGCCGCGCTCAATCCGTGGACCGGCACCTTGTGGGAAAACGAACACGGCCCGCGCGGCGGCGATGAGGTGAACATCATCGAGCGCGGCAAGAACTACGGCTGGCCGTTGGCGACCCACGGCATCAACTACTCCATGCAACCGATCCCGGAAGCCAAGGGCAAGACCGCCGAAGGCACGGTCGGGCCGCACCATGTCTGGGAAAAATCCCCGGGCGTCACCGGTATGGCTTTTTACGATGCCGATCGATTCAAGCCGTGGCAGCACAATCTGTTCATCGGTGCGCTGGTGACGCAGGAGCTGATCCGCTTGCAGTTCGACGGCGACAAGGTGGTGCATGAAGAACGCTTGCTGGGCGAACTGAAACAGCGGATCCGTGATGTACGTCAGGGGCCGGACGGTTACCTGTATGTGCTGACGGATGAGTCCAACGGTTCGCTGTACAAGGTCGGACTCAAGTAGTCCGGGCGTAGAGCACCACCGCCGCCCGCAATTTGCCACGACCGAAGCGGCACATTTTCTCGAACTCCCCATGGCTGACCGGCACGTGCTGGCAGTCCATGGGCTGGCGATGCTGGCTGTGGTCGACATCCGGGTCGTGCAGGTAGACGAAGTCTTCGTCGCAATCGGTAACGATCACCCAGTGCGGCGACTTCGAGCGGGTCAGGCGATAGCTGCTGATCAGCACCAGAGGCTGGCCACCGTTGGCCAGCAGTGCGGGTACGTCCATCGTTACGCCAATGGATTGATCGACATCGGTGTCATTCAGTTGCGCCATGAACTCGTCATGCACCAGGCGCATGACGTCTTTTTTATGCGCATCGCGCACGCCGTCGAGAAACAGCGGCCCGCTCATGCTCAGTTGCAAACGCACTCTGAAACCCCGGCGCCACGCCGCCAATGCCAGGCCTTGCGGGCTGCAACCGCCATGGCCAGCTGTCATGAACACCGTGGTTGCCTCGCGCCACAACTGCAACTCTTCGCGCCGCTCCAATAAGCGATCGGCCTGCAATGCTCCCATGGCCATCAGCAGGCAGGCCGGGCCGCAGGTGAAATCGGTGGTTTGTCGGTAATAGGGGACCTTGATGTTGCGTGAGTCGCGGTGCTGGACAATGCGTTTCTCCAGACGCAACGCGTCGGCGTGATCCTCGTAGTAGTCATGGATCAGCGCAAAGCGCCGGTAGCCGTTGCGCTCGTACAGGGCGATGGCGGTGGGGTTGTCGGTGCGCACTTCCAGCCGCAGATAGGCGCAGTCGTGCTCAAGCGCGCAGGCCTCGATCCGTTGCAGCAATTGTTTTCCCAGACCGCCGCCGCGTGCCTCGGGGGCAATCGCAATGGAGTACAGGCGGGCCAGCGAGGTGCCGCGATGAAACAGCACCAGCGCATAACCGGCCAGTTGACCGTCGCGTTCGGCCACCCACAATTGCCCGTGGGCCCGGGTGATCATCCATTGGAAACTGCGGCGGGTGAGCCGGTCCGTGGTGAAACAGTGCATCTCCAGCGTCAGCAACGCGGGCAAATCCTCAACGACCGCCAGGCGAAAAACAGCATTCATATGACCACCGTAAAAGTTGCGTAACGAAACGGGACTTTCGAAAAACTTCGTGCTTAATAGAAAAGGTCTTGTTCTCCAACGGATCAATTTCTATGTCAGCGGTACAGGGTCATTGGCGCGAAGTATCCAGTCAAAGTTTGCCACCGGCAACTTATTTAAAACCGCAGATCAGAACGTCTAGTCAAGTGTTGATCATCGTCGAACGCAAGGAAGACTGGGCCTCGTATTTCCCCAGCGAAGACATCCTGACAGCCCAGGAATACCTCGAACAACCACCCGATAACGAACCGGGAAAACGAGTGCAGGTGATCAACCTGTGCCGCAGCTACAAGTACCTGGGCCACGGCTACTACTGCTCACTGTTGGCGGAAGCCAGGGGCCATAAGGTGATTCCGTCGGTGCGGACCATCAGCGAACTGACCCGAAAATCCCTTTACGGCCTGGCGCTGGACGACCTGGATAAAACTCTGGAAAAAGCCCTCAGCCATCACCTCTACAGCGATACCGAAGGCTTTACGCTGACACTTTATTTCGGCAGAACCCATATCGAGCCGTTGCAGGATCTGGCCCGGCAATTGTTTGAAGTATTTCCATGTCCGATTCTGTTAGTTGAGTTTCGTCGAACTAACGGTTGGCACATCGAAGGCATAAAGTCCGGCGCCTTGCACAAGTTGCGCGACGATCAGGAAGATCAGTTTGCCAATGCGCTGGACGGCTTCAGTCGCAAAATCTGGCGTGTTCCGCGTTCGCCGCAAGTGGCGCGTTATGACCTGGCGATCCTGCATGATCCGCAGGAAGCCTTGCCACCGTCCAATGCCCGCGCGCTGGAAAACTTTGTGCGGGTCGGCAAGGGCATGGGCATCGATGTCGAGCTGATTGAGCGCAAGGATTACGCAAGGCTGGCCGAGTACGACGGCTTGCTGATCCGCGAGACCACCAGCGTTGACAACCACACTTATCGCTTCGCCAAGAAGGCCGAAAGCGAAGGGCTGGTGGTGATGGACGACCCGACGTCGATCCTGCGCTGCACCAACAAGGTCTACTTGACCGACCTGCTGAACAGCCATCAACTGGGCATGCCGGCCACGGAAATTCTCTACAAGGAGCGACCTGAAGATTTCGAGCGGGTCGGCGAACGCCTCGGTTTTCCGTTGGTGCTGAAGATCCCGGACGGTTGCTTCTCCCGTGGCGTGATCAAGGTCGAGAGCCAGCAGGCCTTGCTGGAGGCCACCGCCGAACTGTTCGAACACTCGGTGCTGTTGCTGGCCCAGGAATTCTTCTACACCGAGTACGACTGGCGCATCGGCGTGCTCAACCGCAAACCGATCTTTGCCTGCCAGTACTTCATGTCCAAAGGCCACTGGCAGATCTACAACCACAAGGCCAAGGGCCAGGATGTCAACGGCGAATGCCGCACGCTGGCGATCCACGAGGCGCCGCGCGCGGTGGTGGAACTGGCGGTGAAGACCGCCAACCTGATCGGCGATGGCTTGTATGGCGTCGATTTGAAACAGGCCGGCGACAAAGTGGTGGTGATCGAGGTCAACGATAACCCGAACCTCGACGCCGGCATCGAAGACGCCTACCTGCAGGACGACCTGTATTCGCTGGTACTGGAAGAGTTCGTGCGGCGTCTTGAGCTGAAACGCCGCGGTCAGGCCTGGTGACCGGCCGATGATCAACAGCTTTGCACTCAATCACGGCGCCTTGCAGCGGGTCGAGCGGCTGGACGCCGAGGTGATGCTGTTCAGCGACCCCGACGCTGCCGAGCGCGACTTGCTCCACAGTCACTTCAAACTCGATGAACACGCGCTGGCTTCGGCGCTCGACCCGGACGAGGTGTCACGGATCGAGTTTCACCCCGATCACTTGTTTCTGATCTGGAAACGCCCGGAAAACTATTCCGGCGGTGGCAGCCTGGCCTTTGAGGTTTCGTCCTGCGGCTTGCTGTTCTCGCCGGGCCAGTTGCTGGTGATCGCGACCGACGACACGCCGCTGCACGGCGTCGGCACACGCCAGCCATTGAACACGCCGCTGGATGTGTTGCTGGACTTGCTGTTCAACAACATCCATCACTACCTCGGGCATCTGAAGGTGATCAAACTGGTCGCCCGGGAGTTGCAGCAGAAATTCAACGCCTCGATGCAAAACCAGCATCTGGTGCAGATGTTCAACCTCAGCGAAAGCCTGATCTATTACATCAACGCCTTGCACAGCAACGGCGCGGTGCTCACGCGGCTGCGCAATCACGCGGAAAAACAGCATTTCGGTAGCGAAGCCATCGGCCTGATCGACGACCTGATCATCGAAAACAATCAGTGCTACAAGCAGGCGGAAATCTATTCGACGGTGTTCTCCGGGCTGATCGACGCCCGGGGCAACCTGATGAACAACAGCATGAACAACCTGCTGCGCAAACTGACGCTGATCAACGTGGTGTTCCTGCCGCTCAACCTGATTGCGAGCATCGGCGGCATGTCGGAGTTCAGCATGATGACCGCCGGGACGCCGTGGTGGGTGTCGTATCCGTTGTTTCTGGCGGCGATGCTGCTGGGGGCGGGCGGGATGCTGTTCGGGCTCAGGCGTCTGGCGAAATGACCGGCGCCGAACGCTTGCGATCCTGCAAGCCCCGGACCACCAGGTACAACAACGGCCCGACCGAAACAAATACCGCCGTCAGCAACAGATACGGCACCACCGACCAGGCCGACTGTCCGCGCTTGCGCGCGTCCTTGTACATCCTGCCAACGGCGTTGAAGCGTTCAGGGCAGCAGTGGGCGAAGAAAACTGCGCTCGTAGCTGATGATGAACTTCTTTTCGACCAGATCGGCCACCAGTGCCGTGCTTTCCGGGTCGGTCAGAGCGATGTGGCGGTAACTTTCGTAATCCGCCAGCGACGGGAAACTGAACAGGCAATACGCGATATTGCTAGCGCCTTCCGAGGGCAGGAAGTAACCGTGATGCGTTCCTCCCAGCCGTTCGACGATAGCGAGCCAGGTCTTGGCGTAGGCTTCGAATGCGTCCAACTGATAGGGGTCAATCACGTATCTGACGTGGCAGGTAATCAAAGCTGCGGCTCCTTTGCAGATTATTCAGGTATTGCCACGCCAATCTTGTCCGAGGCCGACCAGATGCGGAAGCGCACTTCGACGTCCTGCGGTGCGTAAATCACGATCGGCAGCATGCTGTTGTAGCGCACGGTAAAGCCATCACCGATCACCGGTACAAACGCGCGTTTTTTCTGGGTGCCGGGCGGGCAGGCCATCAGCGTGCTCATCGGGCCGCTGACTTTTTCCAGGCGGTAGAACGGATAACCCCAGCCTTCGAGGTTTTTCTCTTCGAGGGCGCCGCCCAGGCGTTGGCGGTTGCAGTCGACTTCGAGGGTCTTGCCGGCGAGGATTTCGACTTTGAAGTTTTCTTCCTGGGCCTGCTGCGGCAGGTGAATGACCTGGCGAGTGAAGCCCGCTTCGGCCTTCGGATAAGGCGCGGTGTCTTCAAGTTTGGCTGCGTGGGTGAGGGTGGACAGGCTGGCGAGCATCAGGCCGGCCGTCGCGCGGACGGTGAAATTTCCCATTGAAGCCTCCTGGCGGGTGTACGTTGGTTGACGGGCATTCTCACTGCCAAGGGCGATGAATGCAAACCGCCAGCCGCATGCAAATTGCAGTGCCTGCACGATCGAATCTTGCATTTTGCAACTGGCCAGTGGCCTGCCTTTTTCCCAAGCCTTTGATTTGCAAGGAGGTGAATGCAACCTGATAAAAGGCACGTTTTATGCGTTGATTTGGTGCAGCGCACCGAGTTCGGGCGCCTACACTCCAATGGGCATTTCGCAGTACAGCCGCTTGTCACACCCAGGGATTCAGCGGGGACACACCCGTGGGAACCGTGGCAACGGTCGACGTGAATACTTGATTGGCAGTCTCACAGTAAGGAGAGGTTTCGCCATGTTTCTGTCTGCCTTGGAACTCCGCAACATCATTGAAAGCAGCTTTCTACCGAAACGCTGCCAATGCACGCTGTCCCCGGATCTGTCGATGACCGTCAAGGTGTATGGCGATCACCAGACCGATCAGGTTGAGCTGCAGGTGAGCGGCATCGATGCCAGTCACTTGAACAGCTGTCGCGAAATCAACGGCCTGATCGCCGGGTTGCGCTCGGATCTTGCGCAACAATCGACAAGCCATCATGCAATGCCGCGATCCCGAGTCGTCTAACCGACTGTTTCACCCAGTTCGACCGTCACGCGCCGGGCCTGCAAGAAGCCAAGGCCCAGCGCGAACTCGACCAGCACCGCGAGCAGAATCCCTGGGCCGGCGTGGCCGTTGAGCCATTCAGCAAACCCCAGCACCGCCAGGCCAAAACAGCCGACGATAAAGCCGTTGCTCAGCGCATTGCGCGCGATCGACACGGGCGCGTTGCGCACCAGATAAAACATCACCCCCAAAGCCGCAAACAGCACTGCACTGCGCCGTGCGACGAATCCGGCTGCCTCTGAATACTCGATGCTCCAGATCGCCAACAACACCTGTGGCGCCAGGCCCCATGCAAGAGAAAGCAGAAAACACAGGCAAAAGGTGATGGTCGAGAGCGTGCGAAATGAAAACTGCATGGCGAATCCTTGCGGCAGTGAGGAGGGCCCCGAGCATACCCCTCGAGACCCGTGCTCGCCTACCGCAAAGCCGCAAATCAGAGCTTTCTGTCAGTTCTGGAAGCTGCACGCGTCAGATAATTTCCGGTAACTGATTTCTTCCGGTTTACCGGTGTTGTCGAGGTACTTCATGTCGGCGGTGATGACCTTGCACTCCTGCGTCGGCGGCTCCGTCAGGGAAACCACTTTGGCGACATGCAGCGGCATGCCGTATTCATAGGGAACAGCCTTGGAAGTGTCATTGGCCTGGGCCAGCCCGGCAAACGCGGTGCAGGCGAGGGCGGTGGTGAGCAGGAACGGACGAATGTTCATGATGGACTCCGGTGCGACGGAAATGGAGTTCGGCGGATCGCCAGCCAAACCTGCCGCACTCGGCGTCAGCCTGAGGCTGAGGATGTGCGGTTCAGTAAAGTTTTTGACCACGGCGTTAAGCGATGGTTAACCGGGCTGAACGCCGGCTGTCTGGGCGGGGATTGTTTCGCGGGGGAGTCTCGGCGGATTCCTACAAGGGTGGATGCCTTATCTGCTTTCGGGGGCTGGAGTGGGGCGGTTATGGTTTGGCGTCGCTGCAAAATCAGCGACTTAGGTTTGGTCACCTAACGTAATCACCTGTGCATGTGTGCCATTATTCGCCCCGACGGACATTCGTGTCCGCGGAGTGCATTGCTGTGGCGGCTGTGTGCAGGGTCGCCTTCGGGCGAGCCGAGTCAGGTGGTTCTCGGTTGACCAAGCCTGTACACAGTCCGCCTCCCCATCGTTTGGTCACGGTGCTGGCGGTTACTTTCAAGCTGCCTTGAGTAATTCCAATGCCAATCCTGAAATTAAGCTCCGCCCGCTACCTCCCGCTCAACAGCGGCGTCACTGACAGCGCACCGCTGGTCATCGACACCCAAGCCAACCCAAAAGACCTCTTCGAAGCCGCCGTGCAACGCATCCGCGCCGCTGCCGACCTGCTCGAAACCCTGCACTGCCTGTGCTTCAAACACGCCGATGTGCAGGACATTCCCCACATCACCCATGCGCTGTACCTGCTGACGCAGGATGGCAGTGATCTGCTGCAGGTTGCGCAGCAGAAAATGTTGAACTGGCAGGCGCCGGTTTGATTTTTAGAGCGACGGCCTAGCATTCACGGGCAGAAAACTTGAATTATCTGCCCGTGCTTTCGCCGGTTCAAAGTAGCTAACAGAGCAATTTAGACTCTCACGGGGAGTGACCCTACGATCGAATAGAACGCGAAGCCCAACGCAGAGTCATTATTTGAGATCGATGACTTTGAAACCTTTTTTATCGGGTACCGTATTCACTCCCTTGGGTTCTTCCGGCTGGCCTTTTGGGGTGATGTAGTCGTAAACGACAAATTTTTCGGGGATTTCATAGCCATCGTTGGGAATGACCAGGCGCATCTCCCGAGCACTCAGGTACAAAGAAACCGGCAGGGCCTTTTCGGCAAAATCGATGCGTTCCAGCGTTCCGCTGTCTGGATTCTTGCGTAAAACGGCGCCCTTCAAATAGGGAGAGCCATAGTTCATGGCGTAGATCAAAACGGAGCCCGTGCATTTTGCCAATGCAATTTCACCGACGAAGTCCGAGTCGGACATGTCAGTGAAGGCAGTTTCTGTCTGGTTGTTGAGTTTTACGAAGAGTCGCTGCCCGTCCTCATTTGAAGCGGACAGCAGTGAGGCAGTGGTTCCATCTGAAAGCGGGCAGTCCAGTAGCGTTTTCTTCGTTTCGGCGAAAGCGGGGAGGCACGCAAGTGCAAGGATGAGAGGGGGCCATGGTTTTCTTATTTTCTGATTACCAAGAGCCATATGGCACGCCAAATTTTTCAACATAGGCTTTCGACACTGCGGAAAGTGGACGATGTTTTCCTCCGGACTCTCCTTCGTAAGGACCACGCGGATCAATTTCAGCGTGAACGCGAGTGATTTCAACAGGTGTCAGGCATGGGCCGAGGGCCCAGAGTTTGGCAACACCACCTGGAGCAAGTCCGACGACCAAAGCTTCTCGATAACCTGTAATCCATTTTCCATCGGCAGCGCAGTAGGCGTTCTCCTCTTTTCGCATGATTTCTCTAGCCGACTCTGGGATGTCTATGCCCATTTGATAGGTTTGAGGTTCAACCAAAGACTGCCACCGAACGTAGATTTTTTTGGGGAGATCTGCGCCGGTGACATATTTTCCCTTGCCCCAACCGGGCTTTTCCGGCCAGCCCTTTGGTTTTCTTAAATTGCCAGGTGAATTTTGGATAGCCGCATTGCCGCTCATCGCGCGTCTATAAACCTGGCCTTTGATATCTACAACGTCGGTCGTCTCGATCCAGACCTCCATATAGTGGGGTGCAGAGAAACCCAGTCGCCAAGCCTCATAGGGCATAGAAGCACCATGAGTAGTCGAGCACGCCACAAGAAAGGAAACAAAGATGTGCAGGCGCAGGCACTTCAAAGAAAATTCACCACGGTTTTCGTTGGTCAGTGCATACGCCTATTTCACTGAATTGCTTTTATAACAGGATCTTTATAGTTCTCATCGATTTCTATTCCCGCAGCACGAGCATTGTTTTCAGCAGCAATACGCGCATCATGGTCTCGCTTCAGTTGAGCAGGCAACAGCTCTTTCCATCTTGCCTTTTCTTCATCTTTGGTAAAACCTGAAGACCAGAAGTCGCGCTCGCTCAGGAACTCCATCGATAGTAAATATGTGCCCGTCTTGTCCGGGGTGTCTTTGGAATCACGGCGCCAGGCTTTAAAAGTCAGATAGACACCATCATTGTAAAAATACCAATTGTAAAATGATTCAATTTTCAGCCAGCGATCAATGTCAAGCTCGTAATCCGGGTCCAGCCAGGGATGGCTGGAAACCAAGTGCCCCAATACGTCGTCTGGTGAGGGAATTTTTCCTATCTCAGACCCGGAAATCCTAGGGTCCCCTGGATAGAAATAGTGTTTCCAGCCAGCTGATTTTATTTTTTTTAGCAAGTCATAAATGAAGTCTTTTTGTTTTTCATGCGGGCTGTTGTCAGGGAGGCCTCTCACTGTGATGTCAACGTTTTCAATGGTGTCGCCGATTTTTTTGTCTATCACCATGGTGAAGCTTGTAGCTTTTTCAATTGTAAGTGAGGTGCTTGAATTTTTTACTGTTACGGTAGGCAGGTCTTTTTCATTTGCTGATCTTTTAAACTTGTACCAGCAGAGATCTAACTCGCTCAGGCATTCTTGGGAGATTTCTAATGGCGTACTTTGTACAATATTTTCTATTTTGTCGTGTAGCTCTATTTCGATGTGGCTTTGTGTATTTGTCATGTTGGAATCACCATTGTTGCAAGCAGCAAGTAGCAGGCCTGAAAAAAACACCCATAAAAATTTCATTTGGCATTTGACCAGGTGGCAATCGTTTTGATTTGGCCTTCCATGTAGCTTTCTCGTTCTCCCATGAGCTTGTGGTATTGCTTGGCGATGGACCCAATAAACTCCATTCGATCTGTTTCGTCGTAGAGATCGCCTTCCGACATCTGGACTCTGAGCTCTGGATTCTCAACATCGCAAGCAGTACTTAGCGCAGCGACTCGTACCGGTACAAATGGTGCCCACTCGAAACCAGCTTGCATTTTTAATGTTGCTCTAAATGGAGTGCTTTCATAAATCAACGGTTGCAGGATACGACGTTGTTCATGGTCGGCGATGGCCAGCAAGGAGGTCAGCTGGGCATTTCTTCTTGCGGGTCCCTGAGAAAGCTCCTCGGTTGCTTTTATTGCTTTAAAACCTTTAACAACGTCACTGGTTACAGCCAGGTTGTTTAGTATTGGCAGCGCGTCATCTGCCCAGGGCAAGCTGTCGATGTTGGTTTTTATCTGGCCTTCACAGCTCCGCGCGTTGCGCTCTGGAGCACACTCATCAAACTGATCTTTATATTTTGCGTAAAACCAATGCCAAACAAAAATATCTTGAAATAACCAGAAATTTCCCTTCCCTAGGGAGTTTTTACCAATTCGTAAGGGAGGCTGTACGATCGGCGGGGTGAGTGCGAGATAAGGATCATTGGGAATAAAGTCCAGCCCACACTTAACTTGCTTGCTTGCAAAAGCGGCCAAACCCATCCAGTAGAATCGGCCTTTTAGTTCTGGTTTTCCATCTTCGCCAGATTCGAGGTAGAAGCCGGCATAAGCAGCCGCAATTCTAGCGGCCCGTGCACTGAAGTCAGAGATCAGCTCGTACTTTCCTGAGCTTGAGGATCGTTGTTTGCTCAGGCGTCGTATCGCTTCTTCTTGCCCCATGGCCCACAATTTTTCGCAACCAAGGACAACTTCATGTACAGAACATTTTTTGTCGTTGGTGGTGAATGTAGTAATCGGTGGCGTGCTCATTTGTTCCGGCTCGCTTCATAATCATCGGCACCAGACGGAACGGACAGCTCGTCCCATACAAGGTGAGCCTGCACAGGCTCCTTGGAATCTGTTTGCACTCTTGGGTGAAGCCCGTCAGCATCGCTCTTTGATATTTGCGGTGCTGTTTCTGAAGGGATAATCAGTGCTGTCTTGACGGACTTGACGGGTTTACCAAGTTTCGTCACGAATTTTAGTTGTTCGTCAAAACGCTCTTCTATCACTTTCGCTTTAAGCACGCTTCCAGCTCTGGCCTGATCTGCAATGAGTGGTATCAGCGGCGGCAGAATTGCGATCCCGGTGCCGGCGCCGGGCGCGCCGCCGGTATTGGCCTTCACCTCGGCACCACTGATTGTCACACCACCGGCATCAACCTTAACGAAACTGCCGCCAGCCTTGGCCGTGAGCTCCATCCCGCCTTCGATCACCACTTTCTCGCCGGCGTGGTAATGAATCTCCGTCCCCGCCTCGACAAACTGACCGGTGCCGACCTTCACATGCTGGGTCACGCCGACAGTCAGGTGGTCGTTGGCGCGCATTTCGCTCTTGCGATCCAAGTGGGTGATGCGGTGTTCCTCGACCTTGAATTCACTTAAAACATTGGCTTCAACGGTGTCATGCCGTTCGTTGCCAACCCGAATCTTCTGATCGTGTTCAATGTTCTCGTCCCAGTCGCGCTGGGCGTGGATGTAGATCTGTTCCGCGCCTTTCTTGTCTTCGATGCGAAATTCGTTGTAGCCCTTGCCGCCCGGTGAACTCAGGGTCTTGAAGGTGCTGCGGGTCTTGTTCGCCGGCAGATCGTACGGAACGACGTTTTCCTTGTGGTACAGGCAGCCGGTGACCAGCGGCTGGTCGGGGTCGCCTTCAAGAAAGGTCACCAGCACTTCCATGCCGATCCGTGGAATGGCGATGCCGCCGTAGGCTGCGCCGGCCCAGCCGCTGGCGACGCGCAGCCAGCAGGTGGTCTTGTCGTCGGCCTGGCCGTCGCGGTCCCAGTGGAATTGCACTTTCACGCGGCCGTACTGGTCGCAGTGGATTTCTTCGCCGGCGGGGCCGGTGACGATCGCGGTCTGGCTGCCGAGGACTTTCGGTTTCGGGTGTTCGAGGGCAGGGCGGTAGTGGGCGTCCCACGGGGTGGCCACGAACGAGTTGCGGTAGCCCTGGTGGAAATCGCTCTTGTTGTCGGTGACGTCGCTGGTGACGTTTTCGCCCAGCACTTGCGGCTGTTTGCCTTCGTGGAAGACTTCCAGCAGCAGCCACAGATCGTTCCATTCGGCGCGCGGGTGTTCGGCCAGGGTCATGAAGTGGCCGGTCGTGAGCGTCGGCTCGTCACCTTTGCCTTCGGCGAGTTTGTAGTCGCTGCGATGGCGCTCCAGCGCGCGGGTCGAGAGGAACTTGCCGCGCTCGCGTGTGGTGAAGCGGCCTGGGTAGTCGTAGTCTTCCAGATCCGGCATGAACGCGGATTTGACTGCGCTTTCGGGCAGGATCTTCGGTTTCTCGAAATCGTAGTCGCGGCGGCTGACGCGGCTGGTACGGGTTTCCAGACGCAGGTTGAAGCGCTTGATCACCGGTTTGTCGGCGGTCATGCCGGAGTCTTGCTGGTAGTTGACCGGTTTCAGTTTGCGGAACACGGTCTGGTCATCGCCGAACACCAGTTTGTGGCCGCTGCTGCTGTGCTGGAAGTGGAAGTGGATGCCTTCCTCTTCGCACAAGCGCTGGATGAAATGCAGGTCGGATTCGTCGTACTGCACGCAGTAGTCGCGTTCCGGGTATACGGCGCTGAGCTGGAAACTATAGGCGTTGGCCAGAATGCCGCGATCTTCCAGAACGCGGGCGATGATCTTCGGCACCGTCAGTTGCTGGAAGATCTGTTGGTCATGGTTGTGCCGTAGGTAGGCCAGTTGCGGCACCAGGCTCAGGCTGTAACGGGTCAGGGTCTTGCCGGAATCGCCTTGCTCGATGCGATACACCAGACCGTGAATCTTGCCCTCGCCAGTGGCGCCGAAGGTCAGGCAGCCAGGTTTGTGCAGGAGTTCTTCAAGGTTGAGGTCGGGACGGGCGCTGACCAGTTCGATGTCGAAACGGAACGGTTCGTTGAGGGCTTCGCGACCGGTGAAACTGAGGACTTGCAGGTCGGCGGAAGCGCCTTCGAGCGTGAGGGTAATGTGGGTAGCGTTGGCGTCCAGCATGCCTTGATTTCCGTCCTTTGGATTAGCGTGGGCGGATGGTGCAGGATTAAACGGCCTCGTTCAAGGCGCAAATGCCGTAGAGGCAGTGCTCCGATCCCATAGGGAAAACCCTTAGGCCCACGGTTGGGCCCGGTAAAACAGGCACTTACGGATGGACCGATCTGCCGCGAAGGCCGCATCCGGCATCCGGGAACAACCAGTCAGTTTCAGACTAAAGTCGTCTGTGGCACGTCAAAGCCATCTGCCATCATTGCCGCTCACCCCGCGTGTTCACTGCCTCCTGGTTCTTTATCGACCCGGGACGGGAGCTATTTCTGATTGTTTGCGCTTCTGCGCATTCGTTGTTCTGTTGGAGTTTTCAATGCGTCCCCCATTTCCCCTCATCACCCCGCGCCAGTCGCTTGGCTTCGGAGCCTTTGTGCTGTGCGCCGGTTTTACCGCGCAGGTCCAGGCCAGCGGTTTTTTCGAAGACACCACGGCGAAGATCGAGTCGCGCACGGTGTACTTCAACCGCGATTTCCGTGACGGGCACACCTCCAGTGATCAGGGCGCGTCCAAGCGTGAAGAGTCGGCGCAGGGCTTCATTCTCAATCTGCAATCGGGCTATACCGAAGGCACCGTCGGTTTCGGGATCGATGCGCTGGGCATGGCGGGTTTCCAGCTCGATTCCAGCCCGGATCGCAGCAACAGCGGCCTGCTGCCGTCCAGCGGCGACAACCCGCGCGGTTCAAAAGGTCAGTACGCGAAGATGGGTCTGACCGCCAAGGTCAAAGTCTCGGATACGGTGCTGAAATACGGCGCGCTGCTGCCGGATCTGCCGCTGCTGAAATACAACGACGGCCGTCTGCTGCCGACCATGTTCAACGGTGCGATGCTGACCTCCAAAGAGGTGAAGGACCTGACCTTCATGGCCGCACGGCTGGACAAGTACACCGCCCGGGATTCGACCGATTCGCAAGACATCCGCGTGCACTGCAAGAACAAGCGCTATGCCTGCAACACCACCGCCGATCATTTCGACATGTACGGCTTCGACTACAAGATCAACGATCGCCTGACTGCGCAGTACCACTACGCCGAGCTGGAAGACATCTATCGCCAGCACTTCGTGGGGCTGCTGGCCAATCAGCCACTGGGTGACGGTGTGCTGAAAGCCGATCTGCGCTTGCTGAAGAGCGCCGACAGCGGTGATGCAAAAGCCGGTTCCATCGACAACCGCGCCTTGAGCGGCATGCTGTCCTACGGCATCAGCGGTCATACCTTCAGTGCCGGCTGGCAGCGCATGAACGGCGACAATTCGATGCCGTATCTGGATGGCAGCAATCCGTATCTGGTGAACTACGTGCAGGTCAACGACTTCGCCGCCGCGCAGGAACGTTCCTGGCAGCTGCGATACGACTATGACTTCAAGGCGATCGGCATCAACGGCTTGAGTTTCCTGACTCGTTACGTGAACGGCGACCACATCAAGGTGCCTGGCAGCGATCAGGAAGGCAAAGAGTGGGAACGCGACAGCGAGTTGAAGTACGTGATTCAGACCGGGACGTTCAAGGATGTCAGCCTGCGGTTGCGTAATGCGACTTACCGCACCAACTACGAGAAGTTCGCTCGGGATGTGGATGAGACACGGTTGATTGTGAGTTACAACTTTTCGGTGTTGTAACCCATAGGTTGGCGGTGTCTGAGCTGACGCCTTCGCGGGCAAGCCCGCTCCCACAGGTTTCCCGGGTGCTGACTAAATTGTGGTCACTCTAAATCCCTGTGGGAGCTGCGGTGCGACGATTCGACTTGCCCGCGAAGGCGTCCTAAAGAGCACTGAGAGTCAGAGCCAATGCCAGAACCGGCTCCAGAACCCGCGATTCAAATCGTCCTTGCACGCTGCGTATTGCTGACCGTACATGTCCGAGCGGTTCTGCACCTTGCGCGCCACCGGCATCAGCCACGCCTTGCTGGCGTAGGTCTTCTGGCGAAAGCCGCCCCAGCCTTCGTGGTAGTTGAGGTACTGATTGTAGGCGTCGTACTTGTACACGCCGTTGATCGAGGTGGTCTTGTCCATGTACCAGCCGACGAAGTCGATGGCGTCGTCGAAGTCCTCGCGGTCGGCGCTATATCGGCCGGTGCTTTTCTGGTAGTCGGACCAGACTTCATCCTTGGCTTGGGCATAGCCGGAGGCCGTCGAAACCCGGCCCCACGGGATCACCCACAACAGGTATTTGCGCGGCGTCTTGGCGTCATAGCGGTAGCCGGACTCCTGATACATGATCGCGAACGGCACCTGGATCGGTACGCCCCAGCGCTTTTGCGTGACTTGCGCTGCGTCGTACCAATCACTTTTTTCCCGGAAAATCTCGCAGAGGTTTTCCGGCGAACGCGGTGGCGATGTTCCGCAACCGGTCAGCAGTGCCGCCAATACCAACAGTCCAACCTCGCGCCCCGAATTCAAAAGCCGTCATCCCGTCGTGCAAAAAAGGGCGCCAGTCTACGCGGTCAGGTCAACTGGTGGCGATAAGGCAAATCCGGACCCGTTTTACTGCATGTAAGGGCGGCGGCCTGTACGGCAAACCCGAGCATGCCGTCGATCTGTTCGCGGCTCAGGTGCTGCACGCCTTCCACCGAATCCAGCTCATGCTCGGTCAGCCAAGTGATCAAAGCGGCCTGGAAGGTATCGCCGGCGCCGACGGTGTCGGCAATCTTCACCGAGCTTGCCGGCACCGACCATGAACCGTGGGCACGGCTGAACACGGTCGCGCCTTCACCGCCACGGGTCAGGAACACCACCTGGCAGCGATGCTGCAACCAGCCTTCGATGACGCGCGCCGGATCCTGCTCGGGATACAGCAGGCTCAGATCTTCGTCGCTGACTTTGATCAAGTCCGCCAACGGCACCAGCGTAGCGATTCGTTCACGCCACAGGTCGATGTTCGGCTCGGGGTTGAGGCGCACGTTCGGGTCGAGGCTGATCAGGCGTTTGCCGCTTTCACGTTGCACCAATGCGAGCAAGGTATCGGCAATCGGTTGCACCACCAGCGAGAAGGAACCGAAGTGCAGGCCGCGCACTTGCGGGCCCAGCGTCGGCAGGTGCGCCTGATTCAACTGCCGGTCGGCGCAACCTTCGCCACGGAAGCTGTAGTGCGGCGAGCCGTTGGCACCCACCGCGACCATCGCCAGGGTGGTCGGTGCGGCGAAATCCACCAGGTAATCCGGGCTTACGCCTTCATCCTGCAGCACTTGCTGCAAGCGCCGGCCGAGGTAGTCGGTGGACAACCCGGCGAACAGCGCCGAATCCACGCCCAACCGACGCAAGCCCACGGCCACGTTGAACGGCGAGCCACCGGCAATCGCCTTGAAATTGACTTTCGAGGCCTGCCCGCCGGCATCGTCTTCGCTGAAGAAATCGAACAGCGCTTCGCCACACACCAGGTACATAGTTGTTTGCTCTTTATAAGGTTGCGACATGCAGTCGATAGCGTTCATAGGCTTGCTGGAAGGCCGCAACATTCGCGGCAACCGGCAGGGTTTCACTGTTCAGGTCGAGCTTCACGCAGCGCTGGCACAGGTCCGCCAGGGTGTCTTCGTGGCCGTTCGACCACGACTTGCACCACGCCGCCTGAATCGCCGCGCCGAGGGCTGCGGCTTCGCTTTGCTCGGTGCAAATCACCGGGGTGTTCATGATGTCGGCGACGATCTGCCGCCACACCGCGCTTTTCGAACCGCCGCCGATCAGGCAAATGCTGCGGCTTTGTAAACCATTCTGGCGCAACAGATCCAGTCCATAACGCAGGCCGAAGGTGGTGCCTTCGACAGCGGCGCGGCACAGATTGGCTTGCGTCAGGTTATCGATGGTCAGGCCGTGCAGGCTGCCGGTGGCGTGGGGCAGGGGCGGCACGCGTTCGCCGTTGAGGAACGGCAGCATGCTTACGCCCCCGGCGCCGATCGGGGCCTGGGTCACCAAGGCATTGAACGCGTCGAGATCGAGGTTGAACAGTTCGCGGATCGCGCCGGTGGCGTTGGTCAGGTTCATGGTGCAGATCAACGGCAGCCAGCCGCCGTTCGAGGAACAGAAGGTCGCGACCGACGCATCCGGGCTGACCTTCGGTGTCTCGGCGTAAGCGTACACCGTGCCGGAAGAACCGAGGCTCATGGTGATCGCCCCCGGCTGAATATTGCCGGTGCCGATGGCGCCCATCATGTTGTCGCCGCCACCGCTGGACACCACCGCGTTGGGGTTGATGCCCAGCTGTTCGGCGATTGCGGGCAGGATCGTGCCGACTGCTTGATGGGCGTCGATCAGCTCTGGCAGCGCGGATTGCAAACGACCGCTGGCATCGATGTCACGCAGCAACTGCAAATCCCATTGGCGGGTGCGCACGTTGAAATAGCCGGTGCCGGACGCATCGCCGTATTCGCTGCACGCACGGCCGGTGAGCCAGAAATTCAGGTAGTCGTGGGGCAACAGGATTCGCGCGATACGCGAGAACACATCCGGATGTTGCGCCTTGGTCCACAACAGTTTGGAGACGGTGTAGCCCGGCGCGATGACCACGCCGAGGCGTTCCAGCGAGCCTTGTTCACCGCCCAGGTGAGCGAGCAGTTGATCGTTCTCTGGTGTGGTCTCCGTGTCGCACCAGAGCTTGGCCGGGCGCAGGACCTGGCCTTGGTCGTCAAGCAGTACCAGGCCGTGTTGCTGGCCGGAGACGCCCACGCCGAGAATGGCCTGGCCGTCGACATTCGCGGCCAGCAAAGCGCGGCGGGTGGCGAGGGCGAAGGCTTCCAGCCATTGCGCGGTGTCTTGTTCGCGACGGCCGTTGGCGCCGCTGATCATCGTGTGCGCGGCGGCGCCCTGGCCCAACACCTGACCGCTGGTGGCGTCGAGGATGATGGCTTTGGTGCCTTGGGTGCCGCAGTCGATGCCGAGGAACAGTTGTTGGTTGTTCATGAGTGAACCTGTCTTATAAAGATCGTTCCCACGCTCTGCGTGGGAATGCCTCAATGGACGCTCTGCGTCCGCTGTTGAAGGGGACGCGGAGCGTCTCGGGCTGCATTCCCACGCAGACGGTTCGACGCCTCGACGTGGGAACGATCAGATGGCGAGAATCTTTTCCAGGGTTTGTGTGACGCCTTCTTCTCGCAAGCTGTTCAGACACCACTCAAACGCCGCAACAAACTCTGGCGAACGGGGTATCACCGTACCGAAGATTTCTTCGACCCCCAACAACCGCCCAGTGATCAAAGCATCCTCCGCCACCAACCCCTGACAAAACGCCGCCCGAGGATCCGGAATCGAGTAAGTGTCGCCATTCTCATCCACGCCCTTCAGGTAAAGGGCCCAGGCCGCCACCACCAGTGCCGCGCGTTTGGTCTCCTGCCCATCGGCAATCAGCCGATTGATCGTGGGAATAGTGAACTTGGGAAACTTCGACGACCCATCCGAGCAAACACGCTCAAGCTGATCGGCAATCGCCTGATTGGAAAACCGCGCCACCAGCGTGTCCTTGTACTCGGTCAGGTCGATGCCCGGCACCGGCGCCAGTTGCGGGGTCACGTCCAGGTCCATGTAGGCACGCATGTAGCGCACGAACAACGGGTCGTTCATGGTTTCGTGAACGAAGCGGTAACCCTTCAAAAAGCCCAGATAAGTCAGCGCCAGATGGCTGCCGTTGAGCAGTTTGATCTTCATCTCTTCGTAGGGTGAAACGTCGTCGGTGAATTGCACGCCGACCTTTTCCCACGCCGGGCGGCCGTTGACGAACTTGTCCTCCAGCACCCATTGCACGAAGGGTTCGCAGACCACCGGCCAGGCGTCGTCGACGGCGTGTTTGTCCGCCAGTTGCAGGCGATGCGCGGTGCTGGTCATCGGCGTGATGCGGTCGACCATGGCGTTGGGGAAACTGACGTTGGTGTCGATCCAGTCGTGGAGGTCCGGATCCAGCAAAGCAGTAAAGGCCAACAGTGCCTTGCGGGTGACGGCGCCATTGTGTGGCAGGTTATCGCACGACATCACCGTGAATGCCGGAATGCCCGCCGCACGTCGCCTGGCCAACGCGGCACAGAGGAAACCGAACACGGTTTTCGGCTGTTGCGGGTTCGTCAGGTCGTGCTGAATCTGCGGCAGGTGCGCCATGAACTCGCCGTTGCTGTCATCGATGCAATAACCGCCCTCGGTGATGGTCAGCGAGACGATACGGATCTGCCGATCGGCGAGTTTGTCGATCAGCACCTGGGCGCTGTCTTCGGCCAGCAGCATGTCGCGAATCGCGCCGATGACGCGGACTTCGGTGTCGTCGCTGTCGCCCAGTTCGAACAGGGTGAACAGGTAGTCCTGCTCCTTGAGATCGTCCCGGGCGCGGCGGTCTTCGGCGCGCAGGCCGACGCCGCAAATCGCCCAGTCCAGCGCTTTGCCGGTGTTCATCAGCGCATCGGTGTAATACGCCTGATGCGCGCGATGGAAGCCGCCGACGCCAATGTGGGCGATGCCCTGGCGGGTGTCGCTGAGGCTGTACGCCGGCAGTTTCACTTCGGCGGCCAGGCGGTTGAGGTTTTGCTGGTTCAGTTTCATCGGGTCAGTCTCGAAATCAGGCGGCCGCGCGCAGCGGGCGAGTCAGCGCCACGCCGTCGGCATCGAACAGATGGCAGTGGGCAGCGTCCAGGTGCAGGTTCAGTTGTTCGCCGTAACGGCTCGCCAGATCACCGCGCACGCGCATGGTGAGGGCTTCGCCGGCGTTGGTCTTGACGTGGCAGAAAGTGTCGCTGCCCAGCCGTTCGCTGACGTCGGCGGTGACTTGCAGGGTGCAGTCGCCCGCTTGCGCCAGTTCCAGATGTTCCGGGCGAATGCCCAGGGTCACGGCGCTGCCGACGCTCAGGTTCGCCGCGTTGAACGGCAGGGTAATGCGGGTGCCGGCGTCCAGCGAGACTTCGCAACTCGCGCCGTCGATGCGCGCGATCTGGCCTTTGAGAAAGCCCATTTTCGGCGTGCCGAGGAAACCGGCGACGAACAGGTTGGCGGGGTTGTGATACAGCTCCAGCGGCGAGCCGACCTGTTCGATCTTGCCGCCATTGAGCACCACCACCTTGTCGGCCATGGTCATGGCTTCGACCTGATCGTGGGTCACGTAGATCATTGTGGCTTTCAAGTCTTTGTGCAGGCGCAGCAGTTCCAGGCGCATCTGCACCCGCAGGGCGGCGTCGAGGTTGGACAGCGGCTCGTCGAACAGGAAGATTTTCGGGTTGCGCACGATTGCCCGGCCGATGGCCACGCGCTGACGCTGGCCACCGGACAACTGTTTTGGCTTGCGTTCCAGCATCGGCCCGAGTTCGAGAATCCGCGCCGCTTCGCCGACTTTCTTCTCGACTTCGGCTTTCGGTACGCCGGCCAGGTCGAGGGCGAACGACATGTTTTTCTTCACGGTCATGTGCGGGTACAGCGCGTAGGTCTGGAACACCATCGCCAGATCGCGCTTGGCCGGGCTGACTTCGGTGATGTCGCGCCCGTCCAGTTCGATGGTGCCGCCGCTGACCTCTTCAAGGCCGGCGATCAGTCGCAACAGGGTAGATTTGCCGCAGCCCGACGGGCCGACGAACACCACGAATTCCTTGTCGTTCACCTCAAGGTCGATGCCCTTGATGATGGAAAAACCTTCGAAGCCTTTTTGCAGATTCTTGATTTTCAGGTTGGCCATGGTGGCGCTCCTCTTGCGAATTCTTATTTGACGGCGCCGAACGACAGGCCGCGCACCAGTTGTTTCTGGCTGATCCAGCCGAAGATCAGGATCGGCGCGCAGGCCAGGGTCGAGACGGCCGACAACTTGGCCCAGAACAAGCCTTCGGGGCTTGAGTAGGAGGCGATCAGCGCGGTCAGCGGCGCGGCTTTGGACGAGGTCAGGTTTAACGACCAGAACGCCTCGTTCCAGCACAGGATCAGCGACAGCAGCACGGTCGAAGCCAGGCCGCCCTTGGCGATCGGTAGCAGCACGCGGAGCATTTCCTGGGCGAGGGTGGCGCCGTCGAGGCGGGCGGCTTCGAGGATGTCCTTGGGGATGTCCTTGAAGTAGGTGTAAACCATCCAGACCACGATCGGCAGGTTGATCAGCGTGTAGATCACGATCAGCGCAATGCGCGTGTCAAGCAGACCGAAACTCTTGGCCAGCAGGTAGATCGGCATCAGCACACCCACCGGCGGCAGCATCTTGGTGGAGAGCATCCACAGCAGCGTGCCTTTGGTGCGCTGGGTTTCGTAGAACGCCATCGAGTAGGCTGCCGGCACCGCGATCAGCAGGCACAGGGCGGTGGCACTGAAGGAAATTACCACTGAGTTCCAGGCGAAACTGAAGTAGTCGCTGCGCTCGTTGATGTGCAGGTAGTTCTCCAGCGTCGGCGTGAAGATGAACTGCGGCGGTGTGGCGAAGGCGTCGATTTCGGTCTTGAAACTGGTCAGCACCATCCAGAAGATCGGGAAGAAAATGATGATCGCGATGGCCCAGGCCAGCGTGCCGAGCAGCAGGCTTTGCAGCCGGCGGGATTGTTGAAGAGTCATGGCAGGCCTCAGGCTTTGTCAGTCAGGTTTTTGCCGATCATCCGCACCAGAATGATCGCGGCGATGTTGGCGATGACCACGGCGATCAGGCCGCCGGCCGAGGCCATGCCGACGTCGAACTGCACCAGCGCCTGGTTGTAGATCAGGTAGGCGAGGTTGGTCGACGCGTAGCCGGGGCCGCCGTTGGTGGTGGTGAAAATTTCCGCGAACACTGACAGCAGAAAGATGGTTTCAATCATCACCACTACGGCAATCGGGCGTGCCAGATGCGGCAGGGTCAGGTGCCAGAAGATCGCGATCGGGCCGGCGCCGTCGAGGCGGGCGGCTTCTTTCTGTTCCTGGTCGAGGGACTGCATGGCGGTCATCAGGATCAGGATCGCGAAGGGCAGCCATTGCCATGAGACGATGATGATGATCGACAGCAGCGGGTAGTGAGCGAGCCAGTCCACCGGCTGCGCGCCGAACAGTTTCCAGAGGTAGGCGAGGATCCCGGACACCGGGTGGAAGATCAGGTTCTTCCAGATCAGCGCACCGACCGTGGGCATGATGAAGAACGGCGAAATCAGCATCACCCGCACGATGCCGCGACCGAAGAACTCGCTGGCCTCCAGCAGCGCACTGATCAATACGCCGAACACCACGCTGATCAGCAGCACGCTGCCTACCAGCAGCAAAGTGTTGGTGGCGCCGGGCATGAAGCCGGAGTCGGTCAGGAAGTAGGTGAAGTTTTCCAGCCCGACAAATTCGTTGGTGCCCGGGTCAAGCAAGTTGTAGCGGATCATCGAGAAATAGACGGTCATGCCCAGCGGCACGATCATCCACAGCAGCAACAGGGCCACCGAAGGGCTGACCAGAAACCAGCCGGGATTGGCCACGCGGCTTTTGCGCCGGGGCTGCGACAGGTCGATGTGGGCTTTGGCAGTTGAAGTATTCATGGTGATCACAACCGTTTGGGTGCAGGTACATGTTCAGGAGAGAAAACCTTCCTGACATTGACGCGATCCCTGTGGGAGCTGCGGTGCGACGATTCGACTTGCCAGCGATGGGGGCCAGCACAGTCAACATTGCTGTCGGCCGTTATATCGCTAATCGCTGGCAAGCCAGCTCCCACAGGTTTAGTGGCGAGTTACTTCGGATAACCCGCCCGCTTCATCTCGCGTTCGGTGGTTTGCTGGGCGGCGGTAAGCGCCTGGTCGACCGTGGTCTGGCCGATCAGTGCGGCGGAGAACAGCTTGCCGACCTGTGTGCCGATCCCCTGAAACTCGGGAATGGTCACCAGTTGAATGCCGATGTACGGCACCGGCTTGAGGGTCGGTTTGCTCGGGTCGGCCGCTTTCAGCGATTCCAGCGTGACTTTGGCAAACGGTGCGGCGCTCATGTAAGCGTCGCTGTAGGTCGAGGCGCGAGTGCCAGGCGGTACGTTGGCGATGCCGTCGGTCTTGGCGACCAGTTCGCCGTATTCCTTGGAAGTGGCCCAGGCGCTGAACTCTTTAGCGGCGTCCTTGGCCTTGGAGCTGGTCGGAATCGCCAGCGCCCACGAGTACAGCCAGGCCGAGCCTTTGTCGGTGACCTGATGCGGCGCGTAGGTGAAGCCGACGTGATCGGCGACCTTGCTTTGGGTCTTGTCGGTGACGAACGAGCCGGCGACGCTGGCATCGACCCAGATCGCGCATTTGCCGCTGTTGAACAGGGCGAGGTTCTCGTTGAAACCGTTGCTGGAGGCGCCCGGCGGGCCGGATTTCTTCATGGTGTCGACGTAGAAGTTCAGCGCGTTTTTCCATTCCGGACCGTTGAATTCCGGTTTCCATTGCTCATCGAACCAGCGCGCGCCATAGGCGTTGGCCACGGTGGTGATCAGCGCCATGTTTTCCCCCCAACCAGCTTTGCCACGCAAGCAGATGCCGTACTGTTCCTTGTCCTTGTGGGTGAGCTTTTCGGCGAAGCCGGCGATCTGTTCCCAGGTCGGGCGCTCCGGCATGGTCAGGCCGGCGTCCTTGAACAGGTCGGTGCGGTAATAGGTGATCGAACTTTCGGCGTAGAACGGCAGGGCGTACAGCGAACCCTTGACTGAAAGGCCTTCACGCACCGACGGAAACACATCGTCGAGGGCGTAGCTGGCCGGCAGATCCTTCATCGGCTCCAGCCAACCCTTGGCCCCCCAGAGTGCGGCTTCGTACATGCCGATGGTCAACACGTCGAACTGACCGCCCTGAGTGGCGATATCGGTGGTCAGGCGTTGACGCAGTACGTTTTCCTCCAGCACCACCCAATTGAGCTTGATGTCCGGATGCTCGGTCTCGAAGGTTTTCGAGAGCTTTTGCATGCGGATCATGTCGCTGTTGTTGACGGTGGCAATGGTCAGGGTCTGGGCGCCAAGGCTGACGCTGCTGAGGGTCATGCAGGTGAGGGCCAGCAGAGCTTTTGCAGTGGGTTGCATCGTGCACTCCTTTTCTGCACCCGGCGGGGGCAGAAGGACAGTTATTGTTTTTGTGTTCTTCCGGCGGGGGAAGAATGTGCACTGATTACAGCCTTCTGGCGCAGGGCTGACAAATCATCCCTAGCACTCGAATCGATACTTTTTTGCACTCTGGATTGGCGCGATAAACGCAGGGAAGGGCGTTTCAGCAGGGCGAGAGGCGCGAAACCGTACAGATTTTCCTGCTCAGCCGTGGTTTTGCTCGGTCAGGCGCTGCACCACCAGCCGCCGGTAATGCGAAGGCGTCATGCCTTTGAGCTGCTGAAAGCGCCGATTGAAATTGGAAATATTATTGAAGCCCGACTCGAAGCACACCTCGGTCACCGGCTTGTCGCCATCAGCCAGCAACTCGCAGGATTTACTGATGCGCAGGCGATTGACGAATTCGATGAAGTTGCGCCCGGTCGCCTGCTTGAACACGCGGCTGAAATAGGTGGGTTTCATGCCCAGGTGCTCGGCGACTTCCTCAAGGGGTAGTTCGCGGGCGTAGTGGGCGAAGATGTAATCCACCGCGCGGTTGGTGCGGTCGATGTTGTGCTCGTCGGCCAGTTGCGGGGTGGTTGCGCCGGACAGCAGTTGATAGTCGTCGCAGGCCGCCAGCAATTCCATCAGGATGAAAAAGTGCCCGAGACGGGTGATGCCGGTTGAATCGGCGATGCGTTGCATCAGGGTCATGGCCTGACGAATTGTCTGCGGCGAGCGGAATTCGATGCCGTATTGCGCACGCTCGAGCAGCGGCGCCAGGGTCTTGAGTTCGGCGAATACCTGATGGCCGCTTTCGAACAGTTCATCGGTGAAGTTGACCAGCATGTCGCGCTTCTCGACCACTTCATCCTCGGCCACCTGGCTGATCCAGTTATGCGGCAGATTCGGGCCGGTCAGGAACAGGGTCTGCGGATAGAAGTTGCCGATGTAGTCGCCGATGAACACCTTGCCCGAACTGGCGACGATCAGGTGCAGTTCGTACTCCTTGTGAAAATGCCAGCGCACCAGCGGGCAGGGGAAACCGTGCTGGCGATAGATGATGGACAACCCGTTGTGGTCATCCATCAGCTCATAAGAAGGGTCAGTCACGCGGGCTGTTCGGGTCATGGCAGAGCGCTTTTATTGTTATCGCCCGGTGATCATGCCTCGTTCCTCGTCGGTTGCGCCAGTTTCCATTGCCGCTCAGAGCGCCCTTTCCCGGGCTTTCATCAGGTTGGCAATCCGGCAAATCTCTACCAGGTCCGACTCTTCGATGAAGTCGACATTGATGATATTGCACTTCAATGCCCAGTCACTGTTGTCCAGATCGAACCATTCGTTCAACTGGTCATGGATGTCGACGGGACCGCCCAGGTAGGTATAACTGGTGGCGGACAACGACCAGGGACGCCAGGAGCCCGGTGGATTCTGCATGACACTACCGATGAACGCCCTCAGCTCGTCAGGCGAAGTCGTATCGGTGCCTGACCACTTATGGCTTACATACTCGTGGAATATCGTGTGATCAAGTTCTATGCCTGGACCGGCGGCAAACACTCGCTGTTGCGTGCTGGCGCGCTTCAGCTCTCGCAGGCTCAGCGCCGCGTTCCAGCGTGGGATAAGTCGATGCCCGAGAAAACTGCTCATTATTTTATTGAAGTAGTCGTGGTCGAAGTCTTTGCCATCAAGTTTGTGAAAATCAAGAACAATGAATTCGTCTGGGTTTTTTTGCAGAAAAAGTTCTACGTCGTTGATCAGTTGCCCTAATGTCCGAGAGTTTCGAAAACCATTATGGTGAAGGATGAATTTTTTTGGACCTTCGGCACTGGCTTCGTAGCTCAGGCGAATATCCAGCGCTCTGGAACCATGGTGCAGTTGGGCGTAAAAGGTATCGTGCTGACATACCAGCCAATGGCGAGACGGGTAGAACGGGTAGTCGGCGCGCCAGTCACTGCCTGCGTTGTGGGTGCCGGGCAATGTCAGTTCAGCGATTGTCAGTGTATCAATGGCGGGCGTTGAGCCCATCCAGTTATTGTTGCTCATTTATGCATCCTGCGTGATTTAAAGAGTTGTTGGCAATTCAAGTTTTTATTTGAATGGCGCTTGCAGGATGTTTATAGCGTTTAACTTTTTTAATGGCTATTGGTGGGTTGATGCAAGTTGTTGGTGATTGTTTTTATAGATTTCCGTCATCTCATTTGTTCCGGTTTTTTGCTTCGATCCACTGCGCCATGTACTGGGTACTCTTGTGTGCATGATGACGCAACATGCTGCCTGTGAAGTTGTTTTTTCTGAGTTGCGCCAGATGTTCACGGCAATATTCTATTTTCTCAATAAGGGCGGGACCATGAATCGATTGTTGATAGCGATCACGCAATAGCGTGCTGCCTTGAGTTTGAGCGGTTTGCCACAGCCCCTCGTCCTTGTACAGCTGAACCGCTGCATCGGCGAACGCCCGCGCCGACTGCGTCACGGCTCCTGGCCAGAGATGATCCGTGAGCATACCCTCAGCACCGATCGGCGTCGTCACGCTGGGCGTTCCGCAGAGCATGGCATCGATCAGCTTGCCCTTGATGCCGGCGCCGAAACGCAGGGGGGCCAGGCAAATCCGGGCATCGGACATGACCTGCAATGCATCCTCCGCCCAGTTCATGATGTGAAAACCCTGGGACGCATTGTGCAGCGCTGTTGCCTTGGGCGGCGTATACGCGCCGTAGACATGTAATTGCGCCTTGGGCAGTTGCTCGCGAATCAGCGGCCAGACTGTCGTCTTCAGCCACAGAACGGCGTCCCAGTTCGGGGCGTGACGGAAATTGCCGATACTGAGGAAGTGCTCGCGCTCCTCGAAGGGTTTTGACGGTGTGCCGAGTGGTTCGACCATCAACGGACACCAGTGCAACAACTCCGGTGGCAGCTTGAACTGTTGCACCAGCAACTCGATTTCCACTGGCGAGATCATCAGGTTCAGATCGCAACGATAAAGCGCGGCGATCTCGCGCTTGGCCAGATCGGTTTCGGCCATCAGTTCGAACTCTTCGGCGAGCGCCGGGGCAAACAATCCCTGGAAATCGTTGGCGTCGTCGCTGAGCTTCAGTCGATCTTTCAAGCGCTGGTGTCGAGCATGCCGCAGGCTCTGCAGGTCCGACGTTTCCAGAACGCGCAAGGCATCGGGGCAGTGTTTCTCCACTCGCCAACCGAACTGTTCTTCGATCATGAACTGGTCGAACAACACGATGTCCGGGGCCAGTTCACTGATAAACACATCGAAACTGCTGTTGTTCAGTTCGATCGGTACTTCCTGAATGCCCAGCGCAGTCAGATCGGCACGGTGCTCACCGGTACCGGCCGGGCTGGCAAAGGTAACTTGCCAGCCTTGTCGCAGGAACGTCTCGAGAATCTGCATCACATGCCCGCTCGCGGCGGAGGAGCGAGGTTCCGGCCAGACGTAACCAATGACGAGGACTTTGGTTGCGGGCTGACTCATGAGTAACGATTCCTGGGACAAAGGGACAAAAAAAGGCGCGCGAATTAGAACACAATGCGCGCGCCTGCCAATCCGCTTTTTATCAGATCGGTGCCTTGCTCAGCTTGAGTCGCACCGAGCCGTCGATGAAGCCGAGCCTGTTGGTGTTTTTCAAGCCGTTCTGAATGCGAGCGAGATTGAGCAAGAACGTTTCCCGGTGTGTCCGTGCCTGATCGAGCATTGATACCGCCAGTGAGTAGGAATCGGCGTTGAGCAATGCCGGATGCTTTTTAACGAGCGACGGCAGCGTATTTTCAATAAGCCCCAACAACTCGAAGCCCTCATCATGAGTGGCCCGGAAATGCGGATTGGAAAGGTTTTTAGGGTGCGCTTTGTGAGCATCCTTGGCGAAATCCAGCAATCCGGCCACGTCCATATCGGCAGGCCCGGCGCCGGCCTGTTTCAATTGCCCGTAATACAAGTCCAGTGTGTCCGGCGCGCCGTGAGCCATTTCATGAACCAACACATCTCCAATCCGGCCATCGTCGTACTTGGCCATACGGTAATAGTCGTCCAGTCCGTCGGGGTAGATCACCAGAAATCGCTCCGGAGGGTTTTTCAAGTACGAGCCGTCGAGGACGCTGGCCTTCCAGCGCCTGTAAACCGGCGGCCGCAACGCAGCGTTGGCTTCCGAGCCTTTTTTGAACGACATGTTGGCAAGCGTGACGTAATCCAGATCGTTGCGCATGTTGTGCAAATTGGCTTTCACATGCCTGAGTACTTCATCGGAATCATTGCCAAAGACGTGCTTGAGCACCGCGCGCATGTCAGCGTTGTCGTTATCCAGGAGCATCAGAACAGCATTATCGAGTTTTGATTTGGCTGTCGGCAGGGCTCTTTTCACATAGGCCCGGGTATAACTGAAGGGTTTCGAGCGACCGAAGAGTCGGCGAAGCGGCGCCAAGGGCGAGGCTTTAAGGTTTCTCAACTTGGGTCCCCAGGCACCGCCAACCCTGTGATTCAGTGCATACCAGTCACTGTTTCGCTGAAGTGCCAACAGACTGACCGCATCCCCCGGATTATTCGCAGCCTTCCAGGTACCCTGAAACAGGTCTGATTTCTGCGCAGCCTTGACCAGATCGTAGGATTGCGCGCTTCCAGTCAGTTTGCGCAACTGGCCGGTGGCGGTTTCCAGAGTGTTCAGCCCGTATTTGCTCAGAAGCAGCACGCCCTTTTTGGCCAGGCGCCCACCTTGCACAGCCAACGTCGGCAACCCGTCCAGCGGGTTGAAAATGGACACCGAAAAATGCGCCCCTGCCTTGGCAATGCTCAGAGCCTTGGCGGTCGTCGAGGTGGTCTTGCCAGCGATGCCGGCAATCGTGGCACCGAAGCCGACAACCAGTCCCAGCAACGCCAGACCGTCGAGAATGCAGCCGCCGATGCCCTCGGTTACTTGAGACGCGTCACCGGATCGCAGGTCCTCTACACATTTCTTGAAAGGCACGATGACATTGATGATGGCTTCATTCACCTGATCATTTTCGGCGCGTATTTGCTGCAGTTCGGTCTTTGCGTACAACGATGAATACAGTTCGTCACGAGTGGCCACCGGGTGATTGCCCAGTACCCCCTGCGCCAAGGATTGGAAGGCTGCGGAAAAGAAAAGCGGGACCGGATGCACTGCCTCGGACGTCAGGGTGAAATGCCAAAGCTTTTCCACGACCGCGCCAGACTTCACACCGTGTTTCGGCTCGCTGCCATTGAGATAGGCATCGAGGTCAAGAGGCCATTGGCGCTCGGGTTTTTTGGGCTGAAAGTCCGTGTCCGCGCCTTTGTAGGACAGTGAAGGCTCTTCATACACAACCCCGGTGGAACGCAACATGTCGGCCAGCTCCGGACGCTCGCGACAAAGTCCCCTGAGAGAGAACAGTTCATAACAATGGAATGCCTTACCGTTTTGGCAGCCCAGAATAATGCCGTAACGCCCCTTGGCAGCATTGCGATGGCGTTGGGTTTCTTCAAATGGATTGAGCGTGTTTACCGACTTTCGAACGGTATATAACGTGATGAAACCATTGGCCAGCATTGTCCTGTCACGTTTGGGCAAGTTTGACACTGCCATTTTGATGATGGACTGGAGGCTCTTCTGCAAAGTTTGATGGTATTGCTCAAAAACCTCGTCGAACAGCGAGTCGATTGGTTCCAGTTCGCCGAGCCGTGAGAAGGCGTTAGCGGGGGGATTGAATGCCTCGGTGGTTATGAACTTGTCCGTCAACTTGCCGTCAACGACCAGATCACCTGACAGGTAGAGGTCGAGGATGGAAACACGGAGTCTCTCTATTTTTGAATGTTCGCCGTTTGCATTACTCAGGCTGACAGGATGATAAAGCAGTAACCACTCCAGAATATTGCGTTCACCCAATGACGGGTCGAACCTGGCTTTGAATACTCGTTGTTCAAGATAATCGCCTGCCGGCAAAACGCGTTTCAGCGCTTGCAGTGCCAACTCCCGTCGATCAGGCGGAACAACCGAAATACCTGTTTCGACTTCATTCAATGCTTCGGCATATTCGCTGAAACGGTTGGCGGCGATGATGAAGGCATCTACGTCATATTCATTTTCGGTCGTCGCAGGCAAGACACCGTTGAGCATTGCCCACTGGATAACCGGTGTGATGGTTGCCAGTTCGTGCATCGCACGTTGAGCGCTACTGACGGGCGCCAGTTCAGAAAATGCCTTCACCCGGGCGTAGGTCATCAGACGCGAAGCGCCGGGCGCGGCGAGCTCAATCAGTGCGACCGCCTGGGACAGAATGACCCATCCAGGCTTGCCGATCGTCACTTCGACGGGCATTTGCTGAACGAGGAACTGGGGTGCCGCGCCCGCCAGCAACAGGTGTGCGGCCAAAGGCCCCAGTTCAGGTTCCAGCTGCGTTTCGACGATCAGTTGTTTTTCAAATGCCTGCACCACCTGCGAAGGGGTCCTCAAAGCATTGTCCGGTTGATACAGAGCAAACCCGGCGATTGTTTTCGCATGCCGTTCGACATCGACTTTCAGATCGAGAATCAACGCGGTGGCTGCCAGACATTTGATTTGTCGTTTCGCCACTTCCCGGTCAGCTTGTTCCAGGTGCCATTGCAGCCGCTGATGCAGAACTTCACCCAGCATCCTGGCTTTCGGCGAATCGAGAAAGCGTTCCAGGTGGTCGGCCGCGCGTTCGCGCCGACCAACTTCAGGCACCTGGCGCAGATCTTCCGTGGCAATGAACTTCAACAGACTGGACTGACCTTGCGTGAGTTCGTCAGTGACCAGCGTGATGGTTTTGCGTGCCTCTGCCGACAGGTGAAAAGGCGAGTCGACGGGTTCCCCCAGCAATTGATAAAAATCGGCTGTATCCGGGCTTTGCGGAATTTCGAACTGAAGAAACTCAACCAGATTACGCACTTGTTCAACATTGCCGGGCAGGGTGTATTCATGAAAGCGAAGCCACTGTTCGACTGCAAAAAACTCTCCGGAAAAAACACAGCCGCCGGTTTTTACCGCGCAGTCCCCCAACATCAGGATGTCATTGAGCAAGTCGCTGCTAATGGCGGAGTCGTTGGTGATATCAACCCATCCATCCTTGATCAGGACCCTGAGCCTGGCCTGCTCATCAATACAGACAACAGTGTCATCAGGCAGGGAATGTTTCTGCGCAAGGAAAGCAAAGTCCTCGGTTTCAAGCATCTTTGACAAAGCGACGCGGGCAAATTCCAGGGCATTATCAAACGTCGTGCCGGACAAACGGGGCACCGTGGTGTCGCGCAAGTCGATGAGTTCAGTGTCCGGGCGTTTTCCTGCAAGGGTAGAGAGGCTTGAAGCAATGCTGGATTTTTCTGTTTGATCAAGCTTTCGACGCGAGGCAACATTCCCGAAATCGAATGCAGCGTCGTCTATATCCAGCAGGCTTGTGCCCTGTGCAAGTTGCATAAGCAATTTATCCTTGGTTTATATTCTGAATTAGTTGTCCTCGGCAGTTATGCAAAAGTTTGTGGTGCGTAAAAAACACAACTACGGAACGGCCGCAGAATAATTTTGTTCTGCGGCTGATGAATAGTTGTAGTTGGTTTCTAAGTTGGTCAGGGCAGACCCGGGATCCGCCCTTTGAATAGTCGGCAATGGAAGTTGAAACTTTCAGGAACACTCAAGTACGGCTTTGACTTTGTCTCGTAACTGATCGATTGAAAACGGTTTGCCGATCACGTGCATGTCCGCAGGCGCTTCAATCGTCTCTGCGTAACCGCTGGCGAACAGGATGGGCAGAGTCGGGCGTAGTGTGCGGGCTTCGGTAGCCAGTTGACGGCCATCCATGATGGGCAAGCCGACGTCGGTCATCATCAGGTCGATGTGCTGATTCAAATCCTTGAGGATTTCCAGCGCCTGTTCGCTGCCATCGGCCTCCAGAACCCCGAACTCCAATTCCTCCAGCACGTCGACGATCAGCATGCGCACGATGGAGTCGTCTTCTACTACAAGAATGGTGGGCGTGGTAATGGACATAATGGCGGCTCTCAAGAATGGGGTGGGGCGCCGGTCGATCAAAAATGCCGGGCTCTTGCATGAGTAAGTGGCGCATGGCCACAAGTTCCCGAGTGGATACAAAAAAGAATAGGCGCAAACGGGCGGGCAAGGATACCTGTTGGCCCGCGATTCGGCGTAGGCAAATGTAGGAAAACAGCACTAAAGCAGTGAGAAAAATGGATCCATACCGCCTTTTTGGGGCAAACTCTCTGGTTTTCAACAGTTCGACAAGGCTGCCACATGTCCTCTCCGTCTTCGGTTGATGAGCAACGGTTTCGCAAACTACTGAGCCGCAACGTCAGTCTGCCGTTGGGCGTCGGCGTCATCAGTGCCGTGTTCTTCGTTTCGCTGATCACTTATTTGTTGTCGGTTATCCAGTGGGTGGAGCACACCGACCGGGTGATCAATAACGCCAACGAAGCAGTGAAACTCACGGTGGACCTGGAAACGGGCATGCGCGGGTATCTGCTCAGCGGCGACGAGCATTTCCTCGATCCGTACGAGACGGCCAAGCCTCGCATCGCTGTGGCTTTGAATACCTTGCTCGAACTGACTGCGGACAATCCGGCTCAGACCGACCGCCTGCGCCGTCTTCAGGCGCTGCAAATCGAGTGGGCGAATTACGCGCAGTCGATGATCGATCTGCAACGCGCCAGTGGCGATTACAAGTCGGCGGTCAAAGCGGGGAAGGGCAAGCGCCTGACCGACGAGATACGTAAGCAGTTCGAAGATGTGATTGAAACCGAACAGTTGCTGCGTGCCTCCCGTAACGAAGACGTGCGCCGCACCACGGTCTGGAGCATCAGTCTTTATCTGCTGTTCGTGGCGGGCATCAGCGGTCTGCTGGCCTATGTCGGCAGGCGCGATTTGCTCAATCTGTCGCAAAGCTATGCCGCGACCCTGGCGGCGCAAGAGGCCAGTGCAAAACGTCTGGAACAGCAAGCCTGGTTGCGCAACGGCCAGACCCAGCTCGCCGAACAAGTGCTGGGGCAACTGACGGTCAATCTGTTGGGGCGCAATATCCTGCAGTTCTGCGCCCAGTATCTGGGCAGCGCCGTGGCCGCGTTGTATGTGCGCGAGGAGCATGGCGGCCTCAAACGCGTGGCGACTTACGGTTTCTCCCGCGAACAGGAACAACAGAACCAATCGATTTACAGCGAAGAAGGTCTGGTCGGGCAGGTCGCCCAGCAGGCTCGGCTGATTCGTCTCGACTCGGTGCCCTCCGACTACTTCAAGGTCAGTTCCGGCCTCGGCGAAGGTCTCCCGCACAGCGTTCTGGTGGTGCCGACCAGCGATGACGACCGGGTCAACGGCGTGATCGAGCTGGGTTTCCTGCGTCCACTCACCGACCGTGATGTGGCGTTGCTGGAACTGATCGCCGGCAATATCGGCACGTCTATAGAAGCGGCGCGATACCGTCAGCGTTTGCAGGAAGTGCTGGCCGAAACCCAGCAACTCAACGAAGAGTTGCAGGTGCAGCAGGAAGAGCTGAAAACCGCCAACGAAGAGTTGGAAGAACAGTCGCGGATTCTCAAGGAGTCCCAGGCGCATCTGGAAACCCAGCAAGTGGAGCTGGAGCAGACCAACGAGCAACTGGCCGAACAGGCCAAGACCCTGGCCGAGCAGCGTGACGCCATGGATCAGAAGAACAATGAGCTCAATCAGGCCCAAGTGCAGCTCGAAGAACGTGCCGAGGAATTGCAGCGTTCAAGCAAATACAAGTCCGAGTTCCTGGCCAACATGTCCCATGAACTGCGCACGCCGCTGAACAGCTCGCTGATCCTGGCCAAGCTGTTGGCGGAAAATCCGCAGGAAAACCTCAGTGCCGAACAGGTCAAGTTTGCAGAATCGATCTATTCCGCCGGTAACGATCTGCTCAACCTGATCAACGACATTCTCGACATTTCCAAGGTGGAAGCCGGCAAACTCGAAGTGGTGCCGGAAAACACCAGCGTGGCACGTCTGGCCGATGGCTTGCGCGGGATGTTCGAACCGCTGGCGGCAGACAAGCAACTCGCATTCAGTGTCCAGTTGCAACCCGATGCGCCGAGTACGCTGTTCACTGACCGCCAGCGTCTGGAACAGGTGATCAAGAACCTGCTTTCCAACGCGGTGAAATTTACCGAAAACGGCGCGGTCAGCCTGACCATCTCCGGCCAGCCAGACGATCGCATCGCCTTTATCGTGCGCGACTCGGGGATCGGGATCGCGGCGGATCAACAGGAAAGCATTTTCGAAGCTTTCCGCCAGGCGGACGGCACCACCAACCGCAAATACGGCGGCACTGGCTTGGGCCTGTCGATTTCCCGGGATCTGGCGACGTTGTTGGGCGGCTCGATCAGCGTCAGCAGTACGCCGGGGCAGGGCAGCGTCTTCACCCTGGTGCTGCCGCAGCACTACCGCGAACCGGGCGACGCGCCTGTCGCGCCGCTGACGTTCAGCCCGCCAGCAGCAGCTCCGGTCATGGCATCCGCTGTAGCGGTTTCGCCGCTGGCCTCTGTCGAGATTCCGCGCTTCAACGATGACCGCGATAAAGCGCCGTTCAATAGCCGCTGCATTCTGGTGGTGGAGGACGAAGCGAATTTCGCCCATATCCTCTACGACCTGGCCCATGAACTGGGTTATCAGTGCCTGGTCGCCCACGGTGCCGATGAAGGTTATGACCTGGCGAAAGAGTTCGTGCCGGACGCGATCCTGCTGGACATGCGCCTGCCGGATCACTCGGGCCTGACCGTTTTGCAACGCCTGAAAGAACACGCCGAAACCCGGCATATCCCGGTGCACGTGATTTCCGTGGAGGATCGCGTCGAAGCGGCGATGCACATGGGTGCCATCGGTTACGCGGTGAAACCGACCACCCGCGAAGAGCTCAAGGACGTGTTCGCCCGTCTTGAAGCGAAGCTGACCCAGAAGGTCAAACGCGTGCTGCTGGTTGAGGACGATGATCTGCAACGGGAAAGCATCGCCCGCCTGATTGGCGACGACGACATCGAAATCACTGCCGTGGGCCTGGCGCAGGACGCGCTGGAACTGCTGCGCACGACGATCTTCGACTGCATGGTCATCGACCTGAAGCTGCCGGACATGCTCGGCAATGATCTGCTCAAGCGTATGTCCACCGAGGACATCTGCTCGTTCCCGCCGGTCATCGTCTATACCGGGCGTAACCTGACCCGCGACGAAGAGGCCGAACTGCGCAAGTATTCGCGTTCGATCATCATCAAGGGCGCCCGCTCGCCAGAACGTCTGCTGGACGAGGTCACACTCTTTCTGCACAAAGTCGAATCGCAGTTGTCCCATGAACGGCAGAAGATGCTCAAGACCGCCCGCAGCCGCGACAAGGTCTTCGAAGGCCGTAAAGTGCTGCTGGTGGACGACGATGTACGCAACATCTTCGCCCTGACCAGTGCGCTGGAAACCAAGGGTGCAGTCGTGGTGATCGGCCGTAACGGTCGTGAAGCGATTGAAAAACTGAATGAAGTCGAGGACATCGACCTGGTGCTGATGGACGTGATGATGCCGGAAATGGATGGTTATGAAGCCACCATGGAAATCCGCAAGGATCCGCGCTGGCGCAAGCTGCCGATCATCGCGGTGACGGCCAAGGCCATGAAGGACGATCAGGAGCGCTGCCTGCAGGCGGGCGCCAATGATTATTTGGCCAAGCCCATCGACCTGGATCGCCTGTTCTCGCTGATTCGCGTGTGGTTACCCAAGATGGAACGCATTTAGTGGAACGTAGTCATCCCGTTGAACGGAACAGTGAAATCGAACTGCGATTGCTGATCGAGGCGATTTATCTCAAGTACAGCTACGATTTTCGCGATTACTCCGGCGCGTCGATCAAGCGCCGCGTGCAGCACGCATTGAGCCAGTTCGAATGCGCGACCATCTCGGCCTTGCAGGAGAAAGTCCTGCACGACCCGACGGCGTTCATGCAGTTGCTGCAACTGCTGACGATTCCGGTCAGCGAGATGTTCCGCGATCCGTCGCACTTCCTGGCGATCCGTCAGGAGGTGGTGCCCCTGCTCAAGACCTATCCGTCGATCAAGATCTGGATCGCCGGTTGCAGTACCGGCGAGGAGGTCTACTCGATGGCGATTCTGCTGCGCGAGGAAGGCCTGCTCGACCGCACGATCATCTACGCCACCGACATCAACCCGCGCTCGCTGGAAAAGGCCAAGCAAGGGATTTTTTCGATGGAGAATGTGCGTGCGTACACCGCCAATTATCAGCAGGCGGGCGGCCAGCACTCGTTTGCCGACTACTACACTGCAGCCTATGGCTACGCGATTTTCGACAAGAGCCTGTGCGAGAACGTGACCTTCGCCGATCACAGTTTGGCGACCGATAGTGTATTCTCCGAAACTCAATTAATTTCGTGTCGTAACGTGTTGATTTACTTCAACAAAAAACTTCAGGATCGAGCGTTTGGATTGTTCCATGAGTCGTTGTGCCATCGCGGTTTTCTGGTGTTGGGCAGCAAGGAAACCCTGGACTTTTCCAGCTATTCCAACCAGTTCGAACCGTTGGTGAAACAAGAGCGGATCTATCGCAAATCATGATCAGTACAGCGGATTTGCCTCGGGTCGAGGCGATTGTGGTCGGAGCTTCCGCCGGTGGCGTCGAGGCCTTGCTGACCTTGCTCGGCTCGCTGCGGGCCGGGTTCGCGTTACCGATCATTATCGTGCTGCATTTGCCGGAAGAGCGTCGCAGCCAGCTCGCCGAGGTGTTTGCCCGGCGGCTGGAGCTGCCGGTCGCCGAAGCCATCGACAAACAGGACATCACGCCCGGCACGGTGTACTTCGCCACGCCGGGTTATCACTTGTCGGTGGAGCAGGATCGCAGCCTGTCACTGAGCCTTGAAGACCGCTTGCACCATTCGCGCCCTTCGATCGATTTCCTGTTCGAGTCCGCTGCCGATGTTTACGGGCCAGCGCTGGCGGCGGTGTTGCTGACGGGCGCCAACCACGATGGCGCACGGGGGCTGGCACAGGTCAAATCTCAGGGCGGGCTGACCATCGTGCAGGACCCTGAAGAGGCGCAAGTCGCCACCATGCCTCGCGCGGCGCTGAAAACGCACCAACCGGATTACATCCTTCCCATACACGGCATCGGCCGTCTGCTTGTCGAGCTGGAACGAATCGCATGCTGAGTAATATCCAGGCAAAACTGCTGATCGTCGACGATCTGCCCGAGAACCTGTTGGCCCTCGAAGCGCTGATCAAACGCGAGGACCGCACCGTCTACAAAGCGTTGTCGGCGGACGAAGCGCTGTCGCTGCTGCTGCAACACGAATTCGCCATGGCCATTCTCGACGTACAGATGCCCGGCATGAACGGTTTTGAGTTGGCCGAACTGATGCGCGGCACCGAGAAAACCAAGAACATCCCGATCATCTTCGTCAGCGCCGCCGGCCGTGAACTCAATTACGCGTTCAAGGGCTATGAAAGCGGCGCGGTGGACTTCCTGCACAAGCCGCTGGATATCCATGCGGTGAAGAGCAAGGTCAACGTCTTCGTCGACCTGTACCGCCAGAGCAAGGCGATGAAGCAACAGGTCGAAGCCCTCGAGCAAAGTCGTCGCGAACAGGAAGCGCTGCTGCAGCAACTGCAGCGCACCCAGGGCGAACTGGAGCAGGCAGTGCGCATGCGCGACGATTTCATGTCGATCGTTGCCCATGAAGTGCGCACACCGCTCAACGGCCTTATCCTCGAAACCCAGTTGCGCAAGATGCATCTGGCCCGCGACAACGCGGCAGCGTTCACCCTCGACAAGATGCACGCGATGGTGGACCGTGACGAACGTCAGATCAAAAGCCTGATTCGCTTGATTGAAGACATGCTCGACGTGTCGCGGATCCGCACAGGCAAGCTGTCGATCCGACCGACTCGTTTCAATCTCGCGCAATTGGTAGGCAATGTGTTGCAAAACTTCGGCCAGCAGATTGAAGCTGCCGAGACGGAAGTCAGCTTCACAGCGGCTGAGCCGGTGGAAGGGCATTGGGACGAGTTTCGCATCGAGCAGGTCGTGTCGAACCTGCTGACCAACGCCTTGCGTTATGGCGGCAAAAGCCCGATCCAGGTACGGGTCTATCGCGAAGGCAGCGAAGCCCGGGTCGAAGTTCAGGATCAGGGCATCGGCATCAGCGAGGAGAACCAGAAACGCATTTTTCAACAGTTCGAACGGGTTTCCGCCAAGACGGTGGTGGCCGGCCTCGGGCTGGGTCTGTTCATTTCCGAGCAGATCGTCGCCGCCCATGGCGGCTCCATCGTCGTCGAAAGCAAGATCAACGAGGGCGCCCTGTTTCGCGTTTGTCTGCCGCTCCAGGAAAACGGCGAAACAAACGCAACCTCTGAGTGACCACACGGTCGTATCAGCAGCTATTGACCGAACAAAGGCTTCCCATGAGCGTAGATGCACAAGATGTAGTACTCGTCGTCGAGGACGAACCGGTGATCCTGATGGTCCTGACAGACTATCTGTCAGGCCAGGGCTATCGCGTATTGCAGGCCGAAAACGGCGAGCAGGCGTTCGAGATTCTGGCGAGCAAGCCGCATCTGGACATGTTGATTACCGATTATCGTTTGCCGGGCGGCATCTCGGGCGTGCAGATCGCCGAGCCTGCTGTCAAATTGCGCCCGGATCTGAAAGTGATCTTCATCAGCGGCTATCCGCAGGAAATCCGCGAGACCGGCAGCCCCATCACTCGCCGGGCGCCGATCCTGGAAAAACCGTTCGATCTGGATGTGTTGCAGGAGAAGATTCAGGAACTGCTGGCCTGAGGCGTGAACCGCCTCAGCTCTTGATCATTTCCCGTACCTTCGCCGTCAGCAGATCGAAGGTGAACGGTTTGGTGATCATCTGCATGCCGGAGTCGAGGAACCCGCCGCGCACCGCAGCGTGCTCGGCATAACCGGTGATGAACAGGACCTTCAAGTCTGGCCGGTATTGCCGGCCGATTTCAGCCAATTGACGTCCGTTCATGCCGGGCAGGCCGACGTCACTGATCAGCAGATCGATGCGTTGTTCCGAATCCAGAATCGGCATGGCACCGTCAGCGTCGCCGGCCTCGACAAACCTGTAACCCAATTCACTCAATACCGCGCTGACCAGCACGCGCACGGCCGGGTCGTCTTCGACGATCAAGACGGTTTCGCCTTCCACGGCGTCGGGCGCCTGCTCCGTATGCGCTGGCGCGTGAGGCAATGATTCGCCCTTGAAGCGCGGAAGATAGAGTCTGACGGTAGTGCCCTCGTCGATTTTGCTGTCGATCGAGACATGTCCGCCGGATTGCTTGCTGAAACCGTAGATCATCGACAGGCCCAGGCCGGTACCCTGGCCGATCGGCTTGGTGGTGAAAAACGGGTCGAACGCGCGATTGATCACACTTTCGGGCATGCCGCAGCCGTTGTCCGTCACGCTCAAAACGACATAATCGCCGGGTTCCAGGTTGCTGTAAGCGTCGGTGAAATCCCGCTCAAGCACCTGATTGCCGGTCTCGACCACCAGGTTGCCGCCATCGGGCATCGCGTCACGCGCGTTGATCACCAGATTGAGCAGGGCGCTTTCCAGTTGATTCGGATCCGCCTCGGCCACCCACAATTCTTCATCCAGGCGCATGTCCAGCTGAACGCTTTCGTTGAGGCTGCGCTGCAGCAGTTCACCCATCGATTGCACCAGATCGTTCATCTGTACGGCTTTGGAATCCAGCGATTGGCGACGGGAAAACGCCAGCAGACGATGGGTCAGGCCGGCGGCGCGGTTGGCCGAAGTCACCCCGAGATCGATCAGGCTGTCGAGGTCGTCAAGACGGCCACGAGCCAGTCGCCGACGCAGCAGTTCGAGACTGCCGATGATGCCGGTCAACATGTTGTTGAAGTCGTGGGCGATACCGCCGGTGAGTTGACCGACCGCTTCCATCTTTTGTGACTGACGAAGAGCTTCTTCGTTGTGCCGCAGTTGCGCCGTGCGTTCCTCGACTTGTTGCTCGAGGGTTTCGAGGGTTGATTGCAGGCGCCGCTCGCTATTGCTCAGGTCGATCAGGCGATCGCGGGCCTCGTATTGTCGTCGTCGCCCTCGCAGGGCCGTGGAGATCAGGCTGACCAAGGTCACCGGATGGAAAGGGCGCTCGAGAAACGTCACGTTGCCCAACAACTTGCTGAGCTGCGACGAGGGGCCCTGTCCTGAGCCGCCATGGTGTGTCAGTAGCACAATCGGCAGGTCTGACCAGGCGGGCTGTTGATCGAGATATGACAGCAGGGATTCCAGCTCCGGGCCACGCAGGGCCTCGGCGGCGATTAGCAGTAACCCGGCGCCGGGTTCAAGTTCGGCACAGAGCGTAGCCAGATCGGGCGTGATCAGACCACCGTAGCCGGCCTCGTTGAGGATCATCAGCGCCACCTGGCTGTCGCGCCCCTGGGGCGCAAGGATCAGTGCTCGTTCCGACAGCGGCACGGTGACGGTCACAAGTTTTCATCCTTAAGCAGCGGGTTGCTTGCGCCGAGGTAGGTGGGCACGCCGCGCAGTACGCCCTGGAAGGCGTCCAGCGGTTCACCGATGGTCATGCCCCGCTTGGAAATACGGTACTCGCGAATGGTTGATTCGTGGCTGCCGGTACGTTTCTTGATAATCGAAATTGCCCGGCGAACCTTGCCGAGGGCTTCGAAATAGCGGAGCAGAATCACCGTGTCGGCGAGGTAGGTAATGTCGACCGGTGCCTGCATGTCGCCCACCAGCCCATGCTGGGCGACGGTCATGAACGTCGCGGCGCCCTTGCGGTTCAGGTACAGCAACAGTTCATGCATGTGCAGCACCAAGGCGTTTTCCTCCGGCATCGCGGCCTGATAGCCGTTGATGCTGTCGATCACCACGGTCTTGATGTCACCTTCATCGACGCAGCGTCGCACCCGGTGAGAGAACTCGCCGGGGGACAATTCGGCGGCGTCCACCTGTTCGATCAGCAGATTGCCGGTGGCCTGCAAAGCCTTGAGGTCAATGCCGATGTTGTTCATGCGCTCGAACAGCAAGCCCAGCTCTTCGTCGAAAATGAACAGGGCGGCCTTTTCACCACGCGCCACGGCCGCCGCCGCGAAAATCATCGCGATCAAGGATTTGCCCGTGCCCGCCGGTCCGAGAATCAGCGTGCTGGACCCGGTTTCGATACCGCCACCGAGCAAGGCGTCCATTTCCTGGATGCCGCTGGACAGTTGCAGCCGTGGGTAATCGCCGCGGTGCTCCGCCGCCACCAGACGCGGGAAGACGTGCACGCCATCGCCCATGATGGTGAAGTCGTGGAAGCCGCCACGGTATTTCTGGCCACGGTACTTGATCACCCGCACGCGACGACGTTCAGCGCCATAGTTGGGGGTCAGTTCTTCAAGGCGGATCACGCCGTGGGCGACACTGTGAACGGTTTTGTCGAGGGATTCGGTGGTCAGGTCATCCAGCAGCAGTACCGTAGCGTCGTAACGCACGAAGTAATGCTTGATCGCCAGGATCTGTCGACGGTAGCGCAGCGAGCTTTGCGCCAGCAGGCGAATTTCCGACAGGCTGTCCAGCACGACCCGGGTGGGTTTGAAGCGCTCGACCACTTCGAAAATCTGTTTGGTTGCCTCGCCCAGTTCAAGGTCGGAGGAGTAGAGCAGGCTCTGATGATGCTCGGCGTTGAGCAGGCTTTCCGGGGGAGTCAGCTCGAAAATCTCGATATTTTCGTTCAGCTCCCAACCATGGGATGCCGCGCCCTGACGCAACTCGCGCTCGGTTTCGGACAGCGTGATGTACAACGAACGTTCGCCGGCACGGGCGCCGGCCAGCAAGAAATGCAACGCGACTGTGGTTTTACCGGTTCCAGGCTCGCCCTCCAGCAAGAAAACGTGACTGCGGGACAAACCACCGGCCAGGATATCGTCCAACCCTTCGATGCCGGTGGCGGCTTTTGCACTGATCAACGCGTTCGATGTAGACAAAAAATGCCCTCTCATGACTAGGGGAAACGAGGCAGCGGGCGCCGGACGCCGTTTTGCACTACCTGATTACTTGACCCTTTGCCGAGACCACGGTTCCGAGTTTCTTGCCGGATGTGTCCAGATTACCGCTAGAGGCCTTGCTGCAACGAGGGATCGTCCGGGTTCATCTGTTCGAGCTGAGCGAGCAGAATCTGTACGTTCTGCAACTGGCCGCTTTCTTTCCAGTAATTGATCAGCAGCACCCGCGCCTTGCGGTCGGCAGGATGGCGCTGGACGATTTCCTGCAACTGCTTTTGCGCCGCTTCCAGTTCTTCGGCGCTGTGCAGGGTGGTGGCGAGGTCGTAGCGATAGTCTTTGTTGTCGGGCTCCAGTTCCACGGCTTTGGACAAGCCGAGCAGGGCATATTCGCGTTGATCGTGGTGCAGCAGCCAGAGGCCCAGGGCATGCTGCAGATAGGCCGAATCGGGCTGGGCCTTCAGCTGTCGGGCCAGCAGTTGCCGGGCGGCATCGCTCTGTCCCTGACGGTCGAGCACTTCGATCTGCATTACCAGCGCCGGAAGGTTGCCGGGATCCAGGCGCAAGGTCAGCTCCAGTGCTTGCTGTGCCTGTTTCAGTTCGGCGTTGTGCAGATACAGGCGCGCCAGCTGCGCATAGTTGGCGGCGCTTTCCGGCTGGCTTTTGAGCGCCTGCTCCCACATGTCGATGCCTTGCTGGAGCGGGGCAAAATACAGGCCCAGTTGATCCGGAGACAAACCGAGCAGGGCGTTGATCGCAGCAAAGCGTACGGTTTGATCCTCATCGTCGAGCAACGGGCCCAGGAGCAGACTGCGCTGGCCGCCCGGCACCAGGCCGGTCACGCTTTTTATTGCCGCCAGCCGGACCTCCGGCGATTGGTTTTGCAGATCGGCATCCGCCAGTTTCAGGGCCTGGGGGCTCGGGTAATTGGGCAACTCCGCATGCAGCCAGACGCGACGTTTGACCGACAGGTCCGGACGTCCCAGTTGCTGGTACAAAACCCGCGCGGCCCCCGGCTGGCCGGCGCGAGCAGCGGTCAGCGCTTCACTGTAACCATGCTTGATCGCTTCCGGCACCACGGGCGCGGTACTGCGCAATGACAGCCAGGCCACGCAGAGGGCCAGCACAAGGCCGAGGCTGATGAGCAAATAACGGCGAGACTGAGACATGCGAATTTCCGAAACTTTCGTTTTGTAGCGGAGGTCGCAAGCTTCTGTCAGCTCGCGCCGTGAGTCAAACTCTCTGCCCGATATGACCTACTGCAAGCGTTGAATCGACCTACAGCCCGTGTCCACCCTGTTAGCCGTCATGCCCTCCATGCAGTGTCTACGCTTTCAGAAGTTGTTTCGACGAGGCTATCCATGCAATCCCTGTTCATTTACTTCAGAGCGGTGATCCACCCCAGCCAGGCAGTGCTGCTGTTCGGTTTGCGCACCATCGTCGCCGGATTGCTGACCTTGTACCTGGCGTTCCTGTTCGATCTGGATCAACCGAAATGGTCGATCATGGCGGTGGTGATCATCAGCCAGCCACTGGCCGGCATGGCGCTGGCACGCAGCTTCGGGCAAATCATCGGGACGACCCTTGGCGCGGTGGTAGCGGTGGTGCTGATGGCGATTTTCCCCCAGGCGCCGTTGCCGTTCATCACGACCCTGGCGCTGTGGTTGGCCCTGTGCACGGCCGGCGGCACGTTGCTGCGTTACACCAGCTCCCAGGCGTTCGTGCTCAGCGGTTATACCGCCGTGGTAGTGGCGCTGCTGGCGATTCCGGATCAGGACGGCACTTTTCTGTTGGCGGTCACCCGGGTTACCGAAACCTTGCTGGCGGTGGCGTGCGTGTGCGTGGTCAGCCTGCTGACGGCGCGGCCCGAAGCGGTATCACGCAACTATTTCGCGAAGGTCGATCAGGTCATCAGACTGGCTGCTACCCATGCTGCCGCCGTGTTGCGCACCGAAGAAAGCGAAGCGGACTTTCAGCGCCGGCAAATGCAACTGCTGGGGGAAATCAGCGCCCTCGAAGGACTGCGCCGGCATTTATACTTCGACGCCCCGCGCCTGCGCAGTGCCAACAATCTGGTGCTCTTGCTGGGTAATCAACTGATGCTGCTGACCTCGCGCCTGACCGCGTTGCGTCATCAGCGGGAATTGCTCACCGAACGCTGGGAGGGCGATCTACCGTTGGATATCCAGCAATTGCGCGCCGAGGAGCTGGTACTTCTTGATCAGCTCGCACAGCAAGGACGCTCATTGCCAGCCGAGGCGCGACATCAGTTCGTTGCGCTGCAACAACAGTTCGAAGGACTTGCCTACAAGGCCGAACAACTGACGGAAGACATGAGTGCAACCCTGCGCTCGCTGGCCTGGGCGTTGCGCTGGGAACAGGCGCGGCTGTTGCAACAACTGGAACAGATTCTCGAGTTGAGCGACGCGATACAGGAGGGGCGGGAAGCCAGTTGCATGTTCCGCGGCCAGTCCAGCCCCTTGCACCTGGATTTCACCCTCGCGACGATGAACGCCATCCGCGCCTTCAGCGCGTTGCTGGTGGCCGGATTGATCTGGATCGAGACCGCCTGGGACGGCGCGCGGGGCGGGATGATTCTGGTGGGGATTCTGTGTTCATTGATGGCGACGTTTCCGCGCCCCCTGATCGCCGCGCAGAGTTACGCCCGAGGGTTGGGGCTGGCACTGGTGGTATCGGCGTTCTATCAGTTCATGCTGGTCCCGGCGATCAATGATTTCGAAATGTTGGCCTTGCTGCTCGCGCCTTTGCTGTATGTGATCGCAGTCGGACTGTCCAGCCCGGCCACCGCAGGTATCGGCATGGGCCTGGGCCTGTCGAGTTTCCTGATGCTCGGGCCGCAGAACGTCGGCACCGGGCAGAACACCGCCATCCAATGGTTCGAATTTGCCGGAGCCTACGTCAGCGCGGCGATGCTGGCTCTGATCGTCTACGCCTGGATTTTCCCGTTCCGCCCGGCCCTGCGCATCCGGCGCTTCTACAACGAAGCGCGGGAGCAGGTCTACCAATTGACCAAGAGCCCGGCCAGCGACGAAGAGCAATTTGCCTTCGAAAGTCGAATGGTCGATCGTCTGACCTCGATGCAGGGCGTGTTGCCGGCCGCCAATGATCGGGACATGCAACGTCTGTATGAGATCAGTCTCGCCTGCGTGGCGCTGGGTGTGGCCATGCACCAGCTCAGGCAACAGGCACAGAACAACACATTGCTCACGGACGCTTTCGGTCAAGAACTGTCGACGGCATTGCGTCAGACCGGCCGTTTCGTCGCCGGCCGACCGGACGTGCGCCTGACACCGTTGCTGACCACGCTGCATGCGCTTGGCGATGAGTTGGATGCCTTGCATGTCGCCACCCATGAACACTTGTGGTCGGTGTTTCGCATGCGTGTGGCCCTGTTGATCGTGGTGTCGTTTCTGGAGCGACATGGCGAGCATTTGCAGCCCGACCGTTCTGAAGGAGAGCCCGTCCTTGCCCATTGATTTCGAGATCGGCGGCGTTTACCTGCCCCCCATTGCTCAGGCCCTGCTATTGGCCATACCGGTTTTTCTGCTGCTCGACTGGGGGTTGCGCCGGCTCGGCGTCCTGCGCTTTGTCTGGCATGAGGCCCTGTTCGAAGGCGCCTTGTACGCCTGTGTATGCGCCACCTTTATTCTGTTGATGGGAGCCTGAAACCTTGAAGACGTTGCTCACTCGATTGACGACATTGGCAGTGGTGCTGCTGGCAATCGTGCTTGGCTGGTTCGCCTGGGAACATTACACCCGGGCGCCGTGGACGCGGGATGCGCGGGTTAGGGCGGATGTGGTGACGCTGTCAGCGGACGTCTCGGGCCGCATCGTCACGCTGGCGGTGCAGGACAACCAGCATGTCGACAAGGGGCAGTTGTTGCTGGAGATCGACCCGGCTCGCTACAGCCTCGCCGTCGAGCATGCGAAACGCTCGGTGGAGGTCTCAAAGGCCACGCTTGGTCAGTCGCAAGCGGCCATTGTCGCCAGCGAAGCATTGCTCAAGCAGCGCCAGAGTGAAGAGCGCCGGCGACGTACGCTCAAGCAGGGGTTCGCGATTTCCGGAGAAGAGTGGGAGAAGTCCAGCACCGACGTGGCGGTGGCCCAGGCCGATCTGTTGCGCAATCAGGCGAATCTCGGCCTGGCCGAAGCCAACGTGCAGTTGGCGATTGCCGCACTGACCCAGGCTGAACTGGATCTGCAACGTACCCGAGTCGAAGCGCCGGTCAGCGGATATGTCACCAATTTGTTGACCCGTCAGGGGGATTACGCGGTGGCCGGCAGTGCCTTGCTGGCGCTGGTGGACAGCAGCTCCTTTTATGTCAGCGGCTATTTCGAAGAAACCAAGCTGCCAAGGATCGAGGAGGGTGACCGGGTGCGGATCGAATTGATGAGCGGGGAAAAATTCGGCGGTACCGTGCAGAGCATCGCCTTCGCCATTGCTGACCGGGAAAACGCGCCGGGCAGTCGGTTGCTGGCCAACATCAATCCCAGCTACACCTGGGTAAAACTGGCGCAACGAGTACCGGTGCGGATCGGTATCGATCCCGAATATTCAGGTAAGGACCGACTGAGAGCCGGCACCACAGCGACAGTTACGGTGCTGGAAAACCCTGAAAGACAGGCGCAAAAAAGCCCCGCGACCGAATGATACGCGGGGCAAAAAATTTGGTTGGTTGCGGCCAACCAAAGGAGCTCTTTAAAAAACTGTTACTTGCTGGCGACCGTCTCTGGCTGCCAGCCACCACCAAGAGCCTTGTAGATCGCGACGATGCCGCGGTACAGATCCACTTCGGCCTGGGCCTGGCTGTCTTCGGCGTTCAGGCGTTCACGCTGGGCGTCGAGCAGCACCAGAAAATCGGTGGTGCCTTCGCGGTAGCGAATCTCGGCGAGGTCGGCAGCCTTGCGGCTCGATTCGCTCTGACGGATCAGCGAAATCAGACGCTGCTGACGCTTGCCGTAATCGCTGAAGGCGTTTTCCGACTCTTCCAAGGCCAGCAATACTTGCTGCTCGTAGGTCGCCAGTGCGCCTTCGGCATCGGCATCGGCGCCGCGCAGACGGGCCCGCACGCTGCCCAGATCAAACGCTGCCCACGTGATGCTCGGGCCTAGCGCCCAGGCGTTGGCCGCCGAGGAACCGATCTGCGAACCACGGCCAGCCGTCCAGCCGAGGAAACCGCTGAGGCTGACTCGTGGGAACAGATCGGCCTTGGCCACACCGATACGCGCCGTGGCCGAAGCCAGTTTGCGTTCGGCGCTGAGGATGTCCGGACGACGTTGCAGCAGTTCGCCCGGATCACCGATCGGCAGAGCCTTGGCAATCGACGGCAGATCTTTCGGGCTCAGGTCGACGGTCAGTTTGTCCGGACGTTCACCCAGCAGGGTGGCGATGCGGTTTTTCTGCCGGGCCTGTTCCGCCTGCAACTGTGGCACGCTGGCTTCGACCGACGCCAGACGGGCATCGGCTCGTTCAACATCGAGCTGATCGCCCACGCCGGCGTCACGCAGGCTGATGGTGATCTTGCGTGACTCCTGCTGGTTGTTCAGGTTGGCCAGGGCGATCTTTTCCCGCAATTGAGCGCCGCGCAGTTGACCGTAAGCGTCCACCAGTTCGGCAATCATGGTGACTTGCAACTGATACAGATCGGCTTCAGCCGCTTGCTGGTCGGCGTCGCTGGCTTCCAGATTGCGCTGGATGCGGCCGAACAGGTCCAGCTCCCAGGCCATGTCCAGTCCCAGGTCATAGCGTTCGCTGTTGACTCGTTTAGTGGTCTGGCCAGGGACCTGACCTTTGGCCAGATCGCTGCTGGCGCGGCTGGTGATGGTCGGCATCGCATCGTTGCTGACATCGTCGCGGATCGCCCGGGCGGCTTTCCAGCGGGCGAATGCCACGCGCAGTTCACGGTTGCCTTGCAGCGATTGAGTCACCAACTGGTTGAGGGTCGGATCGTCGAACTGCTGCCACCAGATGCCTTCGAATTTCGAACGATCGAAGTTCTTCTGGCCGGCGGCGCCGTCGGTGGCGGACGTGATGTTCGCCGCCTCCGTCGTCGGGGTCTTGTAGTCAGGGCCGACGGCGCAGGCACTGAGGGCCAGCACCAGCAGGCTCGGCAGGAAGACTTTCAGACTCATGGGTGCGCCTCCAGTGGCTTTTGAAGATTTTGCGCCTTGGCCGCTTTGCGAGCTTCGCTGCGCTCCACGAAGTTGCGGATCAGCACATAGAACACAGGGGTCAACAGCAGACCGAAGAAGGTCACACCGAGCATCCCGGAGAACACTGCCACACCCATGGCATGACGCATCTCGGCACCGGCACCGCTGGAGAACACCAGTGGCACAACACCCATGATGAACGCGAACGAGGTCATCAGGATCGGCCGCAGACGCAGGCGGCAGGCTTCCAGTACAGCTGCCAGCGGATCCAGGCCTTCTTGCTGTTTGTCCTTGGCAAACTCGACGATCAGAATCGCGTTCTTACAGGCAAGTCCCACCAGTACGATCAGACCGATCTGAGTGAAGATGTTGTTGTCGCCGCCAGAGATGATCACACCGGTGATGGCCGACAGCAGGGTCATCGGTACGATCAGGATCACTGCCAGTGGCAGGCTCCAGCTTTCGTATTGAGCCGCGAGCACCAGGAACGCCAGCAGTACGCAGAGCGGGAACACGAACAGCGCAGTGTTGCCGGACAGAATCTGCTGGTAGGTCAGGTCGGTCCACTCGTAGGTCATGCCGTTCGGAAGTTCATCCTTGAGCAGTTTCTCGATGGCTTTTTCGGCCTGGCCGGAGCTGTAGCCCGGGGCTGCCGCACCGTTGATTTCAGCGGTGATGAAGCCGTTGTAGTGCATCACGCGATCCGGACCCGAGGTGTCGCTGACCTTGATGAAGGTCGCCAGCGGGATCATTTCGCCTTTGTTGTTGCGTACTTTCAACTGACCGATCTGGTCGGATTCGAGGCGGAACTGCTGCTCTGCCTGAACGTTGACCTGATAGGTACGACCGAAGCGGTTGAAGTCGTTGGCATACAGCGAACCCAGGTAGATCTGCAGGGTGTCGAAGATGTCGCTGACGGCCACGCCGTGGGTCTTGGCTTTTTCCCGGTCGATGGCGGCATCGACCTGCGGCACGTTCACGGTGTAGCTGGTGAACAGGTTGGCCAGTTCCGGAACGTTATGGCTCTTGGCAATAATGTTCATGGTTTCCTTGTACAGCTCTTCGTAGCCCAGGTTGCCCCGGTCTTCGATTTGCAGGCGGAAACCACCGATGGTGCCCAGCCCCTGTACCGGCGGCGGCGGGAAGATCGCCATATAGGCTTCCTGAATCCCGGCGTACTGGCCGTTCAGGGCACCGGCAATCGCACCGGCGGACATGCTCGGGTCTTTACGCTCGTCGAACGGTTTCAGGGTCACGAACACGATGCCGGCGTTCGGGCTGTTGGTGAAGCCGTTGATCGACAGGCCCGGGAACGCTACGGCACTTTCCACGCCTGGCTGTTTCAGGGCCAGGTCGGACATGCGCTTGATCACGTCTTCAGTGCGGTCCAGGCTCGCGGCGTCCGGCAGTTGCGCGAAGGCCACCAGGTATTGCTTGTCCTGGCCGGGTACGAAACCGGTCGGGGTGCTGGAGAAACCGAAGAAGGTCAGCACCATCAGGCCTGCGTACAGGAAGAGGGCGATGCCGCTGCCACGGATGACCCGGCGCACGGTGCCGACGTAGCCATGACTGGCACGGTCGAAGAAACGGTTGAACGGACGGAACAGCCAGCCACCGAAGATCTTGTCCAGCACTCGCGAGAAGCGGTCTTTCGGTGCGTCGTGACCTTTGAGCAACACAGCGGCCAGCGCTGGCGACAGGGTCAGCGAGTTGAAGGCCGAGATCACGGTGGAGATGGCAATGGTCAATGCAAACTGTTTGTAGAACTGACCGGTGAGGCCCGAGATGAACGCGGCGGGTACGAACACCGCACACAGCACCAGTGCCGTGGCAATGATCGGGCCGGTTACTTCGCCCATGGCTTTTTTGGTCGCATCGAAAGGGTTGAGCCCCAGTTCAATGTTCCGCTCGACGTTCTCCACCACCACGATGGCGTCGTCCACCACGATACCGATCGCCAATACCAGGCCGAACAGCGACAGGGCGTTGAGCGAGAAGCCGAACAGGTGCATCACCGCAAATGTACCGATCAACGATACCGGCACCGCGACCAACGGAATGATCGAGGCGCGCCAGGTCTGCAGGAACAGGATCACCACCAGTACCACGAGGATCAGTGCTTCGAAGAGGGTGTGAACCACCGCTTCGATGGAGCCGCGCACGAAGATCGTCGGGTCATAGACGATGCTGTAGTCCATGCCTTGCGGGAAGCTTTTCTTGAGTTCTTCCATCTTGCCGCGAACTTCGTTCGAGATTTCGATGGCGTTGGAGCCCGGACGCTGGAAGATCGGGATCGCTACGGCCGGCTGGTTGTTCAGCAGCGAACGCAAGGCGTATTGGCTGGAACCCAGTTCAACGCGGGCGATGTCCTTCAGGCGAGTGATTTCACCGTTGTCACCTGCGCGAATGATGATGTTCTCGAACTCTTCCTCGGAGACCAGACGGCCCTGAGTGTTGACCGACAGCTGGAAGCTCTGGGCATTCGGCGCAGGGGGCGCGCCCAATTGGCCGGCGGCTACCTGACGGTTCTGCTCGCGAATCGCGGTCACCACATCGGTTGCCGTCAGATTGCGCGAAGCGGTCTTGTTAGGGTCGAGCCATACCCGCAGCGAGTAGTCGCCCATACCGAACAGCTGCACGTCACCCACACCACCGAGGCGAGCAAGCTCATCCTTGATGTTGAGAATCGCGTAGTTGGACAGGTACAGCATGTCGTAGCGTTTGTCCGGCGAGGTCAAGTGCACAACCATGGTCAGGTCGGGCGAAGCCTTGTCGACGGTGATACCGATGCGCGTCACTTCCTCGGGAAGCTTCGGCTCGGTCCGGGTCACGCGGTTCTGCACCTGCACCTGCGCGTTGTCCAGGTCGGTGCCCAGAGCGAAGGTGATGGTGAGGGTGATCTTGCCGTCAGCGGTGGATTGCGAGGACATGTACAGCATGTTCTCGACGCCGGTGATGGCCTGCTCCAGAGGAGCCGCCACGGTTTCACCGATGACTTTCGGGTTGGCACCCGGGAAGTTGGCGCGCACCACCACGGTCGGTGGCACGACTTCCGGGTATTCACTGATCGGCAACTGGAACAGCGAAATCGCACCGGCGATCAGGATCAACAGCGAAAGCACCGCTGCGAAGATCGGCCGTGAAATGAAGAATTGGGAAAAATTCATCGGAGTTGTCGTCCCTTAACCGCGTGGGGTCGCAGCAGCCAGTTTCACAACCGAACCCGGCGCGCCTTTGGCAGGTGCGACTTTGGGCAGGTTGCTGGCTTCCAGCGCTTGTCGTTGTTGAGCGAGAGCGGCAATGGTTTGCTCGCTGGCCATGGGGATCACTTCAGGCGAAACCGGGGAGCCAGGGCGAACCCGTTGCAGACCCTTGACGACGATCGTGTCGTCCTTGTTCAGGCCGCTGCGCACGATACGCAGCCCTTCGATCTTCGGACCGAGCTCAACGGCGCGGTAAGCGGTCTTGTTGTCGCCATCCATCACCAGCACGAACTTCTTGCCGAGGTCGGTACCGACTGCTTCGTCGTTGATCAGCATGGCGTTGTAGGTGCCGCTGCCGACCAGTTTCAGGCGTGCGTACAGACCCGGGGTGTAGCTGCCGTCGCTGTTGTCGAACACCGCGCGACCACGGATGGTGCCGGTCTTCGGGTTGACCTGGTTGTCGATAAAGTTCATCTGGCCCAGGTGCGGGTTGCCGTCTTCATTGGACAGGCCCATGTACACCGGGGTGGTCGCGCCGCGCTGACCTTGACGGGCGAGTTGAGTGTATTTGAGGAACACACGCTCATCGGCGTCGAAGTAGGCGTAAACCTTGTCGGTGGACACCACGCTGGTCAGCGGGGTGGTGTCGGCAGTCACCAGGTTGCCCGCGGTGATCTCGGCACGGCTGACGCGGCCACTGATTGGCGCAGTGACGCGGGTGAAGCTCAGGTTGAGTTTGGCCAGATCCAGTTGCGCTTGCAGGGCGCCGACAGCGGCGCGAGCTTCCTGTGCAGCGCTGGTGCGCGAGTCGGCCAGTTCAGCGGAGATGGCGTTGCTGGCACGCAGGCGTTCGCCTCGGCCGGCTTCGTTTTCACTGCGGGTGGCGTTGGCGCGGGCCTGGGCAACCAGAGCTTCGAGGCGGCGGACCTCAGCCTGGAACGGACGCGGGTCGATCTGGAACAGCAGGTCGCCTTTCTTGACCAGCGCACCTTCGGTGAAGGCGACTTCGTCGATCTGGCCGGAGACCCGCGGACGGATTTCAACGGTTTCCGGCGCCTCGAGGCGCCCGGTGAATTCGTCCCACTCGTTGACCGGTTGTTCCAGCACCTTGGCCACGCTGACCTTGGCAGCGGGCATGGTGGCGGCGGTTTCCGGAGTCTTGCCGCACGCGCTCATCACCAGCACGGCCAACAGAGCCAACGGGAAGCGCAAATGTTTGAGTGATTGTTCCATGGATGCATCCGCCAATGTATTGAAGATGGGCGGATGATGCTCGGCGGGTAGATGGCAAACGAATCGAATGACACGAAGGTAACTATCATTCGGAATGATATAAGCCCGAGGAAAGCCCTCTAGCATGCACCTTTCGTTAGGAGGCTATCAATTGATTCGATGACAATTCTGTGTTGCGTGATCGGCAACTGTCGCAGGCGAAATTGCGCGGTGAGGATTATGCGGCGATTAAATACCCGGCCGAGGTTGCCAGGTCCCGGCATCCTTCACGCTGAACGATCAGCCAACGCTGATATAGGGGTGCTGCGCAGATAGCGTGCGGGGGAGCTGCCCAGAGTCTTGCGAAACATGCTGATGAAGGAACTGACCGATTCGTAGCCCAGCGCTTCCGCCGTTCTTTGCACGGATAGCCCCTCGGCCAGGCTTTGCAGCGCGACGATGATCTGCCATTGCTTGCGCCACTGGCCAAAAGTGAGTCCGGTTTCGGCTTTTATCAGCCGGGCCAGCGAACGTTCGCTCATCGCCACCTGTTGTGCCCAATCGGCCATGGTGGCGCGGTTGGCAGGGTTTTGGGCCAAGGCTCGGGCGATCCTGCGCAATGGTTTGGAAGCGGGCAGCGGCAGGTAGAGCTGCTCGGTCGGCGCTTGTTCAAGCTCTTCAAGCAGCACACCGGCCAGCCGCGAGGTGCGCGAGTCAGCGCGGTAATCCTGCGCCTGATCGCTCAGGTGCAGGATCAACTGCAGAATCAGCGGCGACAGCGCCAATGTGCAGCAGTGATCGGGCAATGAGGCGGCGTCGGGTTCGACGAACAGAAAACACACCTGACCGTTGGCCGTTACGCGGTTGCTGTGGGAAATACCGCCGGGAATCCAGACACCGAAACCTGAAGGGACCATCCACACACCATTTTCGCCCGTGCAGACAATGCCGCCGCGGTAAGCCACGACCAATTGTCCTTTGCGGTGCGTGTGTTCGGCGGACTCACTGTCGTTGCGCTGGGGGGCGAGCATCAGCGCGACGGCAGGCTGCGCGAGGTTGTCGTACTCGAACTGATCGACAGGCAAGGGATGGGTTTCGGCCATGGAAGACGTCGCAGGTTGTCTGGATTTGATTATATTTTGGCAGTCTGCTCAATATCGGCAAGTGCGGTGATTCCCTAGCATTTTCGACACGTCCGACCACTCCGGGCGAACGCTGAAAATCTGCAAACCGGATGCCCGCCATGCTTAACGAAATCGCCATTGCCAACCTCTACTTTCCTCCTTTGTTCATCTACCTCGGTGTGGCGTTCCTGGCCTACACCCTGATCGAACGTCTGACCCGTCATTGGCTGGACAAAGTGTGGCACCCCGCGCTGGCACGTTTCTTCGTCTCGCTCATCGTCCTGTCGACGCTGGTCGTCCATTACTGAGCGAGGTTCGCCATGTCTGCAGTCAAAATGCTCAAGCCTGTCGTCACTCTCGTGTTGGGTACATTGGCCCTGATGTTCTGCCTGCAACTCTGGCGCGCTTACGTCCTGGCGCCGTGGACGCGGGACGGGCGCGTGAGTGCGCAGGTTGTGCGGATTGCACCGGAGGTGTCCGGGCAAATCGATCAGTTGGTGGTCAGCGATAACCAACGGGTGGCCAAGGGCGATCTGCTGTATCGAATCGATGTGCGCTCTTATCGATTGGCCCTGCAGCAGCGCAGGGCGGAGTTGGCTGAGTCACGCAGCGTGTTCGACCAGCGCAACGCTCAATACCAGCGTCGTGCACAACTGGCCGGGGCCATCGCCCGGGAAGAGGTCGACAACGCCGCACGTGACCTGGCGGTGGCGCAAGCGCGGCTGGATGCGGCACGCAGTCATCTTGAGCAGGCACAACTCGACCTTGAACGCACGACGATCCGCTCGCCGGTCGATGGCTACGTCACGCAACTGCGGCTGCATCCGGGTGATTACGCAGAGGCTGGGCATACCAACCTGTTCGTGGTCGACGGCCACAGTTTCTGGATCACCGGTTACTTCGAAGAGACCAAGCTGCCGGGAGTGCGTATCGGTGCGCCGGTGTCGATCAAACTGATGAGCTTCGCGCCGGTGCTCGAAGGTCATGTCGCAAGCATGGGCCGAGGAATTGCGGACACCAATGAAGTGCGCAACGACAGCGGTTTGCCCGAGGTGAGCCCGACCTTCAGCTGGATTCGCCTGGCACAACGGGTGCCGGTGCGCATCGAACTGGACAAGGTACCGGAAGGCGTGGAGCTGGCAGCGGGCATGACCGCCAGCGTCGAAGTCACGCAGCCCGACGGGCTGCCGCGCTGGCGCCTGATCCATTGGTTGCAGGCGTTCATGTGATGACCCGTCTGACAATACGGCTGTTCGCGGCCATCCCTCGGCCCTGGATGTCTGCCACTTTCGCCTACGTATTACGCGGCGTCCTGGCGGCAGGATTGGCGCTGTGGCTCGGCTTTGAGCTGCATCTGGACTCGCCGTTCTCGGGCGCTTCCACCGTGTTGCTGTTGGTGCAACCGGTACAAGGCGCGGTTCGTGGCAAGGGCTTCTATCGGATGCTGGGAACGCTGGCAGGTTTGCTCGCGGCCTGCGTCCTGACCGGGCTGTTTGCGCAACAGATGCTGCTGTTCTTGCTGGGCATCGGTCTTTGGCTGGGCTTCTGTGTGGCGACGATGACCGTGTTGCGTCATTACCAGGCCACTGCCGCCGTGGTGGCCGGTTATACCGTCTGCCTGGCGCTGGGGCCGGCCATTGTCGCGCCGCAAAAGGCTTTCGAGCACATCATGACTCGCGGCACAGCAGTGGCACTCGGCGTGCTGTGCCTGAGCCTGGTGGTCACGCTGTTCAGTCCGAGAACCATGGAAAACACCATCAGGCGCACGCTCGCCGAGGTCTGTGCCCGCAGCGCAAGGCTACTCGCGATGCGCCTCTCGGGCGAACAGGGTGTCGAGCGGATTGCACAGGCTCATCAGCTCGCCATTGATATCGGCAAAGTGGACGATCTGTTAGGGCTCGGACGTGGTGAGTCTGTGCTGCTTCGCGCGCGGCAACCGGCCATTCAGGCAGGGCTGGCGCACCTGCAAGCCGTGGTGCTCGACATGCACTACGACCGGCACTGCTTGGAAAACGACGCGACATTACTCGCCCAAACAAGCTCGGGGTTGCACGCGCTGAGCCAGCGGATGATCGATGCCGATGGAGACTATCGCGCCTGTGCCCTGATCGTGGACCAACTGCGTATTCGGGTGGACGCTTGTAAGCGGGCAACCCCAGGCCCACGTTCGTTCGGCGAACAACTGGCCGACCTGAGCGCAGCCTTGCAGCACTTTTCCAGCCTCGATCACCGTCGCCGAGAACCGGTAAGGGCCGTGAGTTTCCACCGCAACTACGCCGATGCCGCGCGCAACGGCTGCAGAGCATTGCTCGCCCTGTTGGCCACCGGCGCAGTCTGGTACCTCAGCGGCTGGGATCAGGGCCCCACTTTGTTGGCGGTCGTTGGACCCTGCTGCACGCTGCTGGCGACCGCTCCCGCGCCTGAACAAGGCATGGCCGGTTTTATCCGGGGTACGTTCTATGCCGTGATCGCAGCTGCGCTGTGCAAGTTTCTGCTGCTGCCGCAGATCAACGATTTCCCTCTGTTGCTGCTGTCGCTGGCGGCATTCTGGTCGTTCGGGATTCACGCAACGAGCCTGCCTCGCAACGCGTTGCAAGGGGTTGCATACCTGATCGGCTTTAACACCTTGGTGAGTACGGGCGGAACCGCAATCTATGATTTCGCTGATTTCGCGAATCAGTCGCTCGCCTGGTTCGTGGCCATGGCCATCTGCCTGTTGGCCTTCCAGATAATGCCGAGAGACAGAGCCCGGGATGTTCGAGCACTGAAGCGTTCGATCCACCGGGGCGTTCGGTCACTGCTGCGCCGTGCAGGCGCTGTCAATCACCCGCAGTGGCAAGCGCAACAACAGCATCGAATCGTCACACTGAAAAATCTGCTTGGCACCGAGAGCACGCTCGATGACCGAGCAGGCTGGCTGTCACTGCAATTGAGCAGGCAATTGAACCAACTGCATCACAAAACCTGCGAATTGGGCGCTGACTCTGCCGTCGCCCAATGTGCTCGTACCGGCATTCGGCGGATGGCTCGCGATGCAGATGTCCCGGCGATCAGCGCGGCACAGGCACGGCGCACAGCAAAAGCGATGAGCCGGCTCGGGGCGGATCATCTGGCGATTGCTTACTCAAACCTCGCCCGGCTGCTGGAGCAATACGCAATCATCGCGAGTCCCGTTACGCGCAAGAGGCAACCACTGAACTTTCGCTCTAACATGACTTGATATTCATACTTCGATTTTTGCCGATCCCGGACCCATTACTTATGAGAGATCTACCCCCGACCGCGACCTTGCGTGCTTTCGAGGTGTCGACCCGACACCCGACGTTCACCGCCGCCGCGCAGGAACTGCATGTGACCCAGAGCGCGGTCAGCCACCAGCTGCGACACCTGGAAGATCTATGGGGCTTGCAGCTGTTTGAAAGGGGCAAGTCGTTACGCCTTACGCCTGCGGGCGCTACCCTGGCGCCGATTGTGCGCGAGTTTTTCATGAGCCTTGAGGCGACGCTGGCTGATCTGCGTGAGCAAAAGGGCAGGGTCCGGCTCAGCGTCAGTACGACGTATTCCTTTGCGTTGAAATGGTTGCTGCCACGCTTGCCGAGCCTGGCCCGCCAGCACCCGGAACTGTTGGTGTCGCTGGACACCACGGACAAGGTCATCCATTTCGCCAGCAGCGAAGCCGATGTCGCGATCCGCTTGGGCAAGGGCAACTACCCCGGTCTTTATTCGCAGTTTTTGTTCGGTGAGCAGGTTTTTCCGGTGGCCAGTCCCGAACTGCTGCAACGCGTCGGAATGCCGGGCAGTCCCGCCGATTTGCTGCAGTTGCCGCTGCTGGCTCGTGACGGCGCCGAACTGGCGCCGAAATGGGAAGCGTGGTTCCAGTCCGTCGGGCTGGCGTTTTCCCCGCTGCGGGAAAGCGTCAGGTTTGGCGATACCAATATGACGGTGGAGGCGGCTTTACTCGGCCATGGCATTGCTCTGGTGCGCAGCGGGCACGTCGAGAAGGAAATCGACGACGGCCGTCTGGTGCGGCTGTTCGATGTGCCGTTTCAGTCACCGCTCGCTTATTACTTCGTTTGCCCCAAGGGCGTTGAGACGCAGCCGCACATTGAGAGTTTTCGCGAATGGTTGCTCGGTGAGGCGCTTAAAGTGCAAGGCGGACAGGTTTAGGGCATGAAGAATCACTCATGGTGCAATGAGGAGTCTTCTCTGTAATCCGGCCGCTCAGGCTGTCTAGAATGGCCAATGCCTAATCATCTCGTCCTCCTTGTCCTGTTCGCCGCGCTGCTGCACGCCGGCTGGAATGCATTGCTGCGCGGCGGTGCCGATCGGCTTTGGTCGATGACGGTGATGTGCGTTGCCATCGCGATGGTCTGTGCAGTTGCCGCGATATTCATGGCGGCGCCTGCGCCTCAAAGCTGGGGGTATGCGCTGCTGTCGGCATTGCTGCACGTTGGTTACAACCTGTTTCTGGTGCGCAGTTACCGGGTCGGCGATCTGGGACAGATTTATCCGATTTCGCGCGGCTCATCGCCTGCATTGATCACGCTCGGCGCTGCGCTGTTTGCCGGCGAAACCATAACCCCCGGCCAGTTGCTCGGCATTGCGCTGGTGTCAGGCGGAATCATCTCGCTGGCCTTCCGGGGGCGCAGCCTGTCGGTGCCCAGCCTGCCTTATGCGCTGGGCACCGGTGGTTTTATCGCGGCTTACAGCGTGGTCGACGGCATTGGCGCCCGGCTTTCCGGTGCGCCGCTTGCCTACACGGTGTGGATGAGCGCTCTGTGGGGCGTACTGATGCCGGCGGTGTACATCGGTCTGCGCGATGCCCGCAGCCTGTTTTCGATCCGGCCCGGAATGCCCGCTGCAGCGATGGGCGGGCTGGTCTCTTTGATTGCCTATGCAATCGTTATTTACGCGATGAACGAAGCCCCGCTGGGCGCGGTGTCAGCCCTGCGTGAAACCAGCGTGCTGTTTGCGGCGCTGCTTGGCTACCTGTTCCTCGGTGAAACACTTACCGTCCGCCGGATGCTGGCCTGTGTGGTGATCGCCAGCGGCGCGATCATCATCGGCTGACTCGGCTTCATCTGCTCAGGAGTAGTTTCATGGTTAACGTCTCGCAGGCTCCGCTGATTCTGATTACCGGTGGCAGCCGAGGAGTGGGCGCCGCCACCGCCCGACTCGCTGCCGAGCAGGGCTACGACGTGGCGATCAGTTACGTTGCCAATGAGTCTGCTGCGCTGGCGGTAGCGGCAGATATAGAAGCGATGGGGCGCAAGGCGTTGGCGATGCGCGCCGACAGTGCCGATCCCGAGCAGGTTGCGAGTCTTTTTACCGCGATCGACCGCACGTTCGGGCGCATTGATGTCCTGGTCAACAACGCAGGCGTGCTGGCGCAGCAGTCACGCCTTGAGGATCTGGGTTTCGAACGCATGCAACGCATCTTTGCGGTCAATGCGCTCGGGCCGATTCTGTGCGCCCAGCAGGCTGTGAAGCTCATGTCTCTGCGGCACGGTGGTGCGGGAGGCGTGGTGATCAATGTCTCGTCGGCTTCGGCGCGTCTGGGCAGTCCAAATGAGTATGTTGACTACGCAGCATCGAAGGGGGCGCTGGAAACGTTCACCATCGGGTTCGCCAAGGAGGTGGCCCGTGAGGGCATTCGCGTCAACTGTGTCCGCCCGGGCCACATCTATACCGACATGCATGCCAGCGGCGGCGAACCGGGGCGGGTCGATCGGGTCAAGGACTCAATCCCGATGGGCCGGGGCGGGCAGCCAGACGAGGTGGCGCGGGCCATTTTGTGGCTGGCCAGCGCAGAGGCATCATTTGTGACCGGTACATTCCTCGACGTAACCGGCGGCAAGTGACTCAGAGGCGCGGATCCTTGACTCCTTGCGCTGGACTTCAAGTAGTCGCGGGCTGCCTCGCCTTGCGACTCAAACCCGGTGTCCTGCCCGTAATGCGCTTGAATGCACGACTGAAAGCAGCCTGGGATGTATAGCCCAAGCGCTGCGCCACCTCTTCAATCGGCAGCCTTTCGAGCGTCAGCCACTGGCTTGCAAGCCGCATTCGCAGTTCGGTCACGTAGCGCAGTGGAGTCATGCCAATCGTGACCTGGAAGCGCTCCGCGAATACCGAGCGCGAGGTATTGCAGTGCTCTGCCAACTGCGCAACGGTCCAGTCGCGGCCCGGTTGTTGATGGAGCGCAAGCAGTGCACCGGCCAGGCGTGGATCGCGTAAGGCGGCGATCAGCCCGGAAGCATTGCCGCAGGCGCACTCCACCCAGCCGCGAACAACCATGGCGGCCACCACGTCGGCCAACCGCGCGAGGATACCGGCGAACCCCACACGGGCGGCGCTGACCTCCCGTTCCATGGCGGTCAGGATCGGTACCAGCCCGGGGTAACGCTGGCCGCCGGCATCAATCAGCATCAGGCCCGGCATCAGCCGGCCGAGCCCATGGATACTGCCCAGTTCAAACTCCATGCAACCACTGAACAAGAGAGTGCTCGGCGTGGGGCAGGCATCGGTTCCGGTATCCACCGCACTGATGGTGTCACCCAAGGTTTCGCCGTCTAGACCGTCGATGTCTTGAACAGGCGCGTCCGGATGGGAAAGCAGTTGATGGGTCGCACCATGGGAGATGAACACGGCGTTGCCGGCAGACAGCGCGTAGGTGTTGCCGTCCTCCATTCGCAGTTCCGCATTGCCCACGGCCATGAAGTGGAACCAGGCGTGCCCAGGCTTTTGCGCGAAGCTCAATCCAAAAGTGGGACCCGCCTGGATACGCCGGTATTCAACGCCACGCAGGCGCATGCCGCGCAATAGTTCATTGATGAGGTCCGAGGAGAGAGCAAACTGATCTGCAGACATTGTTCAGGTGTTTTGATCAAAAAGTAGAGACTTTGGATCATAGATCATCCGATTTCCGGCGCCTAGACTTCGGCTCGCAATGAACATTGGGAGATCCGTGCAATGACTGACTGTTTAAGTAACACCGTATCCGACCGCCATTGCGGCGTCGGCGCGGACTTGGAACCTTCGACGCCCGCGTGGATGGCCGTCTTCTCGTTGGCAATGGGTGTGTTCGGGTTACTGACCGCTGAATACCTGCCGGCGAGTTTGTTGACGCTGATGGCTAACGATCTGGGAGTGTCCGAAGCGCTGGCTGGCCAGGCGGTAACGGTGACAGCCGTGGTGGCGCTGTTCGCGGGCCTGTTGGTGCCAGGCCTGACCCGCGGCATCGATCGACGTTGGGTGTTGCTGGGTTTTTCCACGTTGATGGTGGCGTCGAATCTGTTGGTCGCCGTTTCCTCCAGCTTCGCGGTGCTGTTGTTGATGCGCATCTTGCTGGGTATTGCCCTTGGCGGGTTCTGGAGCATGGCGGCAGCGGTAGCGATGCGTTTGGTGCCGAGTGCTTTGTTGCCTCGGGCGTTGTCGATCATCTTCAGCGGCATAGCGATTGGGACGGTCGTTGCGGTGCCGCTGGGCAGTTATCTGGGCGGGTTATATGGCTGGCGCAGCGCGTTCTTTGCAGCGGCGGCAGTAGGCATGGTGACCCTGGCTTTCCAGTCGCTCACGCTGCCGTGCCTTGCACCGCGCCGGCCGGCAAGACTGCGCACCGTTCTGGAGGTATTGCTGCGCCCGGGCATCGCCATGGGCATGTTCGGTTGTGTACTGGTGCACAGCGGGCACTTTGCGATGTTCACTTATGTTCGGCCATTTCTTGAAGGAACTACCGGCATCGGTCCGCAAGGGCTGTCGCTGATGCTGCTGGGGTTCGGCGTGGCGAACTTCGTCGGCACGCTGTTGGCCGGGAGGCTGCTGGAGCGCCACCCTCTGGCCACTCTGGTATTGATGCCCGCGCTGGTCGGCGTCGCAGCACTGGCGTTGGTGCTGTTGCCGGCGTCGGTGCCGGGGCAGGCGGTTGGGTCGCCAGCGCGGTACCTGATCAGGCGGAAAGCGCCGGGGGCATGGTGGTGGCCTCTGTGCAGTCCGCCATCGCAACGGGCGCGGCTGCTGGCGGCGCGATGTTCAGCCTTGGAGGAAGTGCCGCCGTATTCGTGGCGGCGGCCATGCTGATGCTGCTGGCCGCGTTACTGATTGCGCTGCGTGTCCGCGTGCCTACTGTCCATGGCGTTCGCCAGGCCAAGCCCGCGTTGCACCTTTGATCCGGATTGCCAAACCGTTTCGAACCCGTCCGTAACAAGGAGATGCCGCAAAGGAAGCCTAGAGACTGTCAGGGTCCCCAAAGAACATCTGAATCCGCGACCGCAACCACCGCTCCCCCGGATCATTATCCTGCGACCCACGCCAGGCCATGTGCAGCTCGAACGTGCGCGTCGGCAGCGGTGGGTCTTCGGCGCGCAGGCCGCCAGCGGCAGTCAGGGCTTCCGCTGTGTAATCGGGGACGGTCGCGACGATGTCGGTGCCCGCCAGCAGCGTACCCAAGCCGTTGAACTGCGGCACGGCCAATACCACGTGCCGTTTACGCCCGAGTTTTTCCAGTTCCTCATCGACGAAACCACTGAGGTCACCGGCAAACGACACCAGCGCATGTGGACGAGCGCAGTAATCATCCAGGCTCAATGGGCCCGGCACAGTATCGGCGCGCAGCAGTTTGGGGGCGCTGCGGCGCAGAACCTTGCGTTTGGCGTTGGCCGGCAAATCGGTGGTGTAGCTGACGCCGATGGAGATTTCGCCGGAGGCGAGCAGGCCCGGCATCAGAATGTAGTTGACGCGGCGTACCACCAGCACGATGCCGGGCGCTTCGGCGCGCAGGCGCTTGAGCAGCATCGGCAACAACGCGAACTCGACGTCGTCCGACAGGCCGATGCGAAACACCGAGGTGCTGGTGGCCGGGTCGAATTCCGCCGCGCGGCTGACGGCGGTCGAAATCGAGTCCAGGGCCGGGGAGAGCAGGGCGAAGATTTCCACCGCGCGGGCGGAAGGCTCCATGCTGCGCCCGGTGCGCACAAACAAAGGATCGTCGAACAGGCTGCGCAGACGCGAGAGCGCCGCGCTGATCGCCGGTTGTCCGAGAAACAGCTTTTCCGCTGCACGAGTCACGCTGCGCTCATGCATCAGCGTTTCAAACACGATCAACAGGTTGAGGTCGACACGACGCAGGTCATTACGATTCATCTGGAGTCCTGGCAGAGTCATCAAGCTTGACGAGAGTGGCCATATGAGAACAATGGCCGGCATGAATCTTACGGGGAAAGGCTGGTACTCTGCACCGGGTAATTCAGCTTTACTGAGAAGGTGGCAGCAGTTTTTTCATGGATTTTTTCAATGCTGGCCATGCTGCGGAATCAATGACAGGCATGTCGACTATTAATAGCCACTGATAGTCGTGGCTGGAAAGCCCAGATAGAGTTCATGGCATTAGAGGTTACTTTGACGAGGTTTGCGATGTCCCGCACGATCCGTTTTCACAAGTTTGGTCCGGCCGAGGTGCTCAAATGCGAAGAGCATGCGGCTGCTCAGCCAGGTCCTGGCGAAGTGCAGGTGCGTGTCGAGGCGATCGGCATCAGCTGGTATGACACGCTCTGGCGTCAGAATCTGGCGTCGTCCCAGGCGCGCCTGCCTTCAGGCCTGGGCCATGAAATGGCCGGTGTGGTCACAGCCATCGGCGACGGCGTCGAAGATCTGGCAGTGGGCGACAAGGTGGCCAGCTTCCCGGCCGAAAGCCCCAACGATTACCCGGTCTACGGCGAACTGATCGTTCTGCCGCGCACCGCGCTGACCCGTTATCCGGACGTGCTCAGCCCGATTGAAGCCAGCGTGCATTACACGCCGCTGTTGATCGCCTATTTTGGCTACGTTGACCTGGCACGAGTCAAACCCGGGCAGTTCGCCCTGGTGACCGACGCCAGCCACTGTGCCGGCCCATCCTTCGTCCAGTTGGGCAAAGCACTGGGTGTGCGGGTGATTGCCGCCACCAAAACGGCGGAGGAACGTGAGTACCTGCTGTCTCTCGGTGCCGAGAAAGTGATCGTCACCGAAGAAGAAGACCTGTTGATGCGCATCAACAAGATCACCGACAACCGTGGTGTCGACGTGGTGTTCGACGGTCTCGGCGGGCCACAGATGTCGCTGCTCGGCGATGTGCTGGCACCCCGTGGCAGTCTGGTGCTGTACGGCTTGCAGGGAGGCAACCAGACGCCGTTCCCAGCGTGCGCAGCGTTCCAGAAGAACATTCAGTTTTTCGTGCATTGCATCGGCAATTTCACCGGCAAGCCGGAGCTCGGCATCATTCAGGATCACGTCGCCCTGCAGCGTGCCTTGCGTGATATCAACCAGCTCACTGCCGACCGTGTGCTGCTGCCGCTCAAGACCCGCGTGTTCCCGTTCAACGAGTTTGTCGAAGCTCACCGCTACATGGACGAGTGCCCATGCCGCGAGCGGGTTGCCTTGCAAATCGAAACTGCCTGACCTTCCCGATCAGAGTCCGTGGCCCCACGGACTCTTGTGCGTTTTATCCTTCAGACACCGAGAATCCCTGGGTCAGACACCTGGGGACGTTCAGCAACTGAACTGGTTTTTACTCTCGATCTGTATCTTCTAATTGCCCTCCAGACCCTGATAATTGAATGACTACTTTCATCTCAAGGAATGAGCTATGTCTGTGCATTCTATTTGCTCCGTGCAATATCAAGCGGCTGTTTATCATCGCGCCTCAAACTTTTGTTTAATGTTTGTAGGGGTGCCATGTAATCCTTTCTTTTTTTCTTGTGCTCATCATGTGCAGGGGCTTGTAAGAAGTTTCCTAGGAAAACGCGTTCTCGCGAAGGGCCCAGTAACGGCGCGGCTTTCAGGCTTGCCGTTGGTCAAGCAAAAGTGCCGCGCGCTCAACTGTTTCAAATAACTACAAAAACTTAAGTGTTAGCATTTCAGCGTCTATTAATTAATGAAGAATGATTGTGCGTTCACCATTCGTGATCGCGCGATATAAACCTTTGATACCGGGTGAAGTACTGATGAGCACGATCCATGATCAGGCAATGAATTATGTCTACCAGCAAGTATTGCAACGATTGCTGAGTTTCTTTTCCCGTGCTGAACGCACGGCGTTGCAGTTGCTGATCCAGAGGCTGGCGGTCGCTGCCGGGGGCATGGATCGCATCGGTGATTTCAAGGTGTTGGCGATTCAATCGGGCACGCGCGATTGTTGCTATAGCCTGGCCCTTTTACGTGCAGCCCAGCTGAGCATTGCCGGGCGTGCACCGGCCACGTTTCAGTTGCGGGTCGCTACCCTGCGCAGCAATGGCGTACCGGCTTCGGCATTGCACAACCTGCATCGCTGTTTCAGTGCGCTGTTTCTGCATGACGACCCGAGAGTCGAGCTGTTGATGGTGGATCATCGCGAGATCCTGCCATTCAACCATCTGGCGCCTGTCTGCGACGAGGGGCGCGAGGCCGGCAGACTCAATCTGCTGATGGTGGGGCACCGCCGCGGATGGGATGAGGCGCTGACCCTATGGGATGACCTGTACCTGAGCACCGCCGAGTTCTACGGTCAGGTCGCCCGCTGGAACAACGGGGTCGACGCATTGATCAGCAGCGACAACGCACTCCGTCAGGAGCAGTTTCTGGATGGGCTGGAGCGGGCGGTCCGCAAGGTTGGCCTGGGCGAGTTGTCGCGCAAGGGTGGCGGGTTCGAAGAGCTGTTCTGTCTGCTCGACAGCCTTGGCGGTGATTGCTATCGCGAGCTTTATAGCCAGGACGACCGGGTGCCGTGGCGACCGCTCGGTGAATTCGAAGCCTGTCGCCGTACCAGCTATATCGGTATCGACGATATGGTGGTGGGCAAAATGGAAGAGCGGTGGCCCTTGCTCAGCGACTTCCTCGGGTTTCAGGCAGACGACCTGATGCTTGAAGCGCGTACCGGCGAGTGTGCCGATCCTTTGATCGGCGCCTATCTGAAAGGGTTGCAGGCCAGTTACATCGAAGGGCGCACCTATGAAGCCGGGGTTTCGGAGTATCAACAGCAATGCCTGGCGACGATGCGTCGCAGGAACACGCCGGAGCAGGTTTGTGAGCGGTTTGAATCCGCGTTCGCCAATCTGGCTGATCTCGCAGAGCACCGATCGCTGGCGGCGGCTGCCCTGCAGAAGAACTTCGACCTTGATGAGCCGCAACTGGTGTGCCTGTTGTTCGCACCCTTCATCAACGCAGGCGCCGGCCTTGAGCGATTCCTGCGCACCTGTCATCCGGGGATGCTGGTCGCCATGCCGGAGCTGCACCGCGCCATGCAGGGCCTGCATGCGCCGGAGCAGGTGCTGCAGTGGATGACAGATGTCAGCGGCTTGCCCCTTCGACTGATCAGCCGGTTGTACGCAATGGAAGCGGTCCCGATGGGCGATCACCTCGCAAAAGCGCCCGAGTTGCCCGAGCATGAAGTCACGCTGGGCGACCGTTCGGCGGAAGGTTGAGTGTGTTTGTATTGCTCGACCACGGGGATCTGCTTGCAGGCGCCCGCTCATGAGTGAGTCGCGAGGATCCGATTTTGCCTATCAGGCGGTCTATCGTTACCTGACGCAACTGATCAGCGAACCGGGTAGTGAAGGCGCGATTCGACTGCCATCGTTACGGCAGCTGGCCGAGCGGCTTGGCGTATCGATCTCGACCATTCAATACGCCTACGCATTGCTGGAAAAAGAAGGCCGGGTCTATTCCGTGGCCAAGTCGGGATATTTCGCACAGCCGACATCGGTGGTCATGCCGCCCGGACGCGGCAGTGATTTGCTGGAAACGGTCTACGTCAACGCCAGGTGCACCGGGATGCAGGTACTGAGTGCCGATGAACCGGCATCGATCCAGCCCCTTGACCGGCCTTTGCTGATGCTTGAACGAGAGCTGTTGCGCCAGTATCCACGACACTTGCAGACGCCGGCCCAGCCTTGCGGCGAACTGGAGCTGCGCACGCTGCTCGCCGCCCGCTACACCTCATCGGCCGACCATTGCTGGCACGCCGAGGACGTCTATATCGGTGCCGATCTGCGTGGGGTGCTGGAGATCCTGATCGCTGTCCTTGAGCTGCGTCACTCGACGGTGGTGGTCGAGTCGCCATGCGACTGGATGATCCTGCGCCTGTTCCAGTCCGCCGAGGTTCGGGTGATCGAGCTGCCGCTTCAGCCGGACGGCGCCTGCGATCCGCAGAACCTCCAAAGGTTGCTTGAGAGCGAGCGGGTGCGATTGATCCTGCTGTCCTCCAGATTGAACATGCCGCACGGCAGCCGTATCCCGCCGGCCTGCCGTGAGGCCATCGCGGATTTGCTCCTGAGTCATGGCACCTGGCTGCTGGAAAATGATTGTCATGGCGAATTGCTGGACGACGCTGAAGGGGACCCCCTGCGTGAGCTGGTGGATCCCGACCGTCTGCTGGTTTTTTCCATGTTCGAAAAAATCATCGGGGTCGAAGCGCCCTACGGTTTTGTCATCTCGCGACAGTGGCGCGCAGACCTGCAGCGTCATTTCCTGCTGCGTTCGTTTCGTCTGTCGCCGATCCGCCAGAAGGCCATTGCCCGGCTCTATGCGAGCGGGCGAGTCGACCAGCATCTGCCGGTGCTCAAGCACTTGCTCAGGGAGCGTCGAACGCAATGGATCGATTTGATGCGTGAGCGTCTGGGCGACATTGTGCAGATCGTCGAACCTCAGGGAGGCGCAACGATCTGGCTGCATTCTGCACATCCGATTGCGATGGACACGGTGTTTCAACGCTTGCTCAAGCAGCATGTGTTGATTGCGCCGGGGGAGCTGTTCAGCCTTCAGGGGCTGCACGCGCAATACATGCGCGTGAGCGTGACGGGCAGCGCCGAACACGAGTTGTTAAGACTTGTCGGACTGCTTGGGGATGCGTTACGACTGGCTCCGCGGGCGGATGCTCGAAAACACCCGGCCTGTATGCAATAGACCCCATCGCACTCTGGACGAACTGCCAGTAAACTCGGTTTCAATTTCCTGAACCACTCTATTTCAGAGGTTTTGCATGACACTCAGTCCTTTTGCGGGCAAACCGGCACCGGCAGAACTGTTGGTCGACATCCCGCGACTGGTTACGGCGTATTACACCGGGCAACCCGACGCCTCGGTTTCCACCCAGCGCGTGGCGTTCGGCACCTCCGGGCACCGGGGCAGTTCCTTTGATTTGAGTTTCAACGAGTGGCACGTTCTGGCCATCAGCCAGGCAATCTGCCTGTATCGCGAAGCCCAGGGCATCACCGGGCCGTTGTTCGTCGGTATCGACACCCATGCACTGTCGACCCCGGCCGGGGCCAGTGCCCTGGAAGTGCTGGCGGCCAACGGTGTGACCGTGATGATCGCCGAAGGCGATGAGTACACCCCGACCCCGGCGGTTTCTCACGCCATTCTCTGCTACAACCGTGGTCGCACCACGGGTCTTGCCGACGGCATCGTCATCACGCCGTCGCACAACCCGCCTCAGAGCGGCGGTTACAAGTACAACCCAACCAACGGTGGCCCGGCCGATACCCACATCACCAAGTGGATCGAAGCCAAGGCCAACGAACTGCTGGCCAACAAACTGGCCGGCGTCAAACGCATCAGCTACGAGCAGGCGCTCAAGGCCGCAACCACCCACCGTCACGACTACGTCAACACCTACGTGGCCGACCTGATCAACGTCATCGACTTCGATGCCATTCGCGGCGCCAAACTGCGCCTGGGTGTCGATCCGCTGGGCGGAGCAGGGGTGCGCTACTGGTCGGCGATTGCCGAGCACTATCGTCTGGACCTGGACGTGGTGAACAAGGAAGTCGATTCGACGTTCCGCTTCATGACCGTCGACTGGGACGGGCAGATTCGTATGGACCCATCGTCCAGCCATGCCATGCAAGGCCTGATCGGTCTGAAAGAACGCTTTGACGTGGCCTTCGCCTGCGATCCGGATCACGACCGTCACGGCATCGTCACGCCGTCCGGCGGCCTGCTGGCACCGAACAACTACCTGGCCGTGTCGATCGACTACCTGTTCCAGAACCGTCCGCAGTGGCGCGCCGATGCGGCCGTGGGCAAAACCGTGGTCAGCAGCGGTCTGATCGATCGCGTGGCCAAGCGTCTGGGTCGTCGCCTGTACGAAGTGCCGGTCGGCTTCAAATGGTTCGCCGATGGTCTGTTTGACGGCTCGCTGGGTTTTGGCGGCGAAGAAAGCGCCGGCGCCTCGTTCCTGCGCAAGGACGGCGGGGTCTGGAGCACCGACAAGGACGGTCTGATTCCAGCCCTGCTGGCCGCTGAAATGACCGCCCGTACCGGCCGTGACCCAAGCCAGGCCTACCGTGCGCTGACCGACGAGCTGGGCGAGCCGTTCTCGGTGCGTGTCGACGCCAAGGCCAATCCAGAGCAGAAAGCCCTGCTGAGCAAACTGTCGCCGGAGCAGGTCACCTCGACCGAACTGGCGGGCGAGAAGATCCAGAGCATTCTCAGCAAAGCGCCGGGCAACGATCAGGCCATTGGCGGTCTGAAGGTGATGACCGAAAACGGCTGGTTCGCCGCACGTCCGTCGGGCACCGAAGACATCTACAAGATTTACGCCGAGAGCTTTATCGGCGACGACCACCTCAAGCAACTGGTGGCTGAAGCGCAAATGCTGGTAGACGGTGCGATCAGCACCCAGTAAATCCAGGCAACGGAAAAGGGCGACCCTGAGGTCGCCCTTTTTTGTACCCGCGATTCGCCGATCAGGCCAGATCCACCAACACGATCTCGCTGTCTTCAAGCGCCGTGACGGTCAACACCTGTTCATCAGCCACTGCCACACCGTCTCGAGCTTGTGCGCGCAAGCCGTTGACTTCAATGACACCCGTAGCGGGAACCAGATACGCCCGGCGTCCGGCATCAAGGCGATATTCAGCGGTTTCACCGGCCTTGATATTGGCCGCCACCAAACGCGCGTCGGCGCGGATGCGCAGGCTCTGGTCGTCACCAGTCTTGCCGCTGGCGAGCGTTACGAAACCTTCCCGGTCGCCTTTCGGGAACGGTTTGGCGCCCCAGGACGGCGGCGCGCCGGTTTCGGTCGGCAGAATCCAGATCTGGAATATCTTGGTATCCGTGGCTTCCAGGTTGTATTCACTGTGGGCGATCCCGGTGCCGGCGCTCATCACTTGCACGTCGCCAGCCTCGGTGCGGCCCTTGTTGCCCAAGTTGTCCTGGTGGGTGATCGCACCTTCACGCACGTAAGTGATGATTTCCATGTCGCGGTGGGGGTGAGTCGGGAAGCCCGTACCCGCGGCAATGATGTCGTCGTTCCACACGCGCAGGTTGCCCCAGCTCATGCGTTGCGGATCGTAGTACTCGGCGAACGAAAAATGGTGATGGGCATCCAACCAGCCGTGATGGGCGCCGCCCAGCGAGCTGAAGGGTCTGAGTTCAAGCATGATCGTCTCCTCAAAAGGTTCGTCATGGGGCGTGATGCCTGAGCCACGAAGCGAGACCGGTGATTGATGGCACGCATCATCTATCAGTCAAACATCGATAAAAAGCGTAAAAAGTGCGGCATTCCAATCGAATCAATGGATATATAAAAAGCTCGAAACCGTCTCATCCCACCTTCAATTCATCGCCTAAACCAATGACCTGTAAGCATTTCGCTAGAACAAAAAAGCAAATGCAGACACCATAGCCCCCCACAGCCTCACATCCGGAGTCCGTCAGCGTGGCGCAACACACCCCCGATCTTCCTCCCGAACTTCGCCCCCTGGCCGAGATGCCCTGGTTCAAACGCCTGGCGGCGCGTTTCTTAGGCCACGGCCTGACGCAACTGCGCGCCCAGCACCGAGCCTCGTGGCTGCATGGTCAGGCCGATGGCTTTCGCAGCGGACATACCGCCGGCGTGGATTACGGGTACAAGGAAGGCAAGGCGGACGGGCTGGAAGAAGGCCGCCAGGTTTTGTTGATCCGCGACAGCCGTAATACCGAGCATCGTCCTCCGGGTATCGATAATCATCTGTTCGACGACTGGCGCCTGCCGCTCGGCGCAGAACTGAAGAAACGCATGAAAGCCGACGTTGCGCGTCTGTTGCCAGCCCACGCCCAGCCGAGCGTTGCGCAATGGAAGATGATTTTCAGCGATACCCCGTCAACCTCGGTGATTGCCGGCGCCGGAGCCGGCAAATCGACCACGCTGGTGTTGCGGATCCTGCTGCTGACTCACTATCTGGGCTTCGAGCTCGATTCGATGACCGTGGTGACCTTCACCCGCGAGTCGCGCAGGGACTTCATCAAAAAACTGATCGAACTGTTCGCGTTGTGGGGCCGGGCACTGAGTCAGAAAGACGCGCGGGATCTGGTGCGCACCTTCCACTCGCGGATCTTGCCGATGGTTCGCAGCCTGCCGGGGTTCGAGCGCTTGCAGGCATTCGAAAACCTCAGCCACCGCCCGCAGGGTGGGGAAGAAGACGTCGACAGCAATCCGTTCGATCTGCGTATCAACGACGCGCAGCGCCAGCAGCTCAACGCGTGTTACCACCGTCTCTACAAAGAAGACCCGCGCTTTGCGCAACTGATCCAGCCGCTGTCCCGGCACGCCTTGCAGCTCAAGGAGCTGGAACGCGATCATCCGGATGTGCAAAAGCGCGTGGCCGTGACAGAGCTGGCCGCTCGCCGCGATGAAGAGCTGTGCGACATGATCGAGGACATGTGGCTGCGTGCGGGCGCCTGGCCGATCAAGGGCATCGAGCCCAGCCGCCAGACATTCGAAATCAACGGCGCATCGTTCCATTGCCACGGCTACATCCCAAGTCTGGATGCCTGGGTTGTATTGGGTTTCGACCCTCGGGAAAACCCGCAGGTCTGCCGTCCCAACGCCAAGCTGACGGTGCGTGCAGAGTGGGCAGTCAAGCGCACCCTGTTTCAAGCTTTCTGTCGCAAGCCACTGATTTGGCTGGATAATTACGAATCTTCAAAGCGTTTATTGGCCACGCTAGCAGGCGATGTCAGCGCCGGTCCCGGCTTCGATTACAAGGTCAAGGGCGAGCTGGCGTCCGCGCCGTTGCTCGACTGTTTTGTCGCCGCCGCCGGTTTTATCGAGAACCTGGGCCTGGATGTGCCGGACGCCGTTGGCCGCATGAGTTTCGCCAAGGATGATCCGGACCGGTTTTTCTTCGAGGCTTTAAGTCTGTTCTGGCGAGCGCTGGAAGATCACCTTCTGGATCAGAAGCCGCCGGTCATGACTTACAACCGGATGTTCGCGCTGTTCAGCGAGCATTCACCGGAAAACTTCAAACTGCTCAGCGATGAGCTGTTGCGGCCAATGTCGCACCTGATGATCGATGAGTTTCAGGACGTTTCGCCGCAAATCGTCTCGTGGATTCGCGCCAGTCTCTCGGAAATCCGTAGTCGCGGCCCGTCCATGCACGTCGGACGAGGCGCGCAGCGATCCTCGTTGCTTTGCGTAGGCGATGACTGGCAATCGATCTACGGCTGGCGCGGCAGTTCGCCGAGCTACTTCATGGAATTCAACAAGGAATTCCCGTCGCCGAGAACGACCCGGGTGATGCTCAGCGACAACTATCGCAGCCATCAGCACATCATCGACGCGGCGGAACACATCGTCCGGGCAGCGCCGGCGATCCCGGGCAAGAAGGCCAAGGCCAGCGGCGAGGAGAGGCCGTTGCAGCCAGTCAACGTGCTGGAGCGCGACGATCAGGCACTCGGCCAGCGCCTGGCGGAACACTACCGCAAGGGCGATTCAATCCTGATGCTATATCGAAAAAGCAGCGATAAATTATTGATAGAGCAGCATATTCAGTCTGTAGTTAATGTGGATTCGAGCTTGCCGTACGAGTCCCGCCGACTGAAACAACTGACCTATCACAGCGCCAAAGGTCTGCAGGCCGACGCGGTTTTTCTGCTGGGCGATTGCCAGCACCTGACCAGTTCGCCATACAAGAATCAGGTGTATCGCATGGCCGGACTGGGCAAGGCCGGCGACAGCGAGCCTTATGACAGTGCGCAAAAAGACGAAATCCTGCGCCTGGCCTACGTCGGCATCACTCGCGCAGTCAGCCATTGCTACTGGTACGTCGAGCCGCAAGACACGCAGGCAGTCAACATGCCTCGAGCTTCCGACCGGGTTGCCAAAGGCAAACCGTTCTTCGTCGATCATCGTCCGGAAAAGAAAACGGCCTGAATCCAATGCCCAAGAAAAAGCCCGCGCAAAGCGGGCTTTTTATTTTAAATCAGCTAGTTATGCATAACTCTTGAGAGATTCCGGAGGAATGAATGCCTCCAGCTCGTCCTCGACGGCTTCGATTATTCGCTCCACATCCGCCGCGTTCATCACTGTGGCACAGGGGATGCCGGCGATCGCGATCAGGGTTTCGCCGCTGGCCCGATCGAACAGACGCGCGACCAGACTGCCCGGCGCATCCATGGTCGCCTCGAAACCCATGGGATGAAAATGCCAGCGCATCAGCTGGCAGGCATTGGGAAACGTGACCTTGCTTGACCCTTTATTCATGTGTTGCCCGCCTTCTTCATCGAGCGCTTCCGTTCGCTCATGGTAGGTGGGAAGAGCCGTCATTGGCCCAACCGGTGATTGCCTTTAAAAGTAGCATCTGGATGTGAAGTTCCTGTGAGAATTTTCAGTCGATTTAGCGATTGCCGGGATTTTTTTGATGTAAGTCACTGTCCATCGCCATCTTCGGCAAAGTGCTATCACTGTCGGTTATTGAAGCAACATCAGAAGTTGGGCAAGCTCGATTCTTTTTCCACGAGTCTCTTATGCACGCCGATGATGACGGCCCGGAACAGAGCCGGGCCACGGCCGAAACGGTCATGCGCTATCACCTGTGCTGGAAACACCGGGACCTGGATGGCGTCATGGCGCTGTACCACCCGGACATCCAGTACAACGATTTCTTCCAGAACCGCGTGCTCGGCCTCGACGAGTTGCGCGAGTACGTCCGGGTCAGCATGCCGCGCGAGTCCGACGAAGCGCTGGAGCATTGCGACCGCATCCGTATCGACGGCAACACCGCCTTCATTCAATACGAAGTGACGTTGCGCGGTGGTAACGGGCTGGTGTCGTTTCGCTCCAGTGAAGCGATCACGGTCAAGGACGGACAGATCTGGCGGGTCAACGAATATGCGTCGCTGGTGCGCGAACAGGCCGACAGCTTGACGGCAACCCGCCAGCGCCCGGCGACGAGTCGCCTAGGCCTGTCGCCCCGTCAGCTGAGTTTCATGGCCGATGACTTGCAACAATACTTCCAGCGTCAGCAGCCTTATCTCGATCCGGAACTCGATCTGCAACGGGTGGCGAAGGAGTGCGGGTACAGCCGTAACCAGATTTCCTACCTGTTGAATCAGGTGCTGGGGCAAAGCTTCTACCGCTACGTCAATCAGGCGCGCCTGCAACATCTGTTGCAGGCGCTGGACAACGCCACGCCGCCGCTGCGCATCGATGAACTGGCCTTCGCCGCCGGTTTCAATTCGCTGTCGGCTTTCTATAGCTGCTTTCGCCAGCACACCGGCCAGTCGCCCAAGGCCTACGCGAAGCAAATTTCTTTGCGGACACGCGCGCAAGACAATCCCTGAGTTCTGCCTCTAGGATCGACGCCATCGAAACCTGGATTGGCGGAGTCTTGCATGCCGGCGTGGCGCACTATCAGTTTGTGGATGGATCAACTCGACGAGCCGCTGACCGCGCGCCCGTCGCTTGCGCAGGACCTGGACGTCGATGTGGCGATCATCGGCGCCGGTTACACCGGACTGTGGACTGCGTACTACCTGAAACAACAGGCGCCGAGCCTGAACATCGCCATCATCGAAGCGCAAACCGCCGGGTTCGGCGCGTCCGGTCGCAACGGCGGCTGGCTGATGGGTAATCTGTTGGGTGAGGATCGCCTGCTGGCAGGGCTGTCGCCACAACAACGCCGTGCTTCATTCGACCTGTTGCACAGCATTCCCGATGAAGTGGAAATCGTCCTCGAACGCGAAGGCATCGACTGTGATTACCGCAAGGGCGGGGTGCTGTACTGCGCCGCGCGCTATCCCGAGCAGGAAGCCAGTCTTCGCGACTACCTGAAAAAGCTCCACGCCCAGGGCCTGACCGACGACGATTACCGCTGGCTAAGCCCGGAGCAACTGGCGCAGCAACTGCGAATCGCCAAACCCTATGGCGCGATCTTCGCGCCGCACGTGGCGACCATTCACCCGGCGAAACTGGTGCGCGCCCTGGCGCGAACCGTCGAAAGGATGGGGGTGAAAATCTACGAAAACAGCCCGGTGACCCATTGGCAGGCCGGCAGCCTTCGTACCGACAAGGCCGGCGTGCGCAGCCGCTGGATCGTCCCGGCCATCGAAGGTTATTCCGTCACGCTGCCGCCGCTGGGCCGTTATCAATTACCGGTGCAGAGCCTGATCGTCGCCACCGAGCCGTTGTCCGCCGCGACCTGGGACGCAATCGGCCTGAGCCGAGGCCAGGCTTTCAGCGAGTTCAGCCGTCAGGTCACTTACGGCCAGCGCAGTGCCGACAACCGGCTGATCTTCGGCGCCCGTGGCGGTTATCAGTTCGCTGGCAAGCTGCGCCACAACTTCGACCTGACCCGCGATGAAGTCGAGCTGCGTCGCTACCTGTTCGGCGAACTGTTCCCGCAGCTCAAAAACGTGCAGATCACCCACGCCTGGGGCGGCAACCTCGGCATGTCCCGGCATTTCAAACCGCACATGCTGTGTGACCGGGCCAACGGCATCGCGCTTTCCGGTGGATATGGCGGTGAGGGTGTCGGCGCCTCCAATCTGGGCGGACGGACGCTGGCGGATCTGATTCTTGAGCGCGACACCGAGCTGACGCATCAGCCATGGGTGTTGCCCGATGGCGGGATCCACGCACTGCGAGCGTGGGAGCCCGAGCCGTGCCGCTGGCTCGGCTACAACGCAATCATCAAAAGCTTCGTCCACGAAGACCAGACCCTGGCCAATCCGGCGACCGCACCCTGGCGGCGCAAGCTTGCCCGCCAGGTGGCCGGATTCATGGAAGGTTTCATGCACTAAACGTTTTACTACGAGACAGGTAACGCCATGAGCATCACCCAATTCAAGAACACCGCCACGTTGCAACTGGATGAGTCCAATCCGGTGGCCGTACCGCTCGGCACGCCGGTAGCGATTGCATCGACCACCAGCGTCGAGCGCGACGACGGCGTCGAAACCGGGGTCTGGGAATGCACCCCGGGGCGCTGGCGCCGGCAGATCACCGCTCAGGAGTTCTGCCATTTCATTTCCGGTCGCTGCACGTTCACCCCGGACGACGGCGGCGAAACCCTGCACATACAAGGTGGCGACGCACTGATGTTGCCGGCCAATACGCTCGGGATCTGGGACATCGAGGAAACCGTGCGCAAGACCTATGTCCTGATTTTCTGACGTTTTGATCCTTTTGATTGCCTGCCAACAACAATAGCCAATACAGGAATCGATCCATGATCCGAAAGACCCTCGCGCTCGCACCTTTGATGCTCGCCGTTTCCCTCGCTCAGGCTGCGGATACGGTCAAGGTTTACAACTGGTCCGACTACATCGCACCGGACACCGCCAAGAACTTCGAAAAGGCCAGCGGCATCGGCGTCACCTATGACGTCTACGACAGCAACGAAACCCTCGACGGCAAGCTGATGACTGGTAAATCCGGTTATGACGTGGTGTTTCCCTCCAACCATTTCATGGCGCGGCAGATCGAGGGCGGTGCGCTGAAGAAGCTCGACAAGAGCCAGTTGCCCAACTGGAAGAACCTCAACCCGGTGTTGCTCAAGGCCTTGCAGACTAACGATCCGGGCAACGAACACGGCTTTCCGTACCTGTGGGGCAGTACCGGCATCGGCTACAACATCGCCAAGGTCAAGGCTGTGCTGGGTGACAACGCGCCGGTGGACTCCTGGGACCTGATCTTCAAACCCGAATACATGGAAAAGCTGCAGAAATGCGGCGTGGCGATCCTCGACAACGGCCCGGAACTGCTACCGGCAGCGCTCAATTACCTGGGGTTGCCGCACCACAGCAAGAATCCGGAAGACTATAAAAAAGCCGAAGCGCTGCTGATGAAAGTGCGGCCGTACGTCAGCTATTTCCACTCCTCGAAGTACACCAGCGACCTGGCAAACGGTGACATCTGCGTGGCTGTCGGTTTCTCCGGCGACATCCTGCAAGCGGAAAACCGCGCCAAAGAGGCGAAGAACGGCATCGACATCGGTTACGAAATTCCCAAGGAAGGCGCCGCGATCTGGTTCGACATGGTCGCCATGCCCGCCGACGCGCCGGACGAGAAGGCCGGCTACGCATTCATGAACTACCTGCTGCAGCCCGACGTGATGGCCGGCATCAGCAACTACGTGCACTACGCCAATGGCAACGAGCAGGCCGATAGCCTGATCGACCCGGCGATCAAGAATGACACCAAGGTGTATCCGAGCCCGGAAATGATGGGCAAGCTGTTCGCGCTGGAAGCGATGCCGCTGAACATCGACCGGATCCGCACGCGGGTGTGGAACAAGATTCGTACTGGCAGCTGAAGAAAAACAGGCGAGGGCGGCACAGCCCTCGCCTGATTATGTTCTGTCGGAATTACTTGATATCAATACACTGGCATCGCACTGATAAAGTGCAGCAAAGTGAGACGTTGCTAACAAAAAACAACTTACCGATATTTAATATTTAAATAAGAAATCGTCAGACAATTAGGCAGGCTCACCAAACTTACAACATTCTTTCGGCGGCACGCGCTTTGTTTACGGGAGTTTCCCGGAACAGTTCAATTTGATCTCGAAAAAACGCTAGACGACAGATTTCAAATTGTGTCAGGTTTCTTACGCCTTCATTGGGCGAGTGATAGGACAATCTCGCCAGGGGTTGTCGCTATCGGACAAAAACTGTTCCATTGCTAAACAAGGAAGTGTGTTTATGTCGAAAGTAAAAGCTAACGCTGTTGATACCGCCGAACAGGCTTTCCAGCTGGGCGCGGCGCCGCAACCTCTGGCAGCGACCAGCACGGCGTATAACCAGATCAATAGCTTCAGCCATCAGTACGATCGTGGCGGCAACCTCACGGTCAATGGCAAACCCTCCTTCTCCGTCGACCAGGCCGCCACCCAGCTGCTGCGCGACGGCGCTGCCTATCAGGACAAGGATGGCAGCGGCAAGATCGAGCTCACCTACACGTTCCTGACCTCGGCATCGTCCAGCACGATGAACAAGCACGGGATCAGCGGGTTCAGTCAGTTCAGTACCCAACAAAAAGCCCAGGCCGTGCTCGCCATGCAATCCTGGGCCGATGTGGCCAACGTGACCTTCACCGAGAAAGCCTCGGGCGGTGACGGTCACATGACCTTCGGTAACTACAGCGGTGGCCAGGATGGCGCTGCAGCGTTCGCTTATCTGCCAGGCACCGGCGCCGGTTATGACGGCACGTCGTGGTACCTGATCAACAGTGGCTACACGCAAAACAAGAATCCGGATCTGAACAACTACGGTCGTCAGACCCTGACCCACGAAATCGGCCACACCCTTGGTCTGGCGCACCCGGGCGACTACAACGCCGGCAACGGCAACCCGACCTACAACGACGCCACCTACGGGCAAGACACCCGCGGCTACAGCGTCATGAGCTACTGGAGCGAAAGCAACACCAGTCAGAACTTCAGCAAGGGTGGCGTGGAAGCCTATTCCTCCGGCCCGCTGATGGATGACATCGCAGCGATCCAGAAGCTCTACGGAGCCAACCTGACCACCCGTACCGGTGATACCACTTACGGCTTCAACTCCAACGCAGGTCGCGATTTCCTCAGCGCCTCGTCGTCGGCCGACAAGCTGGTGTTCTCGGTGTGGGATGCGGGCGGCAAGGACACCTTCGACTTCTCGGGCTTCACCCAGAACCAGAAGATCAACCTCAATGAAGCCTCGTTCTCCGACGTTGGCGGCCTGGTGGGCAACGTGTCCATCGCCAAGGGCGTCACCATCGAGAACGCCATTGGCGGTTCGGGCAACGACCTGCTGATCGGTAACAGCGCGGCCAACGAGCTCAAAGGCGGTGCCGGCAACGACATCATCTGGGGCGCCGGCGGTGCTGACAAGCTGTGGGGCGGCGCGGGTTCGGACACCTTTGTGTTCGCGGCCAGCTCCGACTCCAAGCCGGGTGCGATCGATCAGATCCTCGATTTCGTCAGCGGTCTGGACAAAATCGACCTGACCGGTATCACCAAGGGCGCCGGCCTGCACTTCGTCAGCGCCTTCACCGGTGCGGCGGGTGATGCGGTCCTGACTTCCTCGGGTGGCAACAGCCTGCTGTCGGTGGACTTCTCCGGGCACGGCGTGGCTGATTTCCAGGTCAGTACCGTTGGCCAGGCAGCCACCAGCGACATCGTGGCGTGACGTAACACGGGAAAGCGGCGCGTGATGCGCCGTTTTCTTTACTTGCATCGCCATGGCCGGTAAGCAAGGCTACGTGCCGGAGTGAAATTTCCTATGATCCAATTCGCTATTACCCGCAAAGCGGCGGCGTATCTGTTGCCGATGCTGATGATTTCTGGAGAAACAACCATGGCAAGCAGCCTCAGACTTGAAGACCCATCGGTATTTGCCGGGCAGTGGCAGGCAACCCTGAGCGCCCGCAGTGACAGCCCCGAAGCGCAAGCCCTGCAAGACAAGCCGTCGAACACCTGCCAGATCGACCTCGAGGCGAACCAGACCTTGGGCAAGGGCGCCGATTGCCTGAGCGCGTGGTTGCAGGATGCCGCCATCGGCTGGTTTCCCGATCCGGACGGTCTGTCGATCACCGGCAAGGAAGGCTCAAGAATCCAGTTTTTCAGCCGACAACGTGAAGGGCTTTATCTGAGCACTTTGAAGTCGGGCCTGGTGATTACACTTGAGCGTTCCTCGCAGCAGCCGTAATGACCGAAACCGACTGACCGTTTAAATATAAAGCGCCCCGTTACAGTTATAAGCGACAGTGCAATAACTCGCAGACCGGTTTTAATCGCCGAAGTTGTTGTTGAAGTGTAAGCAGGTACTGGCGGTTTATGTCCCGCACGCCATGCGGACAATTAATTGAAGTCTCGCCAAGCAGGGCGGGAAATACCATTTCAGGAATAATCAATGAAGATGGCGAAGGCCCCAGCCACCGCTCCCTTATTCAAGGCATTAGGTGACTATAAAAGCATTCTGATCAGCGTCGGATGCTTTACCGCACTGATTAACGTGCTGATGCTGGTGCCCTCCATATATATGCTTCAGGTTTACGACCGGGTGCTGTCTTCGCAGAACGAAACCACCCTGGCGATGCTGTCGCTGATGGTCGTCGGTTTCTTCGCCTTCATCGGTCTGCTGGAGGTGGTGCGCAGCTTTATCGTGATCCGCATCGGCAGCCAGCTCGAGCGCCGTTTCAATCTGCGGGTCTATCAGGCGGCGTTCGAGCGCAATCTGTTCAAGGGCGAGGGTAACGCCGGACAGTCCCTGGGCGACCTGACCCACATTCGCCAGTTCGTCACCGGGCCTGCGCTGTTCGCGTTCTTCGATGCGCCGTGGTTCCCGGTGTACCTGTTCGTGATTTACCTGTTCAACGTCTGGCTCGGCGTGCTCGCCACAGCGGGAGCGCTGCTGCTGATCGCGCTGGCGTGCCTGAACGAATACATGACCAAAAAGCCGCTGGGCGAAGCCGCCGGTTTCTCGCAGAAGTCCAGCCAGTTGGCCACCAGCCATCTGCACAACGCCGAAACCATTCAGGCGATGGGCATGCTCGGCGCCTTGCGCAAGCGCTGGTTCCAGGTGCACTCGCGCTTCCTTGGCCTGCAGAATCAGGCCAGCGACACCGGCGCGGTGATCAGCTCGCTGAGCAAGACCCTGCGTCTGTGCCTGCAATCGCTGGTGCTGGGCCTCGGCGCACTGCTGGTGATCAAGGGCGACATGACCGCCGGGATGATGATCGCCGGCTCCATCCTGATGGGCCGGGTGCTGAGCCCGATCGACCAGTTGATTGCCGTGTGGAAGCAGTGGAGCGGGGCGAAGCTGGCTTACCGCCGCCTCGATGCGCTACTGCAGGCCTTCCCGCCAAGTGACGACGCCATGGCGCTGCCGGCGCCGAAAGGCCAGATCACTTTCGAACAAGTCAGCGCCGGTCCTCCGGGGCAGCGCGCCGCAACCCTGCATATGGTCAATTTCAGCTTGGGGGCCGGTGAAGTGTTGGGCGTGCTCGGTGCTTCCGGCTCCGGCAAATCGACCCTGGCGCGTGTGCTGGTCGGCGTATGGCCCGCCCTCGGTGGCACAGTGCGTCTGGACGGCGCTGATATTCACCGCTGGAACCGCGATCAGCTCGGCCCGTACATTGGCTATCTGCCGCAGGACATCGAACTGTTCAGCGGCAGCATCGCCGAGAACATCGCCCGCTTCAGCGAAGCCGATCCGCAAAAGGTCGTGGCCGCCGCGCAACAGGCCGGGGTGCACGAACTGATCCTGCGCATGCCACAAGGCTACGACACGCAACTGGGCGAGGACGGCAGCGGTTTGTCCGGCGGGCAGAAACAGCGCGTGGCACTGGCCCGTGCGTTGTACGGCAACCCGAGCCTGGTGGTGCTGGATGAACCTAACTCCAACCTCGACACCGTCGGCGAAGCCGCGCTGTCCAGCGCGATTGTGCAGCTCAAGGCCCAGGGCACCACTGTGGTGCTGGTGACCCACCGTTCTTCGGTACTGGCCCAGGCTGACAAGCTGCTGGTGCTCAACGACGGTCGCCTGCAAGCCTTTGGCCCGAGCCACGATGTGCTCAAGGCGCTGTCCGGCAACGCGCCACAACAAAATGAAAAACCTGCGCAGGCACCGGCCGGGCTCAGCATGAGCCGACAGTATCAGCCGACGACAAGGAATTCGGGTGTATGAGCAGCGCGAGCATGAACACGCAAAATGAAGCCACGATGGAACACGACTACATCACCGAGCGCCCGGAGCGCGACGCAAAGTTTTTCGCCCGCATGGGCTGGATTCTGGCGCTGGTCGGTGCCGGCAGTTTCTTCACCTGGGCGGCATTGGCGCCGCTGGATCAAGGGATTCCGGTACAAGGCACTGTGGTGGTGTCGGGCAAACGCAAAGCCGTGCAGTCGATGAGCAGCGGCGTGGTCAGCCGGATTCTGGTGCGCGAAGGCGAAATCGTAAAGCAGGGCCAGCCGCTGTTCCGCCTCGACCAGACCCAGGTCGCCGCCGACGTGCAGTCGCTGCAGGCGCAATACCGCATGGCCTGGGCCAGCCTCGCGCGCTGGCAGGCCGAGCGTGACAACCTCAAGCAAGTGACCTTTCCGGCAGAACTGAGCGACAACGCCGATCCGCGCCTGGCACTGGTGCTGGAAGGGCAACGGCAACTCTTCAGCAGTCGTCGCGAAGCGTTTGCCCGCGAGCAGGCCGCCCTGCGTGCCAGCATCGAAGGCGCCACTGCGCAACTGGCGGGCATGCGCCGCGCCCGTACTGACCTCAACGCGCAGGCCGATTCGTTGCAACAGCAACTGAGCAACCTGCAACCGCTGGCCGACAACGGCTACATCCCGCGCAACCGGTTGATGGAATATCAGCGTCAGCTGTCGCAGGTGCAGCAGCAACTGGCCGAGAACACTGGCGAAAGTGGCCGGGTAGAGCAGGGCATTCTTGAATCCCGCCTGAAGCTGCAACAGCACGGCGAGGAGTACCAGAAGGAAGTCCGCACTCAACTGGCTGACGCGCAACTGAAAAGCGTCACGCTGTCCGAGCAACTGACCTCCGCCGGTTTCGACCTGCAACACAGCGAAATCCTCGCCACCGCCGATGGCGTGGCAGTCAACCTCGGCGTACACACCGAAGGCGCCGTGGTGCGTCAGGGCGAAACCCTGCTGGAAATCGTCCCGCAAGGCACGCGCCTGGAAGTCGAAGGCCACCTGCCGATCAACCTGATCGACAAGGTCGGCACGCACTTGCCGGTCGACATCCTGTTCACCGCATTCAACCAGAGCAAGACGCCACGGGTGCCCGGCGAAGTCAGCCTGATTTCCGCCGACCAGATGGTCGATGAGAAAACCGGCGTGCCGTACTACGTGCTGCGCAGCAGCGTCAGCGATCAGGCCATGGAAAAACTCAACGGGCTGGTGATCAAGCCCGGCATGCCGGCGGAAATGTTCGTGCGCACTGGCGAACGTTCACTCCTCAACTACCTGTTCAAGCCGCTGCTCGACCGCGCCGGTTCCGCGTTGACCGAAGAATAAGGATGTTCGGCTGTATGAATAAGCTTTCCATGCTGGCGGCAGCGTTCGCGCTGCTCGCGGGCAACAGTGCAGTGGCGGCCATGGGGCCGTTCGAGATCTACGAACAGGCGTTGCGCAATGACCCGGTGTTCCTCGGTGCGATCAAGGAGCGCGATGCCGGCCTCGAAAACCGTGCCATCGGCCGCGCCGGCCTGTTGCCGAAACTGGGTTACAACTACAACAAGGGCCGCAACTCGTCGAAGGCCACGTCCCTCGACGAACGCGCGCGCAATCGCACCGATGAGCGTAATTACAGCAGCTACGGCTCAAGCCTGACCCTGCAACAACCGTTGCTCGACTACGAAGCCTACGCGGCCTATCGCAAGGGCGTGGCCCAGTCGCTGTTTGCCGATGAGAACTTTCGCGGCAAGAGCCAGGAGCTGCTGGTTCGCGTACTGGATAACTACACCAAGGCCTTGTTTGCCCAGGATCAGATCGACATCGCGCAGGCCAAGAAAAAGGCTTACGAGCAGCAGTTCCAGCAGAACGAGCATATGTTCAAGCAGGGCGAGGGCACCCGTACGGACATCCTTGAAGCCGAGTCGCGTTACGAACTGGCGACCGCCGAGGAAATCGAGGCCCGCGACGAGCAGGATGCCGCGCTACGGGAGCTGGGCGCATTGGTAGGCGTGCCGGCGATGGACATCAGTGATCTGGCGCCGCTGGATCAGAACTTCCAGACGTTCGCCTTGATACCGGCCAACTACGACACCTGGCATGAGCTGGCAGTCAGCAACAACCCGAACCTTGCGTCCCAGCGTCAGGCGGTGGAAGTGGCGCGGTACGAAGTCGAGCGCAACCGCGCCGGGCACCTGCCGAAAGTCAGCGCCTATGCCACGATGCGCCAGAACGAGTCGGAAAGCGGCAACACCTACAACCAGCGTTACGAAACCAACACCATCGGTTTCGAAGTCAGCGTGCCGTTGTATGCCGGTGGCGGCGTGTCGGCTTCGACCCGTCAGGCCAGCCGCACCATGGAACAGGCCGAATACGAACTGGACGGCAAGACCCGCGAGACGCTGATCGAATTGCGCCGGCAGTTCAGCGCGTGTCTGTCCGGGGTCAACAAGTTGCGCGCCTATCAAAAGGCCCTGGCCTCGGCCGAAGCGCTGGTGGTGTCGACCAAACAAAGCATTCTCGGCGGCGAGCGCACCAATCTCGACGCCCTGAACGCCGAACAACAACTGTTTACCACCCGCCGTGATCTGGCCCAGGCCCGCTATGACTACCTTATGGCCTGGACCAAGTTGCATTACTACGCGGGCACCTTGAGCGAACAGGATCTGGCGCGGGTGGATGAGGCGTTTGGTGTGGCTCGGCGTTGATGTGCATGGCTTCAGACCGGCCCTCACCCTAACCCTCTCCCGGAGGGAGAGGGGACTGATCGGGGGATATTTTGGAGGTACACCGACCTGATCGGGCGTCACCGAATCCAGCATCGACCCGGTTTTTTCAGGTCGATGTATGACGCAAGACACCTCGGTCAGCTCCATCTCCTTGGGGAGAGGGCTGGGGTGAGGGGAATGGGCAACACCGCAGAATAAACCTGCATAAAACAATAAAAGTGAGTGGTGAACATGGACGTACGCATCAAGCCGATTTCGGTCGGCACCCTGCTGCTTGTGATTTCTTCGACCCAGGCTCAGGCGCAGTACCTAGAATCCGGACAACCCGGCGATCCGGCCAGTTGGCGCAGCGCCGAATTCCTGCGCGACTGGGGCCTTGGCCGGATGCAGGCCGATCAGGCCTACGCCGTCGGCATCACCGGCAAGGGGGTGAAAATCGGCGCGCTGGACTCCGGCTTCGACGCCGCCCATCCCGAGTTCGCCAGCGACCGTTATCACCCGGTACTGGCCAGCGGCAGCTACCTCGATGGCTCGCTATTCAACGTCAACGGCACCCTCAACCCGAACAACGATTCACACGGCACCCACGTGGTCGGCACCATGGGCGCGTCCCGCGATGGCACCGGTATGCATGGCGTGGCATACAACGCGCAGATATATGTCGGCAACACCAACAAGAACGACAGTTTTCTGTTCGGCCCCAACCCCGATCCGCGCTACTTCAAAGCGGTGTACGACGCTCTGGCCGATGCCGGCGTGCGAGCGATCAACAACAGCTGGGGCAGCCAGCCGCCGGATGTCAGTTACCGAACCCTCGCGGACCTGCACGCCGCTTACGCCCAGCACTGGAACAAGGGCACTTGGCTGGATGCGGCGGCAGACGTTTCCCGTGGTGGCGTGATCAACGTGTTCAGCGCCGGCAACAGCGGCTACCCGAATGCCAGCGTGCGCTCGGCGCTGCCGTACTTTCAGCCAGACCTGGAAGGCCACTGGCTGGCGGTCTCCGGACTCGACCAAAGCAATCAGCAAAAGTACAACCAGTGCGGCATCGCCAAATACTGGTGCATCACCACGCCGGGGGCGAAGATCGACAGCACCATTCCCGACGGCGGTTATGCGATCAAATCCGGCACCTCGATGGCCGCCCCGCACGCCACCGGCGCACTGGCGCTGGTGATGGAACGCTACCCGTACATGAACAACCAGCAGGCTCTCGAAGTGCTGTTGACCACCGCCACTCAACTCGATGGTTCGGTGACTGACGCGCCGACCGAACGAGTCGGCTGGGGCGTGGCCAACCTGTACCGGGCGATGCGCGGGCCGGGGCAATTGCTTGGTGCTTTCAACGCGAATCTGGCGGCCGGGCAAAGCGATGTCTGGAGCAACGACATCAGCGACAAGGCGCTGATCCAGCGCCAGGGCGAAGACCTCGCCGAACACAGCACCTGGCAGCAAACCCTGCAAAACAAAGGCTGGCAGAGCGGCGTGCCGGCCGGCGCCAGCCAGCAGGATCAGACTGATTACGCCGTGGGCATGGCCCGTGACGCAGCAGCTTCCGCTCGGGTTTATCAAGGCAGCCTGATCAAGTCCGGCGACGGGCGACTGATTTTGACCGGTGAAAACACCTATCGCGGGCCGACCACGGTCAATGGCGGTCTGCTGACGGTGAACGGATCGCTGACCTCGGCCGTGACCGTCAATGACGGCGGCACCCTCGGCGGCTCCGGGCGGATCGGCGCACTGACCGCCAACAGCGGCGGCCGCGTGGCGCCGGGCAATTCGATCGGCACTTTGAACGTGGCCGGTAACGTAACCTTCGCGCCCGGTTCGACTTACGCCGTGGAACTGTCTTCAACCAGCAGCGACCGCATCGTCGCCGGCGGCTCCGCCTCCATCAACGGCGCCACCGTGAGTCTGTCGTTGGAAAACAGCCCGACCTTGCTCAGCACCACCGAAGCCAGAAGCCTGCTCGGCCGGCAGTACGACATTCTGCAAGCGGCGGGCGGTATTCAGGGCCGGTTCGGTGCAGTGCTGCCGGATTATCTGTTCATCGGTGGCAGCCTGGCCTACAGCGGCAACGGCATTGGCTTGAACGTCGAGCGCAACGCGACGTCTTTTGCCAGCATTGGCCAGACACCGAATCAGCGCTCCGTGGCCACGGCGGTCGAGGGTTTGGGCGCGGGCAATTCCGTGTACGAAAGTCTGCTGTTGTCGGCCACCGCCAGCGACGCGCAACAAGCCTTTCAACAGCTGAGTGGCGAAATCTACCCGGCCCTCGGCTCGATGCTGATCAACGACAGCCGGCAACTGCGCGATGCCATCGGCGAACGCCTGCATGACGCCCAAGCCACGCAAAGCAATGGCTGGATCAAGGCCCTCGGCGCCTGGGGCACAACCGACTCGCGCCACGACACCGCCGGTTACAGCACTTCCATCGGCGGTTTGCTGGCTGGTGTCGACGGCGCGGTCGACGAGCAGACCCGCATCGGTCTGGTCACCGGTTACAGCGACAGTTCGCTGAGCATGGGCTCGGGCACCCATTCCTCGGCCAAGGTCGACAGCTATCACCTCGGCGCCTACGCCGGCCACGACATCGGTGCCTGGCGTCTGAGCACCGGCGCGGCCTACAGCTGGCATCGCGCCGATGTAAAACGCGACTTGCAGTACGGCAACGTCAGCGCCAAGCAGAAAGCCAAAGTCGATGCCGCCACCACTCAGGTATTCGGCGAAGCGGCCTATCGACTGAACCTGCAACCGCTGGCCCTGGAGCCGTTCGCCAACCTGGCTTACGTGCACATCAACACCGACGGCTTCACCGAGAAGGGTGACGCCGCCGCGCTGAAAAGCGGCGACGACCAGCGCGACGCGGTGCTGAGCACCCTCGGCGTGCGGGCGATCAAGACCTTTGACCTGCCGTCCGCGCAGAAGCTGGACGTGAGCGGGCATCTGGGCTGGCAGCGCAGCCTGACCGACATCGAATCCGAGCAGCATTTGCGCTTCGCCAGCGGCAGCGCGCCGTACACGGTCGAAAGCTCGCCACTGGTGCGCGACGCTGCGCTGATCGGCGTGCAGGCCAGCCTGGCGCTGACCCGCGACGTGCGGGTGAACCTCGATTACACCGGACAACTGGCCAGCCGCGAGAAGCAGCACGGCGTGGGCCTGAGTCTGAACTGGCAGTTCTAGACACACGGATGATCGTTCCCACGTCGAGGCGTCGAACCGTCTGCGTGGGAATGCCTCTAGGGACGCTCCGCGTCCAGTGACGCGGAGCGTCACGGGCTGCGTTCCCACGCGGGAGCGTGGGAACGATCACGGGGCTGAACACACGGATTTTTCGCAACATCACTAAGGAAGGTCGCTGGATGAAAAACAACAACACCCCCGCGCAATCGGGTGGAGGCTTTCGCCTGAAAACTCTGAACTTTGCCTTGCTCTGCGCGATGACCACCTGGGGCAGCGCATACGCGGCACCTTACGTGGAAAGCGGCCGGGCAGGGGATCCGGGCAGTTGGCGCAGTGCCGAGTTCAAGGCCGACTGGGGCCTCGGCGCCATCGGCGCGGATTACGCCTACGCCGCCGGCTACACCGGCAAAGGCGTGAAGCTCGGGATCTTCGACCAACCGGTCTACGCTGCGCATCCGGAGTTTTCCGGCAGCAACAAGGTCATCACCCTGGTGACCTCGGGGATCCGCGAATACACCGACCCCTACATTCCGGTCAAAGCCGGGGACGCGTTCCGCTATGACGGCTCGCCCTCGGTCGGTTCCGACGGCAAGCTTGGCGCCCACGGCACCCACGTCGGCGGGATCGCCGCCGGCAGCCGAGACGGCGGACCGATGCACGGTGTGGCGTTTGGCGCGCAGATCATCAGCGCCGACAACGGCGACCCAGGCCCGGAAGACGGCATCGTGCGCGGCAACGACGGTGCGGTGTACAAGGGCGGCTGGGATGCGCTGATCGCCAGCGGCGCGCGGATCATCAACAACAGCTGGGGGATCGGCATCACCGACCGTTTCGACCTCGGCGGCCGTGACCCGGCGTATCCGCACTTCACCGTCAACGACGCGCAACTGCAGTTCAACGAGATCCGCACACTGCTGGGCACCAAACCCGGCGGCGCCTACGACGGCGCAATCGCCGCTGCACGCAGCGGGATCGTGACGATCTTCGCGGCGGGTAACGACTACAACCTGAACAACCCGGACGCCATCGCCGGCCTCGGTTACTTCGTGCCGGACATCGCGCCGAACTGGATCACCGTCGCCGCATTGCAGAGGAACCCGGATCAGACCAGCGCCAATCCGTACATCATGAGTACGTTTTCTTCGCGCTGCGGCTACACCGCCAGTTTCTGCGTCTCGGCACCGGGCACGCAGATCTACAGTTCGATCATCGAAGGCACCAACGCCGACAACCTGACCACCGGCTACAAGAACTACAACGGCACCTCGATGGCCGCGCCGCACGTGGCCGGCTCCATGGCGGTGCTGATGGAGCGCTTCCCGTACATGACCGGCGATCAGGTCGCCAGCGTGTTGCGCACCACGGCCACCGACCTCGGCGCACCGGGCATCGACGCCCTGTACGGCTGGGGCATGATCAACCTGCGCAAGGGCATCGACGGCCCGGCGATGTTCGTCACCGAGCAGGACATTCCCGAAGAGTTCCGCATCCAGGGCGCCTACGGTTCCGGCCAGTTCGTGGCCGATCTGCCGGGCATCGGCGCGATCATCGATGCGGGCAAACCCACCGAGCGCGTGTGCAACGACATCACCTGCGGGCTCGACACCTGGCGCAACAACATCTCCGGCCATGGCGGTCTGACCAAACAAGGCATCGGCACTCTGGTGCTGACCGGCAACAACACCTACAGCGGCCCGACCCTGGTCAATCAGGGGCGACTGGCAATCAATGGCTCGCTGCAATCGGCGGTGACGGTCAATGACGGCGGCATCCTTGGCGGTAACGGCCGGATCGCGGCGCTGACCGCCAACCGCGGCGGTACCGTGGCGCCGGGCAACTCCATCGGCACCTTGAACGTGGCCGGTGACGTGACCTTCGCACCAGGTTCGACCTATGCGGTGGAAGTGTCGCCGACCAGCAGCGACCGGATCGTCGCCGGCGGCAAAGCGCTGATCGAAGGCGCGACCGTAACCATGTCGCTGGAAAACAGCCCGACGCTGTTGACCACCGGCGAAGTGAAAAGCCTGCTCGGCACCCAGTTCAACATCTTGCAGGCAGCGGGCGGCATTGAAGGGCAGTTCGGCCAAGTGCTGCCCGACTACGCGTTCCTCGGCGGCACCCTGGCGTACTCGGCAAGCGGTGTGCAACTGGACGTCGGCCGCAACGGCGCCTCGTTCGCCAGTGTCGGCCTGACCCCGAACCAGCGCGCAGTCGGTGCTGCCGCCGAACGCCTCGGCGCCGGCAATGCGTTGTTCGAAACCCTGTTGCTGTCGCCGTCGGCGGCCGCTGCGCAGGAGGCCTTCCAGCAACTGTCCGGCGAGATTCACCCGGCCATCGGCACGCTGCTGATCAACGACAGCCGCTACCTGCGCGATGCCGTGGGCGAACGTCTGCGCGAGCGTGATCTGTTCGATGCCGGCGCGCCAACCGATGACCGCAGTAACGCCTGGCTGAAAGTGTTGGGCGCGTGGGGCAAGAGCGATGGCGGGTCGAAATACGCCGATTCCACCAGCTCCATTGGCGGCCTGCTGGCCGGGGTCGACGGCTTGATCGCTGAAGATACCCGTCTGGGTTTCGTTACCGGTTATAGCGACAGCTCGTTGAGCATGGGAGACGGGACACATTCGTCCGCCTCGGTCGACAGCTATCACCTGGGCGCGTACCTGGGGCATCAGATCGATGCGTTGCGTCTGACTGCCGGTGCGGCCTACAGCTGGCACCGCATCGACGTCAAACGCGACCTGCAGTTCGGTGGCGTCAGCGGCAAACAGAAAACCAAGCGCGATGCGACCACCGCGCAACTGTTCACCGAAGCGGCCTACGACCTGGGCCTGCAACCGATGAACCTGGAGCCGTTCGCCAATCTGGCCTACGTGCACCTCAACAGCGACAGCTTCACCGAGAAGGGTGATGCCGCCGCACTGAAGGGCGGCGAAGACAACCGCGATGTGGTGCTGTCGACCCTCGGTGTGCGGGCCAAACGCACGTTTGCCCTGTCGGAGAAACACCAGCTGGAACTGGGTGCAAGCCTGGGCTGGCAGCACAACTTGAGCAGCGTGGATGCTGACAGTCGCTTGGCCTTCGTCAATGGCAACAGTGCGTTCACCGTGCAAAGTGTGTCGATGGATCGAGATGCAGCGGTGGTCGGCGTACGCGCCGGTCTGGCGCTCAATCGCGATGTCCGGGTCAACCTGGACTACAACGGGCTGATCGGCTCCAACGAAAAGGACCACGGCGTGGGCCTGACGCTGGACTGGCAGTTCTAAGGGGTAACGGCAGTTCTTTCGAGAACTGCCGTTTTTTAAAGGAAGAGAGAGCACAACATGGGACTGTTCGATTACAAAAATGCCGACGGCAAAGCGCTGTACAGCGATGCCATCGCCCTGACGCTGTATGCCTACACGCCGACCGGGCAGGCCTTGCCCGGTACAGGCTGGAAGCCGATCGGCGCCACGGCGCTGGGCTATCAGGGCAAGGTCGGAGCACAGGGCACGTTCTTCGGCGAGAAGGACGGCTTCACCAGCGCCGAAGCCGAAGTGCTCGGCAAGTACGACGCCGCGGGCAAGCTGATCGGCATCGGCGTGGCCTTCCGCGGCACCGGCGGGCTGGGTTACAGCGACACCTTCGGCGACATGAAAAACAACCTGCTGGCTGCCATTGGCCCGTCGGACTACGCCACCCAGTACGCGAAAAACGCCTTCGATAACCTGCTCAAATCGGTGGCGGCTTTCGCCGTCGCCCATGGCATTGCGTCCAAGGACGTATTGATCAGCGGCCACAGCCTCGGCGGTCTCGGGGTCAACAGCGTGGCGGAGTTGAGCGCGAGCAACTGGGGCGGTTTTTTCAAGGACGCCAACTACATTTCGTTCGCCTCGCCGACCCAGAGCAGCACCGGCACCAATGTGCTGAACATCGGCTACGAAAACGACCCGGTGTTCCGCGTGCTCGACGGCACCACGTTCAGTACCGCGTCGATGGGCAAGCACGACAAACCGCACGATTCGACCACTGACAACATCGTCAACTTCAACGACAACTACGCGTCCACCGCGCAGAATCTGGTGCCGTTCAGCATCGCCAACCCGCTGAACTGGTCGGCCCACAGCTCGCTGGGGTATGCCGACGGCCTGAATCGGGTGATCGCGTCGAAGTTCTACGGCCTGACGCACAAGGACTCGACGATCATCGTCTCCAACCTTGAGCAAGCGTCGCGGGGCAAGACCTGGGTCGAGGATCTGGGCCGCAGCGGCGAGCCGCACACCGGCAGCACGTTCATCATCGGCACCGACAGCGGTGACTGGCTCAAGGGCGGGGCGGGCAACGACTTCCTCGAAGGCCTGGGCGGCGATGACCGTTTCCGTGATGACGGCGGTTTCAACATCCTGCTCGGTGGCCAGGGCCACAATACCTTCGAGCTGCAAAAGCCGTTGCAGAACTTCAGCTTCGCCAACGACGGCGACGGCACGCTGTACGTGCGTGACGCCTACGGCGGCATCAGCATGACCCGCGACATCGGCGCGCTAGTGAGCAAAGAGTCGGGTTCGTGGTGGGGCAGCAAGGAAATCACCTGGACCGTCACCGCCAAAGGCCTGGCCAACGGTACCGAACTGACCCAGTACAACCACTCGCTCAGCGGCGGCGCCATGGGCGACACCCTCAAAGCCACCGCCGACGGCGACTGGCTGTTCGGCCTGGGCGGCAACGATCACCTGCAAAGCGACAAGGCCCACGTGACCTTCGTCGGCGGTGCCGGCAACGACGTGATGAGCGCGGTGGGTGGCAACAACACCTTCCTGTTCAGCGGCGCCTTCGGCTTCGACGCGATCAATGGCTACCAGGACAGCGACAAACTGGTGTTCATGGGCGTCGAAGGCGCAGGGCAGGGCTACGACTACAAGCAACACGCGTCGCAGTCCGGAAGCGATACCGTGCTGAAGATTGGCGACTTTGCCGTGACGCTGATCGGGGTCGGTGTGGCTAACCTGTCGGATTCGAGTTTCGTCTTCGCCTGACAAACGAAAGTTGTACTGAAATGCTCCGGGGCGCCTCGGGAGGGGCGTTCTGGTTGTGAGCTATCTCTGAACAATTCCAACAAAAAGAGAGGCAACAGCAATGGGTGTGTATGACTACAAGAACTTCGGTACGGCGGAATCCAAGGCGCTGTTCAGCGATGCCATGGCCATTACGCTGTATTCCTATCACAACCTCGATAACGGCTTTGCCGTCGGTTATCAGCACAACGGCTTCGGCCTCGGCTTGCCGGCCACGCTGGTGACCGCGCTGATCGGCGGCACGGATTCCCAGGGGGTGATCCCCGGTATTCCGTGGAATCCCGATTCGGAAAAAGCCGCACTCGACGCGGTGAAAAAAGCCGGCTGGACCCCGATCACCGCCTCGCAACTGGGTTACGAGGGCAAGACCGACGCGCGCGGCACCTTCTTCGGCGAAAAGGCCGGCTACACCAGCGCTCAGGTGGAAATCCTCGGCAAATACGACGCTCAGGGCCGTCTCACGGAGATCGGCATCGCCTTTCGTGGCACCAGCGGCCCGCGGGAAATCCTGATCGGCGATTCCATCGGTGACGTGATCAACGACTTGCTCGCCGCGTTCGGCCCCAAGGATTACGCCAGGAACTACGTCGGCGAAGCCTTCGGCAACCTGATGAACGCTGTGGTGGCCTTTGCCAAGGCCAACGGCCTGAGCGGCAAGGACGTGCTGGTCAGCGGCCACAGCCTCGGCGGGCTGGCGGTCAACAGCATGGCGGACTTGAGCACCAGCAAATGGGGCGGGTTCTTCCAGGACTCGAATTACATCGCCTACGCCTCGCCAACCCAGAGCAGCACCGACAAGGTGCTCAACGTCGGCTATGAAAACGACCCGGTGTTCCGCGCCCTCGACGGCTCGACTTTCACCGGTGCCTCGCTTGGCGTGCATGACGCACCCAAGGAGTCGGCGACCGACAACATCGTCAGTTTCAACGACCATTACGCCTCGGCGGCGTGGAACGTGCTGCCGTTCTCGATCGTCAACATTCCGACCTGGATCTCGCACCTGCCGACCGCTTATGGCGACGGCATGAACCGGGTGATCGAGTCGAAGTTCTACGACCTGACCAGCAAGGACTCGACGATCATCGTCGCCAACCTGTCGGATCCGGCGCGGGCCAACACCTGGGTGCAGGACCTGAACCGCAACGCCGAAACCCACAAGGGCAGCACCTTCATCATCGGCAGCGACGGCAACGACCTGATCCAGGGCGGCAGCGGCAACGATTATCTGGAGGGGCGCGCCGGCAACGACACCTTCCGCGATGGCGGGGGCTACAACGTCATCCTCGGCGGTGCCGGTAACAACACCCTCGATTTGCAACAGTCGGTGAACAAGTTCGACTTCGCCAACGACGGCGCCGGCAACCTGTACATCCGCGATGCCAACGGCGGGATCAGCATCACCCGCGACATCGGCAGCATCGTCACCAAGGAGCCGGGCTTTCTCTGGGGCCTGTTCAAGGACGACGTGACCCACAGCGTCACAGCGACCGGTTTGAAGGTCGGCAACAACGTCACTCAATACGAGTCGAGCGTGAAAGGCACCAGCGGCGCCGACACCCTCAAGGCCAAGGCCAGCGGTGACTGGTTGTTCGGGCTGGACGGCAACGACCATCTGATCGGCGGGGCGGGCAACGATGTGTTCGTCGGCGGTGCCGGTAATGATCTGATGGAGTCGGGTGGCGGGGCGGATACCTTCCTGTTCAACGGCGCATTCGGCCAGGATCGCGTGGTGGGTTACACCGCCAACGACAAACTGGTGTTCCTCGGCGTGCAGGGCGTGTTGCCGGGCGACGACTTCCGCGCCCATGCCACGGCGGTGGGGCAGGATACGGTGCTGAAATTCGGTGCTGATTCGGTGACGCTGGTCGGGGTAGCGTTGAACAGCCTGAGTGCCGACGGGATCGTGATCGCCTGACGACAAGGTGGGGAGGGAGCGTATTCCCTCCCCATAGCAAAAGTGACTCGCCAGCCATTCCCCGACTCCAATCCCTGCACCAACAGGAAATGCGGCCTAAAGCCATGACGGCAACGTTCGTCATCTAAAGGTCGCCAACGAGTACAGGAGATTCACACGTGAAAGGTTTCAAGGGGTATATCGGTGTTGCGGGGCTTGTGCTGCTGTCGGCCAATGCCTGGGCCGATCTGCCTCACAGCTCGATTCTGAGCCGCTATGGCGTGACACCCGATCAACTGCCAGAGCCGGCCAAAAGCGAAGACGCCAAACCCGTCGAAAAAAAAAGCCGCTTTCATATCCAGCCCGAACAACCGTTCGTGACCGTTCGCATCGGCGAAGACCATGAGCCGGAAATGACCGGCAACCTGAGCATCGACCGCATGGCGCAACAGGAGCGTCAGCGCTGCCAGCGCTTGCAGGAAGAACTGGTTCGCCGCGGCGAACGCCCCTTCAGTTGCGACGGCTCCCTGCCGGGCATGGCATTACCCCGCTGACAAATGCAAAAAAGGCTGCGCTCCAACAGGAACGCAGCCTTTTTTGATGTTTTATCCGTCAGTCTTCCTTGCGCACCGTGGCCACTTCGTCGGCACGTACGCGGACTTTGGCGCCGGAAATATCCTTGAACTCGTAGAAGCCATCCTCGGTTTTGGTATCGGGCATGTCTTCGGTCAGGTACTGGGTGCCGTTCTGCAAGGTCACCACTGTCGGGGTCGAGCAACCGGCCAGGGTCAGCAAGGCTGCAACAGCCAACGGAATTCCGAGAGTCTTGATTTTCATAAGCAAGCATTCCTGTTCATTTCGACCATTGTCGGCCTCTAACGCGGTTGGTGCCATTACGCCCGGAAAAGTTCGATGGCCACCTGAAAAAAACCGTAATGAATGTGCCACTGATCTTTTTCCGTTTGCGCCCGCCGGGGCAGGCTGGTATCTGTACGCATAACCAGTACTCGCTTGCCATGGCCCCGAAATTACCGTGACTGCCAATCCCCTCGACGACCCGTTCTATTACCTCAACAACTTCCGCCAGGTGCTTGATTGGCTTGAGCTTCGTTATGCCGATGTGATGAGCGAAGCGGAACACGCTTTCATTCGCGACTTCACGGCACTGCCGCGCGGATCCCAGGGATTGCTGGTGCGGATGGTGATGCGCAAGGGCGTGCATTTTCGCGCCGGCAAGCTGAATTATCCGGAAATCGGCGACATCACCGAGGCGGCGCAACCGCTGCTGGATCACGGCTGGCTCGATGAACAGGCGCCGTTGTCGATGGCGGATCTATTCGAGGTGTTGCTCAAGGCCGAGATTCTGCAAGCCTTCGGCCCGGCCATCGACCAGCCCAAAGGCAAGAAAGTCGACTGGCTGCCGCAGCTGCACGAACAATTCCCCGAGCCCCGCAGTTTCCGGCAATGGTGCCCGGCGCTGGCGGACCGGCTGTTCAGCCTGACGCTGATGGACCTGTGTGATCGTTTTCGCCTGATGTTCTTCGGCAACCTCTATCAGGACTGGTCGGAGTTCGTACTCGCCGACCTTGGCATCTTCACCTACGAAAAAGTCGAATTCAGCGCCGATTCCCGGGGCTTGCGCAGCCGTGCCGACGTCGATGCATGCCTGTTTCTGCACGATTGCCAGCTGTATTTCGAAGCTGGCGAGCCGCTGGAGCCGATCGTCGAGCAGGTCGCGGCGCTGCATTTTGACAACCCGTGGCTGCAACGTCGGCGCGGCAAGCTGTTGTTCCAGATCGGCCAATACTGCGAGCGCCTGGGCGAGTTTGCCCTGGCGCTGAAGATCTATCGCGACTGCGCCTATCCCGGCGCGCGGTTGCGGATGATCCGCGTGCTGGAACGCAGCGCCGAATACGCGCTGGCCCTGGAACTGGCGGTCATTGCCGAACAGGCGCCGGAAACCGCCACCGAACAGCAGGGCTTGCAACGGATATTGCCGCGTTTGCGGCGCAAGCTCGGCGGGCCGCCGATCAAACGCACGGCGCCGGGCATGGTGGAACGACTGGATCTGCACCTGCCGCGTCTCGATCCGGCATTGTCGGTGGAATATCACGTTCAGGCGCACCTGCACGAAGAAACGGGGCCGGTGCATTACGTGGAAAACAGCCTGATCAACTCACTGTTCGGCCTGCTGTGCTGGCCGGCGATCTTCGCGCCATTGCCGGGCGCGTTCTTTCACCCGTTCCAGCGCGGGCCGGTGGATCTGCTCAATGAAGACTTCCAGCCCCGCCGCGCCGAGCTGTTTCGGACCTGTCTGGCCGAACTTGACGATGGCCGTTATGCCGACACCATCCGCGCGCGGTTCACCGCCAAATGGGGCGTGCAGTCGCCGTTCGTGTTCTGGGGCGCGCTCAATGAAGAACTGCTGGAGCAGGCCTTGGCCTGTCTGCCGGCCGAACACCTCAAGCACTGGTTCAGCCGTCTGCTGCTGGACATCAAGGCCAATCGCGCCGGCATGCCCGACCTGATCCAGTTCTGGCCGCAGCACAAGACCTACCGGATGATCGAAGTCAAAGGCCCCGGCGATCGTTTGCAGGACAACCAGCTACGCTGGCTGGAGTTCTGCAACACGCACCGGATGCCGGTCGCCGTGTGTTACGTGCAATGGGCGGAGCAGGACGCTTGAGCTACAGCATTGCGGTGCGGGCGCTGTGCGAATTCACCGCGAAAACCGGTGACCTCGACCTGCGCTTCACCCCGTCACCGACCGCGCTGGAGGGCATCGCCGGGCATCGCACCGTGGCGTCCCGGCGCAACGACGCCTACCAAAGCGAAGTGGCGCTGGAGGGCGCATTCGGGCCATTGAAGGTCAAGGGCAGGGCAGACGGCTACGACCCGACGCAGAACTGCCTGGAAGAAGTCAAAACCTATCGCGGTGACCTGAGCAAACAGCCGGCCAACCACCGCGCGCTGCATTGGGCCCAGGCGAAAATCTACGGCTGGTTGATGTGCTGTCGCTTGCAGCTGGAGCAGATCAATCTGGCGCTGGTGTATTTCGACATCGTCACGGAAAAGGAAACCTGTCTGGTCGAAGCGTTCAGCGCCGATGCGCTGCGGCAGTTCTTCGAACAACAGTGCGGTTTGTTCCTGGCGTGGGCCGAACAGGAAATGATTCACCGCGAAGCGCGCAACCGGGCGGCGCAGCAATTGGGGTTTCCCCATGCCGCGTTTCGCCCCGGTCAGCGTCACCTCGCCGAATCGGTGTTCAAGGCCGTCAGCACCGGTCGCTGCCTGATGGCGCAGGCCCCGACCGGGATCGGCAAGACCCTAGGCACCCTGTTTCCGATGCTCAAGGCCATGGCGCCGCAGCAACTGGACAAGGTCTACTTTCTTACCGCCAAGACGCCCGGACGCAAACTGGCGCTGGATGCGGCGCAGGTGCTGTTCGATCACAGCGAAACCTTGCCCCTGCGAGTGCTGGAAATGGTCGCCCGGGACAAGGCCTGCGAACACCCGGACAAGGCTTGCCACGGTGAATCCTGCCCGTTGGCCCAGGGCTTTTACGACCGTTTGCCCGCTGCCCGCGAAGCCGCCAGCCAATTGCGCCTGCTGAATCAGGCCGCGCTGCGTGAGGTCGCCTTGCAACATGCGGTATGTCCGTATTACCTGAGCCAGGAAATGGCCCGTTGGGCCGACGTGGTGGTGGCGGACTACAACTATTACTTCGATTTCAGCGCGCTGCTGTTCGGTCTGGCCCAGTTCAATCAATGGAACGTTGCGGTGCTGGTGGACGAGTCGCACAACCTGGTCGAGCGCGGGCGGCAGATGTACAGCGCGACGCTCGATCAGGCAACACTGGGCAGCGTGCGCAAAACCGCGCCCGAGGCCTTGAAAAAATCGTTGCAACGGGTCAATCGCGAATGGAACGCCCTGCACAATGACCAGTTGTCGCCGTATCAGGCCTACGACAAGGCGCCGGAAAAACTGCTGCAGGCTCTCTCTTCCTGCACGGCGAGCATCGGCGACTACCTCAACGATCACCCGCAAGGACTCGACAGCGGATTGCAGAATTTCTACTTCGAGATGCTGCAATTCGGTCGGGTGGCAGAACTGTTCGACGCGCATTACCTGTTCGACATCAGCAAACGTGACCTCGAACGCAAACGCCCGTTATCGCAACTGTGCCTGCGCAACGTGGTGCCGGCGGCGTTCATCGGCCCGCGCCTGACGGCGGCGCGCAGCAGCGTGCTGTTTTCCGCCACCCTCAGCCCGCGCCACTATTACGCGGATTTGCTCGGCACGCCGGCCAACACGGTCTGGATCGACGTCGAGTCGCCGTTCAGCGCCGAGCAATTGCAGGTGCAGATCGTCAGCCGGATTTCCACCCGTTTCACGCACCGGCAAGCGTCGCTGGAACCGATTGTCGAGCTGATCGCCCGCCAGTTCAGTGAACGTCCGGGCAACTACCTGGCGTTCTTCAGCAGTTTCGATTACCTGCAACAGGTCGCGCAGTTGCTGGCCGAGCGGCACCCACACATCACCCGGTGGCAGCAATCCCGAGGCATGGACGAAGGGGCGCGTCAGGCGTTTCTCGATCAATTCACCGCCGACAGTCAGGGTATCGGCTTCGCCGTGCTCGGCGGCGCGTTCGGCGAAGGCATCGATCTGCCCGGCGCGCGGCTGATCGGCGCGTTCATCGCCACCCTCGGGCTGGCTCAGCTCAACCCGGTCAATGAACAGATGAAACGCCGTATGGCCGCGATCTTCGGCGCCGGCTACGACTACACCTATCTGTTCCCCGGCGTGCAGAAAGTGGTACAGGCCGCCGGACGGGTGATCCGCACCCAGCAGGATCGCGGCGTGGTGATGCTGATCGATGATCGCTTTGCCGAGGGCCGGATTCGGCAGTTGCTGCCGCGCTGGTGGTCGCTGGAAGGGAGTGAATGCGCAGGAAACCTGTCGGGTTGACGTACGTTTTCGGGACTTTGAACAGGGCGATTTTCACCGCAGGCTGTAGGAATAATCATCTATAAAACAGTGACATACGTTGTAAATATCTTGTCTTTGATGAGGTCAGAAAACCGGTCTTTAGTCAAAGGGCCGGTCACCGGTATCCCTCAAGACGAGATAAGGAAATCACTGCATGTCTGTCACCACTGCCTATCACTACACCTACACGCCGGAGCAGGTCACTGCCGCTTTCGATACCCTCAGCCCGACGCTGTTTTCCGCAGTAACGGCCGAGACCACACCCCGGATGCTGGTCACTGCCGGCGTGCAAAGTTCGGGCAAAACCTACCTTCTGGAAAAAAGCCTGCTGCCTTCCGGTCGCTATCAAAACCATGTTCGCCTTTACCTTCCCCAGTATCGGGAAAAGCATCCGCAATATGAGGAAATGATCAAAATCGGCGTATTGCATGCCTACGAACACACAGAGACGTTCGTCCGCGATCTGTGCCAGAAGATTTTCGAAAGAGCCTTCAAAGACAAACTCAACATCATTCTGGAGTGCGCATTCGACACCATCGAATTTGCCGCCTTGCCTGAGTACGCCGCCAATGCCGGCTATCAGCTGGAAGTGCACGTGGTCGCCTGCAACTACCCCTTTGCCTTTATTTCCGGGGTTCGACGCGGGCTCAAAAGCCTCGAAAAGGGCGAACTCGAGCGTTTCGTCAAACCGTCGGTGCTGAAAACCAGCCTTGGTAACGCTCATGCGGTGCTGTACACGCTGGAGGCGGCCGCCAAAAAAGTCAGCGGATCGCAGATTTTTCTGTACGAACGCGGCCTGGGGGCCTTGCAGGATCGGGTCCTGCGCGCGCACAGCACATACAGCCTGGACAGCCAGAACAGGCTCTCCATGTCCTCGACATTCACGCCTTACAGCTACGAGGCCTATCAGCGTATTTTCAGCAAATCGGTCAATGGCGAAAGCGAGCGTAATGAAATGGTCAGGGAGAGCCATCTGGCCTTGTCCAAAGCAACGCAATACGCGACGCAGGTACCGGATTTCCTCTTCAATGCGCTTTACGCCAGGATCGTCAGATATGTCCAGCGATGAGCTGCTGTCCCTTGCCCTGCCCGGTATGCTTTTGCAGCTGTCCATTCCACCGGTTTGACGCATACTCCTGTCATTGAGAATTTGCTTTGAGCCAAGCCTGATGAGCGAGAACAAGAAGTGCGCTGCAATCGAAGACATGCGCTTTCGTTTGCTGATCGATGCGGTGGTCGATTATGCGATCTACATGATCGACCCCGAGGGGATCATTACCAGCTGGAACTCCGGCGCCAAGCGCTTCAAGGGTTACGAAGAAGCCGAGATCCTTGGCGAGCACTTTTCAAGGTTCTACACCGACGAAGATCGCGCCAACGGTTTGCCGCAGCGGGCGCTGGACACGGCGATTCGCGAAGGCCGGTTCGAGGGTGAAGGCTGGCGGGTACGCAAGGACGGCACGCATTTCTGGTGCCATGTGGTGATCGACCCGATTTTCAGTCCGAGCGGGCAATTGCTCGGCTTTGCCAAGATCACCCGCGATCTGACCGACCGCAAGATGGCCGAAGAAACCCTCAAACAGAGCGAACAGCAGTTTCGTCTGCTGGTGCAGGGCGTCACCGACTACGCGATCTACATGCTCAGCCCTGAAGGTCGGGTGACCAACTGGAACCCCGGTGCGCAGCGGATCAAGGGCTACAAGCCGGAGGAGGTCATCGGCCGGCACTTCTCGATGTTCTACACCCCGCAAGACCGGGAAGCCGGAGAACCCCAGCGTGCCCTGGAGACGGCGGTGCGCGAGGGCCGGTTCGAAAGCAAGAGCTGGCGCCAGCGCAAGGACGGCACGCGGTTTCTGGCGCATGTGGTGGTCGATGCGATTCGCGGCGACACCGGCACTTTGCTCGGTTTTGCCAAGATCACCCGCGACGTCACCGAAGCCACCCAGGCACGACAGGCCCTGGAGAAAACCCGCGAGGCGCTGTTCCAGGCGCAAAAGATGCAGGCCATCGGCCAACTCAGCGGCGGCATTGCCCACGACTTCAACAATTTGCTGACGGTGATCCTCGGCAACCTGGAAATCGTGCGCAAACGGGTCGGCGATGACCCGAAAGTCAGCCGTCTGCTGGAGAACGCCACCCAGGGCGCATTGCGCGGCGTGTCGCTGACCCAGCGCATGCTGGCCTTCGCCCGGCGTCAGGAACTCAAGACCGAACCTGTCGAGATTCCGCAACTGGTACAGGGCATTACCGGGCTGTTGCGCAGTTCACTGGGGCCGGGGATCCGCATCGAAACGCAGTTCCCCGAAGACCTGCAAGCGGTGCTGGCCGACAGTAATCAGCTGGAGCTGGCGGTGCTCAACCTGGCGACCAATGCTCGCGATGCCATGCCCGAGGGCGGCAGCGTCACCCTCAGTGCCGAAGCCGAAGTGGTCATCGAACAGAACGATTCAACGCTGGCGGCCGGGCGTTATGTTTGTCTGCGAGTGAGCGATACCGGTGAAGGCATGGACGCTGACACGCTGGCGTCGGCGACCGATCCTTTTTTTACCACCAAGGGGCTGGGCAAAGGCACTGGTCTGGGGTTGTCGATGGTCCATGGATTCATCGAGCAATTGGGTGGCCGCTTCATTCTGAAAAGCACCAAGGGGCAGGGCACCACCGCTGAACTGTGGTTGCCGGTCGCCATCGAAGGCGCCGCGGCCAAATCGATTGGCTCGAATGCGTCCACCGATACCGTGCCGCGCCTTAGCGTGCTGGTGGTCGATGATGACAGTCTGGTACTCACCAGCACGGTTCTGCTGCTGGAAGACCTTGGTCACCGGGTGGTCAGTGCCACCTCCGGCGCCCGGGCCCTGGAGCTGTTCGAACGGGGCGAGGTGATCGATCTGATGATCACCGATATGGCCATGCCGAAAATGAGCGGCGCGCAACTGGCTCACGCCGTACGCCTGCTCAAGCCGGATCTGCCGATCATCCTCGCCACCGGCTATGCCGAACGCCTCGAAGGATTTGCAGCGGGGTTGCCGCGACTGTCGAAACCGTTCAATCAGCTGAATCTGGTGGAGATCATTGCCCGGTCGATGAAGTGAGTTCAGGGTTTGTGTGTTTTATGCCGCGCATAGCGCGCGAGGATCGGCTGGGTGCTGACGCCGTGCAGCAGAATGCTCAGGGCCACGACCGACAGGGTCAGGTCGGTACACAATGTGGCCATGTTGTCTCCCAGCCCATGGTTCAGCGCGTAGAAGAGGTAGAACAGACTGCCGATGCCGCGGATGCCGAACCAACCGATCAATAACCGTTGGCGTCCTGCCAGCAACGCCCCCCACGGCATCAACCCCACGCAGACGGGGCGAATGACACAAAACAGCACGCCGCCAACCAGCAGTGCCCGCCAGTCCCAGTGGCTGACCAGCACCACACCCAGCAGGGTAACCAGAAACACCTCCATCGCCCGTTCCACCAGACCGCCGAACGCGAGCATGTCGCCCATCATGATCCCGGCGGCGACCTGACTGTCTTCCAGCCGCTCGGTGTTGCCGTGCACCGCCTGCTGCGGCTCGACGTTCTGATGACCGACCACCGGTTGCACCATGTGCTCGGCGGGCGGTTGGTGGGCGCCGGTGGATTTGACTTCCTCCTGACGCAAGCCGAGGCCGGCGGCGAATACCGACAGAAAGCCATAGCCGCCGATGGATTCAGCCACCACATACGCCAGCGCAATCAACGCCAGGGCCAGATAGTCATTCGGGCTCAGAGTGCTGTCATCGTTGCGGATACGTAGCGAGAGGGTCAGTCGACCGATGCCACGGCCCATCCAGTACCCGCAAAGCAAACCGGCTGGAACCGCCCAGAGCACGCTGCGCATAACCCAGGCGGGCCACTCGGCGGCAAACCCTTCACCGTGCAGCAGCAACAGCCCGAGGATCACGAACGGAAAGGCGATTCCGTCATTGAGCCCGGCCTCGCCGGACAGGCCGAACCGCACGCTGTCGACATCCCGCGCATCGTTGACCTGCACCAGCGCCGCAAGCACCGGGTCGGTCGGCGCCAGAATCGCCCCGATCAGTAGCGAAGGCCCCCAATCGAGATCCAGGCCAAAATGCAGCAACAGGCAGACGCCAATGATCGTCAGCACCATCACCGGGCCCGCCAGGCCGAATGCAATCCGCCAGCGTTTGTCGCGCAACGGCAAACGCAACTTCAAACCGCAGACGAACAGGGAAAACAGCACCGCGACTTCGGTCAGGTGCTCCATCCACAAAGAGGCTTCATTCAACGGCAGTTTCAGCAGGTCGAGCCCGGCCGGCCCGATGCCGACACCCAGCAGCAAACAGACAGCGGAGGTGGTGACCGGCATCCAGCGCAGGTACGACGACGTCAGCGCCAGGGTCAGCAGCACGGCACCGAGCACCGCCACCCAGATGATGAAGCTCATGACGCGCGGCCCGTAAGGTCAGTTCGATGCCGCCCCGACATGACCGGCCTAACCTGCAGTCGTGCGCAGGTATTCCGGCGTCAGCACGTTGAACCACAGCAGAATCATCGACACCAAAAACGTCACCAGCACCAGCAGCGCGACACCCCACACACTGGCCGAATACAGCAAACCCTGTTCCTTGCGCTCGTGCATGAAAGTCGGCAGGCCGACGAACAACAGGAATGTCGAATAGATCGACGCTGCGCCGAGCACCAGCACCGCCAGCCAGCGGCTCGGGTACAGGCCGGCGATACCGGCGATGAAAAACGGGGTGACGGTGTACGCCGCGAAACCGATGCACTGATTGAGCGTCGGCCGCGCATCGAAAGTGCGCGACATCCAGCGAATGAATCCGCCGATGATCACCACGCCAATCACGATGGTCAGGTACAGCAAAATACTCAGTTGCAGTGCGCTGGCACTGCTGAGTCTCACGGTTTCACCGACTGCCAGGCTCCAGCCGACATAGGTGGTGCCAATGAACAGGCACACCGCCGGCACAAGGGCCAGCAGCAGCAAATGGGCCAGGTAATGACGCGGATGCGCCTCTTCTTCGCGGCGGATATCGGTCCAGGCGAAGTTAGGCTGGGTAAAGAGCTTGACGATAGGTGCGGACATGACGACCTCCTGATCTCTCGCAACCCGAATGGGCCATGAAGGTATGGAGAGGTCGCCTTGTCCAGCGGTTCACTTTTTCTGGCAAGCGGCTCAGAGCATCGGTTTGCCGCCTGTCACGCCGTAGCGCTGGCCGGTGATGTAGCTGGCTTCGTCAGACGCCAGCAGCACGTAGATCGGCGCGACTTCCACTGGCTGTCCGGGACGCCCGAGTGGCGTTTGCTCGCCAAAATGTTGCACTTCCTCATCGGGCATGGTCGAGACAATCAGCGGCGTCCAGATCGGCCCCGGCGCCACGCAATTCACGCGGATTTCCCGCGGACCGAGCATCTGCGCCAGGCCTCCGGTGAAATTGGCGATCGCGCCTTTGGTGGTGGCGTAGGCGAGCAGGGAGGGTTTTGGCATGTCCGAGTTGATCGAACTGGTGTTGATGATGGAGGAGCCAGGTCCCATGTGTTTGATGGCGGCCTGACACAGGCGGAAGATCGCGGTGATGTTGACGTCGAAGGTCATCACCCATTCGTCGTCAGGAATCTCCTCGAAGGTTTCGTGGGTCATCTGGAAAGCCGCGTTGTTGACCAGCACGTCGATGCGGCCGAAGCGCTCGACGGTTTGATCCACCAACGCCTGGCACTGGGATTTCTGCGCAATGTCACCGGGCAGCAACAGGCACTGGCGGCCGGCCTGTTCGACCCAGCGCGCGGTTTCCTTGGCGTCTTCGTGTTCATTTAAATAGGCGACGGCTACGTCGGCACCTTCGCGGGCGAAGGCAATGGCCACCGCACGGCCGATGCCACTGTCGGCACCGGTGATTAAGGCGATCTTGCCGGCCAACCGGCCGGAGCCGGTGTAGCTCTGTTCGCCGCAATCAGGATACGGCTCCATCTTGCGCTGGGAGCCGGGAACCGGTTGCGCCTGTTTCGGGAACGGGGGTTTTGGATAGTCGGTCATCGTCAATCTCCGGGTCTCATGGCAAGTAGGCCGGTTGACCCGGCCCGTTTGCGCTGAGTTCGATCTGATTGACGCTCGGGTTTGCCCTGACTTGATTAGCGGGACTTGAGGGCGCGCTCCATCCGCGCGATGCCTTCTTCCAGCATCGAACGCGGGCAGCCGAAGTTCAGGCGCACGAACTGTTGGCTTTGATCGCCAAAATCCAGGCCCGGGCTGAGGCCGACGCGGGCGTGGTCCAGGAAGAATTTTTGCGGGTCGTCCAGGTCCAGCGCCGAACAGTCGAGCCAGGCCAGGTACGTGCCTTGCGGCACATTGAGGGTCACGCCGGGCAAGCGGTTGCGCACGGCGTCCACCAGCCAGTCACGGTTGGCTTGCAGGTATTGTTTCAGCGCTTCAAGCCACGGGCCGGCCTCGCTGTAGGCCACGCGCGTTGCTTCCATGCCCAGCGGATTGACGCTGTCGACCATGCCGCAACGGGCGTGGTTGACTCGTTCGCGCAGGGCCGCGTCCTGGATGATCATGAACGAAGTCTTGAGGCCGGCGATGTTGTAGGCCTTGCTTGCCGACATCAGGGTGATGGTGCGGCGGGATATTTCCGGGCTCAGGGACGCAGTCGGAATGTGGACGCGGCCGTCGTAGCACAGCTCGGCATGGATCTCGTCGGAGATGATCCAGGCGTCCTGCGCCACGCAGATGTCCGCCACCGCTTGCAGTTCTTCGCGGCCGAAGACCTTGCCGATCGGGTTGTGCGGGTTGCTCAGGAGCAGGGCACCGCCGCCGTGCAGGGATTCACGCAAGGCGTCCAGCGGGGTGGCGTAGCTACCGTCGGCCTGGGCGTTGAATTCCAGCTCGACCTTGTTCAGGCACCAATGGCCCGGCGCGTGGCGCAGCGGCGGGTAGTTCGGGGTTTGCACCACGACGTTCTGCTGCGGTTGCACCAGCGCCTTGAGCGCCATGTTGAAACCCGATTCCACGCCCGGCAGGAAGATCAGCTCCTGGGGTTGAACCCGCCAGGCGAACTTGTTCCAGAGGTCGGCGACGATGGCCTCGCGCAGGTTGTCCTGAGCCACGCTGTAGCCGACCAACGGGTGCAACAGGCGTTGTTGCAGCGCCTCGATGACCACCGGCGGCGCGGCGAAATCCATGTCAGCGACCCACATCGGCAACACGTCGGCCGGATAGCGGCTCCACTTGGTGCTGCCGGTGTCGTGGCGGTCGAATACCTGATCAAAATCGAAAGTCATGCGCGGTCTCTGAAGGCGGAGATGGGTCGTGCCGGCGATGATAAACCCCAAGTACTGCGGGAGCCACATTACCTGTGGGAGCTGGCAAGCCAGCTCCCACAAATATTCATATATTTGCCCGACGGTCGGTTTTCACACAGGCGGCGGGGGCATTGTCTACAGTGAAAAAGTCGGTACCTGTGTGCCGCCACCGTGATTGTCCAGAACAAACCCGGCTCAAGTACCGGGTTCCACCTGATCAGGAGTGCACGATGGATCTCAGCCGTCGTCAGTTCTTCAAGGTCGCCGGTATCGGCCTTGCAGGCTCTAGCCTGGGCGCGTTGGGCATGGCCCCGACGCAGGCCTTCGCCGAGCAGGTGCGCCACTTCAAGCTTGCCCACACCCATGAAACCCGCAACACCTGCCCGTATTGCTCGGTCGGTTGCGGCTTGATCATGTACAGCCAGGGCGACGCGGCGAAGAACGTTGCGCAAAACATCATCCATATCGAGGGCGACGCCGACCACCCGGTCAATCGCGGCACGCTGTGCCCGAAAGGCGCCGGCCTGCTGGACTTCATTCACAGCCCCGGCCGCTTGCAGTACCCGCAGGTGCGCAAGCCCGGCAGCAGCGAATGGACCCGGATCACCTGGGACGAAGCCCTCGACCGCGTCGCCGACCTGATGAAGGCCGACCGCGACGCCAATTTCGTCGAGCAGAACGCCCAGGGCCAAACGGTGAATCGCTGGCTGACCACCGGATTCCTCGCGGCGTCGGCGGCGTCCAACGAAGCGGGCTACATCACCCACAAGGTGATTCGCAGTCTCGGCATGCTGGGGTTCGATAACCAGGCGCGTGTCTGACACGGCCCGACGGTGGCAAGTCTTGCCCCGACGTACGGCCGTGGAGCCATGACCAACACCTGGACCGATATCGCCAACGCGAATCTGATCCTGGTGATGGGTGGCAACGCAGCAGAAGCCCACCCTTGCGGCTTCAAATGGGTGACCGAAGCCAAGGCGCACAACGCCGCGCGGCTGATTGTGGTCGATCCGAGGTTTACCCGGACCGCGTCCGTGGCCGATTACTACGCGCCGATTCGCACCGGCAGCGACATCGCGTTCATGGGCGGGCTGATCAATTACCTGCTGACCGAGGACAAGATCCAGCACGAATACGTGCGCAACTACACCGACGTGTCGTTCATCGTCAGAGCCGGTTTCGGCTTCGAGGACGGGCTCTTCACCGGTTACGACGCGGCCAAACGCAGCTATACCGACAAATCCACCTGGGGTTACGAGCTGGGGGATGACGGCTTCGTCAAAGTCGACCCGACCCTGCAGGACCCGCGCTGCGTCTATCAACTGATGAAGCAGCATTACAGCCGCTACAACATCGACCTGGCGAGCCAGATCTGCGGCATGCCAGTCGATGCCATGAAGAAAATCTGGGAGGAAATCGCCACCTGCTCGGCACCGGGCAAGACCATGACCATTCTTTACGCGTTGGGCTGGACCCAGCACTCGATCGGCTCGCAGATCATCCGCAGCGCGGCGATGGTGCAACTGTTGCTCGGTAACGTCGGCATGCCCGGTGGCGGGGTCAACGCCTTGCGCGGGCACTCGAACATTCAGGGCCTGACCGACCTCGGTCTGCTGTCCAACGCGCTGCCGGGTTATCTGACCTTGCCGACCGATGCCGAGCAGGATTACGCGGCCTACATCCATAAACGCACACAAGTACCGTTGCGGCCGGGGCAATTGTCCTACTGGCAGAACTACAGCAAGTTCCACGTCAGCCTGATGAAAGCCTGGTACGGCGCCAATGCCACCGCCGAAAACCAGTGGGCCTACAACTACCTGCCGAAACTCGACATCCCCAACTACGACATCCTCAAGGTGTTCGATCTGATGGGGCAGGGCAAGGTCAATGGCTATATGTGTCAGGGCTTCAACCCGATTGCCGCTCTGCCGGACAAGAACCGGGTGATGGCGGCGCTGGCCAAACTGAAATGGCTGGTGGTGATGGACCCGCTGGCCACCGAAACCTCGCAGTTTTGGGAAAACGTCGGGCCGTTCAATGATGTGAAGAGCGCCGATATCCAGACCGAAGTCATTCGCCTGCCGACCACCTGTTTTGCCGAAGAGGACGGTTCGCTTGTCAACAGCAGCCGCTGGCTGCAATGGCATTGGAAAGGTGCCGATGGCCCCGGCGAGGCGCGCACTGACGTGCAGATCATGAGCGCGCTGTTCCTGCGCCTGCGTGAGCGTTATCAGGCCCAGGGCGGCAAATTCGCCGATCCGCTGTTGAAGCTGTCGTGGCCGTACAAGATTGCCGAAGAACCCTCGCCGGAAGAAATCGCCAAAGAGGTCAACGGCTACGCCACCACTGATTTCACCGACGCCACGGGTGCGGCGATCAAGGGCAATTCGCAACTGGCCGGGTTCGCCCAGCTCAAGGATGACGGCAGCACTGCGTCCGGCTGCTGGATCTTCTGCGGCAGCTGGACCGAAGCCGGCAACCAGATGGCCCGCCGCGACAACAACGACCCTTACGGCATGCATCAGCATCAAGGCTGGGCGTGGGCCTGGCCGGCCAACCGGCGGATTCTCTATAACCGCGCTTCGGCGGACGTCACCGGCAAACCCTGGGATCCGAAAAAGCGCCTGGTCTGGTGGAACGGCAAGGCCTGGGGCGGCACCGACGTGCCGGACTACAAGGCCGACGTGCCGCCGGAAGCCGGGATGAACCCGTTCATCATGAACCCCGAAGGCGTGGCGCGGTTCTTCGCCGTCGACAAGATGAACGAAGGGCCATTCCCCGAGCACTACGAGCCGTTCGAAACGCCGATCGGCATCAACCCGCTGCACCCGGAAAACAAGAAAGCCACCAGCAACCCGGCGGCCAGGATCTTCGATTCGGTGTGGGGCAGCCTCGGCGTGGCCAAGGATTACCCGTATGCAGCGACCAGTTACCGGCTGACCGAGCATTTCCACTTCTGGAGCAAGCACTGCAAGTTGAACGCGATTGCCCAGCCCGAGCAGTTCGTGGAAATCGGTGAAGTGCTGGCCAAGGAGAAGGGCATCGCTGCCGGCGACCGGGTGCGGGTCAGCAGCAAGCGCGGGTTCATTGAAGCGGTGGCGGTGGTGACCAAAAGGATCCGGCCGTTGCAGGTCAACAACCAGGTGGTGCACCAGATCGGCATTCCGCTGCACTGGGGTTTCACCGGCCTGACTCGCCACGGTTACCTGACCAACACCCTCGTGCCGTTTCTCGGCGATGGCAATACACAGACCCCGGAATCCAAGTCATTCCTGGTCAACGTGGAGAAGCTCTGATGGAGAATCTTTAGATGGCCAGCCAAGACATCATTGCCCGCTCGGCCACCACCACGCCGGCGCCTTCGATACGCGGCCAGGAACAGGTGGCCAAGCTGATCGACACCACCAAGTGCATCGGCTGCAAGGCCTGTCAGGTCGCGTGCTCGGAATGGAACGAACTGCGCGACGAGGTGGGCCACAACCACGGCACCTACGACAACCCGCAGGACTTGAGCGCCGATTCATGGACGCTGATGCGCTTCACCGAGCACGAAACCGACGCCGGCAACCTCGAATGGCTGATCCGCAAGGACGGCTGCATGCACTGCGCCGAGCCCGGATGCCTGGCGGCGTGCCCCAGCCCCGGCGCGATCATCAAGCACGCCAACGGCATCGTCGATTTCGATCAGGATCACTGCATCGGTTGTGGTTACTGCATCACCGGCTGCCCGTTCAACATCCCGCGCATTTCGCAAAAGGATCACAAGGCCTACAAATGCACCCTGTGTTCGGACCGGGTGGCGGTAGGGCTGGAACCGGCCTGCGTAAAAACCTGCCCGACCGGCGCCATCGTGTTCGGCACCAAGGACGACATGAAGACCCACGCCGCCGAACGCATCGTCGACCTGAAAAGCCGAGGCTTCGACAACGCCGGCCTGTATGACCCGGCAGGTGTCGGCGGCACCCACGTCATGTACGTGCTGCACCACGCCGACACCCCGAAAATCTACGCCGGCCTGCCGGACAACCCCGAGATCAGCCCGCTGGTGGGCTTGTGGAAAGGCATCAGCAAACCGCTGGGCCTGCTGGCCATGGGCGCGGCGGTGCTGGCCGGGTTCTTCCATTACGTGCGGATCGGCCCGAACCGGGTCGAGGAAGATGAACATCCCGAACCGCCCGACACCTCGGTGCACGTTGTCGATCCGGCGGTGCACACCTTCGACCCACGCGGGGAGGACCGGCCATGAGCAACAAGACGATCCTGCGCTACACCGCCAACCAACGCACCAATCACTGGCTGGTGGCGATCCTGTTCTTCATGGCCGGGCTATCGGGGCTGGCGCTGTTTCATCCGTCGATGTTCTGGCTGACCCATCTGTTCGGCGGCGGGCCGTGGACGCGAATCCTGCACCCGTTCATGGGCGTGCTGATGTTCGTGTTCTTCCTCGGTCTGGTGTTTCGCTTCTGGCGTTCCAACTTCTTCATCGACAACGACTGGAAATGGCTGCGGCGCATCGACCGGGTGCTGGTCAACGACGAGGAAACCGTGCCGGCGGTGGGCAAATACAACGCCGGGCAAAAGCTGCTGTTCTGGACTTTACTGCTGTGCATGCTCGGATTGCTGTTCACGGGGCTGGTGATCTGGCGCGCGTATTTCAGTCATTACTTCGGCATCACCACGATCCGCTGGGCGATGCTGCTGCACGCTCTGGCGGGGTTTGTGCTGATCCTGAGCATCATCGTGCACATCTACGCCGGGATCTGGATCAAGGGCTCGGTGGACGCAATGATGCACGGCTGGGTCAGCCGCGCCTGGGCCAGGAAACACCATGCACTCTGGTATCGCGAGGTGGAGAGCAAAGATCCGCCAGAGCGACCGGTCACGAAAAAGGGCTGACGTTTGCCAACCATCCTTGAACCCGGAGAAATCGAAGCGGCGGCCAGTTCGCCGCCGTTTCTGCACCTGCCGCCGCACAACCTGTTCCTGTTGCGGGCCCAGCGTCTCGAGCGTCTGGCCGAAGGGCATCCGCTGGCCGATTACCTGCATTTGATCGCCGGTTTGTGCCGTGTCCAACAGCAAATCCTCGATGATCCGCCCTCGACCGCGCCGCTTGATGAACAGCGGCTGGAAGTCTGCCGGCAACACGGCATGCCGCCGTTCGCCGCCGACACCCTGATTCGCGAGGACACCTGGCAGCTGTATCTCGGGGCTTTGCTCCAGCGTTATGTCGTCCCCGAGCAACCGGCGGTGGTCGAGGCCGTGACCACGCTGCGCATCGCCAGCCCAGGCCAGTGGCGCGCCTGGGCCGTGGCGCTGGTCAGCGGCCAGTATTCGCTGGTGCCGGCGGCGCTGGTGCCGTTTCTCGGGGCGGCGCTGCAAGCGGCGTGGAGTCACTGGCTGCTCAGCGCACCAAACCTGCAACTGACGCCCGGCGATAGCCTCAGTCAGTGCCCGGCCTGCGGCTCGCCGGCCATGGCCGGGGTGATCCGCCATCGTGGCAAACACAACGGCCTGCGTTATCTGGTGTGTTCGCTGTGCGCCTGCGAATGGCATGTGGTGCGGGTCAAGTGCGTGTATTGCGAACAGAGCAAAGGCTTGGAATACCTGAGCCTTGAGGATGACCGTCACGCCGCCAATCAGGCGCCGTTGCGCGCCGAAGTCTGTCCGGGCTGCAACAGCTATTTGAAGTTGCTGTATCTGGAGAACGACGGGGAGGGCGAGGCGCTGTCGGCGGATCTGGGCAGTCTGCTGCTCGACATGCGCCTGGCTCAGGACGGCTATCAGCGCCTGGCGCCGAATCTGTTGCTGGCACCCGGCGACGAATAGGCCTCAGCGGTGCGGCAACTCAACCCGTGCGCGTAAGCCGCCGCTGCGGCGGTTACGCAAACTGAGTTCGCCACCCTGTTCACGAATGATTCCTCGTGCCGCCGAGAGACCGAGCCCTACGCCACCGGTGTCACGGTTGCGCGAGGTCTCGAGTCGGAAGAACGGATCGAACACCCGCTCCAGCGCGTCCTCAGGAATTCCCGGTCCTTCGTCAATGACCTCGATGCGGATCGATGTGTCATCGCTGCTCAGCGCCACACTGGGTCGCTGTCCGTATTTCACCGCGTTATCCAGCAGATTGACGATGACCCGTTTGATGCCCAGCGGCCGGCCGTCATACACCACATGCGCCGGACCGCTGAAGTCGATGTCGATGTGCTGATCGCGGTAGTCATCGACGATGGTTTGCAGCAACTCCGACAGATCGAACGTGGTGGATTGTTCCAGGTGGGTGTCTTCCCGGAAGAACGCCAGGGCGGCGTTGATCATCGATTGCATTTCCTCGATGTCGCGGATCAGTTTGCCCTGATGGTCGAGGTCTTCCATGAACTCGCTGCGCAGGCGCATCCGGGTCAGCGGGGCGCGCAAATCGTGGGAGATCGCGGCGAGCATGTGGGTGCGCTCGCCGATGAAATGCTGGATCTGCGCCTGCATCGTATTGAACGCGACGATGGCCTGACGGATTTCGTGCGGGCCTTCGAGATGAATCGGCGGCGCTTTCAGATCCCCGCCAAAACGCCGCGCCGCATGGGCAAAGCGCTGCAACGGCTGGGCCAGTTGCCGCGTGGCGAGCCAGGCGACCAACAGGGTGGCGACCAGCCCCAAGGCAACGATCACGGCAATCCGCACGTTCAGGCTCAAGCCCCAACTGCGCTCCGGCGGCGTGAACGACAGCCAGCTGTCATCCGCCAGCCGCACCAGCGCCATGTAATGCGCGCGAGGGCTGCCGGCGGGCCAGTCATCGGGGTTGAACACATCGATCTGTCGGTCATCGCCGAGCAATTGCCGCAGCGCCGGCACTTTTCCGGCCTCGACCTGTTCGCCGTCCCCCGGCAGACCGAAGTCGACCCGACGGGGTTTCCACAACACCTCAAGTATCGGGCTGCTGGCGGCACTGGCCAGTTGCGGGCGCAGGTTTGCCGGCGCAGCCTCGATCACTCGGGTAGTAGCGGCAATCTGTTCCAGCAGCCCGGTGCGCTCGATCGGCGGCCGGGCCCAGATCCCCGCGACCTGAACGAACAGCGCGTTGAGCAGCAGCGAAGCGAGCATCGCCGCGACGATTGTCAGGGCAATCCGCCGGCTGAGGGTATCGCGCCGCAGCATCCGGCCGATCATGAGCGGCTGACCTTGGCGGTGAACATGTAACCACCGTTGCGCACGGTGCGGATCAGGTCCGGGCGTTTGCTGTCCGGTTCGATCTTGCGCCGCAGCCGGCTGATCTGCACGTCGATGCTGCGGTCATAGGCGTCGTGGCCCTGGCCGTGGGTCAGGTCGATCAGTTGTTCGCGGGTCAGGATGCGTTGCGGGTGTTCGAGCAACACCAGCAACAGGTCGAATTCGCCAGCGGACATCGGAATCATCACGCCTTCCGGCGAGCGCAGTTCGCGGCAGGTGATGTCCAGATGCCAACCGGCGAAGGCCATGACCGGCCGTGAAGGCTCGGTGCCGGACGGCGTGTTCTCACCGACCCGACGTTGCAGGGCGCGCACCCGGGCCAGCAGTTCCTGCGGGGCGAAGGGTTTGGTCAGGTAATCGTCGGCGCCCAGTTCGAGGCCGACAATGCGGTCGCTCAGCTCGGCCATCGCCGTGAGCATGATGATCGGAATGCCCATCTGCGTCCGGACCTTCTGGCACAGGCTCAGGCCGCCCTCGCCGGGCAGCATCAGGTCGAGGATGATGGTGTCCGGCCGCGCCTGCGCAATGGCCGCCCACATGGCCTCGCCATGGGCGGCGACATCGACCTGATAGCCGTGCTGAACGAAGAACTTCTTCAGCAAGGACAGAATTTCCCCGTCGTCATCGACGATCAGCAATCTGCTCACGTTTGCGCAATCCATGAACCCAAAAGAAGCGCATCTAAAACCATTTCGATGCGCCGGTCATATATTTCAATCCTGCAACATTCCTTCAGCGCGGACATCAGCCGGACATCGTCGGGCAAACATCCGCAGGCACTCTGCAGGCCTTCCAACCAAGGGGGCTCAACATGAAGGACATGAACAGCGGCTACATCACCCGGGACCATGGCGCCGTGCGCCCGTTGATCCTGACCCAGCGCACCACCGCACCGGGCCCGGACACGCCGATCCTGTTCCAGGAGACGTGCCTGGGGCTGGCCAACGATCAGAGTCAGTTGATCCTGCGCCGCTATTTCGAACGGTTCAGCCCGACCGAGGCCCATTGGGTCGAATACCTGCACACGATTCCTACCGCCGAATTCATCCAATGGATCATGACCCACGGCCAGTTGCGCATCGAATGCTCCGACAACACCCCGCACAACCACGTCCACGCTTGAACAAGGAAACACCATTGATGACTAGCCATCGCTCACTGGCCGTGTTGTTTGCCGCCACCCTCAGCCTGTCGGCGTGCAGCAGCAAGAAGCTACCGACCGAGCCGCAGGCCGGATTTCTGCGGGATTACAGCGTGCTCAAGGAAGGGCAGACCGCTTCGGGGCAGACGATCCTGAGCTGGGTCAGCCCGGCATTGGCGAGGGGCCGTTACACCCAGGTTTACCTGGCGCCGAGCCAGTTCTATCCACGGCCCCAGCCTTCGTCGCGCATTCCACAAAGCACCTTGTCGGGCGTGACGCATTATTACGACGCAGCCCTCAGGCTGGAGCTGGGCAAGGTGCTGCCGCTGGTGTCGAAACCCGGCCCGAACACGCTGATCGTCAAACCGGCCATCACCCAGGTCGCCGCCAGTACTCAGGGTCTGCGTTTTTATGAATGGCTGCCGGTGACGCTGGTTGCGGCCGGGGTGAGCAGCGCCACCGGCATTCGTGACCGGGACAGTGAGATCGCCACGGAAGTGTCCTTCGAGGACGGTTCCACCGGCGAGGTCGTGGCCGAAGTGGTGCGCAAGGGCAAGGGCGTGCCGCTTGAGAACGACAAACAGGTCATGACGCCCGATAACGTGAAAGCCGTACTCGATGGCTGGGCCACGGACTTGAGTCAAACCTATGTACCGGTTCAGCGAGCCGCGCTGCGCTAGAAGCAGGGTGGTCTAACATCATCAGGCGTATTTCGATTTCGGGAGTGCCTGATGTCCGTGAGTGTTGCCCTGCGGTTACCGTCGATTGACAGCCTGTTGCGCCACTCGGCGTGCCAGCCATTGGCCGAGCGTTACGGGCGTGAGGCGCTGTTGACGGGGTTTCGCCAGTTACTGGATGACTTGCGCGAAGCGGTGGTGGCGGGGCAACTGACCGTCATTGAAATCAGCCCTGAAGCGCTGGCCGGAAGGGTTGCCGAGCGTCTGGCGCTGAAGCAGCGCAGCCAGGTGCGCCGGGTGTTCAACCTGACTGGCACGGTACTGCACACCAACCTCGGCCGCGCCTTGCTGCCCGAAGAAGCCATTGACGCCGTGCAACTGGCGGCGCGCTATCCCTTGAATCTGGAATTTGATCTGGCCAGCGGCAAGCGCGGTGACCGCGATGATCTGATCGAAGGCCTGATCCGCGAGCTGACCGGCGCCGAAGCCGTGACCGTGGTCAACAACAATGCCGCCGCCGTGCTGCTGACCCTCAATAGCCTCGGCGCGCGCAAGGAAGGCATCATTTCCCGGGGCGAACTGATCGAGATCGGCGGCGCGTTTCGCATTCCCGACATCATGAGCCGCGCCGGCATGCGCCTGCACGAGGTCGGCACCACCAATCGCACCCATGCACGCGACTACGAGGCGGCAATCAGCCCACGCAGCGGCCTGATCATGCGCGTGCACGCGAGCAACTACAGCATCGAAGGCTTCACCGCCCGGGTGCCGACCTCCGAACTGGCGGCGTTGGCCCATCGGCATGACCTGCCGCTGCTGGAAGACCTGGGCAGCGGCAGTCTGCTGGACCTGACCCGCTGGGGTTTGCCGGCGGAACCGACGGTGCGTCAGGCGCTGCTCGATGGCGCCGACATCGTCACCTTCAGCGGCGACAAACTACTTGGTGGGCCTCAGGCGGGGGTGATCGTCGGGCGCAAGGACTTGATCGCGAAGATCAAGAAGAACCCGCTGAAACGCGCGTTGCGGGTCGACAAACTGACGCTGGCCGCACTCGAAGCGGTGCTCGGGCTCTATCGCGACCCGGATCGTCTGGCCGAGCGTTTGCCGAGCCTGCGCCTGTTGACCCGACCGCAAGCCGAGATTCTGGCCCAGGCCGAACGCCTGCGACCGACCTTGTCCGAACTGTTGGGCGAGGGCTGGATCGTCACGGCGCAGCCGGCGCTGGGCATGATCGGCAGCGGCAGCCAACCGGTGGCGCGCCTGCCGAGCGCAGCGTTGTGCCTGCGCCCACAGGTATCGAAACGCCTGCGCGGACGTTGCCTGCTGAATCTGGAAACCGCGTTGCGCGCCTTGCCGATCCCGGTGCTCGGGCGCATCGATGACGACGCGCTGTGGCTGGACCTGCGGCAACTCGACGATGAACCGGCGTGGCTGGCGCAACTCGGGCAGTTGCAAACATGATCGTCGGCACGGCAGGGCACATCGACCACGGCAAGACGTCACTGCTGCAAGCGCTGACCGGGCAAACCGGCGACCGCCGCCCGCAGGAACGTGAGCGCGGGATGACCATCGACCTCGGTTATCGGTACGCCGAACTGGCGCCCGGCGCCGGGCTGACCGGCTTCATCGACGTGCCGGGGCACGAGAAATTCACCCACAACATGCTCGCCGGCGCGCAGGGCATCGATCTGGTGTTGCTGGTGGTGGCGGCGGATGACGGCGTGATGCCGCAGACCCGCGAGCATCTGGCGATCGTCGAACTGCTGGGCATTCCACGGGCGCTGGTGGCGATCACCAAGTGTGATCGGGTCGAGGCGGGCAGGGTGGAAGAGGTTCGCAGGCAAGTTGTAAGCCTGCTGGCACCCGGGCCCTATACCGAAGCACCGTTGCTGACGGTTTCCAGCTTGACGGGTGAGGGCGTCGATGCGCTGCGCGAAGCGTTGCTGCAGATAGAAGGCGAGGAGCGCAGTCGCGAAGGCGGATTTCGCCTGGCCATCGACCGGGCGTTCAGTGTCGCCGGCGCCGGGATCGTGGTGACGGGAACGGCGCTTTCGGGCTCGGTCGCCGTGGGTGACAAGCTGAGTCTCGGGCCGGCGGGCAAAACCGTGCGGGTCAGGGGCCTGCACGCGCAGAATCAGATCGCCGAACAAGCCTTCGCCGGCCAGCGCGTGGCCCTGAACATCAGCGCGGATCGTCTGGAACTCGGGCAGATCCATCGCGGCCAATGGTTGCTCGCCGAATGGCTGCACGCACCGACCCAGCGGCTGGATATCGAATTCCGGTTGTTGCCGGGCGAGCGGATTTTCCAGCATTTCCAGCCGGTGCACCTGCACCTCGGCACGCAGGACGTGATCGCGCGGGTCGCCTTGCTGGAAGGTTCAAGCCTGGCGCCCGGCGAGCGCATGTTTGCGCAACTGCTGACGAACGCTCCGGTGCACGGCGTCCACGGTGATCCGCTGATCCTGCGTGACGCCAGCGCCCAGCGAACGCTCGGCGGCGGGCGCGTCCTTGACCCCTTCGCCCCGGCCCGCCAACGGCGCAGTCCGGAACGGCTGGCGCAACTGCGAGTGCTGGCGATCAGCTCCGAGCTGGAACAGGCTTTGCCGACGTTGCTGGAATACAGCGCAAGCGGCCTCGACCCGCAACGCCTGGAGCGCCAGTTCAATCGTCCGCGTGACGGCTGGACGCTGCCGGACAACGTCCGCCTGATCGAAACCCGTCAGGGGCCGGTGCTGTTCAATGCGCAGCGCTGGGGCATGCTCAAGTTCACCCTGCTGGAGCAACTGGCGCGCTTTCATGAGCTGGAGCCCGATCAGATGGGCCCGGATCGTGACCGTCTGCGGCGTTTCAGCGGTTTGAGCCTCGAACGCGCGACCTTTATCAGCCTGCTGGAAGAACTGCTCGGCGCCGGTTCACTGGCCGCCAGCGGCCCGTGGCTGCATTTGCCCGACCATCAAGTGCGCCTGAGCACCGACGACGAAACCCTGTGGCAGGCGCTGCAGCCATTGTTCGAGCAGGCCGGTTTCGATCCACCGTGGGTACGTGACGTGGCGAAAGTCGTCGGTCAGGAAGATGCGATCGTGCGTTTGCTGCTGCGCAAACTGGCGCGTCTTGGCGTAATGCACCAAGTGGTGCGCGACCTGTTTGTCAGCGACATCACGCTGCGGCAAATGGTGGCGGTGCTGCTGCGCCTGGCCGAAGAAAATCCGCAGATCGAAGTCACGGCCTTCCGCGATGCGCTAGGCTTGGGACGCAAGCGCAGTATTCAGATCCTTGAATACTTCGATCGGCTGGGCCTGACCCGGCGCGTCGGCGAAGGCCGGCAAATCCGCACCGACAGTGCGCTGGCCAACCCCGGCGCCGACTGATTTCAAGGAAGGCAATCGCGCCCGGTGGCGCGGCCGGGCTTCAAACCCGGTTGGGGACGGCATCCGTTCCCGGGCAGGTTCGACTCCGGCTGCCTTCCGCCAATTTCCCTCAAAAGCCCAACGGGTACTGGATCACCACGTAGATCCGGTCGATGTCATCGCCTGCCTGAGCGCTGTTGGCCCGATGCGAAACTTGAGACAGCTGCAGCGACAGATCCTTGGCCGCGCCGGACTGGACGATGTAGCGCAGGTCGATGTCGCGTTCCCAGTGTTTGCCGCCGTCCCCTTGCTGAGGCTGAAATTCACCGGAGTCCGCGTCGAACGAGTTATAGGCGCCGCCCTTGGGCGCGTGGGTGCCGTCGATGTGGCTGCCGGAAACGTAACGGGTCATGAAATTCAGCCCGGGAATGCCGAAGGCGCCGAGATCCAGGTCGTAACGCGCTTGCCAGGAGCGCTCGTGAGCACCGTTGAAGTCGGCGTATTTGATCGAGTTGGCCAGGTAGATCGAGTCGCCACCGACGAAGTCGAAGGGCGTGTCGCCATTGATGCGTTGCCAGCCGAGCATCACCGCGTGGGCGCCGAAGGTGTATTTGCCCGAGAGGCTGAACGCGGTGTTGTCGATGTCGCCGGCCAGTGCCTGTCCGGTATCGCGGGTGTGGTAGACGTTGGCGTCGAGCAATAGACCGGACTGTTTGAAATGCAGGTTGGCGTAGTACTGGCGCCAAGTGTCGCTCAGATCCGACGCATACAGCGCGCCGCCCACCGGGCTGTCGCTGAACAGGTCGGTGCCGACAAAACTGATGCTTTCGCCTCGGGTGCTGGCGCCATAACCCTGGAAATCGCCTCTGCCGGAGGAACTGTCCTGGTTCTTGAACGCCGTGAAGCGCCCGGCCACGACGCGCGCGTTTTCGATCTCGCGGCTGTCGAGCAGAAAACCCGTGGCGTACTCCGGTTGCAGGCGCTTGTCCGAGGTGTCGAACACCGGCGTTTCCACGGTCATTTCACCGAAGGCGAGGGTGGTGTTCGAGGCCTTGAGCTTCAATGCAGCGCCGGCGCTGGAATAGTCGCTTTCGCTACGACCGTCGCTGTCCACCGGCAACAGCCCCGTACCGGAATGGCCCTTGCCACCATCGAGCTTCAGCCCATAAAAGGCGTGGGCATCGAGACCAACCCCGACGGTTCCGTCCGTGAAACCGGATGCGAAAGTGCCGATAAACCCTTGAGCCCATTCCTGTTTGTAATTCTTACCGGCGGGTGAGGGTGAGCGGTAATCGTTGCTCAGGTAGAAGTTGCGACTGAGCACTTCGGTCTTGGCGTCGTCGAGAAATCCGCTGGCGCACGCGGTATCGGCGAGCCCGCCAATCATTAAGGCGAGCGCGAGGCGCGGCTTGGATAAAACCATCATTTGTCAGCAACCAGGATTGGCGGAAGGTGACGCCATGCTCACGCGGATCGGCTGCCGGCGATTGAGCGCATGTGCTGAGTTGAATGTGTGAACAAGCGTCATGTTCCGTCGGCCGGCTCAGGATTGATTGCGCAAAGCACAAGACTTCACGCTCAAAAGCCGGATAATGGCGGCCAATTTGTTTAGCCCGCTATTCTGGTAACCCGCATGGAAATCAAGGTCAACTTTCTCGACAACCTCCGACTCGAAGCCAAGTTCGATGACTTCACGGTGGTGGCCGACCAACCGATCCGTTACAAGGGCGATGGCTCTGCACCGGGTCCGTTCGACTATTTCCTGGCGTCGTCGGCCTTGTGCGCGGCTTACTTCGTAAAGTTGTACTGCAGCACCCGCAACATCCCGACCGAAAACATTCGTCTGTCGCAGAACAACATTGTCGATCCGGAAAACCGCTACAACCAGATCTTCAAGATCCAGGTCGAGCTGCCGGCGGACATTTCCGAAAAGGATCGCCAGGGCATCCTGCGCTCGATCGACCGTTGCACGGTGAAGAAGGTGGTGCAGGCCGGGCCGGAGTTCGTGATCGAGGAAGTCGAGAACCTCGACGCCGATGCCCAGGCCCTGCTGATGCCGGCTTCCACGTCCGGCGCGGGCACCTGCATTGCCGGCAAGGACCTGCCGCTGGAACAGACCATCGCCAATATGTCGGGGATTCTGGCCGACCTGGGCATGAAGATCGAAATCGCTTCGTGGCGCAACATCGTGCCCAACGTCTGGTCGCTGCACATCCGCGATGCGCAGTCGCCGATGTGCTTCACCAACGGCAAGGGTGCGACCAAAGAGAGCGCGCTGGCCTCGGCGCTGGGCGAGTTCATCGAGCGGCTGAACTGCAACTTCTTCTACAACGACCAGTTCTGGGGCGAAGAGATCGCCAATGCCGAGTTCGTGCATTACCCGGACGAGCGCTGGTTCAAGCCCGGCGCCAAGGATGAGTTGCCTGCGGAAATCCTCGACGACTATTGCCTCGGCATCTACAACCGTGACGGCGAACTGCGTGGCTCGCACCTGTTCGACACCAACTCCGGCAACACCCAGCGCGGCATCTGCTCGCTGCCGTTCGTGCGTCAGTCCGACGGTGAGGTGGTGTATTTCCCGTCGAACCTGATCGAAAACCTGTTTCTCAGCAACGGCATGAGCGCCGGCAACACCCTGGCCGAAGCGCAGGTGCAGTGCCTGTCGGAAATCTTCGAACGGGCAGTCAAGCGCGAAATCCTCGAGGGCGAAATGGCCCTGCCGGATGTGCCGCAAGAGGTGCTGGCGAAATACCCCAGCATTCTCGCCGGTATCCAAGCGCTGGAAGAGCAGGGCTTCCCGGTGCTGGTCAAGGACGCGTCGCTGGGCGGTGAATTCCCGGTGATGTGCGTGACGCTGATGAATCCGCGCACCGGCGGCGTGTTCGCCTCGTTCGGCGCGCACCCGAGCTTCGAAGTGGCGCTGGAACGCAGCCTCACCGAATTGCTGCAGGGCCGCAGCTTTGAAGGCCTCAACGATCTGCCGCAGCCGACCTTCTCGGGCCAGGCCGTGACTGAGCCGAACAACTTCGTGGAGCACTTCATCGATTCCAGCGGCGTGGTGTCGTGGCGCTTCTTCAGCGCCAAGGCCGACTTCGAATTCGTCGAGTGGGACTTCTCCGGCAATGGCGAAAATTCCAACGCCGAAGAGGCCGCAACGCTGTTCGGCATCCTTGAAGACATGGGCAAGGAAGTCTACATGGCGGTCTACGAGCACATCGGCGCCAAGGCGTGCCGCATTCTGGTGCCGGATTATTCGGAGATCTATCCGGTAGAAGACCTGATCTGGGACAACACCAACAAAGCGCTGCAATTCCGGGCCGACATCCTCAACCTGCACAACCTGAGCAAAGTCGGCCTGCGCAACCTGGTCAAAGGCCTGGAACACAGCGAGCTGGACGATTACACCGACATCACCACCCTGATCGGCATCGAGTTCGACGACAACACCCCATGGGGCAAGTTGACCATTCTCGAACTGCGCCTGCTGATCTACCTCGCCTTGCAGAAATACGAGCAGGCCAAGGATCTGGTCGAAGCCTTCCTGCAGTACAACGACAACACCGTCGAGCGCGGTTTGTTCTATCAAGCGGTCAACGTGGTGCTGGAAATGGAGCTGGACGAGGATCTGCAGCTGGAAGACTACGAAGCCAACTTCCGCCGCATGTTCGGCGACGAGCGCATGGATGCGGCGATCGGCTCGGTCAATGGCAGCGTGCGCTTCTACGGCCTGACGCCGACCAGCATGAAGCTGGAGGGGCTGGATCGGCACCTGCGCCTGATCGAGAGCTACAAGAAACTGCACGCAGCGCGGGCCAGCTTCGCGGGTTGATTCCGTTGACGGCACGCACAAAAAAAGCACCTTCGGGTGCTTTTTTTGTGGTCGGCAAAGGATGGTGTCAGAGCGCGGCTTTCACCTGCAATCCAAACACCAACGCATTGTCGATGTCCTGGCCGGAGAACGCGCCCGGCTCAATGATGTATTGCACATTTGGGCGCAGCGTCAGCCATGGAGTGGCTTGGTAGCCGTAGCCGAGTTCGATCAATTGTTCGGCGCTGTCCAGGTTGGGGAACGCGGCGCCATTGTCCAGCGCTGCGTCTTGCAGCACATCGCGGCTGCGCGGGTTCGGCACTGCGCGGCCGTAGCCAAGCGCTACCGTGTCACGCGAACGGCCCTCAAAAGGCTTGTACAGAACGAGGCCGGTGCCGTACCACTTGCTGAACGGCGAGGCCGCTTCGCTGGCCGCCGAGTATTGGCCGAAGGCGTGCAGGCTGCGACCTTCAGAGACCTCCGAAGCCCAGACGGCCTGGTCGATCAGGACATAATGGCCGCCGCGCCCGGACACTTCCTTGTCACTGCCGATGCGTTTGACGTCGGAGCTGTCGTAGTAATAACCGACCTTGTACTCGCCGGGCAGTTTGCCGGCCTGCTTGTAGACCAGTTCGATCGGCACCACGGTGCCGGTGGTGTGTTTCGGGCCCAGGTGCCAGGCACGGCTGGAGTTGCCGTTACTTTCCGGGTCGACATTGAACGCGGCTACGCGCAGTTGCCAGGCCGGGGAGAGGTCGTATTTCACCCGCACACCGAGGTGGGCGTTGGGGTAGTTGGTCCAGCCGCTGCCACCGGACATGTTCAGCGGATGGCCGCAGAAACCGGCGTTCATGAAGTTGCAGAGAATGCCGCTGTCGAGGCCGCCGAGGTCATTGCCCATGGCCATGTAGCCGAGTTTGACGTTCAGCGCCGGGGTAAACAGGCTGCGCTCGTAGCTGAGCTCGGTCAGGCGGGTGTAGAGGCCGCCGTAGTTTTCCTGGATCGGCAGACGGTTGCCGACCAGGTCTTCGGAGGCACTGTTGCCGCGTCGATCGTTGATGGTCAGCTGAACCTTGCCGGCGTTGTCCACGCCGTACAGTTTGCTCAGGTCGAACTGTGCGCCGAGCTTGATGTTTTGCGAGTAACGCGCCGAGCGATGCAGGCCGCCGTCGGCGTTGTAGGCGGTTTCGCCGGTGTAATCGCCGGTGAACTTGATGCCGTCTTCATCGAACTGGTGGCGCAGGCCGCCCCAGTCGCCGGTCAGGGTACTGCGGGTAAATACGTTCGAATCGGTATCGGCAAGGGCGGGCAGGGCAGCGCCGCAGGTGAGACCGAACAGCATGCCGGTGAAAACCCCGGCGTGAGAAAAGCGAACAGCCAATGACATTGCGCAAATCCAGAGCGAAGGACATGAAACAACGCGGCACCCGAAGGTGCCGCGCACAAGTGAAACGAAGGCGAACGCGACGGTTTACGGCAGGGCGTAAGCCATTACGTAGTCGCCACGGTCGGTCGACTGACGAGCGCCACCGGCGGTGATCACCACGTATTGCTTGCCGGTTTTCGGCGACACATAGGTCATCGGGCCACCCTGGCTGCCGACCGGCAGACGCGCTTTCCAGATTTCTTCACCATTGGCGCTGTTGAAGGCGCGCAGGTAGAAGTCCTGGGTGCCGGCGATGAAGATCAGGCCGCCCTGGGTCGACAGCGTGCCGCCGAGGGTTGGCAGACCGATCTTGATCGGCAGGTGCATGCGGATGCCCAAGGGACCTGTGTCTTCAACGGTGCCGACCGGAACTTGCCAGGCGACTTTCTGGGTTTTCATGTCGATGGCGGTCAACGTACCGAACGGCGGGGCCTGGCACGGAATGCCGGCGACCGACAGGAAGCGGTTTTTGTTCACGGCGTAAGGCGTGCCCTTGAGCGGCACGGCACCCATGCCGGTGTTCAGCGCTTCGCCACCGGAAGACGCCTGAGCCTTGTTCTGCGACGGGATCATCTGAATCCACAGACCCAGACGCATGTCGTTGACGAAGATGAAACCGTGCACCGGGTCAGTGGAGATGCTGCCCCAGTTCATGCCGCCCAGCGAACCCGGGAAGCTCAGGGATTTGTCAGTGCCCGGCGCGGTGTACAAGCCATCGTAACGCATCGACTTGAAATCGATCCGGCACAGCAGTTGGTCGTAAGGCGTGGCGCCCCACATGTCCGATTCGGTCAGGTGCTGGGCACCGATCTGCGGCATGCCCACCGATTTCGGCTGGGTCGGCGAGTACGGTTCGTTGGGGATATTGGCGGCCTTGACCGGCACTTCTTTTACTTCGGTCAACGGTTTGCCAGTGGCGCGGTCGAGCACGTAAATCTGCCCGGCCTTGGTGCCGATCACCACCGCCGGTACGGTTTTGCCGTCCTTGGTGAAGTCGATCAGGCTTGGCTGCATCGGCAGGTCGAAGTCCCAGAGGTCGTTGTGCACGGTCTGGAATACCCACTTTTCTTCGCCACTGTTGGCGTCCAACGCGAGGATCGAAGCGCCGTAGGTGTGATCCAGTTTGCTGCGCTCGACACCATAGATGTCGGTGGACGAACTGCCCATCGGCAGGAATACGGTGTTGGTCGCCGGGTCATAGGACATCGGCGCCCAGCTGTTCGGCGTGCTGCGCACATAAGTTTTGCCATCGGCCGGTGCCTTTTTATCCTGCGGATTGCCCGGGTCGAAAGCCCAGCGCATGGCACCGGTCATGACGTCGAAACCTCGGATCACGCCGCCTGGCATGTCGGTTTGCACGTTGTCGGCCACACGACCGCCAACCACCACAGTGGTGCCGGCCATCAGCGGCGCGGAGGACAGTTGATAGTAGCTGTCCGGGACATCACCCAGACCGGCCTTCAGATCGACCTGGCCGCTGTTGCCGAAACCCCGGCAGAACTCGCCGGTGTCGGCATCGACCGCGATCAGGCGGGCGTCGATGGTGTTGGTGAGCAAGCGACGCGTGCAGTTGGCGACCGGAGCGGTCGGGGTTTCGCTCACTGGCGAGCTGGACGGCTTGGCGACGGCGGCGCTGGCGTCGAAATACGCCATGCCACGGCAACGCTGCCAGACTTTGGACTGAGCGTTGATCGCGTTTTTCCAGAGTTCTTTACCGGTGTCGGCATCCAGCGCAATCAGGTTGTTGTGCGGGGTGCAGATGAACACCTTGTTGCCGATCTGCAGCGGAGTCAGCTGGTCTTCGGCACCGTTGCCGTCGCTCTCGGCGATGTCGCCGGTATGGTAGGTCCACGCGACTTTCAACTTGTCGACGTTGCTGCGATTGATCTGGTCCAGCGCGGCGAAGCGGCTGCCGCCTTCGGTATTGCCGTAGTGGGCCCAGTCCTTCTGCGCCTTCTCCGGCTCGACCGGCGTCAGGCCCGGGCCAGTGCCGGTAGGGGCGACCGTCGGGTGCGCGACGAACATGTTGCCGGCAGCCACGGCCAGTCCAACCGCCAGAACAGCCGCAACGCCGTAAGCACCGCGACCTGCAACGTCACCATTGGCGCGCTTGAGCAGCGGATAGACCAGCGCAACCACCAGACCCACCGCGCTGAACATGAACAGGCGCGAGAACACCGGCCAGAACACCAGCCCTGCATCGATCACGGCCCAGATGGCGGTCCCAACCAGAAACGCCGCGAACAGCCAGGCACCGGCAGGCTTGCGCCGCGCGATCAGCAGACCGGAGACGGCCATCACCAGACCACCCACCAGGAAGTACCAGGAGCCTCCCAGGCTGACCAATTTCACACCGCCAGCAGCCAGTGCCAGGCCGAGCAGGGCGATGATCACGCCGAGCCCGACCAGAATGAATGTTGATATGCCCGAGAGGCGTTGACTCTGCTTCACGTTGAATGTCCCGTTGAAATGAGGCGAGCATTATATAGTTAGGTAACTACCTAGTTAAATCACTAAATCAGCATGAAGTGTAGTTTGCTGCTCAGCGGAGCGTCGGATCAGAGAACGGTTTGCGCCTGTTAGGCTGCAAGCGATATTGAAATGCGGTTGAAAGTCGCTTTTCTGTCAGGGAAAGTGGGATTTATGACAGGCATGGCTCGCGCATTGATTACGCCGGTGCCTGGGCTGATTAGACTAATGGCTAACAGCGCCGCCGTCTGAGCGACGGCTGGGCAATGATCATTTTTCCCATTACGCTGAAAAACTTCGTCCGCACCCTACAGAATTTCGTGATCGTGAAGAAAATAGTCCGCGTAGTTGACCTTCAGGTATTCGTCACCGTCACGCCTGTCGGCATGGCCCCATTGAACGCGTAAACACGTTCGATGGCGGCGCCTTTGCCCGTATCACTTTGCGCTACGGCCAAGCCGCTTACGGATACCGCAAGGGCCAGGCCTGCGATTTTAAATAATCTGTTCATGTTCAAGTCCTTGAGCGCCAGTGATGTGAGGAGCCTTCAAGCACGAGTCGCGATAAATCAGTGAGCGCGAGAAGGCAGTGACAGGCTATGCACGAAGACCTTCTTCAGACAGAAGCAGATCGCAGGAAGACTTTCCGCATTTTGCGGAAAATACAAAGCTGCCAGCCTTCCATCAGGGAGGGCTGGCAGCTTGACGACAGATGGCTTTAGCGATCAGTTGGCGTTGTAGCGCGGTGCGAGCCGGTTGCTCGAGAGCTCGGAGAACAAGGCCTGGCGGCTGGCTTCGTAACGCTCGTAACCTTGCAGGTCGTGCATCGAGGGGATGGAGATCAGCACGCCGTTGTCGAAATCCTGCAGAGCGCCGGCGACCAGGTCCTGGGCCGACATCACGATGCCCGGATCCAGATGTTCGACAGGCAATCCACCGATTTGCCAGAAGTCCGTTGCGGTTGCGCCGGGCAGGACGGCCTGGATCCGGATGCCTTTATCCGAGAGTTCCTTGTGCAGGGACTGGGTGAACGCGGTGACGTAGGCCTTACTGCCGCCGTACACGCCGTTGAGCAGCTCCGGCGCCAGGCTGACGATCGAGGAAATATTGATCACGGCGCCTTGTTCACGGGCGACAAAACCTGGAATCGCGGCGTAGGTCAGGCGGGTAAGGGCGGTGACGTTCAGCGTGATCATCTCGGCCATCCGCTCGACATCACTCTCCAGCAGGCCGGTATGGGTGCCGATGCCGGCATTGTTGACCAGCAAGGTGATGCTGGCGTCCTCACGCAACTTGCGTTCTACCTTGGCGAGGTCCTCGGGGCGGCCAAGATCGGCCTGCAACACTTCGATGTTCTGCCGGGTTTCGCTGGTCAGACGACTGGCCAGTGCGTTCAGACGTTCGCGGTTGCGCGCCACCAGCACCAGGTCGTAACCCCGGCGGGCAAGGTGTTCGGCGTAAATCGAGCCGATTCCGGTGGACGCGCCGGTGATGAGCGCAGTGCCTTTGTATTGTTGCGTCATGATCAAGCTCCGTGGGTTGTGTGTGGAGCCATGATGAAGGAGGGGACTGATGTCTTAAACGACGTATATGGTAGTGTTTAAGGACATTCAAAAAGGAGTTCAGTCATGCATCGCGTCGGCTATCTGATTACCGAGGGTTTTCAGGTGATGTCCCTGGCAACCCAGGCTGTATTCGAGTTCGCCAACATCGTTGCAGGGGAAGAGATCTACAAGGTCCAGAACTTCTCGATCGGCGGTGGAACCGTGCGTTCTTCGTTGGGCATGTACATCGACACGCTCCCTCTGGGCGCCCCGGGATTGGCCGACACGTGGATGATTACCGGTACGCTGACCCCCTTGAACCCGCCAGGTGAAGAGGTGCTGGCCAGCGTGCGCGCCTTCGTCGATGGAGCCCGACGCACAGCAGGTCTGTGCACCGGCTCGTTCGTTCTGGCGCAGGCAGGGGTTCTGGACGATCGAAGGGCGACCACCCACTGGTCCTATGCGAACAAGCTCCGTGAGCTGCATCCAAGAATCGAGGTCGAGGAAGACCGGATCTTCATCGTCGACGGTCCCGTCTGGACGTCGGCAGGCATGACAGCCGCGCTGGACATGGCGCTGGGCATGGTGGAAAAGGATCTGGGCACCGACATGGCCCGGTCGGTGGCGCACAAACTGGTCATGCATCAACGGCGCTCGGGTGGGCAGTCCCAGCATTCGGAACTGCTCACGCTTGCTCCAAAGTCGGACCGTATTCAAAGTGCGCTGGAGTATGCGCGTACGCACCTGAGCCGCCCGCTCAGCGTGGAGGAACTTGCCGACGTCGTGCACTTGAGTCCCAGACAATTCACCCGGGTATTTACCGCCGAGACGGGCCAGTCACCGGCCAAAGCCGTGGAAAGCCTGCGTCTGGAGGCCGCTCGCGTGATGATCGAGCAAAGTCGTCACAGCCTGGACCGCGTGGCGAAGGAAACGGGGTTTCGAGACCGTCGCCACATGCGCGAAGTATTCATGCGAGGGTTTGGCGTTCCGCCGCAGGCGGTTCGAAGGGATGCCAGGCGGATCGGCCAAGAGAATCCAGCTGATCGGGGCGCTCATCCGTAAGCGCCCCGATCAGGCAGCAGTCAAAGCCAGGACTTGATTTGCGCGCAGACGGCGTCGGTGGAAATGCCGTAGCGATCATGCAGTGTCGGCAGTGCGCCGGCGTCGAGGAACGCGTCGGGCAATGCGATCTGCCTGAACGTCGGCGTCACTCCGTTGCGCAGCAGTACCCCGGCAACCGCTTCACCCAGCCCGCCAATAATCGAGCTGTTTTCTGCGGTAACCACCAGCCGGCCAGACTTGCGGGCCTCGGCGAGAATGGTCTGTTCATCCAGCGGTTTGATCGTCGGCACATGCAGCACCGCGACATCGACGCCATCGGTCTGTAGCGCCTTGGCGGCCTCCAATGCGCGCATGGTCATCAAACCGGTCGAGATGATCAGGACATCGTTACCGGTGCGCAGGGTCTTGGCCTTGCCGATCTCGAATTGATACCCGTATTCATCCAGCACCAGCGGCACGTTGCCGCGCAGCAGGCGCATGTAGACCGGGCCCTGATGCGCGGCAATGGCGGGCACGGCCTGTTCGATTTCCAGCGCGTCACAAGGGTCGACGATCATCAGGTTGGGCATCGCCCGGAAGATCGCCAGGTCATCGGTGGCCTGGTGGCTGGGGCCGTAGCCGGTGGTGAGGCCGGGCAATCCGCAAACGATTTTGACGTTGAGGTTTTCCTCGGCAATCGCCATGCAGATGAAGTCGTAGGCGCGACGCGAGGCGAACACCGCATACGTGGTGACGAACGGCACGAAGCCTTCGCGGGCCATGCCTGCGGCAGCGCTCATCAACAGTTGTTCGGCCATGCCCATCTGATAGAAACGATCCGGGTGGGCCTTGGCGAAAATGTGCAGGTCGGTGTACTTGGACAGGTCAGCGGAGAGGCCGACGATGTCCGGACGCTGATCCGCCAGTGCAGCCAATGCATGTCCGAAAGGTGCAGATCTGGTGACCTGACCTTCTGATGCGATCGAGGCAATCATCGCCGAGGTGGTCAGGCGCTTCTTGATCGGTTCGCCAGTCGAAGTCGGTGTGTTGGCGGCGTTGCTCATTGGTTTTTTCCTTCTTCAAGCGTGGTCAGTGCCAGATCCCATTCGTGTTCGTCCACGCGGATGAAATGGGTCTTTTCGCGGTTTTCGAGGAAGGGCACACCTTTGCCCATGGTGGTGTCGCAGATGATCACCCGAGGTTGGGTGCCAGGGTGGTGGCGGGCGGCATCGAAGGCTTTGACCAGTGCGTTCAGGTCGTTGCCGTCGACGCGCTGGGTGAACCAGCCAAACGCTTGCCAGCGATCAACGATGGGTTCGAACGACAGGATCTCGCTGGAATGGCCGTCTGCTTGCTGGTTGTTGACGTCGACGATGGCGATCAGGTTGTCGAGCTTCCAGTGCGAGGCCGACATCACGGCTTCCCAGGTCGAGCCTTCGTTCAGCTCGCCGTCCGACAGCAGGTTGTAGACGAACGATGTCGAGTCCTTGCGCTTGAGACCCAAGCAGGCCCCGACGGCGATGCCCAGCCCCTGACCCAGCGAGCCACCGGTGATTTCCATGCCCGGCGTATAGGCGGCCATGCCCGACATCGGCAATCGGCTGTCATCCGAACCGTAGGTTTCAAGCTCATCAAGCGGGATGATCTCGGCTTCGATCAGCGCCGCGTAAAGCGCAATCGCGTAGTGACCGATCGACAGATAGAACCGATCACGCGGCTCCCACGCCGGGTCTTCGGGGCGATAGCTCAGCGCATGGAAGTAGGCGACCGCGAGCAGGTCGGCGGCACCTAGGGCCTGGCCGACGTAGCCTTGGCCTTGCACCTGGCCCATGCGCAAGGCATGGCGGCGAATGTTGTGGGCGCGCTCGGCCAGCGTCTGGGGTGTTGTGAATGAAAGGTTGGCAGTCATGGTGAATTCTCCTGTGAATCAACGATTGACCAGGGCGGCGGGAATGCGCAGGACCAGCGAGGCGCCGACCAGCAATACGCCGGTGATCAGATACATGCCGATAGCGCTGGAGCCAGTGAGTGTGGTTATCCAGCCAATCAGGTAGGGCGAGCAGAAGCCGGCAAGGTTGGCGAAGCTGTTGACGGCGGCGATGCCTGCGGCAGCGGAGACACCGCCGAGCAGCGTGGTCGGGAGCATCCAGAACAGCGAGGTCGCGGACAGGATGCCGGAAGCCGCCAGGCACAGACTGAGAATGGACAGCATCACATTGCCTCCCATCAGCGCCGCGAGGGTCAGGCCGATGGCCCCGGCGATCATCGGGACGATGAGATGCCAGCGGCGTTCGCGATGTTTGTCGCCACTGCGTCCGACCAACAACATGGCGGCGATGGCACAGAGGTAGGGCAGGCTGGTCAGCAAACCGATCTTCATCGGATCGGAGACCCCGGCATTACGCACAAGGGTCGGCAGCCAGAAGGTAATTGCGTACTGCCCCATCACCACACAGAAATAGATCCCCGCGAGCAGCCAGAGGCGACGGTCACGAATGAATTCGCCCACGGATGCATGCGTCACTTTCTGCTGGTCATCCTCCGCCAGCTCACGGGTGATCAGGGCTTTTTCGTCGTCGTTGAGCCAACTGGCCTGATGCACGCCATCCTTGAGGTAGCTGAGCACCAGCAGTCCGACAACCACCGTAGGCACAGCCTCCAGCACAAACATCCATTGCCAGCCGGCCCAGCCGTGCATGCCGGCGAAGTGGTTCATGATCCACCCGGAGAGCGGGCCGCCGACCATGCCCGACAACGGGATGGCGATGAACCACAACACCGTCATGCGCGCACGCCGGTAGGACGGAAACCAGTAGGTGAGGTACAGCAGCAGACCCGGCGCCAGGCCGGCTTCGGCAATGCCCAGCAGAAAGCGCAGGGCGTAGAACTGCCAGGCGGTTTCGACGAAGGCGAAGAGGGCGGAGACAATGCCCCAGGTGATCATGATGCGCGCGATCCACACTCGCGCGCCGACCTTGTGCAGGATGATGTTGCTGGGCACTTCGCAGAGAAAGTAGCCGATGAAAAACATGCCCGCGCCCAGCCCGTAGACTGTTTCGCTGAGCGCCAGATCGTTCATCATTTGCAGTTTGGCAAAGCCGACGTTGACGCGATCGAGGTAGGCGCACAGGTAGCACAGCATCAGGAACGGCATCAGGCGCCAGGCGGTTTTACGGTAGGCGTTGGAACGCACCGCCGAAACGGCTTCGAGCGACAGGGTAGTCATGGTCTGATCTCTTGTTTTTATTGACCGCCGGGCAAGTCTGCCCGGCCGTATCATCGATCCAGAACCGCACGGGCCGCGAGGCCCGCAACGTGTGTCAGTGAATCAGCATGCCGCCGTTCACATCCAGGGTGATGCCGGTCAGATAGGAGGACAGGTCGCTGGCCAGGAACAGCGCCGCATTGGCCACATCCTGCGCCTCGCCCAGGCGCCCCAGCGGAATGCCGTCGATGATCGCGTGGCGGCGTTCGTCCTGCATCAGGCCGCCCGTAATGTCGGTGTGAATCAGGCCGGGGGCGATGGAGTTGACGCGCACGTTGTCCGGCCCCAGCTCACGCGCCATGGCCTTGGCCAGACCCAGCACACCGGCCTTGGCGGCGCTGTAATGAGGCCCGCCAAAAATGCCGCCGCCGCGCTGCGCGGAAACCGAAGACATGCACACGATGCTGCCGCTGGCTTGCTGGCGCATGAGCGGAATCACCGCCTGAGACATCAGCAACGTACCGCGCAGGCTCACGTCCAGCACCTTGTCGTAATCACCGGGGCGGATATCGAGGGTCTTGAGGGGTTGGGTGATGCCGGCATTGTTGACCAGTATGTCGATCCGGCCAAAGTGTTCGATGACGGTCGCGACAGCCTGCTGCACCTGAGACTCGTCGGCGACGTTGGCAGCCAGGCCGAGATGGCCCTCGCCCAAAGAGGCAGCGGCATCGCGGGCAGCGGATGCGTCCAGATCCAGAATCACCACCCGGGCGCCATGTTGAGCGAAGGTCGTAGCTGTCGCGCGGCCGATACCACGTGCGGAGGCAGCACCTGTGATGATCGCGACTTTGCCTTGAAGAAGCATGGGAGAAACCTCTGATTGTTGTTATTGAGTCGGTCCGTGCAGAACCGATGACTCAGCTTGTCTCCCGTAACGACCCTGAGCAATAACGCAAACTTCACTGGATGCTGAAAAAAATTCAGCACTCGCCAACATGCGGTTGTGGTGTTTGAATAGCCGAACGCCCGGCCTCAGCCACTTGCAGCGGAACAACCCTCATCATGAGTTCATCTGGCGAAGCTCCGCCGATCCTTCCACCCCTGAAAGCCATTCAGGCCTTTGAGCAAACTGCGCGCTTTGGAAACGTCGCGCGTGCGGCCGAAGTGCTGGACCTGACACCCTCGGCAGTCAGTCACCAACTGGCCAAACTCGAGGCGATGATCGGGCGCCAGCTGTTCCTCAGAACGGCCAGAGGGGTGACGTTGACGCCGGTAGGCGAGCAATACCTGTCCGAGATTTCCGGCATCCTGCACAGCCTGGCGGTGGCAACAGAGCGCGCGACCAGTGATGTCAGCCTCGACTGCCTGCGACTACATTCGTCACCCAGCTTCGGCCTGCTGTGGCTGATGCCGCGCCTGGAACAGTTTCGCGAGAGCCATCCCGACATTCAGCTCAATCTCTCATGCTCCTATGAATCGCTGCACTTCAGTCGGGACAAGATCGACGTGGACATCCGCCACGGCATGCCGAACTGGCCAAGTTTCGAAGTGCGCACGTTGCGCAACGAAAAAATCGCAGTCCTCGCATCGCCCAAACTTCTGGAAAAACGCCCGATCCGCGCCGTCGCCGACTTGCTGGACTGCAACCTGATCCTGTCGGAGGCGACGCTGATCAAGTGGCCGCAACTGTTTGCTCAACACGGGCTGTCGCGCCCTGAAAGCCCCTATACCTTGAGCTTCGACCGCTCCTACATGACCCTCGAAGCCGCCAGCCACGGGCTTGGATTTGCACTGGAAAGCACGCTGCTGGCGCAGGACTACCTGGCGCGCGGCGAGTTGGTCGAAGTCATTCCCGGGCTGAGTGCCCCGATCACCGCACACCACTTGGTTTTCCCGAAGGCGCATGCGGGATTTCCACGGGTGAGGCGGTTTCTGGAATGGATGCAGCGTGAGTTGGGGCATGACTTCAGTTACTGAAGCACATCCATATTGATCTTGCGCCAACACGCTTCCGAGAAACTGTAAACCGAGAACGCAATCAGCCCCAGGGCCATCACCATCAACACAAGCCATCCAGCGGGTAGATTCTGCAGCGCGTCCAGTGCTTCCTTCATGCCAGGCGGGTCCATGGCTTGATAAGCGGAACCGCTGAAGGCCAGCAGCAAAGCAATTTCCATAAACACGATGCCGCGGGCGATCAGGCCGAATCGAGATACCGGACGGACATAGCGCATGACCTCTTCGTCGGCCTCAAAATACTTCTCGAACGAGGCCTTCCAGCCCTTGATGATGTGAGCAATGCCAACTCCCAGCGGGATGAGCGCAATCAGGTACAACAACAGATTCGAGTGTTCCCACGACAAAAGATGCGCCAGCCAATCCTTGGTTTGCTCTGCGGAATGGCTCGAACGGCGGCTACCGCTCACAAGCAGTCCCAATGCAAAAAACGCCAGAGCACCGTTGACCAGACCCCCTGCAAACAGGCCTGCACGAATCACCAGACCTTTGAGCTGCGTGCCGTGATGATCGACATCGCGTATCGCTTGCAGGACACGCCAGGCTGCAAACGCAAGCAGGCCCGTCACCACAAGGCCCACCAGAAAATAGCCGAACGGCTGGCTCAGCAAGGCTTCCAGGCTCTTGTGACTGTCCTTGGGTTTTGTCGAATCATGGGCTGCCAATAACGCGAATATGCCGATAATCAAATAAAGCACTCCGCGAGCGGCGTATCCGCCCCGAGCGAGTATGACGAGACTGCGTTGCGCGGACATTGGATAGATTTCCGAGGACAGGTAAGAGAGCAGACCCTTGTCGCTGAAAGGGGTTCTGTTACGAATCGGAGTCCGGACATTTACCCGGAGTGCGATGGATGAAGGGGACGAGCTGCCGTTGCGAGCCGGACGATCCTGACCCATCATTCAGATTCATATTGATGCCGTGGTGAAAATGGACAAGCAACTGGCTGGTTACTCGATTGTATTGACCATCATCTGGGTTTCAGCGGTTATCGCGGTCATGTACTGGATGTCTAATTGAACGTATTGGGTGGCAATGTGGAAGGCGTGGTGTTGGGCGACAAGATTCAGCGAGAAGCGGATCGACTGCTGGCGCAGATTGTCCGGGCAGACTCGATGATCATTGCTGTCAAGGCCGGGGCGCGGGCGGATGGGTTTGTACTGGGACTGGAAACCGGCGGGGCCTTGCGTGCCGGCGATGCCGAGAGGCTGTACATCATTTTCGAAGCCGCGCTGGTGGAGCGTTTGAAGTCATTGTCGCGAGGCTGATCGGATCGGCTGATTGAATCGAAATTCATGAACAGCCATCTACTTGAACTATAAGCTGATCACTCAATGTTCATTTTTGTACGGGGCGAGGGCATGGACTGGAGTGACATGCGGATCTTCCTGGCGATTGCCCGCAGCGGCTCGCTGGGCGGAGCCGCCAGGGAGTTGGGGGTCAGTCACCCGACGGTCGGACGGCGCTTGCAGGTGCTTGAACAAACCAGCGGGCAAGCCTTTTTCCTGCGGACCGCTCAAGGGCTGGTGCTCACGGACAGTGGCGAGAGGATTCTCGGTCTCGCGCAGGACATGGAACACAGCGCGTTGGCCATCGAGCGGCGTCTGGCGGGGCATGGTGATCAGCCTGAAGGCCTGTTGCGGATATCCTCAGCCGAATGGTTCGCCTGCCATGTTTTGTCGCCAGTTCTCAGCGAACTGGTTCAGCGCTATCCGTTGATCGTTCCCGAAGTCATAGCCGGTCATCGGCTGTTCGACCTTGCCCGCCGGGATGCCGACATCGCCTTCCGGATCGTGCCTTTCACCGAACCTGACATCGTCCACCGCAAGCTGACGACCCTGCCGTACGGGCTCTACGCCGCATTGCATGCCCCGGCGCCGCAGCCGGACGGCGAGGGGTTGGGCCTGATCCTGATGAACATCGCCCAGGCCCATTACCCGGACGTGCAATGGCTGCAGCAACGCTATCCGCTGGCCCGCACCGTGTTCACCAGCAGCAGCCGTACGGTTCAGGCACAGATGTGCGCAAAGGGGCTGGGCGTTGCCGTTTTGCCCCGCGTCCTCGGTGACTCCGTGTCGAGACTGCGACTGCTGGATGAGGACGAGCCACCGCCAGGGCGGGACATCTGGATGGGGTATCACCAGGACCTGCGCCAGATGGACCGGCTGCGCGCACTGGCTGAACTTGCCTCCAGCATGATCGGTGCGGGGTAGCATGCCTCAGGTCGGGCGAACAGCCGAGGCTTGCGCTACCGTCGCTGGCTCGCGCGCTAACGTCAGGCTTATCGCTGCCCCTACGGCCAGGCAAACGGCGATGCACAGAACAGCGATCGTGAACGCATGAGTGATGCTGACCGCCGTCGCCGGTTCTCCCAGCAAGGTATAAAACACACCGCCAATCAGTGCGACGCTCAGCGATGTGCTGATCTGCAGCGTGGCGCTGGTAATGCCTGCAATCATCCCGGCATACGCCGGCGCTACCCGGCCCGTGACCATGCGCATCAACGTCGGCAGGCCGAGCCCCTGTCCCAGACCGATCAGGAACAGGATGACCGTCATGGAAGTGAAGGGCGGGGCGAGGGTAGTCGGTGTCACTGACACGAGCCAGCCCAGCCATAGTAATCCGACGACTTCCAGTCCCATGCCTACCGGATTCACGTAGCCCCCGAGGACGCGCCTGAGGAGCGGAACCGACAGGGGACCGAGCAGAAATCCCGCGCCAAACGGCAGAAAGATCAGGCCGGCGTGCAGTGCACTCATATGCAATGCGCTTTGCATGTACATCGAGAACATCAGAAAAAACACACCGATTGAATAGAAGCAAAGCGCGACCAGAAGCGCTCGCCCCAGGCCCGGTGCATTCAGTACGGCCGGGGCGAGGATGGGCGTTCCCCCGGCCCGGTGCAAGCGGTTCTCGTAGCGCCAGAACACTACCGCCAGCACAGGGCTGGCGGCCAACGACAGCCAGGCCCACCACGGCCATCCCGCCTCGCGGCCTTCAATCAACGGCACCACAAGGGTGGTCAGGGTCAGCATCGACAACGCGGTGCCCACCAGATCCAGCTTGCTCGCGTGCTGCGCACGGGTTTCTTTGAGCACGCGGATGCCGAACGCAATCACCAGCAACGCGATCGGCAGGTTGACCAGGAAGATCGCGCGCCATCCCATGCCCAGCAAATCAACTTCAATCAAAAAACCGCCCAATGCCTGACCGATCACAGACGCCAGTCCAAATACGGCCCCGTAAATGCTCAATGCCAATGGTCTTTCCGACACTGGGAAAATCGCCTGCACCGATGCAAGTGCCTGAGGGGCCATGACGGCGGCGGTCACACCCTGCAAGGCGCGTCCGAGGATAAGCATCCACGGCGAAACCGCCAGGCCGCACATCAGCGACGCGGCGGCGAAGCCCAACAGGCCAAGGAAAAACATCCGCCCGCGGCCGTACAGATCGCCGAGTCGTCCGCCGGTAATCAGCGTCACGGCATAGAGCGTTGCATAGGAGGAAATCACCATTTGCTCGGCAGAGGAGCCTGTCCCCAGATCCTCCTGTATCGAGGGCAGGGCAACGTTGACGATAAAAAAATCCAGGGGCGGCAGAAACGCTCCGACGAGCAAGATGGCAAACATCAACCAGCGCCGGGGTTCGGGCACTTCGATTTCGATTCGAGACATGACAGGCATCCTGTAGGGAAACTCAGGTTTGACGACGACCGAAGGGCAAGGCTTCGCGCCTGCTTGGACCAGGTCGCCGGGTCCCAATTTAAGGAATCGCTCCTGCGTTTTCGCCTTACAAAACTGCACGGCCAACGTTGATTCGTGTCAGTGCCGTTCTGCGCCGTTGACGCTCACCATGAGCCAGGTCGTTTCAGACATTCCCTTCATCAACGACCGAGGAGTCAGACATGTCAGGTAAATTCAGTGATCAGGTTGCCGTCGTGACCGGCGGTTCCACAGGGATCGGGTTTTCCATCGCGCAAGCCTTGATCGCCGAGGGCGCCAAACGCGTTTACATCACTGGACGGGCAGCAGACAGGCTGGAGGCGGCAGTTGCCAGACTCGGCGACAAAGCTGTCGCGGTGGTTTCCGATGTCTCGCTTCAGGCCGATCTCGATACGCTCAAAGCGACCATCCAAACGCGCGACGACCGGCTGGACGCGGTGTTCGCAAATGCCGGGATCTGTGAGAAAAATCCGCTCGGAGAGACCAGCGAGGCTGCTTACTACGCCATGTTCGACGTGAACGTGAAAGGCGTTTTCTTCAGCGTTCAAAGGCTTCTTCCGTTGATGAAAGACGCTTCGTCCATCGTCTTGACTGCCTCGATCTGCTCCAGCAACGGCATGGAAGGATTGAGTCTGTACAACGCGTCGAAGGCGGCGGTGCGATCGTTTGCACGCACGTGGGCCAATGAGCTCAAGGACCGCAAAATCCGCGCAAACGTGTTGAGCCCTGGTTTCACCCGCACGCCGTTGATGGACAACGGGCTGAAAATGAGCGAGAGCGACATCGCCGCGCTGCGCCAGCACGTCGAGCAAATCACGCCATTGGGCTACATGGCGCAACCCGAAGAAATTGCCAGCGCGGCACTATTTCTCGCCTCGGACGACGCCAGCTACGTGAACGGCGTGGAGCTGATGGTCGATGGTGGTTTATCGCAAATCTGAAGCAGGGGATTGGTAAAGCTTCGGGCAGGCGTAAGGCGACTTGTTCCATCTACATTGACCTCAAAGCGTGGTGGTCTGCCCGTTGCGATCCCGTTCATACACCTTGTTGCCCTGCAACTTCTCCTTCAGCCATCGCTCCGCCTTACCCAGCGGCCGCTGCCGCGCCCAGAGCAAATCCACACCAATCTGCCAGTCCGTATGCGGATACGCCGAGAGCTGCAGTTCCACCAGCTCACCCTTGGCCAGTTCACGCTGTATGAGTTGGCGGGGCAGGGTGGCCCAGCCGAGTCCGGCGCGGACCATCTCCAATAACGCCAGATAACTTTCCGCCTGCCACAGCTGGGTCGAACGCAGGTATTCGCTGCTCGGCAGTTTGCTCGCGTGGGCGCTGAAGGCCAGGCGGCGATGGACGTGCAGATCCTCTAACGTGACGTTTTCGAGTTGCGCCAATGGGTGCCGGGGATGGCAGACGTGCAGCATGATCAGTTTGCCCAGTTGCTGGAACGCCAGCTCCTTGGGGTAGCCGGGCTGCGAGAACGCCACACCGAGTACCGCTTCGCCGCTGCTGACCAGCTCGCTGACGTCGCCATGGACCGGATGACGGATGATCAGGTCGACAAAGGGGAAGGCTGCTTCGAAGGCTTTGAGCACCGGCATGATCGGGCCATACGGCGTTTCAATGGCCAGTGTCAGGCTGGGTTCTACGTTGTCCGAGAGGCAGTCGGCGTGGGCTTCGAAGGTCATGCAGCGTTCGAGCACGGCTTCGGCCTGCACCAGTAATTTGTGGCCGCTGGCGGTGAGGGCAGGGCTGCGGTTGCTGCGGTCGAACAGGTCGACGCCAAGGTCGGTTTCGAGGTTGGCAATCGCTGCGCTGATGGTTGATTGGGTCTTGCCCAGTTTGCGCCCGGCGGCGGAAAACGATCCGCTTTTGACCACTTGGACGAACATCAGCAGTTGATCGAGTGAGAAGCGCAAGCGTAGAACTCCCGGTTCGAAAATGAAGGTTTGGAGCGGCTAACGGAAGCCAGATTCGTGCCATCGGAAAAAGCGATGGTTGCTAATTTGTTTCATCGCAATAAACGTTCAAATATGGCCCCGCTTCAAACGATCTCCGGGGCGGATGCACCTTTCAAACGCCTTGGGCATGCCCGCAATCTCAACAGATGCCGCACCTTCAGGAGCGTGTGAAATGACCACACAACGCATTCATCCGGTGGACGAGGTTTTGCCACTGCGACAGTTGTTCACGTTTGGCTTGCAGCATGTTCTGGTGATGTACGCGGGAGCGGTGGCGGTACCGCTGATTCTTGGCAGCGCGATGGGACTGACCTCGGCGCAGGTGGTGTTGCTGATCAACGCGAACCTGTTGACCTCTGGTGTGGCGACGCTGATTCAAACTCTCGGTTTCTGGAAGTTCGGCGCCCGCCTGCCGCTGATTCAGGGCTGCTCGTTCATCGCCCTGGCGCCGATGATCATGATCGGCAAGGAGTTCGGCCTCAATCAGATTTTCGGCGCGGTGATCGCGGCGGGTTTTCTCACCATTGCGCTGGCACCGGTGTTCAGCCGATTGCTGCGGTTTTTTCCGCCGGTGGTGATTGGCAGCCTGATCACCATTATCGGCATCTCGCTGATGCCGGCCGCGGCGATCTGGCTGGGCGGTGGCAATCCCGATGCGGCAGATTTTGGCAATCCCGCCAACCTGTTGCTCGGTTTGGCCACGGTCAGTATGACGCTGGTGATCTACGCCAGATTCAAGGGCTTCATCGGCAACCTCAGCGTGCTGATTGGCCTGTTTGTCGGCAGCCTGATCGCAGCGGCTTGCGGCATGACTCACTTCAATCGGGTCAGCGAAGCGGCGTGGTTTGAGCTGAGTGCGCCGATGGCGTTCGGCGCGCCGGAATTCGCGCCGGTACCGATTCTGATCATGACCCTGGCGATGCTGGTCATCATGGCCGAGACCACCGGCAACTGTCTGGCGATCGGCAAATTGACCGGCAAACCGACCACGCAACAGACCCTCGGCAACGCATTTCGCGCCGATGGCTTGTCGACCATGCTCGGTGGCTTGTTCAACAGCTTTCCTTACAACGCCTTCACCCAGAACACCGGTTTGATTGCGCTTTCCAACGTTAAAAGCCGCTTCGTCGTGGCCGCTGCCGGGGCAATCATGGTGCTGATGGGCCTGTTCCCGAAACTCGGCGCATTGATCGCCGCGGTGCCGACGCCGGTGCTCGGTGGCTGCGCGATTGTGATGTTCGGCATGACCACGGTGGCGGGGATTCAGGAACTGTCACGGGTGCAATTCGAGGGCACGCGCAACGGCATTATCGTCGCCGTGTCAGTGAGTGTCGGGGTGCTGCCGATGTCCTTTCCGGCGCTGTTCGAACACGTCGGCCCGACCCTGAAACTGGTGCTCGACAGCGGGATTTTCCTCGGAGCGATCACCGCCATCGTCCTCAACGTTCTGCTCAACGATGAAAAAAAATCGACCGAAACCATCGGCGCTACATCGGCTGAATTGGCCGACTGACTTTTGTTTTCCACTGCCCAGGAGTTACCCATGAATCAATTGACTGAACTCATCCCGGCTGGCATCAGCGCGCTTGATCTGACGTTACTGCGCCAGACCATTGCCTTGTCCGAGGCATCGAAGCAACGAGGTCGCCATCCGTTCGCGGCATTGGTGGCCGACCGCAACGGCAAGGTGATTGTCGAAGCGGGGAACAACTCGATGCCCCCGGAAGGTGATCCAACGCAGCATGCCGAGTTGGTGGCAGCGGCGGCAGCGGCAAAACTGCTGTCGCCGCAGGCGTTGGAACTGTGCACGCTGTACACCAGCGCCGAGCCATGCTGCATGTGCGCCGGCGCGGTGTATTGGACGGGGATCGGACGGGTGGTCTATGCCTTGTCGGAGCATGCATTGCTGGGACTGACGGGGGACCATCCGGAGAATCCGACGTTCTCGCTGCCGTGCCGCGAGGTGTTCGCCAAGGGGCAACGTAAGGTCAGTGTGTTGGGGCCGATGCTGGAGGGGGAGGCGGCTGAACCGCACAGGGGGTTTTGGTCGTAACAGGTTTTGAAACGAAGCTCGAGTGATGTGATGTCGCGCACTCGCCTGCAACGTCTGCGATAATCACGACCCAGTGAGGCGCGAAGGCATCGAGTGCTCGTCTCGGCATCCGGAATCAGGCTTTGGAGGACTTTATGCGTGACATTATTGATGGCTTTCTGCGGTTTCAGCGCGAGGTGTATCCACAACGCGTCGAGCTTTTCAGGCAGCTCGCGACAGAGCAAAACCCAAAGGCGTTGTTCGTTACATGCTCGGACAGTCGTGTAGTGCCTGAACTGCTCACACAGCGCGAGCCGGGTGAGTTGTTCGTGATCCGCAACGCCGGCAACATTGTGCCGTCATATGGTCCTGAACCGGGTGGTGTTTCGGCCACCGTCGAATATGCGGTTGCAGTGCTCGGGGTACGGGACATCGTGATCTGCGGCCACTCGGATTGCGGAGCGATGGGCGCGATTTCACGCTGCACGTGTCTGGATCATCTTCCGGCCGTTGCCAACTGGCTTCGTCACTCGGACGCCGCGAAAGCGATCAATGCCGCGCATGAGTTCGATACACCACGCGACAAGCTCGATGGCCTCGTTCGTGAAAACGTGATCGCCCAACTGGCGAACCTGCGCACCCATCCATCGGTGGCGCTTGCACTTGAGCAAGGACGCTTGAATTTGCATGGCTGGGTCTATGACATCGAAGCGGGTTGCATCGATGCGCTGGATGGAGCCACTCGACGCTTCGTTCCACTGTCCGATTCACCGACCACCGTTGCCGTCGCTGCGCGCAATGGTGGTCAGATCTAAGGGCGACAGACAGGGCGGGACGGGGGAAAATTTCGTCCCGGCCACGGGTCGCAGACATGAATAAAAGGTACCGGCGATAAGCTGGTTTTCTGGAGCGCGAAATATATCCCCGGCGATTTGCGCAGAAGGGCCTTCGGCATGTCAACGCGACAAAAAATGAGGGGATTACCTTCGATTAAGCTGCGAATTGAAGCTAACTACACTAAATGATCGTTTAGTAGAGTTATTACGCAACGTATTAATCCCCACGGAGCAGGTCATGAATCCACGCCTGATTACTGCGTCAAATCTGGTTGCTGTATTGGACCTTGAGCCTCACGTCGAAGGTGGTTTCTTTCGTAGAACCTATCAGGCCGACCATCGTGACATGCTCGAAACCGAAGGTGGCCAACGATTTCTGATGACGTCGATCTACTACTTGCTGACTGCGGAATCGCCAGTGGGCCAGTTTCATTTCAATCAGTCCGACATCCTGCATTATTTCCATCTGGGTGACGCCATCGAATACAGCCTGATCCTTGCAGACGGCTCACTGCAGACGTTGGTGATGGGCAGTGATGTTCTGGCCGGACAACATTTGCAATTACACGTACCGGGCGGAATCTGGAAAGCCTCCAGACTGCTGAATGGCGAGAACGGATTTGGTTTGATCAGCGAAGCGGTTTCACCAGGGTTTGATTTCGCCGATATGGAAATCGGGAATCGACGGAAACTCACAACGCAGTATCCGCAGCATCGAGCGCTGATTGAAATGCTGACGCGTGACGAGGATTGAGAGCGGCACATTTCAAATAGAGGATCTGCAGGCATCAAGGATCAGGTCGTTTGTGTGAGCGCCAGCTAAAAGTTATAAATTATTAACCTACTGATGAGCTTAGGTAAAATTGATTTTATCAATTAAAAGCTAGAATAAAAACCGCGTGATTTCTCAAAACTCTACTTTTAAATGGTTTTTTTGTGATCTGTCACGTGTCTTACTGTGGCTGGATTTAAATCACCAATACTGATCAGTCGAGCCGACGCTAATAGCCCCACGCATCACAGATGCAGATTTCTGAGATCTCAATTTGGCGGGAATGCATCCAATAGCCTCGGTGGACAGAAGCATCGCTAAGCAGTGGTCGAGTCAAATGCACGCGGGGTCAAATCGCGCATATTTGACGTTTGATGCATTACGTTAGCTTTGTTGATGAAGGAGGCAGTAACAAGACAAACGAGTTGCAGTAGCCAGAGTGGTGGTTGGGATGCTTGGGAGCGATTAGAAGGCGAACGCCAAAAGACGTAGTAATGAAATATTTTAGAGTTTACATGTTGGCTGTGGTTCAATCTTGGCAAAAAATTGCATAAAACAAGTTTTATGCGCAATTATGCAAAAATTCATAATTTCTCGAGGCTGGAAAAACCAAGTGCGCAGGGCGCCACAGCGAGCGCGGGGATGCAACTGCCTCTTTATACCGCAGGCCTTCTCCCGCTTTCTGGTGACCATGGCTGCAAGGTTCGTTGGTCGAATCTGACACAAATGACTAGTCACGTTAGCATCGTAGCTGACAATTCCTCTGTGGAATTCATCAAATACATAATTGCGAAGTTGAACATAGAGATAAGACATGTTTTTTTGGTGGGCGAGTGGGCTTGCTCGGTGATTACGTAGCGTTAATAAGACATTCATCATGCACAGCACCGGTGCAACTGCTTGTCAGTGCCACTGTATGGAGGTGGACGATCGGGATGAGGTGGGGGGGGCAATGTAAAGTAATGAAGCAGTGTATTTTTTCTAATGGATTCATTGAAATGTGACACTGTTTACCATTGAAAAATGACACTGTGAATGCTCTTTAGTTTTTAGCACTTCAGCGCTAGGAAATAAATACTCGTAAAATGGAGGGGGCAGTATTGAATTAACCTTATGATAAACATGAATAAAATCAAATCTACTATTCTAGTGTTAGAAAAAGTTGAGTTTTGAGGTTGCCAAATTCCAATTATCAAATATCTTTTTTTGGTGAGGCTTTCCTGTGTGTTACACGAAGGATTTATCAAATGCAATTTTCTACATTAGAAGTAGGTTTAATGGTACTCGTCGCCGGAGAACCGGCGAGGGTTATCAAATGCACGCCGCCTTCAGAGGTCGAGATTTTGCGTTTGAAAGACAAGAGGAGGCTTTCGGTACCCGTTGATAACATTGTGTTGCTACCGCCCGCACAGTGTAACGACTCTATAGTACCAATAGATAATCTCATTGATTTTCTGGAAAGTGCATCGAGTAAGGAAATCAAAATCGCCGAAGAACGATTTCTGGCAATATCGCAGTATCTGTCAAAAGAAATTACGATCGAAATGGCAGTAAGCGTTTGTAATGTGAGAAAGGCAAGGTTCTATCAAATTTTGAAGACGTATGACGAAAATATCGGAATAGCCTCACTGTTGCCCAAGCGGAAAGGCAGAAAGAAAGGCGAGTCAAAAATTTCTGCTGAGGTTGAAGCACTCATACAGCGGGCGATAGACAAAAAGCGAGTTGGGAAAGGACTCACATACGCCAAAGTTTGGTCTGAAGTTCGTTTTTCATGCGTGGAAAACCATGAGCCAATCCCCAGCATAGGAACCGTCACCGCAAGGATAAAAAGGCTGGACGGAAAGACACTTCATGCAAAGCGATTTGGCTCGGAAGCTGCAGCTCAAGTCTACGGCGCCAAACCGGGGGCTCAAACGACAACAGGTCCACTGGCAGTGGCCCAAATAGATCATACACTAGTTGATATAATACTCTGTGACGAGGAGTCCCGAATCCCAATTGGTCGGCCCTGGCTCACGGTCGTGATTGATGTGCATACCAGAGTTTTGCTGGGCTACTATATTGGATTTAATGCCCCATCGGCCGTCTCCGTTGCCTGCGCAATCACCCACGCAGCTTTTCCAAAACAGCACTACCTGAAACAAATAGGCCTCGAGAATTCAGATTTACTTTATCCATTTTATGGTGTGCCGAAGGTACTCCAAATGGACAATGCCGTTGAATTCAGATCACTCACGCTAGAACGTGCCTGCTCAATTTATGGGATTAAAACTGAATTTAGACCTCCGGGGAAAAAGCACTACGGAGGGGCGGTAGAACGACTTATCGGTACACTGATGACCAGTAATGTTCATTTCTTATCCGGCACAACCTTTTCAAATGTCCAGCAGCGTAAGGGTTATGACAGCGAAAGGAAATCTGTCCTGTCACTCCGCGAGTTCGCAAAATGGTTTGCCGGACAGGTTGTAATCTATCACGCCACCATGCATCGAGGAATCAAACAGACTCCTGGGGATTGTTGGAATAAAGCCTTCGCAAATGCAGACGGCAGTATTAAAATGCCCCCTTTAATTCATGAGCCACTGAGGTTCAGATTGAATTTCATGCCAAGCGTTCGGCGATGTATATCACCGAAAGGTATCGCCTTTAAAGGTCGGTATTACTGGTCGCCTGGATTTAATCCGTTCGTAGGCACTAAGAATGTTTTGATAAAATTTGATCCGCTGTCGCTCTTGACTATATGGGTGGAGTTGAATGGCGAGTATGTAGTGGCTAACTACAGTGATCTAACCGGATCCCATTTGAGTTTAGAGGAGCACCTGCTGAGTGCTGGTAATTCTAAAAAATTAGCATGGATATCGGAAGAGGTGGTCGCAAAAACTTTCCAACAAAATGAGACGCTCATTCAAGGAAGTGCCCGGACGACCAAAAAAATCAAAAAGCAAGCCGCTGCGATAAAGGAATACCAGAAGTATTTGACTGATGTCGGGCAGAAATCGTGCAGGGAGTTTATTGCGGAAGATCTGTACGACGACAATTTAGATTATTCGAAAAAGCCAAGACCCTACACCAGCGAGGATGTTTAAGTGAATGATGATCACGTGAAAGCATCCAAGCGTCATCTTTTGCAGATGAGTGCTCCCGAGCGAATAAGGGCGATACAACAGGATGTATGGATAGATTGCCCTCAATCCATACAGATATTAAATATGATAAAAAACATCGTTCAGGCTCCTAGTCAGTCGCTTGCGCCTTGTATGTTGGTGTGTGGGGAGGGAGGGAGTGGCAAATCCAGTATCATTCGCCAACTTAAACTGATCTCTAAGGATTGGGAGGAGCAGATCATTTTTATGGCGCTCAATGAAAATCCCGGTAACCTTAGCTTCAGAGACCATTTGTTGGAGGCCATGGGTATACCACGTTCAGCTCGTAGCCGGTTAAAGCCAAATGTGCCGGAGGAGCTAGCGGAATTTGTGAAGTTAAGGAAAGTTCGCGCCATTGTGATCGATGAATTTCACGACGCACTGATATCCAATCGCAGCGAACAACTAAAAATATTGTCTATCTTGAAAGGGCTATCCGGTGAGCCCTATTCGTTATCAGTGATTGGTTTTGGAACGTCGCTGGCCAGAAATGCGCTATTGCATGATACCCAGTTGTCCAGGCGCTACCATATCCATGAAATCCAAAAATGGACCAAGTCCGAGAATTTCCGTGAGTTTTTGGCTGCTCTGGAAGAAAACATCCCATTGTTAAAGCCCTCAATGCTTTATGGAGCAGACAAGGTGAAATTCATACTTACCAATTCGGGTGGAGTAACCGATAATATCGTCAAGATGATAAAGTACGGCGCCATATTGGCTGTATCACGGGGCGAAGAGGAAGTTTCGATTAAGTCGATGCAGGAAGCAATTTTAAACCCTTGGGCGTATAAATGTTAAGTTAATTTGGTTCGGGAGGGTGAGCATGCTCGAGTCGACTACGTGGCCACCTCCTATTGAAGATGAGACATTTATGTCTTGGGTTTTTCGGTGTGCGCTGAACCCTCAATGTCGCCCACTCAGTGAAAGCAAGGGCGAACGTTACTATCAGATGTGCGGTCTAACTGGCGATGCGGATTTTGACTTTAGAAGTTCCGCATTTTTTGAATTGGAGAGCTCTCTACACTGGCCTGTCGGCATTGAGTCCAGCCACTTCAATCCAGCTACAAGCCTTCTGCTTTCCCCGCACCAGCGATTCGCTTTTTGTTTGCATTGTTTGAGGTCTGATGTGGCGATGTATGGTTATCCAGCCTGGAGGAAATCTTGGTGTTATGTGTGCGCCCCGTTTTGTTGTCGGCACGAGCAGTTATTGCTTCTAAATGGTCGCTATTTAGGCTTCGATAAGCCTTGGCAGGCGTTTGCTTCCCATCACCAAGAAAGTCGTTCGCGTCCTGAGGCAGATCTTAGTTCGTGGCGAGGGACGTCAAACCTCAAGTTATTGGTAAAGCTCGGTTCACAGGTTCAGCTTTGGGTCAATATGCTAGAGTCTTGCAACACCTGTAAGTTTCCGGGTTGCGATGAAATTATCGAGACTCGATGGCTTATCCGAACAGTGCACAATCTGATGAAAATATTTTTGACCGCCAAAAGTACTTTTCGCCCCCCTGGACCTGCACGTTTCTGTTTCTCCAATTCAAGTCAAAATACAATTCATGGGGAGATTGACTATTCCACGGCGATGGAGGTGGGTGCGGCCACAGCCTCGCCGTACCAGCGAATGATCGCACTCGTATGGGTCGGATGGGTTTTTGAACTATTTCAGCGAGAGCAAATTGGTTGTTTAGCTCAAGCTGCCAACGTATCTGGTTATCAGTGGTACAAAAATATAGAAGAGCTTGGATATTACTGTCCGCCCTGTGCGACAAAAAGTGAATATGACAATATAGGGAAGTTATTTTCACGTCTACCGCGCCCTGTTCGCTTGCGTATCGAACCGTTTTTAATGGGCATTCAGCACTCCGCTTATGTGCATGGGGTGATACCGAGACCGCCGAATATTCCAGGATAGTCAGCCTGCATCGTTGCGCTTTTGAATAGTTTGAATGTTTAGGAGATTAAACGAGGCCATGAAACTGATAGGGTATCCGCGCGCGGCTCCGGACGAAACGTTAACTTCGTGGCTGTTTCGTTGTAGTTTAAATAAAGGTTGTCGCGGCATAACACAAGAAATGGCTGAAACCTATTGTTCGCTTGATGAAGATATCGACTACGATTTTGATTTTTCCAGCAGAGATTTCTTCGTGCTTTGCCATCACTTGCAGGGTGCGCCAAATCTGATCAGCGCTTACTTCAAGCCAGATACCACTTTGGTGCTTCATACTGGTTTTCGGCTCAGTTATTGCCCTCTCTGTATACGAGAACATATACGCAATTATGGCCTGCCTGTCTGGCGAAAGACGTGGTGTTATGTGAGCGCCCCATTTTGCATGAGGCATCGATTGCTGTTGGTGCACTTATCGAATCCCGTCCCATCCATAAAATCATGGTGCACGTTTGCCAATCGAGAGCAAGTACTCGATCCACATCACCCCTACTACCCCCGGGCACGGCAGTGGGGTGGCGTCCCAATCGCGCTTCTCGGCACAGATCTCGGCATCAAAGTACAGTCATGGCTTTGCGGCTTACGAACCCCGGCACGTTATCTTCGCGCCACGGACGCATTACCTTTTAGTCCGTTAATGGTGAGAGGGACTGATTATCTGCTGCAATATTTTTTACATCTCACCCTTCCTGGAGGGCGCGGGGGGGGGGGCTGGCGCGTACATATTTCAGTACCGGGCGGGATCGTGTTGCTCATGGTGATAACCTTTGGCGCGCGTATTAGCAAGGGGGTGGGCGTGAGTACTCCATATCAGCGCATGATAGCGATGTTTCTGCTCGGCTATCTTTTCGATGTTTTTTCTGAACGCGATTTAAGGCGGATTCAGACTGCGTGCCTCTTTTCAGAATATCGCTGGTTTTCATCCATCGAAGATCTGGGGTATAGAGGTGGCCCCCTATCCTAATATAGCGTACGAGGCTATACGTCGCGTGTTTGATGATGAAGTGCTAGGGATGTTTCCTGTACTCCGATTGTTTTTAAGTCACGTCAAGCACTACTTGAGATGATGCTGTCTGATTGCCATCTACGGATGCGAATCCGTTCGTGCGGAACCTACAGTTCTTTCTTGATCTGGCCGAAGAGCTCATCCAGTGAAATGGTTGGGTCCTGCGTAAGGTAACACTTGGTCAAGACTGTAAGCGGGTGGACGTCCAATACGCCGGCTAGGTCCTGGACTTTATCCAGTGTTGGGCTCTTAAGCCCTCGCTCCAGTGTGCTGAGATAGGTTCGGCTACTCACGTCTGAAAAGTCTTCTTGTGAAAGGCCGTTTTTTTGCCTTAACAGTCTCAGTGCCACGCCAAATGCCTGCTTCAGTTCCATTTTTTCGTTCCTGCAAAAGGAACGATGAAGCCTTTTAGAGTCCTATAGGGCTACAATCTATAGTGTTCATTTTAAACTGCCTGGTGCGCTATGTTTTTAACCCTCGATCATTTTGAACACCCAGCAGGCCGGATGCTCAAGGCGGGGCGTCTCTGGAGGAGTGTTGAGTACTTATCTGACGAGCCTTGGTTTTGCGTCGCCATAGAGGAGCGGCACGCTGTCGAAGCAGGGCTACGGAGTGGACTAACCTTGGTGTGGGAAATGGACGAGCTCCAGGCTCTTAGCGCCTTGGTCGGCCCTACGTTCGCCATCAAGGGCGTTTGGTTGGCGAGTCCGAGCTGGCTGAATGACTCTGAAGGGTGGCGAATGGAGAGCCTACAGCAAATTGTTCGGCGCTCGCGGAACGGTAGGCCCTGTGTGGTGTATACGTTGTCCGAAGGTGGCGAATATTATGACATCGACGATAATTCCTCGAAAGACGGCTGCGACGAGGTGCTCTTCACTGTTGGTTAGCGATGCATGACCTGCAATCGGACGTACAGCGAAGCGCGGTGCGTCGGAAAAACAAAAGTACTAGCTAGTTGACTTTTCAGTTTAGCTTCATCAACTGTTGTCCACGATTCATGGAATGTGGACAGGTGCCTAAGGTTCAAGTGGAGCTTTCGAGCGCCGCCGCCTTTCTTGGAAATTTATTTCGGGTCGGAATCGGAATTTACACTCTTGTCACTGTCAACCTGGGCTATCCCGGTTGAGGTCAGAAGGGTTGTTGCGCGGCTCGTGAGCATTGAACCAGACTGGAAGTAGCCCATCACCGTGGCAACGCTGCGATGCTCGGTCATGGCCATAACCTCGCCCAGCGGCACGCCTTGACGGCCCGCCTCGGTAACAAAGCCTGAGCGTAAACTATGTGCTGCCCAATCGCCCTCCAGGCCAGCCAACTTCGCCCGGCGCTGGACGATGCGCGCCACCTGGTCGGCCGACAATCCTGTGCGTCCCACCGTATTGCCTTTATACAGCCGGCGAAACAGCGGGCCCGACTCGGCCGGCGCCGCGGTTAGCCAAGCGGTCAGCGCAGCGGCGGCCGGCCCGCGCAGCGGTTTCTCTCGGCGTACGCCACCGGTATCGGTCTTGGTCGCGCCCAAGGCATATAACCAGGTGTCGGCATCCAGTCGGCGTACATCACCGACTTGCAGGCCGACCACTTCCGAACGTCGCCGGCCGCCACCGCTCCAGGCCAGTAGGAGCAGGGCGCGGTCACGAATGCCGCGCACGCCGTCATCGCAGGTGGCGAGCAGCGCCTGCAACGGTTCGAGCACGATCGCGGTCTTCTTGCGTACGTTCACGCCCTGGCGTGACTGCGCCTTGCGTGCCTCCCGCAGCAGGGTTTTCAGCGCCGGCGCTTCGGTCGGGCTGTCCCACTCCTTGATCCGGTGCCATTTGCCGAGTACCGCCAGGCGGTGACTGACCGTGTTGAACGCCAGCGGCCCCAGCCTGCTCTTGGTCCGAGCGGCGACCAAGGCGGCGTCGATGCCGGGCGGCAACAGGTGCGCCCAGCCGCCGTCGGCCAATGGCCGAGCCAGATGATCGAGGACAAACTGCACCGCCACGGGCGAAGGGAGGGGCGCATCGCCCAGCGCCCGGCCATAACGCAGCTGCAGCCAGGCCGACCAGTAGGCAAGGGCGCTGCGATAACTGCGCACGGTATTGACCGCGGTGCCGGCGGCGATAAACGCCGCCGCGGCTTCCTTGGCGTGGAGCGCCAGGGTTTGCGGGTCTAGGGGCGTTTCGTCGACCAGCCTCAACTGATCTGTAATGTTTAATACGTTCAACGTATGATAATTCCAATATGTAAAAAATAACGTCGGATAACATTTAATTATCAGACGTAATATACGCGGAGATCAGCCATGGCAGTAGGAGTACCGGAACACGATGTGTTTGCCGCCGCGGACGCAGTGTTGGCCCGGGGTGAACGGCCGACGGTGGAGCGGGTACGCCTGGAACTGGGCCGTGGCAGCCCGGCGCGTGTCGGTGGGTTGCTCGATCAATGGTGGGCACGCCTGGCCGAGCGGCTGAACGGTGAAACTCGCCTGCCAACGCTGCCAAGCGAGGTATCACAGGCCTTTGTCGCGGTGTGGCAGCAGGCAATTCACCTGGCGCAGGGTGTTGCCGAACGAGCGTTGGCCGAACAGCGCCTAATGCTGAATGATGAGCGCGAACGCATGGCGGTGGCGGAAGATCAAGCGCGTCAGGACATGGCCAAGGCGCGCCAGCAGGTGGCGGAGGCGGTGGCGGGACGTCAGGCCGCCGAACTACGTTTGGCTGACTTGGAACTGCTGTTGTCCCAACGTCAGACACAGATCGAAGACATGCAACAGCAGCGGGAGAGCGTGGCGCACGAGCGGCGCGAGACCCAGCAGCATAATCAGGCATTGCAGCAGGAACTGCAGGCTTTACGACTCAAGGCCGAGCTGGAGCGTGTCGCGCAAGAGACCTACGTACGCGGGGTTGAAGATCGGGCTCACCGCGAGATTGATCGCGCGCGGGAGGAGGGCAAGGCTGCTGCAAATCAGTTAAAAGCCGCTAGCCGAAAGAGTGACGATCTTCAGCGAAAACTGGAGCTGTCTCAGAGCGAACTCAGCCAAGCGCAGCAAAGGGCTACCGCGCAGTTCGCGAGGGCTGAAACATTGGAGCGGCAGTTGATTCATATGCGCGAGCTACCTAAGGTCGCGCGCAAGCCTCGAGTCAGAAAAAGTTCCAAAATACATAATCGCCAAGAGTGAGGTGCTTTCGTTCCACAGAACGACTGCTATCGGCCAGAAGCGGACGTCGGCAAGCGACCGCTACCGGCCATAAGAGGACCTTCGCACGCGACCGCAGGGCTACCTCCTGCGCTAAAGCAGTCTGGTCTTATGAAGATTGGGGGAGAATACCGAGCCGTTGACAGTGATGGCACTCTGATCTAGATTCGACATCTCTTTACGCGTTCATAGCTTGATGGTTTCCATCATTGCTTAGTCAGGCGCTTCGCCAGACTCAATTACATTGCGTTGTTTTATTCCGCAGACAAGATCTGCGGCCCTACGCTCGCTTCGCTCACTCCGGTCCACAGATCTTGTCTGCGGCTGATTCTTGGTAAAGAGCCCACATCGCATGGATCCGCGACAAAGAATTCTTGCAGACGTTGATCTTGAGCAGAGCAAGGTTCATTTCTCAAAAAATCCAATCGTTTTACTTTGCGGGGGACATGTTCCGGAAAAGGAACATGCGGACGCTGACGAGCCTCCAGTCCGTTCTCTTCGCGATGCAGTGAAGCGCAAAGCGCTTCAAATGGCTGTGTCACCGCATATATTCCGCCCCGAAGAAATAAAGTCTTGGCACGAAGATGGTGTCTTCAGAAACCTGATGGATTTCGAAGCCGATCTCGGTAGTGTGTGCTCATTGGTGGCTATCGCAGTTGAAAGCGAAGGTGCGATTGCTGAGCTGGGAGCATTTTCACAGTTGCCAGACTTCAATAAAAAATTGATTGTTTTTGTTCCTGAAGAATATGCGGGTGCTAGCTCATTTATCAATCTTGGTATTCTTCGCCATATTAAAGAAAAGCATGGCACAGGAGTAAAAATTTATCCTTGGAGTCCAAAATTTCCAAATGACATATCTGATGATGTAGTAAGCGATGTTCTTGAGGATATTGCTGCGGAAATATTAGAGCTTCAAAAAACCCAGGCGTTCAATGTTCATAATAATATTCATCTTATTGTGCTGATTTATGAATTGCTCAGATTGTTTGTCGCCCTTAAGGAAAAAGAGCTGATTGATTCAATAAGAAGCTTAGGTCGTGAGGTGCATAGGGACGACCTAAGGCGAAAGCTTTTTCTTCTTCAGGAATTCAGACTTGTAAGAAAGATTGAGTATAGTGATTCAACGTTTTATGCATGTGATGATGATACTTTCCATAGCCTTCGCTTCGTCTTAAAGTCAGGTATGGCTGTTGACCCTTTGCGATTGCGTGTTGAATGTGTTGATTATTATAAAATAACAGCGGCAGAAAGGAACCGAAACAGAGCGATTGATCGTGCGAAACTGGGAGGCCATAAATGATCCTGTATGACTTTCGCAAGCATATGTCAGAAGTGTTATCCTTGTCTGAGCATGATGTAGCTCGACTGATAGTAAGAGCACCATATGCATACAAACGTTATTTTATACCCAAAAAATCTGGTGGCATGAGGCCTATTGCACAGCCCGCTAAAGAAACCAAAGTAATACAAGGTATTCTTATCGAAAGTTTGTTTGCTCAGCTTCCGGTTCACGAATGCGCTGCAGCATATAAACAGGGTTCAAGCATAAAGGACAACGCAGAGCGGCATAGGCAAAATAGTTATATTGCTAAGTTTGATTTTTCAAACTTTTTCGGATCCATAACTGAATTGGATTTGATAAAGCATTTGTCTTACGTGCTATGTGGGAAATTAACAGCGCAAAGCATAAAGGATATCGCGCGAGTCAGTTGCGTTAGAGAGCGATCTACTTCGCGGCTTGCTCTAAGTATTGGAGCTCCAAGCTCGCCAATTTTGTCGAATTCAATAATGTATTATTTTGATCTGGCAATGGAAGGTTGGTGCAGGGATCGAAGTATAGTCTATTCCCGGTATGCCGATGATTTGACGTTCTCAACGAATGATAAGGGTGTAATGTTTGACGTGGAAGCCTTCATTTTGGAGGTGCTTGAAAATATTCCCTATCCAAGACTTAAAATAAATTCGGAAAAAACAGTGTATGCCTCTAAGAAAAGGCAGCGCCGAATTACTGGGCTAATTATAACCAATGATAACAATGTTTCTTTAGGTCGAGATAAGAAGCGATTAATTAGCTCGATGATTCACCATTATGTGCAAAATAAATTAGATGAGGAGTCAATACTCCATCTTCAAGGGTTGATGGGGTTTGCTCAAGATATTGAACCTCTGTTTGTCGCAAAAATGAGGGGGAAATATACAGGGAAAATCATTTCGGACTTGCTTAGGCAAAGAGGAAAAAGAATAAAGTAAAATTATTTGCAATGTTTTGCGGCGCGCCCGTCGCCACCGTTGAGTCACCAATATGCTGGGTTGATATTTATTTAAAATCAACGGATTAATTATGCTCGTAGTTCGGCATTGTGCGACAACAGAATCTGGCCCTCTATAGCATACAAGACATCGATTTTTAGAGCAGGCATATTGACATTATCTTATGGGCGTTATAGTTTTGTTATCATCGCCAATTTGTACGCAAAAAAATAGACGGGTTAAATCACACCATGGACGATCTACAAGATTCCGATATTGTTGTTAGACACGCAAATCTGAAGTCAAAGTGCTGGGTAGTGAGACCTGGATCCAGGTATAGATTTATCAACAATTTCCTCGAGATGGGCTGCATTGCAATGGCGCATCTTGATAACTCTACCCCTGACGAAGATGTCTTTGAGGTTCTTCGTGAAGCTAAGGGTGAAGATGTCTTCACAATTTGTGATGCAATAGAGCCAAATCTAACGATCAATGTGCGGGGACAAGTCCTTTCTTTTTTAAAAGAGATGGCTATTGGCGATGTAGTATTTACTTTGTCGGGATCTAATATCTATCCTGGAATAATTAGCGGAGATCCTTACGTTGCTAGTCAAGCGTTTTCTGACTCTGAACGATTCATCGTTAGAAGATCTGTAACGTGGGGCGATCCAATTGAGCGCAGTAAAATTCCCGTAACTTTGGCTAAAAGCTTTCACGCTTACCAAGCAATATTTTCTCTGGGGGATAACTCAAAAGAAATCCATCATTGGTTGAGTGCTTTTTTTGTAAGTGATGGAACATATTATAGTAGTCTTCGCGTCAATCAGGCTGGCGACCTTAGTCATCATTCATTAAAAAACTTGTCAGAAGTTATGGATAGGCTTCAGGTTTTGTCTCTGATGATTGGGGATAAAGAGGGCTTTGATCTTTCAAGTGATCAAGTAACTCTAGAAACTCTTCTCGATGTGATGAAGCGTTTTGATCGAGAAAGTTTGTTAGTCCTTACTTCGCAACAGGTGATGATGTCGCCTGGAGATATATGGTACGGTTTTAAATCAAATTCACTACGCTCAGGTGTTGCTTTTCTTGTTGGGCTGGCGCTGCTTTTTAATCAATCCATTGCTTTCGCAGATGCGGAGCTGGAGAGAATCAAGGAAGATGTAACTCCGGTGATTACGCAAAACCTTCCAGTTGTTAAGGACAATGTGGATCTGGAAGCTGTTAAGCAGGCGCTTTGGGTGAAGCCTGCTGGTCAGAATCGATCCTTCGTAGACCAAGAACCTTCTCCGGAACTGTTCCCTCAAGATGGCACTCCGCGATACTCAAGCAGGTAGGGATTATGTCGACCATGTGGGTATGGATTATCTGTTTTGGGGCATTAATCGCCCTAGCGTTTGCCATATATAATTTTAGAGTCGTCCTGCACGCACGCGTGTACGATTTTTTACGACATCATCAAGCTTATAATAATTTTGTTATAGCCTCTTGCGCGCTTGCAACACTTCTCTGGGGGGCATATACCTTTGACGCACTACAGCAGAAAGATCGGGCTTTGGCAGAGCTTGCGGATATCCAAAAGCGAATTAAAGATACAGAGTCTACATTTTTATCTGTAAAAGTTTCAGTGGTTAAAGCTAGTGATGGGTATTATCTAACCCCTACAGTAACTATTAAAAATAGCAGTAACGAAGCTATCTACTTTAAACTTTGTCCGGACTCTCTATCAGTAAGCAGGATCTCATACAATTTTGAGGGGCAAGCGCGGGCTGATAAAACGATTTTCCCTCTGCTCTATGAGAAAATATCCAACAATCCACAAGTGAAAAATAGCCCTCTTTTCGATTTGAGGATTCCAATTGCATCCGAACGAAATCTAAATTTCTTCGCTGCGGTTAAGGAGCCCGGTGTTTACTATGTGACTTTTTCAGCCTTGTCCTCAAAAGATGCTGCGCAAGGAGCTGATATTCAACAATGCAGCTTCAGTTCGAATATTAATATATCAGGGGCGAATAAAATTAATGGAAAAGACTCTATATGGTTCGCTTCTACATACGTAATCGTTAATGGTCAGTAAAGCACCAGTTTTTCCAGTACATGGCGCTGTTAGTTTAGGTATTAATAATCATGCATCAGCGACTGCTTTCGGCCGGAAGCGGTCGTTTGTGGTTGACGTCTTCCGGCCAAAAGCCTACGTCCGTGAGTAGACATTTACGTACCATTGCTACCGTCAATGTCTCCTAATCTTTTTGCGTTGTGCAGCGATTGATACTGTTCATACCTTTAGAGATGCTGTAATCAGGTGATAACAGTCTTAATGCCCTTGCTGGAAACGTCTGTTGGGAGTCCAGATCCCGCTTCCATGCCCTCAATCCCCTGTAATACACGTATAAGTCGCGAGGAGTATGGATACTGCAATACTCTGCCCGACGGAGGCCTAGCTCACCCTTTTAGAAAGTTTTTACTGGTGTGGGATATATGCTCCTTTTTTTGGAAGGAACTGTAATTTAATTGCTGGCGAGGAATGAAAGTGACAAAGCTATTTGTTGATACGAATATATATCTTGATTTTTATCGAGGTGCGCGTGATAGGTTGTCTTTATTTGAAGAGCTAAAAAAACTAAAAGACAAACTCATAATTTCAGAGCAAGGGTATAGAGAGTTTCAGCGAAATCGAACGGCGCAATTAATTAATCTTGCTAAAGAGATTAAGAAAACCTCATCCATCTCGATCTTCACCACGGCGGTGGTGCGAGACATGGTTGAGCATCAAAAAGCAACGCGTCTACAATCCGAGGTTCACAAGCTTGGAAAAGAGTTGGAGAGGAAGATTAACGCAATGCTTGAACCTAAGCCGGGAGACGATCCTGTGCTTGATGCATACGAAAACCTTACTAAAATTTGCACTTTTATAGAAACGGAAGAGAAGCTTATCACCAAGGCTAAAACGCGGAAGATACTAGGAAATCCGCCAATATCACCTGATAGACACTCGGTTTGCGACGAGCTACTGTGGGAGGAGTTGCTTGAATTCTGTGATGAGGATTTGATAATCGTATCAAACGATAAGACGTTCACAGAAAACAAGAAGATTCTTAGGGATGAATTCGCTAGTGTTAATTGTGGGAAAAGCCTGACAATCGTAAAATCTGTGAGTGATGCGCTTAACATTTTAGGTGCGGTTTCAGATCGTTTAGAATCGGTAGAGGCTGATATGGATTTAAACTCCAGAAAACCCCCATCAAGAATGGCCGACTCCATACTGGAAATTGCGATTAGAAAATCATCCCAAATAATCTCAAAGGTCCAAGGCAATTTTTTCACTTTGACAATGAAAAACGTGACTCTGGGCCAAACACTACCTGACGAGCATCATCTTACTGATGCAATAGATGAACTCATGAAAATGAAACTAATCGTAGATGTTGGTGATGGTGTTTATGAGCTAACCGAACAAGGTCGAGCATATGAGCCGTTCGATGACTGAAATCTGTCAATCATACAGAAGCACCTTTCATGCTGATCAGTCAGCCTGTTCTAGAGTGCTACGATTTTCACGAAGTGAAGTCGCTTTTTTAAATTAGGACTCGTTACAACGATTACAATAAAATTCTAATGATTATTCGCTCCCTCAGATAGAAAACGGGGTGCTCGCTTTTCTTTTACTAGCGGCAGCTATTGGCCGGTAGCTGCCGGTTGCGCACCACGGATATCGACCCAATGGCGATAAATTCACGGCGGCAGGCCCACTCTCCAATCACGTCCTCCTCTGGTGCTGATAGCATCCCGACTTATGCGCACAAGGAGGCGGTATGCCTACAAAGCATTCTCTAGCAGAGATAATTGAACGCTTGCACAAAAACCAGCGAGGCTTCGCAGATGCGCTACGAGGGCTGCTAGCTACCGTTGAAAAAGTTGGTGGAGTGCAAGCAGTGAAGCGCATTCAGGATGCGTTACAAGCTGTTCAAGGGATCACTTCGGAGATTGATGACGCTTTCAAACAGGCAAGTGTGACTAGGCGAGGAGCCAAGGAAATCATCGGAACGGGTCCAAGCACTATTGGCGACCGGTTACGCGAGGAACGGATCAAGCTGAAGATGACTCAACACCATTTCGGAGCTGTTGGTGGTGTAAACACTGATGCTCAGTATAAATATGAGCGAGGAGTGCGAATCCCAAAAGCTGACTATTTGGCCAACATACACTCTCTGGGCGCTGACATTCATTACATTGTTACCGGCAATCGCATAGTGAGTTGAATAGGTTTTCAGGCCGAGCAGAGCGACGTTCCACAAGCATCATCTTTTGACCGCTAGCTGTCGCTCGCGATCTTCCGCTACTGGCCGTCAGCAGGCGCGTGCCAATGTCCGATTCTGGCCGGTAGTGGTCGTTTTGTGAGCGTCCGCCATTGGCTTGTTGCCACCTATTACCGCGGCCTGCAATCGGCCAACTGGAAAATGTAGACAACGGGTTGACATTTCAGGAGGAGGAATCAGAATAATTGTACAGAATTTTATTTTTGTACAATTACTCCGGTGTCTTTGATGTCTACCTCCGAACTGCTCGTTTCATGGAGTAAAAAATGGGCTCTAAACAAAGGAATGGTTGTTTGCAGGGCCTGCGGAGCTGGGCAAGCAGAAGCAGATGGCGCTACCAATTTTGCACATATGCCTAAATGCCCTAGCGCAGATAATGAACTTAAGCCTTGGAATGATTTGCGTGCCGCTATAGATAGCCGCTCCGAGGATAGCCAACACCCTATCCGTAGGTCACAGATCTGACCGCCTTCTACGGCCTAAAGCAGTTTTTAGACTTGCTACTAATGGCAATTCTGCGGGGCACCAATGGCAGCTCATGACCGGAAGGTGTCGATCTCAACAGTCCTTTTCTGGCCGAAAGCGGTCGGCCATGAACATTGGTTATTGCCCATAAGCTGTCATTCATTGAACGTTATCCGCAGAGAATGGATATGATATGCGATAAACAAACCGCCCGAGGGGACGCGGGTATGAAGAGGTCATGAGGGTCAAACTTGAGTGTAGACGGTGACGAGCTTCCAGCTAGATAACGTGAGATGGATCACTGGAAGATTGGGAGCTGAACACTAAAGATAGTGCCCTGCTCAGGTGTCGAAACCACCCCGATTTTTCCTCAATGGGCTGTCACGATCTCAGACGCAATGAACAGTCCCAGCCCCAAGCCGGCGGTCGATCCTTTTTCAGTTGCTGCATAGCTTGAGTAACGCGCCTGGGGATTGAAAAGATGGGGTATTACGCTTGCAGGTATGAGTTCGCCCCGATTTTGCATGCTGAAGACTGAGCAATGGTCATCTTGAGACAAAGTCACAAGGATGGGTTGCAGTGAGTCACCATGTCTGACCGCATTACCGATCAGGTTGGTGAAAACTTGTTGTATGCGGGCGCGGATCATAACTCCCCGCTACTCGTTCACTCACATTCGAAACGATCTGTGCCTGAGGGAACGCGGTGCGTAACTCTTCAACAACAGCGGAGCACACAATCGATAGATCAGTCTCTTCTGGATTGACTGGTATACCCGAGCCGAGATTTGAGCGGGCCAGGTCGAGCAAATCGCCGACCATGTGATTGGCTCTACTTACACTCGCATTGATTTGCTCTGCCAGCCTCCGATCCCTGTCAGTCATATTGACGTTTTTACGCAGCATGTCACTAGCCATCAATACAGCCCCAAGCGGTGATCGCAGGTCATGACCGAGTACGTCCAAAACAGTTTTGCGCGTGCTCTCCACGGCTTTACCGTATCTCGCAATCGACTCCACGAGCGCTTGGTCTATTGCTTCATTGAAGCGGATGATGTCTTGCACATCGTGCACGTCATCCACGCGCTGTTGGGCCAGCCACAACCTGAGCACACTCGAGCGCAGCGCGCGATATTCCGACACCATCTGATCCATGGAAAACCCCGCGACAAACCGCGTCATTGCATGGTTCTGGGCCGGTGAATCGCCTTCCGCATCGGGACCATGGCCCAGTGATTTGGCGATCTGCTGCCGCTCCTCTGGGGTCTTTGTATATCTTCGTCGACGGTTCTCTGGATGTGCTCCGAATGCTCGCGCAAACCCTTGGAATCCATAGGCGGCAGAGCGGTTTCCACGGCGCGGGCAAAGCGCTCCCAGGCAGAAAGAATCTATTCGATATGCGTCAGGATGAACTCGTGCAGTCTCATCATTGTCCTTGAATCAGGCGGAGGCGTCTGGCGTCGGACGAAGCCGGGTCTAAGACTAGACCCTAACGAAGGGTTCGAAAAGACAGCGCTCTGACTAATGCCAGTCAGTTAAGTGTGAACGCTGTACGTGTGGCGAGGGAGCCTGCTCCCGCTGGCCGCGAAGCGGCCCCTCTTTGTCTCAAGAGCAGGGACTGCTGTGCAGTCCAGCGGGAGCAAGCTCCCTCGCCACAGGTTATCTTCTAGCCTTTCTACTTCTTAGCTGGTCGGCATTAAGCGCTCCGGTGCTTGATAAATGGTCGACATCTTCGACCGGAACGCTCTGGCAGGTGCTTCGGCGGGTATTGCGCAGCAAGGCTGACCAACGAGGTGCGAGTGCTATGGAAACCGCCGATACCGCACTCATGGCCGCGCGCATGCAGTTTGCGATCACTATCAGTTTCCACATTGTGCTGGCGGCGTTCACCATTGGCCTGGCGAATTTCCTGATGGTGCTCGAAGGCTTGTGGCTCAGGAGCGGGCGCGAGGTCTATCTGGATATTTTCCGCTACTGGCTCAAGGTCTTTGCCTTGACCGTGGCGATCGGCACGGCCTCCGGACTGATTCTGGAGTACCAGTTCGGGCTGAACTGGTCGCGGCTTTCGGCGCAGGTCGGGGACATTATCGGGCCGTTGATGTTTTACGAAATTCTTGCGGCGTTTTTTCTCGAGGCCGGTTTTCTCGGCATCATGCTGTTCGGCATGAAGAAGGTTGGCCCGCGTCTGCACTTCTTCGCCACCTGCGCGGTGGCGGTCGGCTCGCTGATCAGCGCGTTCTGGATCCTGTCGGCCAATTCGTGGATGCAAACGCCTGCCGGCTACGCCCTCGACGCGAACGGGCGCTTTCACGCAGCGGACTGGTGGGCGATCATTTTCAACCCTTCGTTTCCCTATCGCCTGGCGCATATGACGCTGGCAGCGCTTCTCGGCACCGCGACATTCGTCGCTGGCGTCAGCGCCTGGCAGTTGCTCAAGGCTGCGCATAACCCGCGGGCCCGGGTGCAATTGTCCATGGCGTTGTGGGTAATCGCGCTGTTGACGCCGGTGCAGATCGTGGTCGGTGATCTGCACGGCCGCCATAGCTTGCAGCTGCAGCCGCAAAAGGTCGCCGCCATCGAAGGTTCGTGGACCCGCCCGGTGCAAGGCGCTGGCGAGCCGCTGCGGATTTTCGCCTGGCCGGACATGGACGAGCACCGCAATCACTGGGAGCTGGCGATCCCGCGTATCGGGTCGTTGTACCTGCGCCACGACCTGAGCAGCACCATCGCCGCGCTCGACGAATTTGCACCGCAGGACATTCCGCCGGTGCCGCCGGTGTTCTTCGCCTTTAGACTGATGGTGGGGCTGGGATGTCTGATGCTCGCGCAAGGGGTGGTCAGTCTGGTGCTGCGCTGGCGCCAGCGATTGTATGTTTCGCGGCGCTGGTTATGGGCGAGCGCGTTCCTGACCCCGGCGGGGTTTCTGGCGATGCTCAGTGGCTGGGTGGTGACCGAAGTCGGCCGGCAGCCGTTTACCGTTTACGGGCTACTGCGCACCGAGGACAGCCTGTCCTCGGTATCGCGGGCGCAGGTGCTCGGCTCAACCTGGCTGATCCTCGGTTTCTATCTGGTGATTTTCACGGTGGGGCTGTGGGTGTTGCTGCGGCTGTTGCGCGAGCCACCGCACCATGGCGAACCCGGTCCGCAGCCAACCCTGCCCGACGAAATCGGACGCTCCTGAGGAACAGTCTCATGGACACTGACGCGATCACGCTGCTGTGCGCCGGCGCCCTGGCGTTCTCAGTGATCAATTACGTGCTGCTCGACGGCACTGACCTCGGGGTTGGCGTGCTGTTGGGATTGACTCGCCGCAGCGATCACCGACGCGCCATGGCCGTGAGCATCCTGCCGATCTGGGACGCCAACGAAACCTGGCTGGTGCTCGGGGGAGGCGGGTTGCTGGCATTGTTTCCGCAGGCCTACGCGATTCTGCTGCCGGCGCTGTATCTGCCAATCATTCTGATGTTTCTGGCGTTGATCTTGCGCGCGATGGCCCTGGAGTTTCGTGATCACGCCGCGAGCGCACGGATGAAACGTCTGGTGGATGCCGGCCTGCTCTGCGTTTCGCTGCTGACCGGCATGGCGCAGGGGGTGGTGCTCGGTACGCTGGTGCAGGGCGTTCCGCACGCTGGCGGGCAATACAGCGGCACTGGTTGGGAATGGCTCGGTCCGTTCCCGTTGTTTTGCGGTCTGCTGTTGGTGTGCGGTTATACGTGGCTGGGTGCCTGCTGGCTGTATTGGCGGACCGTCGATGAACTGCAGCAGCGCTCGGCACGTCAGGCGCAGGTGCTGGCGTGGGTCACGGTCGGGCTGCTAATTGTGCTGGTGCTGTGGACATCGACGCTGCATGCGCAATATGCCGAGCGCCTGATCTCGCCCTTGATCGGATTGCCGGCAGCCTTCACCGCTGCCGCGTTGCTGACAGGTTTTTTCCTAGGGTTTCGCAGCCGCTTTGACTGCCTGCCATTGTTTGCCGCGCTTGGCGTTTGTGTTCTGGCGTTCGGCTTGATGCTGGTCGCGCTGTTCCCGTTGATCATTCCGCCCGACCTGACTTTGCAAGCGGCGACCTCGAGTCGCAACAGTCAGATATTCGTACTGGTGGGGTTCGCGCTGCTGGTGCCGGTCACCCTGATTTACAACACCTATGGCTTCCGGGTGTTCAGTGGCAAAGTCCGGGTGCCGCCGTCCCACTGATCCAGAAATATGCAAAACAGAGTGAACTCGCGCTGGCTGAGTCCTTCGGAACTTGAAGAGGCTGTTCTTCAATTCTTCCATCGCCAGAGGATTCCACCATGCGAGCTATGACCTACCAAGGCGCCCACGACGTCAGAGTCGAGACCGTGCCGGATCCGATCCTTGAAGCACCCGATGACATCATCCTGCGAGTAACCGCCACGGCCATCTGCGGCTCGGACCTGCACCTGTATCGGGGCAAGGTCCCCACGGTCGAGCACGGCGACATCTTCGGCCATGAGTTCATGGGCATTGTCGAGGAAACCGGTTCGGCCGTGACGGCGGTGCAACGCGGCGATCGGGTGGTGATCCCCTTTGTGATTGCCTGCGGCGACTGTTTCTTCTGTCAGCATGCGCTGTACGCAGCATGTGAAACCACCAATGCCGGGCTGGGCGCGGCGATGAATAAAAAGCGTATTCCACCGCCGGCGGCGCTGTTCGGTTTCAGCCGAATGTACGGCGGGGTTCCGGGCGGTCAGGCCGAGCTGGTGCGAGTGCCGAAGGCCAACACTGGGCCGTTCAAGGTGCCGGGAACGCTGGCAGACGAGAAGGTCTTATTCCTGTCCGACATTCTGCCGACGGCGTGGCAAGCGGTGATCAATTCCGGCGTCGGCGAAGGTTCGAGTCTGGCGATCTACGGCGCCGGACCGGTCGGCCTGCTCAGCGCGGCGTGTGCGCGCATGCTTGGCGTCGAGCGCATCTTCATGGTCGATCACCATGCCTACCGACTGGCCTATGCGCAGCGCACCTACGGCGTGATCCCGATCAACTTCGATGAGGACGACGACCCGGCGGATACCATCATCAGCCAGACGCCCGGCAACCGTGGGGTGGATGGCGTGATCGATGCGGTGGGCTTCGAGGCCAAGGGCAGCACCACCGAAACCGTGCTGGCCACGCTCAAGCTCGAAGGCAGCAGCGGCAAGGCGTTGCGTCAGTGCATCGCAGCGGTGCGCCGTGGTGGCACGGTCAGTGTGCCGGGGGTGTATACCGGGTTTATCCACGGCTTCCTGTTTGGTGATGCTTTCGACAAGGGGCTGATTTTCAAGATGGGCCAGACCCATGTGCAGCGCTATCTGCCCGAACTGCTGGGGTATATCGAAACCGGGCGCCTGCAACCGGACGCGATCATCAGCCATCGGCTGTCACTCGAGCAGGCGGCCGAGGGCTACAAGATCTTTGATAAAAAACAGGAAGACTGCCGCAAGGTCATCCTGACACCGGGCCGCAGCGATGTGCCGCTGGCCGAAGCGGACGGCACGGCGCCGCTGGTGCCGGCCGTGTAAGCAAGCAGACCTGTGGCGAGATCCCCTCGCCACGGGATCATTGAGCGGGAGACGATCATGAAAACCATCTGTGCCTGTTTGGGGCTTTGTTCAGTGCTGCTGTTGCAGGGCTGTTTCGAAGGTTCCAATGATGCGCCGAACAAGGACGGCGACAAAAGCAAGGCGTCGCTGCAGATCCAGAAAGACAAGGCGGCCGAGTCGGACAAGTGATCGGCCGTGCGGATAAGCGAGCGAAACTCAAATACGCTCGCCACGGTCAACCGGACAGTTCTGTTTTTGGAAGTCTGCCATGTCCATTGCTGAAGCGACTGTTGATTATCTGCGCGAACATTCACTGCTCCTGACCACCGCCGAGTCCTGTACGGCGGGGATGATTGTGACGTTATTGTCCGAGGTGCCAGGCAGTGGTGAATTCATTGAGTGTGGGTACGTGGTGTACTCGCCGCAGGCCAAACAGCGCCTGTTGCGCGTCAACCCGCAGACCATCGAGCGCTTCAACCTGACCAGCGTCGAGGTCGCCCGCGAGATGGTGGTGGGAGCGTTGCATGACAGCAGGACGAATGTGGCGGTGGCGACCACCGGCATTCTCGGCCCGGAGGACGTCGACGGTATCCCTGCCGGAACAGTGTGCTTCGCCTGGGCCTTTCAGTGCGCAGCCGGGCAGTTTGTCTACTCTCGGCAAATGCGTTTTTCCGGCAGTCGCTGTGAGGTGCAAAACCAGGCCACGGAGTACGCGCTGCAGGGGATACAGCAATTTCACCGTGCGGCACTGCAGGAGACGAGGAGTCCGGTTGATGACTGACGATGCCGACCACCCTGATCTGCGCAGCCGGGACGTGCCGTTTCGCGAAGACATGCCCTATCAACTGAAGGTCTGGCGCTTCGAGCGCTGCGGCTGGTATGCCTTGGTGCTGCTGATGGTGCTGGCCATGGCGGGACTGTTTTCCAGAGGCCTGATCAGCAGCCGCGACGTACGCTCCGAGGATGGCCACGTCCGGGTGCAGTATGAAATGTTCCACCGTAACGGTTCGACCAACTCAATGCGCATCAGCCTCACAGCGGCGCCGGAAGCGACGGTGGAGCTTGAGCTGGCCGGTGATCTGCTGCAGGGCTTCAGCATCGACACTCTGCAACCGGAACCGCTGCGCAGTCGCAGTGCGGCCGATGGCGTGCGCTTCTGGCTGCAGGCCGACAAGCAAGGCCAGGTGAGTCTTTACCTGAGCTTGCGCGGCGACGGCCTGGGCTTGTATCGCAGCCACATCAGTACGCCAGGCTCCGCCGGCGTCACGCTTTCTCAATTCATTTTTCCGTAGGTGACCCATGGACTCGGTACTGCGTGCGGCGGTGATGTACGGGGCTTTGATGGTGCTGTTCAAGATCGCCGGCCGGCGTTCGCTGGCGGACCTGACCACCTTCGATTTCGTCCTGCTGATGATCATCGGCGAGGCCACGCAGCAGGCTTTGCTGGGCGATGATTTCTCCCTGACCAACGCGATGCTGGTGATCGTGACGCTGATCGCCATCGACGTCGGTTTCTCTCTACTCAAACAGCGGTCGGGCTGGGTGTCGCGGCTGATCGACGGCGAACCGACGATCATCGTCGAGAACGGCAAACTGCTGCACCGGCGTTTGCGGCATGCGCGGATGATCGAGGCGGATGTCATGGAAGCCGCGCGTTCCAGTCAGGGTATCGAACGAATTGAGCAGATCAAGTTTGCGATCATTGAGCGCAATGGGAAGATTTCGGTGATTCCCAACGAGACTTGACTAATCACTTGGCAGACTTAATTGCGGGTGACTTGTTTATAGCCTTCATAAGTCGGAAGGCACTTTTATCCGAGTGCAATTTAAACGTCTCGGTTTCGACTTGTCTTTGCGTGCTTATCTATTGTCTCTGCTATACGCCAGCACACGATCAGTGAAGTGCTGTGCCTTGTCGTGAGGCAGCGCATTAATCCTTTCCAGCTTCAGCAATAGTTCTACAAAATGGTCGGGCGCGTCAGATTTTTTTGCAGCGAGTCGGGTGCTGACTTCGATGATTGTCGCAACCAGTTCGTCCGGGTTGGCAATCGCCTCAGGCTCAATGGAATCGAGCATATTCAGATTGATTTGGCCCACGGGCGGCGCCATGAGAATGAGGCGCTGGAGAAGATCGTTGAAGCGCGGATCGAAAGAAAGCGGCATGTCTGCATCCTGATTTTTTCGAAATATTAAACTTCGGAATCAAGGCAAAGGGCCATAGTTATTGACTTTTTCTTGTACAGTAGATTTGCTTTTGTACAACTCGAGGTGAATATTGTCGATAGAAATAATTTTGGAACGTTAAAAGCAGTGCTCAATTGTTCATTGATTCAGCAAGTTAGAAATAAATAGAACTTTTCCAGTTTTCCACTCGTCGCCCTTGATCAAAAAAATGAAATTTTAGTTCGCGGTATCGATTCAGAACTGTGTGACGCAATTTATAACGAATCTCATCTCACACAACCTGAGGTATTTGTCATGTTCTTACATAACAAGCGACTTCAATACACCGTGCGTGTTGCCGAACCCAATCCGGGACTGGCGAACTTGCTACTCGAACAATTCGGCGGCGCTCAAGGCGAACTGGCGGCAGCCTCGCGCTACTTCACTCAAGCGCTGGCCGAGGATGATCCGGGTCGCAAGGATCTGTTGATGGACATCGCCACCGAGGAGCTGAGTCACCTCGAAATCGTCGGCTCCATCATCGTCATGCTCAACAAGGGCGCAAAAGGCCGAGTGGCCGAAGGAGTGGAAGAAGAGGGCGAGTTGTACCGGGCCATCAACGGGGCCGGCAACGATTCGCACATAACCAGTCTGCTGTACGGTGCCGGCGCGCCGCTGACCAACTCGGCCGGTGTGCCATGGACGGCTGCGTATGTCGATACGATCGGTGAACCCACAGCGGATTTCCGCTCGAACATCGCCGCCGAAGCCCGGGCAAAAATCGTCTACGAACGGCTGATGAACGTCACTGACGATCCCGGCGTCAAGGAAGCGCTGGGCTTCCTGATGACCCGCGAAATTGCGCACCAGTTGTCCTTCGAAAAAGCCCTTCATGCGATCCAGCCAAACTTCCCGCAGGGCAAACAACCCGGCATGCCGGAGTTCACCAACGTGTACTTCAACATGTCCCAAGGGGAGGGCAGCATGCGCGGTCCATGGAACCATGGCGATGACTGGGAGTTCGTGGAAAGTCCAGAGCCTGCGGTGGATGGCGGCGACGGCAGCGCCAGCGTTCAGCTCAGTGCCGAGGAAGAGGCGCTGCTGCTGGATATGAAAGCGCGAACCATGTCCGACCCGGACAGCAACCCGATCACTGGCGCCGATCTGGGCGCGGGTGTTCAGGGGCAACCCGACGCGTGATGAGCGGAACCGCATGCCGCAACGGCGTGCGGTTTTTCAATCGATAAGATCCGAGGTACCGCACATGAATCAGAACTCCGGGGTTTCCAGCAGCGACCTGGCGCAGTCGCTGTCCAGTTGGTTTAACGCAAGCGTCACGTCGTTTGATCGAACCGCGCAGCGGATCGCCCAGACGTTGCGCCAATCCATGCTCGACTCCAGCGGCAAACGCTCTACCGGACGTTAGGAGGAGACATGTCACTCAGCTCATCGTCGGCGCCAACGCCGCAGCGCAACGGCTGGAGCATGGTGTCCAGCGGAGGTTGGCCGGGCATCTTGTTCTGGGCAACGCTGCTGCTGGTCGCCGGCCTGCTGTTGTTTAGCGGTTACGCCGCGCTGGTCGGCGCAGACAAGGGAAACCTGCGCCTGGCCACCTTGGGTGGCCTGTCAGGATTCGGTGCGACCGCGTTAGGTGCGGTAGTGGCGATCATCCTGCGCGATATCAGCTCACGCACTCAGGACATCATGCTCGGCTTCTCCGCCGGCATGATGCTGGCCGCCAGTTCCTTCTCGCTGATCCTGCCGGGTATCGGGGCCGCGCAAGCGCTGTGTGGCAATCCGTTGCTGGCAGCCTGCGTGGTCGTATGCGGACTGGCCCTGGGCGTTGGCTTGATGGTCGGTCTTGATCGTTTCGTGCCTCACGAACATCAGCAGATCGGCAGACGCGGGCCCGATGCACAACGCATCAATCGCGTCTGGCTGTTTGTCTTGGCGATCACCCTGCACAACTTGCCGGAGGGCATGGCCATCGGCGTCAGTTTTGCAAATGGCGACATGAAAGTCGGCCTGCCACTGACCACCGCAATTGCCATACAGGACATCCCCGAAGGTCTCGCGGTTGCGCTTGCCTTACGCGTCACCGGGATCTCGGCTTGGCGCGCCGCACTGATCGCGATCGGCTCCGGTTTGATGGAGCCGCTGGGGGCGGTGGTCGGGCTGGGCGTGTCGAGTGGCTTTGCCTTGGGCTATCCGATTGCGCTGGGGCTTGCGGCGGGGGCGATGATTTTTGTGGTGTCGCACGAAGTCATCCCCGAGACCCACCGCAATGGTCACGAGACGCCGGCGACGCTCGGTTTGATGCTGGGCTTCGGCGTGATGATGTTCCTCGATACCGCTTTGGGCTGAACCAATAACACTTAATCCATGAATCGAAAAATGCTTTGAACACCTGCTCGGCAGGGTGAGTCACCTGTAATGAAAGCCACATTGGCGGACACGCTGAACGTCTCGCCCAAAACACTATCCAACATCTGAAGGAAGTTAGAAATGGCTAGAAAAACTGTTGAAGACCTGTTCATCCATGAGCTGTCCGACGTTTACAGCGCCGAGAAGCAAATCACCAAAGCCTTGCCGCGCCTGGCGCGCGCCGCGACCAATCCGCTGCTTGCCGAAGCCTTCACCTCGCACCTTGAGGAAACCCAAGGCCAGATCGAACGCATCGACCAACTGGTGGAACTGGCCGGGCTGAAACTCAAACGCATGAAGTGCGTAGCCATGGAAGGACTGGTCGAAGAGTCCAAGGAGCTGCTCGACGAAATCGAAAAAGGCGCGGTGCTGGACGCGGCGCTTATCGGTGCGGCGCAGAAAGTCGAGCACTACGAAATCGCCAGCTACGGCACGCTGATCGCGATGGCCAAACACCTGAAACTCGAGGATGCCGTCACCTTGCTGCAAGCCACGCTAGCAGAAGAAAAGGGCGCCGATGAAAAGCTGACGAAGATTGCCGAACAGGGCGGTAATCAGGCGGCGACCCTCGAAAAAAAATGAGGGGTTGAAGCGCTCCATATAAAACGCCACGGCGATTAAGCATGCCGTGGCGTTTCAGAGCAACATGGAGGAAAACATCATGCAAACCGAATATCTGTGGATCGCCGCTGCGGTCCTGCTCCTGCTGTTGGACCTTTGGGCACTCAACAGCGTGATGCGCAGCGACAAGCCGTCCGCGACCAAGGCCGGTTGGGCCGCGCTGATCTTCCTCGTGCCGTTGCTTGGCGTGGTGATCTGGGGCGTGTCGGGGCCGCGCGGCATTACCAAAGGGCCTTCGTCGCCGGAGCACAGCAAGGGCTGATCAGGCCCAGACGATCTGCAAAGGTTGAACAGACTTGATGCCTGTAGGAAGCGAAAAGTCCTGAATGATCAGGGCTTTTGCTTATCACTCTGACAGAGCCGTTGGGCCTGCGCATTCCCCGCCCGCCGCACACCGACAAGCTGGCAAATTGCCGGATACAGTTCGTCGATCGCGGTTTCAGTGATGAAACTTGCCGCGTATCGGATGTACAAAAGAATCATGCATGTACAGGTTTTTGCGTGAAACTCCTGCAAGAATCCATCTTCCCACCGGCTCTAGGACAGCCCCCGTTATAGAGCACAGCCATGATTCCGTCAGACGACTTCAGATTCCGCGCCCATGTCCTTTTGGTCGAGCTCGATGCTGCGACCACGCGATTAATGATGTTGGTCGGTGCGGGTGAGATTTACGGCACGCAGTGGGATGAAGCGCTCTCGCTTCAAAGTGCTGCTTATAAGGAATGGATTAGCGCTGTAGCGGGCATTGCAATTGATCCCATGCCTGCGCTGGATGGTCATGCACCGGGGGATCCGCTCGAATCCTGAACCAGCTGAAAAGCGGCGCGGCGGGAAAAGGCGCCGGCGCTGGAATTTTCGTCCAGAACGCCGGCAGCGCGCATGGTCACTCGACGATGCAGATCCAGCGATGTTTGTAGCGGTACGGCGCCCGCGTGAAGTGAACATCTGAAACCAGCATCATTCCACGCTCCTGCAGCGCTTCGGTCAGTTGTACGAGTGTCTCTGCTTGGATAGTCATTGCTGTTACCTCGTCAGATTCACTGCGTTCATCTTTCTTGACCGGGTGATCAGGCTGTTATTTCAATTTTTCTACTAGGTTGTTGAGGTTGAGAAGGTCTCAGGCGACAGCTCGGAAAGACGAGCGTTCCTATCAGGACCTTTTGCATAAAGCCGCTCGGATCAGCCATTCGTCCAATGACCGGCACTTGTCGCGACCTGACTCTCCACACGTTTAAGCACGGACTTCCGTGCACCGATCGTAGAGGCATCATGGAAATCTACGAGAATGCACCAGGCAATCAATCGCAACAGGCAGTGAAACGTTGAATGACAATGAAACAGATCATGATCCTCGGCCTGAAGATTCGGCGGTACCGCTACCGCCGGATGACGAAGCACCGTTGATGAAAATATGACGGACGTAGCCGCGACAAACCCTGTATCTGCAGAACACCCGGAAGCCGGGAGTGGCGCAAGTGCCCCGGTGTCTGTGAAGACTGGCACAACAGATGTCCAGGACGGCGAGGTGAAGGAGCTTCGCGGCATGCCCGCCAGCGACCCTGAATCTGGGGCCTGAACGAGTGGATTCCCTTTTGCCCGCCCAGCGCGGGCTTTTTTACTGACGCCTGTTAAGTCTCCCTCTCGCCTCGTCCCAAGCTTTTTTGCCTTCTAGCGTTTTGGCATCCGCGGCATCTCTGGCGTCTTTGTAGCGTTCCATTGCCTCGGGGGAGTCGGCCGCATGGGTTAGCAGTTCGTAGGCGATGGCATTGAGTCGATCAGCCTCTTGAAACAGTTCATTACTGCGCCCGGTCGCTGCGTACCAATCGGATGTGGTTATGGATCTGGATCTGGATTTCATGTGTCCTCCTATTCGTTTGAGCTGCGCTCTATCGACATGTAGAGCGCTCCCTGCGATGCACTATTTCTCCATTTGCGTCGCTCCGATGTCCTCCCAGGTGACGGCAGTAGTGGCCCGCCACTTTACGTCGGCGATTCCAAATCGTTCTGCCATGGGTTTTGTGAACCGCTTGAGAGGAGGGCGTCCGGGTTTGGGTATCGGAGCAATACCCGCGTCGCAGCTCGCCCACTGCCAAGCCTCTGCGTTGTTCATCAGCTTGGTGCGGATGACAAAAGACTTCGGTCTTCCATGGAGCTTGTACTCAATCACAAAAATATCTACCGAACTCACGAGTTACCGCTCCTTTTTGGCTCATGAGGTAGTGATTTTTGCTGTTAGAGAAAATTCAAAGAATCGTCTGACAATTCCTAAATTGATGATTTTGCTCACATTTAATGTGATTTTATCTATACGTGAACTATTCGTTTGTAGAGGTTTTAGTTTCCATCATGCACACGGAGTCGAGCGCATGGAGTTATTGCCGCGCCTGCTCGACAAGTTCGACAGGCTGGAATTACTGATCGCAGGACTGATCGGCGCCGTCGTTGCGAGCTGGTGGGGGATCAGATGGTCGATGTAGCGACTAGCAAGGGCGTCTGACGGCAGATCAGGGCGCCAATGCCTCTGCTCTGCCATTGCTGTTCAAGCGCAGCGGGTTTGCCGCAGGCAGCAGCGCACCCATCTGTTCCAACTGTCCGGGCGCCATGCTGCCAGGAACGGTTTGTGCCGGCCCTGTGGCATTCATGCCGCACGGCCAGAGCATCAGCAGGATCTCGAGCCGCTGTGCTTGCGCTGGATAATCGTGTGATGGGCCTCAGCCGACTCCTCCAACCGATAACGTGGGAGCGTCAGCGGCCCCAATGCACCTTCCCGGTAGCGCTCGAACAACTCGGATGCCGCGACATCCTGGTTCTTTGGGTTGACGTACTGCGGGGTAGCCGGTTGCTGATAGCGGAAGCTGCGCGCGGCCAACCGCTGGGTATCGGCTGTCATCGCTCCGAATCAAATAACGATGTCATGTTCAGGCTCTCCAAAAAGGTGGGCAGGATCAAACCAGGCGTGCGCCGCCGTCGATGTTGAGTACGGCGCCGTTCATGAAGGTGTTGCACATCAGGAACACCGCTGCCGCGCCTGCCTCTTCTGCTGTGCCGAGGCGATGTAGGGGCAGAACCTGCTCAAGTGAGGCGATAAATGCCTCACGCCCCTCACCCAGTGCCTTGCCGAGAATCGGGTTGTTGATCGGGCCCGGCGACCGCGTGTTGACTCGCACCGGTGCCAGCTCTAGAGCCAGACCGCGCACGCAATGGGCAGCAATGGGCCAAAAGCGGACGATGCATGACAAGACGTTTCTACAATAAATGCTCGCGGAGAAAATCGATGAACGCCATTGTCCGCGCTGAACGTCGACGCTCACGACTGAGCACGGCGCTGACAGGCAGAGCACTGGCCTGATAATTGTCGAGCACGGTACGCACCTTGCCCTGCTTTACGTCAGATGTGAACAACCACTCTGGTGATAGGGAAATACCCAAGCCTGAGAGAACCATTTCACGGATGGCCTCGCTGCTGTTACTGGTGACGTTGCCCTTGATGCTACATTGAGCTCCTGCGCGATGTGCAGGAAGTGCCAACTATCGTAATGCTCGAGCAAGGTGAAACCGATGCAATTGTGTCCTGTCAGCTCCTCGGGCACATCTGGCACGCCGCGCCGAGCCAAGTAGTCGGGCGCGGCGTAAACCCTCCGCGGACTTGTGCCCAGCGGCACTGCCACCAATCCCTCGCTTTTCACCACGCCAATGCGAATCGCCAAGTCGATGTTCTCCTTGAGCAGGTCTTCGTTGTGGTCACTCAGCCGTAGATCGATCCGGACATCGGGATGGCGCTGCAGGAAAGTCCCTATCAACGGCGCGATGCATAACCTCCCGTAGCTGACCGGCGCGGCGACGCGCAGAGGGCCGGCGATCTGCTCCTGACCGCTGGTGAAGTCGCGAGTGGCAGTTTCCAGGTGACCAAGAATTTCCTGGCAATGGTTGTAAAAACGTTGCCCCTGATCGGTCAGGGCCAGATACCGGGTGCTGCGAGCGAACAATGATCCGCCCAGGTACTCCTCCAGCGCGCGCACCTGCTTGCTGACTGCTGGCTGGCCCATATTCAATTCGCGAGCCACCGCGGAAAAAGATCCGCGCTCCACGACGCGAACGAACGTGCGCATGCTATCGAACAGGTCCATCGTCGTTTCGGCCTCCTTCTGGAATAAGTCATATGCCGACTTGGCTTCTTATCGGAATGATGAAAGCGCTGCAATCTGCAGGTGTCAACTCAATCAGAGGTATCCGTCATGACTCACACCATGCTCGCCGCTGTCGCGGAATCCGCTCAGGCCCCTTTGGCTGTCCGCCAAATCGTCCGCCCGGTCCCCGGCCAGGGCCAGGTACTGGTCAGGGTTCACGCCGCCGGGGTCAACCCGCTAGACACCAAAATCGCTGCCGGCGCAGGGGCATGCCCGCCAGACCCTGCCAGCAGTGCTCGGCCTGGACCTCGCAGGTACGGTTGTCGAACTGGGCGGAGCGGTCGAGGGTTTCATCGTTGGTCAGGAAATCTTCGGCATGCCCGGCGGGATCGGCGGCGCCCAGGGCACCATAGCCGAGTACATCGCCGTGGATGCCCGGCTGATCGCTGCCAAGCCACGCGCCCTGAGCATGCGTGAGGCGGCTGCATTGCCTTTGGTATTCATCACTGCATGGGAAGGTCTGGTCGATCATGCCAATGTTCGCGCCGGTCAGCGTGTGCTGATCCATGGCGGCGCCGGTGGCGTCGGCCAAATGGCTGTGCAACTAGCCAAGGCTCGCGGTGCCGACGTCTACGCCACCGGGTCGGCGGCTAGTCTCGACTTCATTCGCTCACTGGGGGCTACGGCGATCGACTATCAGGTACAGAGCGTCGAGGACTATGTCGAGCACTACACGGCTGGTGAAGGTTTCGACATCGTCTACGACACCGTCGGCGGCAGCACACTGGATGCTTCATTCAAGGCCGTGAAAGCTTATACCGGGCACGTGCTGAGTTGCCTGGGTTGGGGCCAGCACAGCTTGGCGCCGTTGTCGTTCAAAAGCGCAACGTATTCGGGCGTCTTCACCCTGGCGCCGCTGCTCACCGGGAAAGGCCGCGAACACCATGGCGCCATTCTGCGCGAAGCCGCCGCGTTAGCCGACGCAGGTCAGCTGACGATTCGCATGGATGAGCACCACTTTGCGCTGCCAGACGTCAACGAGGCCTTTCGCCAGGTCGCCGAAGGCCGTGGCAAGGGCAAGACAGTCATTCAGTTGGTGAGTGAATAGCCTTTGTGATCCCGGGTCCAATCAGCGAAGACGGCCACGAGCATCCGCTTCTGGCCGGATAGCGACGGTCAGAGCTCGACCGTCGCTATGCATATTCAAACCTCGGTCTGTTCCGCCATCTCCAGGGCGTCGTCGACTTCAATTCCCAGATATCGAACGGTGCTCTCCAGCTTCGTATGGCCAAGCAGCAGTTGAACCGCTCGCAGATTCTTCGTTCTGCGATAGATCAGCGATGCCTTCGTACGCCTCATTGTGTGAGTGCCATACATGGCTGGATCAAGGCCAACGGCTTCCACCCAGCCTTTGACGATACGTGCGTATTGACGTGTTGATAGATGGTCTGAGGTATGCAGCTGACTCGGAAAAAGGCAGTCCTCGCTCCGGAGTTGGGCCTGGTGTATCCAGGCCGCGATAGCAAACCGTGTTTGTTCGGTGATCTCGAACTGCACTGGCCGCAGCGTTTTCTGCTGCATCACTATGGCGCGTGATGATACGTGCTCGCCATGGGCGACGTCGCGCACACGAAGCTTGGTTAAGTCGCAGGCCCGAAGCTTGCTGTCGATGGCCAGATCGAAGAGCGCAAGATCACGGGTTCGTTCTGCAATTTGAAGCCTTACCCGGATGGCCCAGATATCTCTCAGTCTGAGTGGAGCTTTCTGCCCGACCAGTTTTCCTTTGTTCCAAGGCTGGCGGCTGTAGGTAGCGAAGGTGTTCATGATTAGTCCTCCACGTGTCGAAGGACAAGGATGGCTGACAAGAAGAGGCTTGCTAACCGGCCAGAAGCGGACGTCCGCAAGCGGCCGCTCGACATAACGCTTGAAAACGCCGCTAATTCACGAGAGCAGAATTAACAACGATTAACTCGTCAATCACCAATCTGCCTTGAATGATTAAGCTTCCCGAGTTGTGGACAGCTTTTATGGCCCATTCCGATCAGAATTTAGTTTCTACGCAAAGTATTGAAAATAGACAGAAAATCAAGGGAGGTTTGACTCGTTGGCGTGAGTGCTTGGTGAAAAAAATGATTCTTGTGCGCCTTAACGAATCAGTTGAAGTGACCGAGCTTGCCAGCGCCTGCTCTCTAACACGAAGTCATTTCTCGCGCGCCTTCAAGCGAACCACAGGCGTATCCCCCCAAGCGTGGATTCGACAACAGCGTATTAGCAAAGCAAAGCAATTGATTCAAGAAACTCGTCTCAGTCTGACGCAAATTAGCCTTGATTGTGGTTTCTCTGATCAGGCGCACTTTTGCACTACCTTCACCCGAAACGAAGGAGTCACGCCATTGGCATGGCGTAGGCATTCCATTCACTTAGCTCCCCCCGCGCGAGCGCCTCACGCTCTATAGGTTCAGGCGTGCTCGCTTTTGTAACGGACTACTTTCGGCCAAAAGCGGACGGTGCATGACAAGACGCTTCTACACTAATTGATAATCTTTTTACGGAATACACTTCAACGGAACTCGTTCAAAGTTAAGCGCTTTATCTCGTGCGGACAGTCTGTAGTTGGCCTGGCATTGCTCCTTTGCCCACCTGATTGTCAGTGTTGCGCTTGAGTCCCGTACCAGAGCCAAAGCTTTGCCGGAAGGATCGGCAATGGCGAGCTGTTTTCCGACATCATTTTCCACAATAGCGCCAAAGGGGAGCCGATTGTTCAGCGCATCAAAGAGCTCGAATTGCACCCGCCGTCCTGTTTGTGAAGGGTAGCGGAGCAGGACAGCGGCACCACGCCTCGGTACGACTTGCTGAGTGGCGTTTTCAATCTCCACGTCAGCGCCTAGGTCTTGCGTGTCCAGACTGACCCAGTTCACTCGGTAGGGTTGCGTGTTGGGTATCACCGCAAACCCATTGCGGCCCGTTTCGGTGCCGCTGTAGCTGCTGATCTTGACGCCGCCCGGTACACCCGGTACTTCGGCGAGGGCGAAGGTTTCGCCCAGAGTTTGCCCCAGGTTGATGCCGCCGGCGTGGGCGACCACCGAGCCGGCGAGGCTCAGGTTCTGCGAGGTGTAGCCACGCCCTTGACTGTAACCGGCATTGACGTCGACAAACGAAGTACGCGAACTGATGCTCGCCGAACCGGACTGCCCGCCGTTGCTGCTGGTGCCCGCCTGCAGGGAGTAGAAGGTGTCGCTGTTTTCCGAGAGATAGCCGTTTACACCCAACTGACTGCTGTCGCTGGATTTTTGCCGGTTGGTCGAGAGAAACGCCCGTGGCGCGCGCGGCGTGGATCCGAGCGGGAATGACAGCGAAAGGTTCATCTGTGTGTCATTGTTGGACGGGCCGTCATTGCCCACGTCCCGGGTCTGAGTGATGCCGAGGTTGTAGGTGACATCGCCCCAGCTGCTGCTGTAGCCGGCGGACAGACTACGTGAGCCGCCACGCCCCCAGTAGCGTTGATCAGTCGCGTTGAGATAGAGACTGCCGAATTGCTGATTTCGGCCTAGGCTCTGGCTGACGGTCAGGTCGGTACGGGTCTTGGAGCTGCCACGGCGTTGCTGCTCGTTGCTTTGATCTTCGACGTGCTCGGTGAGGGTGCGGTAACCCTCGGTCGAATAACGGTAGGCGGCAAGGGTGAAGTTGGTGTCGGTGCCGGTAAAGGTCTTGGCATAGAGCATCCGCACACTGTTGCCGTCGGTGGTCTGGCCGCGCGCCTCGCTGGAGGAGTGGGTCAAGTCGAATGACACCGCGCCATACGCCGTGTTGCGCCCCATGCCCAGCGACATGGCCTTGAACCGGTCGGTGGCCTGCATGCCGAAAACGCCCGTCAGGTTGCTGGTCATGCCATAGGCCAGGGTAGCGCTGACGAACTTCGGTTCGGCCAGCCCCTCGGTATTGCTTTTGTACTGACCGGCCGAAACGCTGTAGTTGACCTGGCCCTTGCGTACCATCACTGGCAGGCTGGAAAACGCCTGGCGGGTTTCATGCCGTGAGCCGTCGGCTTCGATGATCGTTACCTGCAGGTCGCCGTTGGAGCCGCTCGGGTAGATATCGCTGATTTCGAACGGCCCGGACGGCACGTTGGTGCTGTAGAGAATGTAATCGTTCTGGCGGATCTCCACTGTGGCGTTGCTGTGCGCCACCCCACGGATCACCGGCGCATAGCCGCGCTCGCTGTCGGCGCGCATGCCGTCGTCGGAGTCCAGCTTCAGCCCGCGATAGCGCACGCTGTCAAAGAGCTGCGAGTCGGAAAAGATGTCGCCGGCGCTGAACTGTCCCTTCAATGCCGTGACGTCATGCTGCACGTAGCTGCGGTTGCTTTTGAAGGTGTTCGGCTGACCGGTCCGGCTGCTGATGTTCGACTCGTTGCGCAGGCGCCAGGCGCCTAGGTTGATGCCGTTGCGCAAACCCAGGTTGTTGGAGATTGTCGTCGACGCATCGGTGCTGTTTCGGTTACTGCTCAGTTGATAGTTGATGAACGCCGCCGGGACACCCGCGTCCCACAAGGCCGGATCGACGTACCCGCGCATGCCCCGTTGCATGGCGATCTGCGGAATGCTGATGGAAAGCCGCAGGCGGCTGGCGTCATAGTTGACGGTCGCCTGATCGATCAGGGTTGGCAGGTCGTAGCACGTGTCAGGCGCCTGCGGCTTGAGCTGCCCGGACGCCTCGAGACTGCTCATGTTGATGCCCAGCTGCTGCAGCAGGTCCAGCGTCAGGCAGGGCTCGACCCTGCCGGTCTTTTGTGAACGGCGAAAATCGATATCTCGGCGGCCCACCAATACGTCGTTGCTGTACACGTCGACGCGATAGTTGCCCGGCAGAACACGGCTGGCCGAAAGCAACAGGTTCAAATCCACGTTTGATCCGACGCCTTTTAAAAAGGACGTGTTGAACTGGGCGAGTTGATCCTGCTGCGGTGCAACAACGGCATCATCGGCGGTTGCAAGATTCGGCAGACTTACCAGCATGGCCAGATACAGTGCATTGAATCCCGAGTATTTCGGGCAGCCGTGTTTATTCAGCGAAGTGACATCACTGTGCGGGAAGACAGACATACCCAGCCCTATATTGCTACAGAGAACGAAGACTTGATTGATGGTCGGAATCAAGAGGTGAAGCGAGCGTGTTACTGCGCGGCTTTGGCGTTGACGGCGGTATTGCCCGATAACGTCGCGCTGTAACGATCCTGGGCGCCGTAATCATTAATACTTGAGAAGATGAGCGTCGTATAAGTGGAGTGGCTGTTACCTTTGAGCGTCAGGGTCTTGGTTTCCCCCGGCGCGATCATCATTGAGTCGACCGCCAGTTCCCTGTTTTGACCCGACTGCACGGACACCTCTGACATCGAGACGTGATACAGGCTCGGGTTGCTGACTGTCAGCATGGCGTGCCCGTTGCGTTCACCGATCTGCCAACGCAGCTGAGTCGGTGCCAGATACGCCTTACCGGCCAGGCCCGCCGGGCGGAAGAACACCTTGATGCGTTGACGCACCGCCAACTGCAGGGTGTTTTGTGTTTTGGCCGCCTGGGGGATTTCCTGAACGTTCAGCCACACCACCGATTCCTTGTCCGATGGCATGCCGGTGCCTTCGTAGATGATTCGCAGCAACTGCTGCTCATTGGCGAGGATGCGCGCCAGCGGCGGCGTCACCGCGAAAGGCGCCGCCGCCGGCGAGTCATTGTCGATCCAAGACTGGATCAACAGGTCGTCGCCGTTGTTGCGGACCTTGATACTGACTTCCTTGTGATCGCCATCGAATACAACGCGGGTCGCGCTCAGCGAGATACCGGCGTTCGCCTGCGTTGCCATCAGTGCGCAGTGCAGGCCCATACACAGGGAAAGGACGTGTCGTTTAAACATGCGAAATTGCCTGGAAATGAGAAAAAGGCGGGACGCTCGCGCCCCGCACAGTGTCAGCCTGGAGCGCGGTTTATTCGTATTGCAGGGTGAACGGCAGGGTGGCGTCACCACGGCCGGCAACGGCGGTTTTCGGATCGGCAGTGGTCACGTAGGCGGCGGAGAATTTCAGGGTGGCGCTGCCGTCTTGAAGAGTGTTTTCGATTTTGGCGGCGGCCGGCGAGCTCAGGTCGATCTGATCGCCATTGGCGTCGAGCAAGGCAATACCGATGTTTTTCGCAGCGCCAACGCCATCGGTCAGTTTCAGCACTTTAGTACCGGTCACGATGCCTGAGCCGGCGCCCTTGGTCGGTTCGAAGATCATCGCGACCTTGGTGCCGGCGTTGCAGTTGATCTTCATATCGAAGTTTTCTGCACTGAGTCGGCCACTGCCTTTTGGCGCGGCAGCGGTGCCCATGTCCTTGATCGACACTTCACCCATCGGTACCGAAATGGTTTTATTCAGGCCGATATTTTCGACCGAGCATGCGTCGTTGTTGATGACGCCCGTGAAGTTGATGGTGCCGCTGCCCGCTTTGGTCGGTGTGACGGGATCGGCTGCAAAGGATTGTCCGGCAACCGAAAGCATGGACAGTGTCAGCAGCGTCAGCGAAAGATTTTTCATGTCGATATCCATTAGATCGTGAATGAGTTGTGTTGGAGAACACGATCCGGAATATAAGACTGAGGGGGTAACACCTGACATCAGACGATTCCTAGAACAACTTTCTGACAAGTTGTTAAACCAGGCGAGTTATTGAAAAACCTTGTTCTCCAGGCAATACGTCAACAGATCCTGATCACTGGACACTTCAAGTTTGCGCATCGCCGAGATTTTTTGCGTGCTGATGGTTTTTGCACTTCTGGACAGGCTTCGTGCTATCGCGGTGACGCTTTGTCCCGCGACAAACATGCGCAGGATTTCAAATTCCTTGGGTGAGAGCCGAGACAGCCTCTCGTCCAGCGCCAGGTTCGATTCCATGACGCTGACAGGTTCAGGCACCGCACTTTTGAAGGTGCGCCCGCCGGCGATCGAATTCAGGGCCCGCTGTATGTCGTCGTGCAGCTGGTTTTTCTGAATCACGCCGACCACCCCCAGTTCATGCAAGCGCGTCAGGATCAACGGGCTGGAAATCATGGTCAGCACGAGAATCTTCACGTCAGGGAAATGCCGCCCCAGGTACTCCACCAGTTTGAGGCCGTCGCCATAGGGCGAATCGGCAGGCATGTTGAAATCGGTGATGACCAGATCAACCGGCTTTTGCTGCAACAATTCGATCAGCTCATTGGAGCAGACCGCCTCGCCGACGACGTGAAATCGGTCATCGCGTTCGATCAGCTCACGTACACCCAGTAAAACGATGGGGTGATCATCCGCGATCACGACGTTGAGTGTGGCCATGTTCGACTATCCCTGATGTGTTATTGAATTCAATCGGGTTACGCCAGAGCATCGAGCATCGTGGTCAGGCGCTCCAGCGTAACGTTGATATCGCGGGCCAGGTCAGGCGTGACGCACTGGCCGTGCAATCGGCTCTCCAACTGCACGCACGTCTGCGCGAGGCCGCTCGCCTGCACGGCGCCCAGTGCGCCGGCCATGCCGTGCAACTGCTGGGCGAGTCCGTGCGCATCGTCGTTGTGCAGCAAGGCGCGTACTGTCTCGATGTCTTGCTGCAGGGTGCTGAAAAACAGGGCGCGCATTTTCGGCGACAGCTGCAGGGGCTGCTCCGGCGCTGGCGAATCGGGCACCGCTGCCGGCGCATCGAGTGGCAACGGCTCGGCGATTTTGCAGTGTTTGAGCAATTGCGATCGCAGCGTGTGCAGGTTCAGCGGCTTGACCAGCCAGGCGTTCATGCCCACGGCGGCGCAGCGTTCACCCTCGTCGCGCAAGGCGTTGGCGGTGACGCCGATGATCGGCAATTGCGGGTCGTTGCTGCGCAGCGCCTTGGCCAGTTCATAGCCGTTCATGACCGGCATGTTGACGTCGGTCAGCACAAGATCGAACACGTCCGGCAGCCATTGGTGCAGCGCCTGTTCGCCGTCGGCCGCCGCCACCACCGAACAGCCCAGCGCTTCGAGTTGTTCCTTGATGATTGCCCGATTGATCGGATTGTCTTCGGCAATCAGGATATTCAGCTCCAGGCGTCGTGCGGGCGTCTTTAGCGCCGGACCACGTTGCGAATCGGCGCCTTGTCGAGCGTAGTGGACAGCCCAGGCGACGGCGCGAACATCGTGGGCATCGACACGCCAGCCGTCGGCGGTGAACGCCGGCGGATTGGGACCGTCGGCCATGGCCACGACGCGAGGACCGGGCCAGCGCGATGCCTCGCCGGTCGGCATCACATCCAGCAACAGCGCCGCGGAGCAGGGCACGTGGTGGTTGTCGGGATGGATGATCTGCGCGTCCTGTCCGAGGCGCGTCAGCCAGTCGCAGAAATGCTGCGCCAGTTCCGGCGCCTGCGCCCGAACGTAGAGTGTCGGCGCCTGCGCGACGAACGCCGGGCAATCGGTCAGCTCACCTTCCACGCAGGCCAGCCCCAGTTGCAACGAGAAACTGCTGCCCAGCCCCGGTTCACTGACGACTTTAAGTTGCCCATCCATCAACTCGCACAACCACCAGCAAATGGCCAGGCCCAGGCCCGCACCGGCTTCGCTGGAGGCATCGCGCACCTGATAGAACGGGTCGAACAGTTGCACCTGCTGCGCCTGTGAAATGCCGATCCCGGAATCGCTGACCTGCCACTGCACCTGTGCAACGCCGGATTTGTGATCCACCACCCTGGCCCGCAGCACCACGCGCCCGTTGTCGGTGAACTTGATCGCGTTGCTCAACAGGTTATTGAGAATCTGGCGGATGCGCAGCGGGTCGCCTCGTACCCGGTCGGGGAGGGCCGGGTCGATGCAGGCGTAAAGCTGCAAGCCCTTGGCCTGGGCAAAAGCGCTGTAGGCGCGCAGCGAGTCCTCGGTCAGCTCCAGCGGGCAGAAGTCCTTGGCTTCGATGGTCATTTGCCCGGATTCGATTTTGGAGACGTCGAGCACGTCGCTGATCAACTGGAACAAGGTCGTCGACGAGCGCTGGATCGTGCGTAGGTATTCTTGCTGGCGGGGGCCCAGTTCGGTCAGCCCCAGCAATTCGAGCGTGCCCAGCACACCGTACAGCGGCGTGCGGATCTCATGGCTCATGGTGGCCAGAAAGCGGGTTTTCGCTTCGTTGGCCGAGTCCGCGGCACGTCGGGCGCTTTCCAGGGCGGCTGCGTCATCGATGTGTCGGGTGACGTCATGGAAGGCGCAGATCCACACGTCCTGGCCGCGGTAACGGGCGTCGACCCACCCGACGTGGTAATGCCGTTCTTCAACCTGCAGATCGGTCTCGCCGGCGCGGGTCAGCGGCCGCTTGTGATTGAGGGCGCGAATCAGCCGGTCGCTGCGCGGCCATTGCTGCATGCAGCGGTTTTCCAGGAGGATTTCATGATCGCTGCGCCGTACCACGCACAGGCCGGTCGGCGCGGTGTCGATGATTGCCCGGCTGAACACTTCGCTTTCGGCGATGTGTTCGTGAGCCTGATGTGCGGGAATGACCACGCGGGTCTTGTACCAGCGATTGAATGTCCAGCTGCCGCCGATGGCGGCAAGCATCAGCATCAGCAGACCGATCAGCGGCCACCAGGCGTAGTCGATGAAGTTGGTGAAGCCGACGATATACACCGCCGTCCACGGTTGCGCGCCAGCGCTGGAAATCTTGAAGACCAGCCCGTCGAGCCGAACATTGAGCCCGTCACGCAAGTCCGCTCCGGGCGGTTCGGCACCCAACAGCAAGGTCCCATTGGGCGCAGTCAGGGTGAAGCTGTCGTAGATCGACCACTCCATGATCCGCTCGATGTCGTTGATCTGCGACAGATTCAGCAACGACGCGACCACGACCCAGGAACTGGCGCCGCCGATGTTCAGTTGGCTCGGCGGCAAATCGACATTGACGTACGCCAGCACCGAGCGGGGCTCGGAACCCTCGGTCGGGGCGTCGTAGCGCACCCAGTGGACCTCATTGTCCAGAGGTCGGGGGTTGGCGTCGTGCAACGTCTGCAGGACGTGCGCCATGACCTGGCCGAAGGTGCCGCCCTGGATTTGTCCGACCCCGCGCAGTTTCCCGGCAGCCGGTACGGCGATATCGAAATTGTCCGGGACGTTGAACAGAAACACCTGCGGCGACTGATAGTGCGAGGCCGACCAAAACGAGCTGTAGTAACTGGCCAGATGGGCGCCCAACGCGAAAACGCCTCCTCGCGCTTGAGTGTCGATGGCCGCCGGGTTGATCTTCACGCTGAACGGCAGGGAAAAGGAGTGCTCTTGAGCCTTGTAGATATCGGCTCCCTCCTTCAACAGCGGCGTTTGCTGGAACAACTGCAAATGGGTGTCCAGCGGGACGCCCTTATCGGCCTCACGAACGATGGCGCTGAGGAAAACATCCTGTTCGCCGATGTTTTCCATCAGCCGCGCAAAGTGGAACTGCACGGCATCGCGCTGCTCTGTGACCATGCGGTGCAAACCCCACGCACTGAGACCAATCAGCAGCGACGCCAACCCGCAGAGCACCACCAGCCCCGTGTTTATCCGCAACGAGCTGCTGGTCAGTTTCTCCAGATGAGTGTTTGGTTGAGTCATAAAGCGAGCCTGCTGAGAATGCCGGGATAAGCGTTGAGCACCGGTGGCTGTGCAAAGCCGGGTGATCAATCCGTCAAGGCGGGACCGTCCCGCGTCAGCAATTGCTGAAAGTCCTGGGACGACACGGCATGGGAAATGATGAAGCCCTGCACTTGAGTGCAGTTGATCTTACGCAAGACTGCCAGTTCTTGTGCGGTTTCGACGCCTTCGGCCACTACGGTCAGGCCCAATTGTCGGCCCAGGGTGACGATACTGGTCAGCGCCTGGGCCAATTCCTCGTTGTCGTTACAGCCTTGTACCAGCGCACGATCGATCTTCAACTCGGTGAACGGCGTCGAGACCAGGTTCATGTAGGAGCTGTAGCCCTGACCGAAGTCATCCTGGGAGAGACCGAAGCCTTTCATGCGCAGGCGGCAGGCGCCGGCGTAGAAATTACTGATGTCCTCGGGCATCGAGCATTCCATCAGCTCAAAACAGATCATCGCCGGCACCCCGTGGTGCTCGAGCACAAAGGCAAGAATGCGATCGGCCAGGTCGGGGCTGTTTAGCAAATGGGTCGGCAGGTTGATCGACACCGGAATCACGTATCCCTGAGTGCGCCACTGCGCCTGGGCCTTGATCGCTTGCCCGAGAATTAGCCAGAGCAGGCCTTCCTCCAGATTGAACGCCTTGAAGGCCGGCAGGAACATGCCCGGGAGCAAGACGCCCTGTTCGGGATGAAGCCAGCGCACCAGCGCTTCGGCGGCGACGATGCGCCCGTTGGCCAGCGACTTCTTCGGTTGAAACCATGCCTGCAGCTCGCCGTTTTCCAGCGCCTCGACAATCGACGGATGATCGATGCGCGGGCCGGAGAGGGGCAGGGTGGTCTGGCGCAGACTGCCCAATTGATCGGTCAGGTTGCGCAGCGCCGCGGCCTTGACCGGTTTGGAAATCAGGCCGATGACGTTGACGCCCAGATTGCGCGCAGCCAGGCTGGCACTGGTCAGCATGCGTCTTGAGGCGGCGCTCATGATTGCCAGCGCCGGGCGCGACCCCGAGGCGGCGAGACCCTGAATGAACTGTACGCCGTCCATGCCCGGCATCAACAGATCGGTGAGCACCAGGTCGAAGTCCTGCCTTTTCAGGCAGTCGAGCGCCGCGCGACCTTCCTCGGCGAATTGCACATCGAACGGGCCCAGCTCGCAGAACAGGTTCTGCAAGTACAGTTGCTGAAACGGGTGGTCTTCAACGACCAGAATGCTCAAGGGTTTCATGACGGAATTCTTTGGTAAGGCGCCAGTTGGTTGTACAAGGCCTGCAGCGTGAAGGGTTTGACCAGGCAATCGTTCATCCCGGCTTCGAGGCACAGGGCTTTTTCGCCGCGCATGGCATTGGCGGTCGCGCCGATGATCGGCGCCGTGCAGCCCAGGCGCCGCAACTCACGTGCCAGTTCGTAGCCGTTTTTCTCCGGCATGTTGACGTCGCTCAGGATCACGTCGAAGTGGCCTTTGCGCCACAGTGCCAGCGCTTCTTCGCCATTGCTTGCCAGCGCTGCGGTGCAGCCCAGTTCCTGCAACTGGTCATGCAGGATCAATTGGTTGATCACGTTGTCTTCGGCAACCAGCACATGCAGATGCAAGGTTTTCAGTGGTCGCTTCGGGGCTTGAACTTCGGGGCGATTGACCGACACGCCCTGGGCGCGGCTGACCGCTTGATGGATCGCTTGCAGGTGATTGAGGTTGACCACCCAGCCCTCGGCCCCCCATTGCGGGTCGTTGTAACCGTCCGCGGTGGCGATCACCCGGGCGCCGTTCCACTCGGCATCCAGGCACTGATCGAATGCCCCGGGGTGAAGTTCAAGCAACACGCTGCCGGGGCTGATGGCTGCCTTTGAAGGTCGGTCAAGCTGGGGGCGAGCGCCCCATCGGCGCAACCAGCCATTCATGGACTGCGCCAGTTCGCGGATCGGCGACACCACGTAGACGACTCTCGGCAGAAGAGGGGGGAAGCTGGTCGGCAACATCGGCGTCGAAGGCTCTTCAAGCGAAAGGGTCAGCGAAAAACTGCTGCCCAGGCCAGGCTCACTGACCACGCGAATACTGCCGTTCATCAAATGCGTCAGACGCTGACAGATCGGCAGCCCCAACCCGGTCCCCGCGATGACGTTGGTGTGGCCGCGGCTCTGGTAGAAAGGCTCGAAGATGCGCAGTTGGTCTTCTTGGGTGATGCCTCTGCCCGTGTCCGATACCTGCCAGAACAGGCTGACCCGTTCTGCGTCGCGGCCCAGGGGTATCACCCGCAGCACAATGCGCCCGGTGTCGGTGAATTTGACCGCGTTGTTCAACAGGTTGTAGAGGATCTGCCGGATCCTGGACACGTCGCCGATCACCCGTTCCGGCAGCTTCGGATCCATGACGGCGTACAGGTCCAGCCCTTTGCCATGGGCCGCCGCGGCGTAGCCCTGAATCACTTCATGAACGAGTTCGTGCAGGCAAAACTCACTGAGCTCAAGCGCCAGTTGCCCAGCTTCGATCTTGGACACATCCAGCACGTCGCAGATCAGCTGCAACAGCGTCGCCGACGAGCCTTCGATGGTGCGCAGGTAGTCGGTTTGTTGCGCGTCCAGATCGGTGCGCGCCAATAATTCCAAGGTGCCGAGGACGCCATACAATGGCGTGCGAATTTCGTGGCTCATGGTGGCGAGAAACAGAGTCTTGGCTTCGTTGGCGGCGTCGGCTAACTGCCGCGCCTGCTCCAGCGCCTCTTCGATTTGTGTGCGAGTGCTGATGTCGCTGAAAGCGCAGAGCAACACGTCTTCGCCCTTGTAGCGGGTTGGCGCGCAACTGAGGTACAAGTGACGCCCGTCGGCGGTTTCGAAATAATCGGTGACCTGCGGATCCGGCGCATCGAAGGCCTGATGGATCCAGCGCGGACTGAGTCGCTCCCGTTCACCACCCGGCCCCAACCATTGTTGCGACAAGGTGTTTTCCAGGACCACCTGGCCGCTGGTGCGCCGTAACACGCACAGGGCCACCGGTGCCGTCTGAATCACATCACTGCTGAACAGTTCGCTTTCCACCAGCGCCTGAATGCGGCTGATGGTCGGGGCGATAAAGCGATATTCCAGACGCCGGATCAACAGCCACACCAAGCTGATACTGAACAGGCAAAAGAGCAGAGCGCCGAGCAGTCGTGGCCATAGCGCGAGCACGACGTCACGCAGGTCGATCGAGTAGACCAATTGCCAGTCCGAGGATTTCAGTTGTTTGCGCATCACCAGATGATCGGGCAGCCAGCCTCCACCGACGAAGCCGAAAAAATTCTGTCGCTGGATCTGCAGCAGGTTTTGACCGAGCTGCGCCGGCTCACTGTTGCTGAACACCAGCATGCCGTCGGCGTTGAACATCATGAACTGCCCGGCGCTTTGATCATCCAGAGCGCCCGACACTTCGCGACCGTCCATTTCCAGACCGAGCCAGCCTGAGGCGGCGTCACGGGTATCCAGGCGAACGAACATGTACAACTGGGAATGGCTGGCCGAATGGTGCGTCAGCCAGAGTTCACCCCGCGTGGCGGTGTGGTCGCTGATCAGGGTATGCAAACGCGCCAGCATTGCCGGCGGGAAATCCGCGACCGTCGACGTGGCGGTATACAGGCGTTGGACCTGCACCTCGTCGCCACTGTTGACGTAGAGCAGGTTGACCTGCTTGTTGACGAGGTACTGCTTGATGCGCTCGGTCAGCCAAATACTCCACTGTTTGCCACGTTGGGAGCCCAGGGCTATATGCACTTCCTCGGGCGATACTTGCGGTTTGACACCGTGGGGCTTGCGGATGGCCGACAGGCTGAGGCTTTCGAGCAGCGCCTCACGGGTGGTGAAAAACGTGTGCGCTTCGGCAATGGCGCTGCTCATGTGGCTGCGGCGGCGTGATACCTCGGCGTTGAAGGTCAGCAACAGAAAACTGTAGACGCCACTGAGAATGCCGATGAGCAACACCAGCCCGAAAATACGCAGCAGGCGCCGCGCGGCATTCGGCGTCGACAGCAGCGGATTGATCTGGTGCAGGTAGTTCTTAAGTTTCATCCGGCCACCCTAGCGGGGCAGCGTAGAGGGGCACATCAGACGATTCTTAAACTGGCGAGTCGGGTGACCCGCCTGTCATTCGTAAGTAATCGTATAGGTCACGCTGCTGTTGGCCGTTCCCGATTTCAACGTCTCGGCACTGCGGTAATAACGAGCCTTGAGCGCGATGGTGAATGCGCCGGTGGCGGTTTGCGTACCGATATCCAGCGCCTTGTCGTAGGTGACGGGCGTTTCATTGGACAGAATCTGGACCTTCACCCCTTGGGCAGTCTCGGCGGAGGTGGCGTTGGCGAGGTTGAGCAAACCCTTGGTGTTGTCATAAACGCCCGCACTGTCGGCACTGAGGGTCAATTTCACTTTGGTGCCGACGTCGCAGCTCAGGGGTATTGAAAACGCTTGTTCTGCCGCTGTCGTGCCCGCGCTCGCCAGTTGCTTCATGCCGACCTCTCCCAGCGGCACGCTGATGTCGGTCTTGTCGACGAAACAGCCGAGCGTGCTGACGGTGAAGGCGGAAGACCGCACACGTGACTCCGGAGTGACCCAAGTGGTGTGGTTATTGATCAAGGCGAAGCCACCTACGATTTGAGACGCCATTTTGCCTGGCTCGATTGTGCCGATTTTATAGAACACCAGTTTCAAAACGGCCTGCATGGGCTGAGTCGGAAACGTCCCATTGAGCGCCTGGCACAGACGCTGCACATCCACACCGCCGATATCGCTTGTGCCCGTCACCGGCTTGAACCCCTTGCAGGTGTCGATGGGCTCGCCGTACACCGCATAACCGATGCCGGAGTCCGTGCCGCCAAGCTTGTAGATGTTCAGGCCGTTGATTTGCGAAGACGCCAGTCCGAAGCCTTTCACATAGAACCCTTGGTGGGTGAAACCGCTGGTGCAATTGAAGGTGTTGATAGGTCCGGTCACAACAGTTGTGCCGATTTCGGCGCCAATCGGTGTGTCGTGCCGCACCGTCATGTCGGGAATGCTAAGCATCGTTTCAAGGGTCGAGGTCGTACAACTGGCTGCGCCTGATGTCGTCGAGAAGGTGGCGGATAGCAAAAAAAGGAATATCGGCAGGCGGGCATCTGATTTCATGAGCTAATAGGTCGCTAAATTTAAGTTTCGAATAAATTACCCGGCCCGCTTTTATGAAAGCCATCAGAACATTCCTAAACAAGTCTGCACGCAAAAGATTTTCCAATTATTCTGCCCTTAGTGGCGATCATGTCAGTGTTGAAGAACTTGTGAATTTACTCTCATTTGTGTGCTGGTCAGATATCCTGCTTTTGTTTTTTGTATTTTATTTATTGGGATTATTTTGGTGAACGGCAGCCATACTTTTCCGCTTGCGCCCTGCGTAAGGAGGTCGCACCTAACCCGGAGCTCAAATCGACCTCATTCGTCCAGAAGCAGCCGTTCATGGGCGGGCGCTTTCGGCCAAAAGCGGACGCCCAAGGCTAACTTTTCTCAACCCAAAGCGGCCACCATCATGTTCCAGTATTATTGCGCCGATGCTCGGACTGCTCATAGGTAGGTTGATGTATGGCCAGAAGCGTTAGGCTTCAACAGAAACTTCATTCAAAGTATCTCGTTGAGGTAGCGGGAGAGGTGGTGCTTGATGACTGCCTTGTTGAAAAGCTATGGGCGTTCAACAGAGGTGACAGGTTTGAGTTGAATTCGCGCTCCTTCAGTTTTGGGCCTGTTCAAAAATACCGCTTGGAATACGTGATAACGAGAGGACCGATTTCTGGGCATTGGCTTTACAAAGAATTTGACCCAAAGGAACTGACATTATTTTTTACGGCTAAAGACTTTGCCGGCATTTGCCATGGCTGGACCTTGTTTGACGAGTGACCACTCAGCGTTAGCTTTCTAGGAGGCAGCTTCTGGCCGATTTCAGCCTTTCGCGACCGGCTGAAACCGAACCGAAACAGTCAACTTTGATGGTTGGAGACGAGCAGAGGATTGGGGTCGGAAAAAATGCTGGTTGCCGGCATTCTACCAGCGAAAAAACCTTCGAAAACCAGCTGCATTCTTTCACGAAGATCGTAAACCTCCTTCCTTTTGAGGTTTTCAATCTTGAAACTGTCTCGACGATCTAAGTGGCAGCCGAATAACAGAAAGGTGTAACTGAATATGCGGAAAATCCGCCTAGAGAGCTCTTGGGAGGGGCTTTTGCCCATTGCGAGTTGATATAGCGCCCACTCCAGCATCCAGTAGTCATCGTGAGCCCAGATTGATTCTTCGTGCAATCGCCCTATAAACGAATAGTCGTCGTATTCCTCGCAGTCAGAAGAATTTCTAGCGATTACAGAATGAGCATCCATCGAGGTAAGTCCCTTCTCATATGTCTTGGCAGCTTCGCAGGGCAGCGAGAGTGCTCTCTAACAGCGAATAGCCTACACTACCTTCTACTATTTTCTGGCACTAAAGAAGCGTTCTCAGCGATAGCTTTTGGCCGAAACCCGCCTGTCAAGAAGGGCAACCACCGACCCAACTCTGCCGGTCATAACAGGCTTCTATCGACTCATAGCTACCGGTCGCCCAAAGTGATTATCACCATCGCAGCGTTTCAATACGCCACTCCTGCGAGCCAGTTACAGCTTTTTCTCAATAGCTTCGATGGCTGCCACATACGCATCATTGCCGATCCCGACTTGGCCCCACACCTCACGTTCTTCTCCGCGTTGACGGTCATATTGTTCATCAGCATCCCAAAGCGTGAGTATTTGGTTCGGAAAGCAGTACTCGTAACGGTCGAACTCATGGGGGCCAGAATCGTCCGAGGCAGCCATCAGTGAGAACAACTCAGCCGCAGAGATAGCAAAAACATCAACCCCTTTAAACGTGAAGTTGAGTTGAGAGCTCCAGGAAACGCCTATGAACTGGACTTCATCGCTAGGGCCGTACTCAAGCTGGATTGAAGATTCGCAGAAATAATCGACGCGGCCATTGGAGCACTCCAGCTGGAATCCACTCACAGACATTGCTTCCCTTGCTGCGGTACGTGAAGCGCCAAGCCGTGCGGGGCCGATTGCTTCCAGCGGCAAAATCTCAAAAACAGGCATTCACAAATGCTTCCTGAAAATGAACAACCTAATCATTAACCTGGTGCGATTTCAACATGTTAAAGCGTCGTTCCCAAAGACCGCTTCTGGCCGGAAGCGAACTTTTCAGGTGACAGCTACGGGTCATAGACGGTCACTCTGACAGATTGCTATTGGCGAGACTCATTCATTCTGCGGGGGAGTATCCGCAGCTCGCGCACACAGCGCCAATTTTGTATTTGATCTGACTTATTTGCAGACAGGTGTCGCATGGCTCAGACTGGAAATCCTTCCGTTTTTCTCTGATACAAAATGTCTGAAATGCTGCCAAAGCCAGTCTTGCCTGGCCTCATGCTGAGGCGATGGCGCCAGTTGCACCGGGTCAAACAGTCCTGCGCAGCGGAGTTGTTTCGCGTCACTCAATCGACGATTTCACGTTGGGAAAATGGCGTACTGGAGTTGGACCCCCTCTCACAACAGAAGCTTGAGCAGTTGTTAGCCGCGCGCCTCACTTCAGATGCGGATCAGGCGCTGGCCCGAATGGTTCGTGAAAGCAAACGCCCAGTTCATCTCATTTGTGATCTGACGCACCGTCTATTTGCTTGCTCATCTGCACGAGAATCCCAGTTCGCGAGGCCTGTCAGCGAGCTGCTGGGACAATCACTATGGCGCTTCGCTACGCCCAGTATTCTGACCAAAGAATCAGACTTGGATAAACTGGGTTGGCGCGAGGGCTTTGCCCCTCCGGCGCTGGAGTTTCTTACGGGCAATAATGATTCGCTTATCGTGCCGATCTGCCAAAGTCTGTGTCGCTGGACACGTATCTCTCTTTCCGACGGAACAGCAGCGCGTCTGGTTGAGTCGCTTTGACAGCGTCGTCCGGAATATTTTATGCGTGGACGCTGCTGCTCTCGAGATCTAGTCTGATGTGAATGGCTGAGCAACACCTTGCTCGGCGACAGAGCCAGAGATATTCATGGACATCGGAAAAATTAAAGGACGTCTCGAATTTCTCCGTGAAGCGGAGAAGCTCAAAGACGTACTCAGAAGCGCTCACACTTCTTCTGGGCGCAAAGAAAGTACGGCGGAGCATAGCTGGCGCCTTTGCTTGATGGCCTTGGTCTTTGGGGATTACTTGACCAATCTTGATAGGCTGAAAATGCTCAAGATGTGTGTCATTCACGACTTGGGAGAAGCCATCAGTGGAGACATTCCCGCCGTTGATAAAGACTCATTTCCCAATAAAAGCGATCAAGAAAGAAGCGACCTATTACTCTTGACCAAACCGTTGGATGAATCGCTAAGATCCGAGATACTGGCACTCTGGGATGATTACGAAAACGCGTCATCTCCAGAAGCGAAAGCCGTCAAGGCTCTGGACAAACTGGAGACAATGCTTCAGCACAACCAAGGCATGAATCCACCGGACTTCGATTACGAATTCAATCTTGCTTATGGCAAAGAATATACGAATACCGCGCCACTATTCGAAGCGTTGCGCAATATCATTGACCAAGACACCAAGGAGAACATGCTTGCCAATCCGAAGTTGACCAGCCCATAACATATCTTTTCGTCGAAGCAGCGCATGGTCGGCAAAACAGAGGCTGAGATGAAAAAGGCTGCAGGCAAGCGTGCTCGTCATATCGCTTTGCTAACAAAGGTGCCAATGTCATTCCGGTCGATGCTCAAGAGGGATGAAGGGGATAGTTTTTTTCCTCTACGCCAAACGTCCGCTTTTGGCCAAAAACGGCCGTCGATCGCCACATACCTCAGAACACTAAAGTGTTTTTCCACCTGCAGAGAATTGCTTAGAGCACTCTTCGCCAGCCAACCCCCCATTCAAAAACATCCGTTCAACAACCCGTGCCGAATCCGCATGGGCCGCACGCCCGCGCAGTTCGGCATCCACTAGCCCGTAGACCAGCGATATGAACAGCTCGGTGAAAATCGCCGCGGTGATGTCGATGCGAAACAGCCCCGCCTGCTGGCCTCGCAAAAAGAACCCGTCCAGCGCCTCCAGATAAAACAGCCAGCGCATGCCACCCTGTTCCAGGTCGAGGAAGTCAGGTCGGTATTGCGCCATCAGAAAGGCTAGCAGCTCGCGGTGGGCGAGGTGTTCCCGGATCAATCGCCGCAGCGCTTCCAGCGGTTCCAGGTGCTGTAGGCCGGCGTTGTCGATGATCAGCTTCAGCGTGCCCTCGGCGTGCTCCTCCAATTTGGCCGTCAGGTTTTCCCTAGTTCCGCAGTAGCGGTGCAGGGTGGCCTTGCTCACGCCTGCCTGTTGCGCCAGTTCCTTCATCGTCGCCCGCGGCCGGTTGGCCACGGCCAGGGTCAGCGACTTGAGCAGCTGTTCATCATGGGAAATCGAGTTCATCACGGGACCTTGGCGACAGTCATACAAGATTCACAAAATACTCACATGAGACATTATTGACTCATAATGCAATGAAACGTAGCATTCGCGCTAAATTCGATCAAGCCTTGGGTGAGTTATGGGCAGTTTGCGTGCGGTAGGAATGGCGGGTTCGCTGGCAGTCGCCATTGCGTTGGCCGGGTGTGGGCCGGCAAGTGAACAAGCGGCGGTGGCGGAAGTGGCACGCCCGGTAGAAGTGGTGGCGGTGAAGACCGAGCCTTTGGCACTGACATCAGAGCTACCGGGCAGGGTAGAACCTATGCGCGTCGCGGAAGTGCGCGCCCGGGTGCCGGGCATCGTGATGCAGAAGCGTTTTGAAGAGGGCGCGGATGTGAAAGCCGGGGATCTGTTGTTCCAGATCGATCCGGCACCGCTCAACGCAGCGTTGTCACGGGCCGAAGGTGAACTGGCCCGCGCCCAGTCCGTTGCACTTGAAGCTCAGGCCCGGGTCAAGCGCTATGAACCGCTGGTGAAGATCGAAGCGGTCAGCCAACAGGATTTCGACAGCGCCATGGCGGATCTACGCAGCGCTCAGGCAGCTACGCGTTCGGCCCAGGCCGATCTGCAAAGTGCCCGGCTGAACCTAGGGTATGCCTCGGTGACGGCGCCGATTTCCGGCCGTGTCGGCCGTGCGTTGGTCACCGAAGGGGCGTTGGTCGGGCAGGGGGACGCGACGTTGATGGCGCGGATTCAGCAACTGGATCCGGTGTATGTCGACTTCACCCAATCGGCTGCCGACGCGCTGCGCCTGCGCGAATCGCTGAAGGACGGGAAACTCTCTGCTGACGACAACAAGGCACTGTCGATTCGCGTCGACGGTACCAACTACGAGCGTCAGGGTTCGCTGATGTTTACCGATGTCGCGGTGGATCGCGGTACCGGGCACGTGTCGTTGCGCGGCAAATTCGCCAATACCGACGGCGTGCTGTTGCCGGGCATGTATGTCCGGGTGCGTACGCCACAGGGCACCGACAGCCAGGCCATTCTCGTGCCGCAACGTTCGGTGCAACGGGGCAGCGATGGTTCTGCCCAGGTGATGGTGGTCGGTGCAGACGAGCGGGTCGAAGCGCGCAGTGTGGTCACCGGCGCCATGCAGGGTTCGCGCTGGCAGATCAGCGAAGGGTTGAAGGCGGGCGATCAAGTAATTGTTGGAGGTCTTGCCGGTTTGCAACCCGGAGCCAAGGTCGTGCCTGGTCAGTCACAGACCCGGGCTCAGTCGCCTGAACCGCAACAGTAAGGGCGCCGTCGCCGCGAGGATTTCCTGATGTCTCTGTTTTTCATCAAACGCCCGAACTTCGCCTGGGTGGTGGCGTTGTTCATCTCTCTGGCCGGCCTGCTGGTCATCCCGATGCTGCCGGTGGCGCAGTATCCCAACGTTGCGCCGCCGCAGATCAAGGTGACGGCGACTTATCCTGGTGCCTCGGCGAAAGTGCTGGTGGACTCGGTCACCAGCGTGATCGAAGAGTCGCTGAACGGTGCCAAGAACCTGTTGTATTTCGAGTCGACCAACAACTCTAATGGCATTGCCGAAATTGCGGTGACGTTCCAGCCGGGGACTGATCCGCAGCTCGCTCAGGTCGATGTGCAAAACCGCCTGAAAAAGGCCGAAGCACGCATGCCCCAGGCCGTGCTTACCCAAGGTTTGGAGGTGGAGCAGACCAGCGCTGGTTTCCTGCTGATCTACGCGCTCAACTATAAGGAAGGCTCCCGGCATACCGACACGACAGCGCTGGGCGACTACGCCGCGCGCAACATCAACAACGAACTGCGCCGGCTGCCGGGTGTGGGCAAGTTGCAATTTTTCTCTTCCGAAGCCGCCATGCGGGTCTGGATCGATCCGCAGAAACTGGTGGGTTACGGGCTCTCCATCGACGATGTGAGCACCGCGATTCGCGGGCAGAACGTGCAGGTGCCGGCCGGCAGCTTCGGCAGCACGCCGAGCAGCAGCCAGCAGGAGCTGACCGCGACCCTGGCGGTGAAAGGCACGCTGGATAATCCGCAAGAATTTGCCCGCATCGTCCTGCGTGCCAACGAGGACGGCTCGACGGTCAAGCTGGGCGACGTCGCCCGCGTGGAAATCGGCCAGGAAAGCTACAACTTCAACTCGCGCCTGAACGGCAAACGGGCCGTGGCGGCAGCGATCCAGTTGTCCCCCGGTGCCAACGCGATCCAGACCGCGACCGCCGTCAAGGAACGCCTGGCCGAGCTGTCGGCATACTTCCCGGACGACGTTGAATACTCCGTTCCCTACGACACTTCGCGTTTCGTCGACGTCGCCATCGAGAAGGTGATTCACACCTTGATCGAGGCGATGGTGCTGGTATTCCTGGTGATGTTCCTGTTCCTGCAGAACATCCGTTACACGCTGATTCCATCGATTGTGGTGCCGGTGTGCCTGCTCGGTACGCTGGTAATGATGTACCTGCTGGGATTCTCGGTGAACATGATGACCATGTTCGGCATGGTCCTCGCCATCGGCATTCTGGTGGACGACGCCATCGTGGTGGTGGAGAACGTCGAGCGAATCATGGCCGAAGAGGGCCTGTCGCCGGTCGACGCCACGATCAAGGCCATGGGCCAGGTATCCGGTGCGATCATCGGTATCACCCTGGTGCTGTCGGCGGTGTTCATGCCGTTGGCGTTCATGTCCGGTTCGGTGGGTGTGATTTACCAGCAGTTCTCGGTGTCGCTGGCGGTGTCGATCCTGTTCTCGGGTTTCCTCGCGCTGACATTCACGCCGGCGCTGTGTGCCACGCTACTCAAGCCGATTCCTCAAGGGCACCATGAAAAGCGCGGCTTCTTTGGCGCCTTCAACCGTGGCTTCGCGCGGCTCACCGAGCGTTACTCGATCCTCAACAATGGACTGGTCGCCCGTGCCGGGCGGATGATGCTGGTGTACGTGGGCATTATCGCGATGCTCGGTTACTTCTACCTGCGTTTGCCGGAGTCGTTCGTGCCGGTGGAAGACCAGGGCTACATGATCGTTGACGTCCAGTTGCCGCCGGGCGCAACCCGTACCCGTACCGAAGCGAGCGGCGAACAGCTTGAGCGCTACCTCGCCTCCCGTGACGCGGTGCAGTCGATTTTCCTGGTTTCGGGCTTCAGCTTCTCCGGGATGGGCGATAACGCGGCGCTTGCATTCCCGGTGTTCAAGGACTGGTCGCTGCGTGGCGAAGATCAATCGGCGATGGCCGAGGTCATGGCGCTGAACGAACAATTTGCCGTGACCAACGACGGCGCCGTGATGGCGGTGCCACCGCCACCGATTGATGGCTTGGGTAACTCCGGCGGTTTTGCACTGCGTCTGCAGGATCGCGCTGGCCTCGGCCGCGAAGCCTTGCTCGCCGCCCGTGACCAGGTGCTCGGTCAGGCCCACGGCAACCCGAAAATCCTCTACGCCATGATGGAAGGCCTGGCCGAGTCGCCGCAATTGCGCGTAGTGATCGACCGTGACAAGGCCCGCACCCTGGGCGTGAGTTTCGAGTCGATCAGCAGTGCGTTGTCCGCCGCATTCGGCTCCGAAGTGATCAACGACTTCACCAACTCTGGTCGTCAGCAACGTGTAGTGGTGCAGGCCGAGCAGGGCGACCGGATGACCCCAGAAAGTGTGCTCAAACTGTACGTGCACAACAGCGCCGGCAATCTGGTGCCGCTGAGCGCCTTCGTCACCACGCACTGGGAAGAAGGCCCCGTGCAACTGGTGCGCTACAACGGTTATCCGTCGATCCGCATTGTCGGTGACGCCGGGCCGGGCTACAGCACCGGTGAAGCCATGGCGGAAATGGAGCGAATCGCCGCGCAATTGCCGGCAGGTTTCAGTTACGAGTGGACGGGGCTGTCGTATCAGGAAAAGGTTTCCAGTGGTCAAGCGACGCAACTGTTCGCACTGGCGATTCTCGTGGTGTTCCTGTTGCTGGTCGCGCTGTATGAAAGCTGGGCAATTCCGTTGACGGTGATGCTGATCGTGCCAATTGGTGCCATCGGTGCGGTACTCGCGGTGATGGTCGCCGGCATGCCCAACGACGTGTACTTCAAGGTCGGTCTGATCACCATCATCGGTCTGGCGGCGAAGAACGCGATCCTTATCGTCGAATTCGCCAAGGAGCTGTGGGAGAAGGGCTACAGCCTGCGTGACGCCGCCATCGAGGCCGCACGCCTGCGATTCCGTCCGATCGTCATGACCTCCATGGCGTTCATTCTCGGTGTAGTGCCGCTGGCACTGGCCACCGGGGCAGGGGCGGCGAGTCAGCGTGCCATCGGTACCGGTGTGATCGGCGGGATGCTCAGCGCGACATTGCTGGGCGTGCTGTTCGTACCGATCTGTTTTGTCTGGGTGCTGTCGCGGTTGCGCAGCAAACCCGCGCCTGTCGAACAACCCGCTTTGGCTCAGGAGTGATTCCATGCGTATTTCAGCATTCTCTACGCTGGTGATCGCCATGCTGTTGGGCGGTTGCTCGCTGGCACCGACTTATGAACGTCCAGTTGCGCCGGTTGCGGAACATTGGGCGGGAGAGGCGACGAAGCAGGGCAGTCCGATCAATCAACTGGCGTGGCAGACGTTTATCGTCGATCCCGAACTGCGCCGCCTGGTGGTAATCGCGCTGGACAACAACCGTTCATTGCGCCAGACACTTCTGGACATCGAGCAAGCCCGGGCGCAGTACCGCATCCAGCGGGCCGACCGGGTTCCGGGCTTGAATGCCAACGCTTCCGGTAATCGTCAGCGCCTGCCGGCGGATCTGGCCAGCAATGGCCTGGCGGGGGTTGCCAGCAGTTATCAGGTCGGCGTGTCGCTGCCGGAGTACGAGCTGGATCTGTTTGGCCGGGTGAAGAGCCTCACTGACTCTGCGTTGCAGGAGTATCTGGCCACCGAAGAGGCGGCCCGCGCCGCGCAAATCGCCCTGATCGCCGAAGTCAGCCAGGCTTATCTGATTCACGATGGCGCCCAGCGTCGTCTGGATCTGACGCAACAAACCCTGATCAGCCGCGAATATTCCTTCGCGCTGATCAGTCAGCGCCGCTCGAACGGTACGGCTACAGCGCTGGACTATCAGGAAGCGCTGGGGCTGGTCGAGCAATCCCGCGCCGAACAGGAAAGCAATCTGCGGCAGAAACAGCAGGCCTTCAACGCGCTGGTGCTGTTACTCGGTACCAAGGATGCAGCGAAGTCGATTCCTGAACGGCTGTCGACGGAGCCGATGCTGGTTCAGGACATTGCGCCCGACACCACCTCCACCTTGATCGAGCGCCGACCGGACATCCTCGCCGCCGAGCACCGATTGCAGGCGCGCAATGCCGACATCGGCGCTGCTCGGGCGGCGTTCTTTCCGCGTATCAGCCTGACCGGCAGCTTCGGCACGTCCAGCGCGCAAATGTCCGGTTTGTTCGACGGCGGCTCGCGGTCCTGGAGTTTTGTGCCGAACCTGTCGCTGCCGTTGTTCGATGCCGGGCGCAACAGTGCCGGCCTGAGCCTGGCGGAAGCGCGCAAGGACTCGGCGGTGGCGGCTTATGAGGGCACGATTCAGACGGCGTTTCGCGAGGTCGCGGATGCACTGGCCGCCACCGACACCCTGCGCCGGGAAGAAGCAGCCCGACGCGCATTGGCCAACACCAGCAGCGAAACCCTAAAACTGGCCAAGGCACGTTATGAAGCTGGCATCGACAGTCACCTGCGTTACCTCGATGCCCAGCGCACCAGTTTCGTCAATGAAACGGCATTTATCGAGGTCAGCACTCAGCGGCAAATTGCCCTGGTCGATCTGTTCCGCTCGCTGGGAGGAGGCTGGTCGCCGGACAAGTCCTGACAACAGCTCCTTTGGGTTGGCACGTCCAGCCATTCAGCCCCGTGAACCGAGAGGTCGCGGGGCTTTTTTTTGCTTGGTGGAACGTTATTGAGGACGGGCGAGATTGGCAGCGCCATGCAGGAACATCTGTTCCACGACGTTGGCCGAGTTGGCACTGGCGGCGCGCCCACGGCGTTCGGCATCAACCATGGCGAAGATCATGGTCAGGAACAGCTCGGTAAAGACCGCCGCCGTGATATCGATACGGAAAGTGCCCAACTGCTGGCCGCGCAGAAAGAATGCATCAAGGGCATCGAGATAGAAATGCCAGCGGTTGCCTTCATCAGTGTCCGAAAACGTGTCGGGACGATACTGAAAAAGCAGGAAAACCAGCATTTCACGATGCGCCAGGTGCGCATTGACTAGACTGCGCAGCGCCTGCGCAGGCTCTTCGTCCAGCAGATTGGTCGTGGAGGTGATCTGGTTGAGAACGGTCTCGCCGTGGCTTTCCATCATCAGCACCAGGTTGTCACGGGTGCCGCAGAAGCGATGCAACGTAGCCTTGCTGACGCCGGCGGATTCGGCCAGCTCCTTGAGCGTCGCACGTGGGCGATCAACGATGGCGAGGGCCAGCGCTTTGATGAGTCGTTCGTCTTGGGGCGTAAGGGTGGACATCACTCGGTCTCGGATCGAATTTCAGTGCCTCGAATTGTGCAGAAAAAGCTCATTGGTGCAATGAAAACAACAGAAATCGAGCAAAGCATTTCATCTGAGACAGTTTTTTCTCAATTCTCACTGCACGGATCGTAGCCGTCGCCACAATGTGGTCCGGCTGATGCCGAGGCGGCGTGCCGCTTCATCGAGATTGCCCTGACAACTGTCCAGCGTCTCCTGTACATACCGCAGTTGCGCGGTCTTGCCGATCATGTGCAAATCCGATTCCCGTGAAGAGGCTTTCGGAGCCGGCGTCAGGGCTGGGCATTCGCACAGTTCCGGCAACACGCGGGCCAGGTAATGCTCGTCGAGGCCATCGCCGTGCAGCAGCTCGCGAGCGGAGAGCATCGCCCGTTCGATCACGTTCTCCAGTTCCCGGACATTGCCCGGCCAGGCATAACGGATCAGGTGCGGAAGCAGGGCGGTCGGAATGTCGGCGGCACCCGGCGGCTGGCCCTGTACCAGCAGGCGCTGGCTGATACCTTGGCAGATGAGGGCGATGTCTTCGGGCCGGTCGCGCAACGCTGTGGTCTGCAAGCGCAGGATGTTGAGCCGGTAGTAGAGGTCGCTGCGAAAGTCACCGTCATCCATTGCAGCGCGTAGGTTCCTGTGGGTGGCAGCGATGATCCGCACGTCGATGGAAATCGGCTCGGTGCCGCCTAGGCGCAGCACCTCGCGCTCTTGCAGCACGCGCAGCAGGCGGGTCTGTAACGACACCGGCATGTCGCCGATCTCGTCAAGAAACAGCGTGCCGCGGTGCGCCGTTTCGAACAAGCCGGGCTTGCCGCCCTTGCGTGAGCCACTGAACGCGCCTTCCTCGTAGCCGAACAGTTCGCTTTCCAGCAGCGATTCCGGAAACGCCGCGCAGTTGATGCCGACAAACGGGCCCTGCCGCCGAGGGCTCTCGTTGTGGATGCCTTGGGCCAGCAGTTCTTTGCCTGTGCCGCTCTCGCCGGTGATCAGGATCGTCGAGTGGCTAACGGCGAACCGCTTGGCCAATTGCAACATGTCGCGGTTGACCTGGCTGTTGCCGGCCAGTTGCTCAAGCCGATAGCGGGCCGTGAATGCGCCTGGCCGGCGTGTGGAGCGGATGCGTTGGTCGGCGCGCTGCACGGCAGTGATGTCCTGGCAGGTCAGGACGAGGCCAGTGCGCTCACCGCTCTCAAGGATGGGCAGCAGGTTACTGACCACGGCATGGGAACCGAGCCTGATCACCCGGTTTTCCTCGCCGCTGCCATCCCGTAATGCTTGCGGCAAGTCCAGTTCGGGACACAGTTGCTGCAAGGGCCGGCCCAGCGCTTCGCCGGCCGGTAGATCGAGCAAATGGGCAAGGGCCGGATTGAGCGATTGCACGACGCCATGGTTGTCTACCGCCGCCACGCCGGTGGGGATGTGCTGCAGCACGGCGTTCAAATGACGGCGTTTGGCGATCTCGATGCGTTGGCTGTCGAGGATGCCCAGAGCCTCTTCCAGGGCCTTACGTACGGTGTCCTCGCTAAGCGAGAGCACGCCGTGCAGGCCGGCCTGCAGCGCCAGCTCCACCACTGTCGAGGAGCCGATGATGCTGCGACAGCCCAGTCGGGCGGCATGCTCGACCGCTTCGCGGGCTTGCTCCAGCGTGGTGTAGGCGGCTTGGTGAACCTGCACGGTGAACAGCGCATTCATGGCCTGCAAGTCATGGTTGATGCTGTTGTAGCTGACCAAGGCCACTTGCGGTGAATGCTCGCGGGCCTGCCCCAGCGCACGCAACAGGTCATCGCCACCGACGTGCATTGTCAACACCGGTCGAGCCAAATGTTTGCGCAGGTAGGCGGCCGTTGCACCGGCGCAGACGAACACGTCGGCTTCACCACGCTGTTCGAGCTCGCGCGCGGTTTGCAGCGCTTCGGACACCGAAGTGTCGAGCACTTCAATGCGGGTGTCGGGGTAATCCCCGGTAAGCCCTGCCACCACCTGGGCCAGGCGGCTGCGTTGCCGAGGACGTTGCAAATGGCTGATCAGCACGACGACCCTGGAGGCGGAGGAGTGCATGGCGAGACCTGTTCAGAATTGAAATGTCGCAATACTGAATCAAAACCTTTCATCTGTGAAATGCTTACTCAGTCGATGCCGCATCTCCATTGACCTCAAACTCCCGATCGGCGTGCCTTGCAGCCCATCGCGGCAAAGTTGGCCCAAGCATTGCTCTAGGTGACCCAACAACTTTAAAAAGTACAAACGGGGCCTTTCGATCCATGAGCAGTTCCAAAAACAGAACTGAGGCTGATAATGCGTCCACAGCCAAGACCGATGCTCGGCCTCTGGTCGAGTTCATCCGACAGCAAGCGGAAGCCACGCGAGTGGTCATCGGCGCCCATAAACGCCTGAGCGGCGGCGCCATCCAGGAAAACTGGCTGCTTGAATTACAGATCGATGGCGGTCCATGGGCCGGTGCGCGGCGCTGGGTGCTGCGCAGCGATGCGCTCTCGGCATTGCCGGCCAGCCTTGGCCGTGAGCAAGAGTTCGCGGTGCTGCAAGCGGTGTATCAGGCCGGGGTGAAAGTGCCGCGGCCACTCTGGCTATGCCGCGACACGAGCATTCATGGGCGGGTGTTTTTCCTGATGGAACATGTGCCGGGCGTTGCAGTAGGACGCCTACTCAGCGCCGACGCTGGCCCCCAAGGCCAGACGCGGTTGGCCGCTCAACTCGGCGCCAACCTGGCTCATCTGCATCAGCTGCGACCGCCGTGTCCGGCGCTGGCGTTTCTGCCGGTGCCGCAAGAGTCGCCGGCCCTGAGCACGATCAGCGCCTATCGCCGTTACCTCGACACCCTCAATGAGGCCTATCCGGTACTGGAGTGGGGGCTGCGTTGGTGTGAACTCAATGCACCGCACACCCACGACCTTTGCCTGCTGCACCGCGACTACCGTACCGGCAATTACCTGGCCAGCGAACGGGGGCTTGAAGCGGTGCTCGACTGGGAGTTCACCGGTTGGGGCGACCCTTGCGAGGATCTTGGCTGGTTCACCGCCCGTTGCTGGCGCTTCAGCCGGCCTGATCTGGAAGCGGGTGGTATTGGCAAGCTCGACGATTTCCTGAGCGGCTATCACGAGGTGTCGCCGCTGCGCATCGAACCCAGCCAACTGCATTACTGGCAAGTCATGGCGACATTGCGCTGGGCCGTGATCGCCTTGCAGCAAGGTCAACGCCACCTGTCCGGCGACGAGTCTTCCCTTGAACTGGCGCTGACCGCATGCCTGCTGCCGGAGCTCGAACTCGACATCCTGGAACTGACCGATGGAGACGCGCCATGAGCCAGCCGAATGCCCATGAACTGCTGGAAATCGCCAGGCAGACCCTGCTGGAACAGCTGCTGCCTGCGCTGCCGGGGGAGCTGCGTTACCCGGCACGAATGATCGCCAATGCCATGGCCATCGCCTCTCGCGAAAGCTGTCTGCAAGCCCATGCCCGCCGTCAAGAGCTGGCTCTGCTGAGCAGCCTGACCGGCGACACGCAGGCGCCGTTGCATGAAGCGCGCCGACAACTGGCCCGCGACATCCGCCAGGGCCGTCACGATTCAACGCAAAACCAGCGCTCGTTGACCCGGGCGCTGCGCCAGATGGCACTCGCCCGACTGGCGATCAGCAACCCCAAAGCTGTGCCGTGAGTGCTGCGCATCGATCCATTCCCGACTGCCAAGTAGAAAGAAGGATAACCATGAATTTCACCCTCCCGGGCGAGCTGCTTGAACTGCAGCGCAAAACCCGCGAATTCATCGCCGAGCAAGTGATCCCGTTCGAGAACGATCCGCGCCAGGGCGCCCACGGGCCGAGCGATGCGCTGCGTGTGGAGCTGCAGGCTCGCGCACGGACCGCCGGTCTGCTGACGCCCCATGCCAGCCCCGAGATGGGCGGTCTGGGTCTGAGCCATGCGGCCAAGGCAATCGTGTTCGAGGAGGCGGGTTATTCGCCGCTGGGCCCGGTGGCGTTGAACATCCATGCCCCGGACGAAGGCAACATCCATCTGATGGACGTGGTGGCCACCGATGCACAGAAGGACCGTTGGCTGCGGCCTCTGGTGCAGGGGCATGTCCGTTCCTGCTTCGCCATGACCGAACCGGCACCGGGTTCGGGTTCCGATCCTTCAATGCTGCGCACCACCGCCACCCGCGACGGCGACGATTACTTGATCAATGGCCGCAAATGGCTGATCACCGGGGCCGAGGGGGCCGGGTTCGCCATCATCATGGCGCGCATGGAGGACGGTACGGCGACCATGTTCCTGACTGACATGCAGCGCGAAGGGATTGTCCACGAACGTCAGCTGGACTCTTTGGACAGTTGCTTCACCGGCGGCCACGGGCAGTTGCGTTTCGACAACCTGCGCATACCGGCAAGCGACGTGCTGGGGGAAATCGGCAAAGGTTTTCGTTACGCCCAGGTGCGTCTGGCGCCGGCGCGTCTGACCCACTGCATGCGCTGGCTGGGGGCCGCTCGCCGTGCCCATGACATTGCTTGCGACTACGCCCGCATCCGCGATGCGTTCGGCAAGCCACTGGGTGAGCACCAAGGCGTGGGCTTCATGCTCGCGGACAACCTGATGGATCTGCATGTGGTGCGCCTGGCGATCTGGCACTGCGCCTGGGTGCTGGATCAGGGCGGGCGCGGCAACGTCGATTCGAGCATGACCAAGGTGATCAGCGCCGAAGCGTTGTGGCGGGTGGTGGACCGTTGCGTGCAGGTCCTGGGCGGGCGTGGGGTTACAGGGGAGACTGTGGTGGAACGGATCTTCCGCGACATCCGTCCGTTTCGCATCTACGACGGCCCGAGCGAAGTGCACCGCATGAGTCTGGCGAAGAAGTTGCTCGACCAACGTCTGGTGGATCGGTGATGCAGCCGTCTCTTGCCCGACTGTTCGATCTGGAGGGGCGTCGCGCCCTGGTCACAGGTGCCTCCAGCGGCCTTGGCCGTCACTTCGCGATGACCCTGGCCGCCGCCGGCGCTGAGGTGGTAGTGACGGCCAGGCGCCTTGCGCCGTTGCAGACGCTGGTGGCGGCCATCGAGGAGGATGGCGGGCGGGCCAGAGCTTTTGCCCTCGACGTGACCTGCCGCGATGACGTTTGCCGCGTGCTCGATGCCGCCGGCCCGCTGGATGTGCTGGTCAACAACGCCGGGGTCAGCGACAGCCAGCCCTTGCTGGACTGCGACGACCAGGCTTGGGACTGCGTGCTCGACACCAATCTCAAGGGCGCCTGGACCGTGGCCCAGGAAAGCGCCCGGCGGATGATCGCCGCCGGGCAGGGCGGCAGCCTGATCAATGTCACCTCGATTCTTGGCAGCCGGGTGGCGGGCGCCATCGCGCCGTATGTGGCGGCTAAGGCCGGCCTGGCCCACCTGACCCGCGCCATGGCCCTTGAGCTGGCGCGCCACGGGATCCGCGTGAACGCCTTGGCGCCGGGGTATGTGATGACCGATCTGAACGAAGACTTTCTCACCAGCGAGGCCGGCGAAAAGCTGCGCCTGCGTATTCCCGGTCGCCGCTTCAGTCAACCGCAGGATCTGGACGGCGCCTTGCTGCTGCTTGCCAGTGATGCGGGCCGGGCGATGAGCGGCGCTGAGATCGTGGTCGACGCAGGGCATCTGTGCAGCAGCCTGTGAGGCGCCCGAACGCAAGAACAACAGGAACCAGCAACGGACAGGAGGTGTGTATGGATGTGCAATGCCTTGACGATGTCTTGAGGGAGGGGCGCTCATGCTGACTTCGACCTTCGAGCACGGACTGGCCCCCAACGAAGCCAACCACGTGCCGCTGTCGCCGCTGTCGTTCCTCAAACGCGCCGCGCAGGTGTACCCGCAGCGCGATGCGGTGATCTACGGTGAGCGGCGTTACAGCTACGGCCAGTTGCACCAGCGCAGCCGCGCACTGGCCAGCGCCCTGGAACGCGTCGGTGTACAGCCGGGAGACCGAGTGGCCATCCTGGCGCCGAACGTGCCCGAAATGCTCGAGGCGCACTACGGCGTGCCCGGTGCCGGTGCCGTGCTGGTGTGCATCAACATCCGCCTGGAGGCGCGCAGCATTGCTTTCATCCTGCGACACAGTGCCGCGAGGGTGCTGCTCTGCGACCGTGAGTTTGGCCTGGTGATCCGGCAGGCCCTGGATCTGCTCGATACGCCGCCGCTGTTGGTGGGCATCGACGACGACCAGGCTGAAGAACCGGGTCAGGACCTGGACTGCAACCTGGATTACGAAAGTTTCCTGGCCCAGGGTGATCCCGGCCGACCGTTGACCGCGCCGCAGAACGAATGGCAATCCATCGCCATCAACTACACCTCGGGCACCACCGGCGACCCCAAGGGCGTGGTTCTGCATCACCGCGGCGCCTATCTCAATGCCTGCGCCGGGGCGCTGATTTTTCAGCTCGGCCCGCGCAGCGTCTACTTGTGGACCTTGCCGATGTTCCACTGCAACGGCTGGAGCCACACCTGGGCGGTGACCCTGTCCGGCGGCACCCATGTGTGCCTGCGCAAGGTGCAGGCCGACGAGATCCATGCCGCCATCGCCGAGCACGGGGTGACGCACTTGAGCGCCGCCCCGGTGGTGATGTCGATGCTGACTCATGCCGGGCAGGGCGGTCATTCGAACAAGGCCGCGAGCGTGTCAGTGATCACCGGCGGGGCGGCGCCGCCCAGTACAGTGATTGCAGCGATGGAGGCGCGCGGCTTCAGCATCACACACGCCTACGGCATGACCGAAAGCTACGGCCCCAGCACCCTCTGTTTGTGGCAGCCGGGCGTCGACGAGCTGCCATCGGAGGCCCGTGCTCGGTTCATGAGTCGTCAGGGCGTCGCCCACCCGATGCTCGAAGAGGCCACGGTGCTGGCCATGGACAGCGGTCGCCCGGTGCCTGCCGATGGCACGACCCTGGGCGAACTGGTGGTGCGTGGCAACACGGTCATGAAGGGCTACCTGGACAACCCGCAGGCCACCCGCGACGCCCTGGCCAACGGCTGGTTGCACACCGGAGACCTGGCCGTGCTGCACCCGGACGGTTATGTGGAAATCAAGGACCGGGCCAAGGACATCATCATTTCCGGCGGCGAAAACATCAGCTCGCTGGAAATCGAAGAAGTGCTCTACCAGCACCCGGCGGTGATCGAGGCCGCCGTGGTGGCGCGGCCCGATCCGCGCTGGGGCGAAACCCCGCATGCCTTTGTCACCTTGCGCAACGACGCGCAGGCCGACATCAGCGGCGACGACCTGATCCGCTGGTGCCGCGAGCGCCTGGCGCACTTCAAGGCGCCGCGGCATGTGTCCTTGACGGCGCTGCCCAAGACCGCCACCGGCAAGATTCAGAAATTCGTGCTGCGTGAGTGGGCACGACAACAGGAGACCGCCAACACCGGACCCTGATCGCTGCCATCGAATAACAACAAGATCTGCACAGGACGTGACCCGGCGTTGAGCGCGCCGGGATCCGGGCAGGACGTACAGCCCGAAAGATGTTACTGCCGAGAACCTGAACAACGACAAAAACTGAGCCTGACCGGCAAGAGGTACGTATGAAATTCCAATTCCTACTCCCCACCAAAGTCGTCATGGAGCCTGGCCTGCGCGAGCGTACAGGCGAACATCTGCGTGAACTGGGCCTTGCACACGTCCTCATCGTGACGGACGCCGGGGTCAAGGCCGCCGGGCTGTTGACCGGCATCTACGCCAGTCTGGAAGCATCGGGCATAACGTTTGAGGAAATCTCGGACGTCAAGGCCAACCCCCGCAGCGATGACATCAACCGCACGGCGCAGGCACTGCGGGGCCGAGGCATCGACGGCCTGCTGGCCATCGGCGGCGGGAGCGCGATGGACGCCGCCAAGGCCTTGAGCGTGCTGCTGACCCACGACGGGCGGATCGAGGACTACGAAGGTTCCTTCAAACTCACGCACGGGGTGCTGCCGATCGTGGCGATCCCGACCACCGCGGGCACGGGCAGCGAGGTGACCTGTTTCTCGGTGATCACCGACACCGCGCGCCACTTTAAGATGAACCTGCTGGATTACCGGATCGGCCCGGTACTGGCGCTGCTCGACTCGGACATCACCGCGACATTGCCACCGGCCATCGCCGCCGCGACCGGCATGGATGCGCTGACGCATGCCATCGAGGCCTTCACCTGCCGGGTGTCGAACCCGATCAGTGACGGCCTGGCGCTGCATGCCATTCGTCTGATCAGCCAACACCTGAAGGCCGCCGTACAGGAACCGGACAATGTCGAAGCACGCGAACAGATGCTGGTGGCCAGCCTGATCGCCGGCATGGCCTTCGGCAACGCCGACGTCGGCAGCGTGCACTGCATTTCCGAAGCCATCGGCGGCATGTATGACACACCGCACGGGGTGGGCAACGCGATCTTCCTGCCGTTTGTGTTCGGTCACAACATCGATGCGGACATTCTGCGCCACGCCCAGGTCGCCTACGCACTCGGCATCGATCCGACCCTGGCGCCGGCCAGCGCCGCTCAAGCGGCGGTCGAGTACCTGTTCCAGTTGAGCAAGGCGCTGGGCATCCCTCGCTTCGCCGACGTGAACGGGGTGCGTGAAGAAGATTTCCTGACCATCGCCGACAAGTCGAAGAAGAACTTCTCGGACCCCAGTAATGCCAAGGCCATGACCGTGGAGACGTATCACGGGATCATCGTCGCCGCGCACGCCTTCACCGGTTAAGGGCGCCGATCATGAGCCAATCAACTTCCGATGCTTCGTTGAAGCGCGCTTTGGGCCCGTTTTCCGTACTGCTCTTCGGTCTGGCGTTCCTGGCGCCGCTGATCGTGTTCGGCACCTACGGGGTGATTTCGCAGGCCAGCCAGAACACCACGGCCTTGTCTTATGCGATCGCGGCGCTGGGCGTCATCGTCACGGCGTTGAGCTATGGCCGGTTGGTCAAGGTGTTCCCGGCTGCCGGTTCGGCCTACACGTACACCCGCAAGATGTTGAACCCGAATCTCGGGTTCATGGTGGGCTGGTCGGCGTTGCTCGACTATTTCTTCATTCCGATGCTGATCTGGCTGCTGGGGGCCAGCTACCTCAACATGGCCTTCCCGGATGTGCCGCAGTGGGTGTGGATCGTCGGGTTCATCGTCTCCAGCACGGTGCTGAACGTGCTGGGCATCCAGGTGGCCAACCGGTTCAACATCATGCTGATGGTCGTGCAGATGGCGATCATCGCGGTCTTCATCGGCCTGTGCTGGCACTACATCGTCGCAGCCAACGGCCCTGGCGGGCTGCTGTCGAGCAGGCCGTTCTTCAACGCAGACGTGCCGTTCGCTACGACCATGGCCGGGGCGGCCATCGCCGCCTATTCGTTCCTGGGCTTCGACGCACTGTCCACGTTGAGCGAGGAGACGAAGGATCCGCGCCGGACGATTCCGCGGGCGATCCTGCTGGTCGCGGTGATTGGCGGGGTGCTGTATGTGGGTTCGTCGTACTTCATGCACCTGACGCATCCCTCCATGGCGTTCGCCAACGTGGACGGCGCGGCGTTCGAGATCGCCCGGATGATCGGCGGCGATGTGTTCTTCGCCGCAGTGCTGGCGGGGATCATCATTGCGCACTTCGCGGCGGGGCTGTCGTTTCAGGCGAGCGTTGGCCGACTGTTGTATGCCCTTGGCCGGGACAACCAGCTGCCGCGCAAGCTCTTCGGCACCTTGCACCCACGCTTGCGCACGCCAGTGTTCAACATCCTGCTGTCCGGGGCGTTCGGCACCGTGGGTTTCGCCCTGACGATTGCCACCGCCACGTCCCTGGTGAATTTCGGCGCTTTTGTCGCGTTCACGGCGGTCAACCTGTGCGCGTTGCGGCTCACCTTCAATGCCGTATACCGGGACGGCGCCGGACTGCTGCGCGGCGTGATCCTGCCGGTCATCGGCGTGATCAGCGCCGGTTGGATGCTTATCAGTCTGGACAAGGATGCGCTGATCCTGGGTTGCGCCTGGCTGGGCATCGGCGTCGTTTACCTGGCGTGCCGCACCGGTTTCTTCCGCAGCCCCGTGCCGGAGGCCCTGGCCTAGGTTTCCCTCTATTCCATTGACACAAGGGATTGTGAATCCCCCGGAGCCGCCGTTAACCGGCGGCGTTCGGCCCACTGCAAGAGGCTACGCATGAACAATATTGAAACCTTCGAAAAGCTCGAATCCAACGTGCGGATGTATTGCCGCGACCTGCCCGTGGTGTTCGATACCGCCCTGGGCAGCAAGATCCACGCGGAAGATGGCCGTGATTACCTGGACTTCTTCGCCGGGGCCGGCGCCCTCAATTACGGCCACAACGACCCGCGCATGCGCGATGCCTTGATCGACTACCTGTCGGCCAACGGCGTGACCCACGCCCTGGACCTGCACACCGGCATGAAGCGCCGCTTCCTGGAGTCGATCAAGCGCGACCTGTTCGATCCGCGCGGCTGGGATTACAAGGTGCAGTTCACCGGCCCAACCGGTGCAGACGCCGTCGAGGCGGCCCTGAAACTGGCGCGCAAGGCCACCGGGCGCAGCAAGGTCGTTTCTTTTTACGGGGCGTATCACGGGATGACAGCCGGCGCTCTGGCCGTCACCGGAAACCGCACCCGACGCGGCGCCGCGCTGTCCTCCGAGGTGATTTTCGTGCCCTACGAGGACAGCCCGTACGGCGCGTTCGACAGCATCGGTTTTCTCGAACGTCTCGCCGACGACCAAGCCAGCGGCACGGAGTTGCCTGCGGCGGTCATCGTGGAATCGGTGCAGATTCAGGCGGGCGTCTATGCCGCTTCGGATCTCTGGCTGCAACGGCTGCGCCAGTGGACTTCGGATCACGGCGTGTTCCTTATTTGTGACGAAGTTCAGGCCGGCTGTGGCCGTACCGGCGACTTCTTCGGATTCGAGCGCTCCGGGATCCAGCCGGATCTGGTGACGTGTGCGAAATCCATTGGCGGCTTCGGCCTGCCGATGGCCATCGTGCTGATCCGCTCGGCGCTGGACGTATGGCAGCCGGGCGATCACATCGGCACGTTCCGCGGCAACCAGTTGGCGTTCCTCACGGCGCAGATCGCACTCGGTTACTGGCACGAAGAAGCGTTCCTGAAGCTGCTGGCCGAGAACATGGCGCTGATGGAGCGGGGCGTGGCTGACATCGCCGAAATCGGCGGCGTCGTCGGTGCCCGCTGCCGAGGCATGGTGGCCGGCATCGACTTTGGTCGCGGCAACGTCGCCCTGACCAAAGACGCCCAGCAACGCGCCCTGCGGGCGGGCCTGCTGGCTGACCGCTGCGGCCCGAACGGGGAAATCATCAAGCTGATGCCGCCAATCAATACACCGACCGATCAGTTGGCTGAAGGCCTGAAGATTTTCACTGAATCGGTCGCTGCTGCACTGGGCCAGTAAAGCGGTGAGGCTCCATGGCAGCGCAGGTTGAGGCCGGCGTTGCGGTGGGGCGCTGTCGTCAACCCGTCGAACCAGGAAAACGATTGAATGAACAGTGTGACTCCAACCGTGCGTGACGACCTATGCGCACTGATCCACCCCTACACCAACCTGGAGCTGCAGGGTGAGAGGGGCCTTTCGTCATCGCCAGGGGGGGGGAGGGCATACGGGTGTTCGATGACGGGGGCAACGCCTACATTGAAGCCATGTCGGGCCTGTGGAGCGCGGCTTTGGGCTTCAGCGAAAAGCGTCTGGCCGATGCCGCGATGGCGCAGTTCAATCAGCTGCCGTACTACCACACCTTCAGCCACAAGACGAATGCACCAGCCGCGGCGCTCGCGGCAAAACTGGCTGAACTGGCGCCCGGCGATCTGAACCATGTGTTCTTCACCAACTCCGGCTCCGAGGCCAACGACTCGGTGGTGAAGTTGATCTGGTACGTGAACAACGCACGGGGCAAACCCGCCAGGAAGAAGTTCATTTCCCGCCAGCAGGCCTATCACGGCACCACCGTCGCGTCGGCCAGCCTGACCGGCATTCCGTCGATCCACCGCGATTTCGATCTGCCGGCGATTCCGGTGCACCACCTGACCTGTCCGAATTATTATCGTCTCGCCAAACCGGGGGAGTCGGAAGAGGGGTTCTCATTGCGCCTGGCGCAAGAGCTGGAGCGACACATTCTGGCGGAAGGTCCCGAAACCATCGCCGCGTTTATCGGCGAGCCATTGATCGCCGCAGGTGGGGTGCTGCCGCCACCCAAGGGTTACTGGGCGGCGATCCAGGCGGTATGCAAACGCTACGACATCCTGTTGGTGATCGACGAGATCGTGACCGGCTTCGGCAGGCTCGGTGCGATGTTCGGTTGCGAGCTGTACGGGATTCAGCCCGACATCATGGTGCTGTCCAAGCAGCTCACCTCGTCCTACCAGCCGCTGGCGGCGCTGCTGATGTCCGATGCCCTCCATGACGTGCTGATCCGTCAGAGCGAGCGGTTGGGTTCATTCGTGCACGGTTTGACCGCCAGCGGCCATCCCGTCGCCACCGCTGTAGCGCTGGAGAATATCCGCATCATCGAAGAGCGCGATCTGGTGGGGCATGTCCAGCGCTTGGCGCCCGCTTTCCAGGAGCAGTTGCAAGCCTTCGCCGATCACCTGCTGGTGGGCGATTTCCGGGGCGTGGGGCTGATGGGCGGGATCGAACTGGTGGCGGACAAGGCGCGCAAGCAGCCGTTCAGCCAACCGGGGATCCTGGGCAGCTATGTCTTCAGGCAGGCCCACAAGCACGGGCTGATCGTGCGTGCCATTTACGACACGATCGCGTTCTGCCCGCCGCTGATCACCACAGCAGACGACGTTCACGCCATCTTCGATGCATTCGGCAAAACGCTGCACGACGCGACGGAGTGGGCTCGTTTGCAAGGCCTGATCTGACGGCGGGCGCTGCCCGGCGCTAGTCGTCGGACAGCGCCTCCCAGACCTGGTGGGGCGGCATGCTCAGGTCCAGCCAGATCTGGGTCAGCAGCAGCGCGACGAAGCAGGCCAGGCCGATGCCCAGGCTCAGGTCGGCGATGTCGACCAGCTTGACGATGGAGACCAGGATCCCGAACAGGTAGACCTCAAGCATGCCCCATTCGCGCAGGTGGTGATAACTGCGGTACAGCTGCAGGCCGGCCCGTCGCGCCACCTTGAATCGCACGCTCAACAGCACCAGCAACTGGCACAGCAGCTTGAGCAGCGGGATGGCCATGCTGCTCAGCAACACGACCACGGCGACCCCCTGCATGTCGCTTTCAAACAGTCCGAGCACGCCGCCCCAGACCGTTTCGCTGCGGGTCTGCCCGAGCAGGGTCAGGTACATGATCGGCAGGAAATTGGCCGGGATGTAGAGGAGCAGGGCAGTCAGTACCAACGCGAGAGATCGCCTCTGCCAGTGGGGGCGATGCACGGCCAGTTCGAAGCCGCAGCGCGGGCAACAGCATTTCTCACCCGGTGCGAGGGCGTCGCGGCGCATGAGCAGGTCGCACTCATGACACGCGAGTAACGCTTCCAGAGGAAGGTCCGGCAAGCGCCGAGCAGATAGGGCGGACATCGGGGAGCAGGGTCTCAGGAAAGGCAAGCCAAGGTAATAATAAATCATATGAGTCATAATTGACTCAATATGGATTAAAAAGTAGCATTCGCGCCGTTTTCAATCAAGCCTCAGGTGAGTCATGGACACAGTGCGCGCAATCGGGCGGGGAGATTCACGGGCCCAGGAAGGGCATCCGATGTCTGTCGACAATGTTTCGGCGAACGCCGCGAAGGCAGGGTAGCCATGCGTGCGATCGATGCCGGCATCCAGGTCTGCGGCGAATGCCATCAACTCAATCCCATCGACGGCCCGCAGTCGGCGCATTGCAGCCGTTGCGAAGCTCTGCTGCATGAGCGTCGCCCTGACAGCATCCGGCGCACCTGGGCCTTGCTGATCACCGCGACAATTCTCTACGTCCCGGCCAACCTGCTGCCGATCATGACGGTGAGCGTCCTCGGCAAGGGCGCGCCGGCCACCATCATGAGCGGCGTGGTCAGCCTACTGCAGTTGGGGATGATCCCCATCGCTCTGGTGGTGTTCGTGGCCAGCATTGTGGTGCCCACGTTCAAGCTCGCCGGGATTGCGCTGCTGCTCTATTCGGTGCAGCGACACCAGCCGATGTCCGCCCGTCAGCGGATCGTCATGTACCGCTTCATCGAGTGGGTGGGGCGCTGGTCGATGCTGGACATCTTCGTCATCGCCATCCTGGTGGCGCTGGTGAACTTCGGCAACCTGGCGCGCATCGAGGCCAACCTCGGCGCCGCCGCCTTCGCCGGCGTGGTGGTGCTGACCATGCTCGCCGCTCTGACTTTCGACCCCCGGCTCCTTTGGGACAACACCGACGCGGACAATGAACATGAGTGACCTCCCCATCCCGACGAAACGCCCGACCTCCAACTGGTCGGCGATCTGGATCCTGCCGCTGCTGGCCCTGGTCATCGGCGCCTGGCTGACCTGGCGTGCCTACGATGAAGCCGGCCCGATCATCCAGGTGCGCTTCGACAGCGGCGACGGCATCCAGGCCAAGAAAACCGAGGTGCTGTACAAGGGCATCGCGGTTGGCAAGGTGGTGGAATTGAATGTCAGCGACGACATCAAGGGCGTGCTCGCCACCATCGAAATGACCAAGGAAACCCAGCACTACCTGAACGAAGACACCCACTTCTGGCTGGTCAAGCCACGGGTGTCGCTGGCGGGCGTCACCGGCCTGGAGACGCTGGTTTCCGGGGTCTACATCGCCGTCGATCCGGCCAAGGGCGACAAGGGTGACCAAGGCGTTCGTACCTACACGGCCCTGAAGGAGCCGCCGCCCATGTCCGAGAAAGTCCCCGGCCTGCACATCACCCTCAAGGCCGACCGCCTGGGCTCCCTGGAGCAGGGCAGCCCGGTGTTCTACAAGCAGATTCTGGTGGGTCAGGTGAAGAATTTTCAGCTGGCCGAGGATCAGCGCACCATCGAGATCAAGGTGCACATCGAGCCGGCCTACGCGGATCTGGTGCGCAAGCACACGCGCTTCTGGAACGCCAGCGGCCTGTCGATTTCCGGCGGCTTGTCGGGATTCAAGGTGCGCAGCGAATCTCTGTTGACCCTGGCTGCCGGCGGTATTGCCTTCGCCACGCCGGACAATCACCGCGACAGCCCGCCCACGGACAGCAGCAAGCCTTTTCGCCTGTATGAGGATTACGACGCCGCCCAGGTCGGCCTGCGAGTGTCGTTGAAAATGAAGGACCTGAGCGACATCCAGCCGGGGCAGACGCAGGTCATGTACAACGGCGTGCAGGTCGGTCTGGTCAAGAGCGTCGACATGAACCAGGACTTCAGCGGCGCCACGGCCGAACTGGCGATGGACCCGCGGGTCGAGGCCATGTTGCTGGAGGGAACCGAGTTCTGGACCGTGAAGCCGAACATCTCGCTGGCCGGGATCACCGGCCTGGATGCGTTGGTCAAGGGCAACTACATTGCCGTGCGCTTTGCCAAGAGCGGAGCGCCGCGACGCGAGTTCAGCGTCCGCACCAAGGCGCCGGTCATGGACACGGATGCGCCGGGCCTGCACCTAGTGCTGACCAGTGACAAGCGGGGTTCGGTCGAGGTCGGCGCGCCCGTGCTCTATCGGCAGATTCGTGTCGGCAGCGTGCAGAGCTATCAACTGTCGGGGGACAACCGGCAGGTGATGATCGGGGTGAACGTCGAGCCCGAGTTTTCACGTCTGGTGAACAGCTCCACGCGGTTCTGGAACGCGAGCGGCGTAACCCTGAGCGGTGACTTGACCGGTCTGAAGGTCAAGAGCGAGTCACTGCAGACCCTGATCAACGGCGGCATCGCTTTCGACACCCCGGATCTGAAAGCGCCGGCTTCGGGCAAGGATCGGCGATTCGCCCTCTACGACAACGAAGACGCCGCACTGGCCCAAGGTATGGAGATTCAGCTGAGCGTGGAGGATGGCGATGGCCTGCGCGAAGGAACGCCCATCCGTTTCAAGGGACTGACGATCGGCAAGGTCGAGAGCGTCGATCTGAAGGCCGACCTGTCCGGGGTACAGCTCAAGGTGCGCCTGTTGCCCAACGGCGAATCGTTCGCCCGCAGCGGTACGCGCTTCTGGGTAGAGCGCCCGGCGTTGGGCCTGCTGCGCACGGAAAACCTCGGCACGCTGGTCAGCGGTCCCTACATCGAAGCGCTGGCCGGTGCTCGTCCGGGCGAGCGTCAGACACATTTCCAGACCCTGACCGATGCGCCGAATCTGTTGGGGCAGGGCAGCGGTTTGCGGCTGACCCTGAGCGCGGCGGACAAAGGCTCGATCAAGCTCGGCAGCCCGGTGAACTATCGCAAGATGCCGGTGGGCAAGGTGGTCGACATGACGCTGGGGCCGCAGGCGGACCGGGTGTTGATCAGCGTGCTGATCGAGCCGCGTTACGCGCCGCTGGTGCACAGCGGCAGCCGTTTCTGGAACGCCAGCGGGGTCGGGATCGAAGCGGGGCTGTTCAAGGGCGTTTCGGTGCGCACCGAATCCCTGGAGGCCATGGTGGCAGGCGGCATCGCCTTCGCCACGCCGGAGAATGGACAAATGGGTGAACCGGCCCGGCCGGGCCAGACCTTCGCCCTATTCGAGGCCGTCGATGAGCGTTGGCTGGAGTGGGCGCCGAAGATTTCTCTCAAGGTGGCCGAGCAGTGATCGCGCCGTATTTTTTGATTAACGCAACAGGAGTCAACTGATGTCCAGGCACCTTATTTTTGCCGCTTTGTTTGTTGTCGGTTGCGCGCATGCCGCACCGGCTCAGGAACCGTTGCCGTCGGTGCACCAAGTGATGAGCGAGAACAAGGAGAAGATCAACAACCAGCTCGAAACCCAGAATTACAAGCGCAAGCGAATGGTGGAGTCCAACATGGCGCTCGATGGCGCGCAGGCCGAAACTTTCTGGCCGATCTACACCCTTTACCGGGGCGAAATGGATGGCTTGAACCGGGATACGTTCCAGTTGCTGCTTGGGTATGCGCGGGCTTACGGCTCCGGGGCTGTCACCGATGACGATGCGTCGAAGATGATCAAGACCTACAAGAGCCTGCACGTCAAGCGGCAGATGATCCTGAACCGCTACATCGATGAGGTCGCCGACAAGATGTCACCAATCATCGCCATGCGCTTCCTGCAGATTGAAGAGCAACTGGATGCGGCGGATATACTGGATACCGGATCACGCATTCCGTTGGTGGGCAAGGCCCAGCTGTAACGGCCGATGCATGAGACCACGTGCCAGCGGCTCAGTCTGGTGCGTGGTCAGTTCCTCCTCGCAACATCTCCTCGCAACATCTCCTCCAGACATCCCCCCCGATTTCCCGCTTGGCGCTCGCTTGCGGCGTGATGCCGCTTTCTTCCGGTCAGCTACAGTCCCAAAGCCCTTCAAATTCTGCATGAAACAAAAAGCCCTGATGCGTGAGCGTAAATCGGAGCGGTTTTGCCTTTTGCTTTGTGAGTGTGCAAATCGCATCAAAGAAGTCAATTCGTGGTGCTTTTTGTACCTTGTTCCGTGGTGATGGCGCGAATTACGATGATCGCACGATCAGATCAACTGATCAGGTCTCTATAACAACAACAGGAGGCGACATGTCTTCCCACGCAGTTCTTCCCACCGAGCCGCTGGACGTCCTGATCATGGGCGCCGGGGTGTCCGGAATCGGCGCCGCGGCTTATCTGCGCCGCAACCAGCCGGGCAAGGTCTTTGCGATTCTTGAGTCTCGTGAGCGGGCCGGGGGAACGTGGGATTTGTTTCGCTACCCTGGCATCCGCTCCGACTCGGACCTGTTCACCTTCGGCTTCGATTTCAAGCCGTGGACCAAAGAAAAGTCCCTGGCAGATGCCGAGGACATTCTCGAGTACCTGAAAGAGACGGTCGATGAGTACGGGTTGGCGCCGCTGATCCAGTACCAGCAGAAAGTCGTGTCGGCCAACTGGCAGAGCGACAAAGGCCTGTGGGCCGTTCAGGTCGAGGATGGTCACTTGGGTGTCACGCGTACCATTCAGTGCCGCTGGCTGTTCGGCGCAGGTGGCTATTACCGCTATGACCAGGGTTTCAGCCCGCGCTTCGAAGGTTCGGAGCAGTTCAAGGGCCAGATCATTCACCCGCAGCACTGGCCGGAAGATCTGGATTACGCCGGCAAGCATGTGGTCGTGATCGGCAGCGGTGCCACGGCGGTGACGTTGATTCCAGCCATGGCGGACAAGGTAGCGAGCATCACCATGCTGCAGCGCACGCCGTCGTACATCATCAATCAGCCTGCCAAGGATGGCGTAGCCGCCTTCCTGCGCAAGGTGCTGCCTGCCCAGGCTGCCTATTCATTGACCCGCTGGAAGAACGCCAAAATCACGTTGGGGTTCTGGAGCTTCTGCCAACGCTTTCCGAAGCTTTCCCGCAAGCTGCTCATGTGGCTCACCCGCAAGGAACTGCCGAAGGACTTCCCAGTGGATGTGCATTTCAATCCGCCTTACGACCCCTGGGATCAGCGGCTGTGCTCGGTGCCTGAAGGGGATCTGTTCAAGACCATCAGTTCGGGCAAGGCCTCTGTGGAGACTGACCACATCCAGCGATTCACCGAATCGGGCGTGCTGCTCAAATCCGGCAAGGAGCTGAAGGCGGACATCATCGTTACGGCTACCGGTCTCAACGTGCAGATGTTTGGCGGCATCACGCTGCACAAGGACGGACAACCGGTGACGCTGAGCCAGACCCTGGCCTACAAAGGCATGATGCTGTCCGGCGTGCCGAACTTCGCCTTTGCGGTGGGCTACACCAACTCGTCCTGGACCTTGAAGGTGTGCCTGCTGTGCGACCACTTCTGTCGCCTGCTGGGTTTCATGGACGAGCAGGGTCATGCCGTCTGTGAGCCTCAGGCACCCGAAGGCATCGAGACCCGTCCGCTGCTGGATTTTGGTGCGGGCTACGTGAAGCGCGCCCTGGACGGCATGCCGCGCCAGGGGCCTTGCGAACCCTGGATCATGTCGATGGACTACTTTCGCGACGTCAAATTGCTGCGTCGCGGAACGGTGGCTGAAGACTGCCTCAAGTTCACCTCGGCACCCGTTATCCGTCAGCCAGAAAGCGTCGGCCTGGCAATGGAGAGTGACGGTCGATGAGCAAGGATCATTTCTGTGAATTGCCCGGCAAGGGAAGTCTCTGTTACCGCAGTTACGGGATTGAAACCAACCCAGCCGTGATTCTGGTGGTGGGTCTGGGATTGCAACTGACTTACTGGCCGCCGGCGATCATCGCTGGCCTGGTCAGCCAAGGGCTGCGCGTCATCACGTTGGATAACCGTGATTCAGGGCGATCGTTCTTCACCGATGCGACGCCGCCGACGGTCTTGCAGCAGTTTTTCCGCAAGGCCACCGACGGCTACGACCTCGGCCACATGGCTGATGACGTGCTCGGGCTGATGGACAGCCTGCAACTGGAAGCAGCGCACGTGGTGGGGATGTCCATGGGCGGCATGATCGCCCAGATATTGGCGGCGCGTTACCCGGAGCGGGTCAAAACCCTGACCTCGATTTTTTCCACCACCGGATCGCTGCGCGTGGGGCAGCCCGCACTCAAGGCACTGATGAAGCTTTTGCGTCGTCCACCTAGGGACGAGCAGGAAAGCGTGCGCGATTACGTGGACATCATGCGTGTCATCGGCTCCACGCTGGAGTGGAACGAAGACAGCCTGCGCTGTTACGCCGCACAAGCCTGGGGTCGCGGAGGGGATGAGCTGAACAATGTGGGAACAGCAAGGCAGATCGGCGCCATCATTAATTCCGGTGATCGCACTCAGGAACTGCAGCAGATTCGATGCAGCACGTTGGTCATCCATGGGGACAAAGACCTGATGGTTTCCACCAGCGGAGGATTTGCCACCGCTGAGGCTATTGCCGGATCGAAGTTGGTGCTTCTGCCGGGGATGGGGCACGATTTTCCCAACTTACTGAATGGCACACTCGTTTCGTTATTGGCAGGGCACATGCTTTAACAAGCATTTGTCTCATTTAGGGGAGTGCGGTTTGGCTCCCCTCTTTTTAACTAAGCAGATTCGCATTTTTATTTTTTTGTCGGCTGCCGTGCTTCAACAATTATTTTGTTTAATGGCATGTCGTTTATAACTTTGATGCTGAACTAAAGTTTTCTCATGCTCCTTTACAATTATGAATGCTCATCCCTGCAAAACAGCAAGAGCAGACGCAACTCTTTCATTTGAATAGTTCAAGCGAAAGAGTTGCGCATCAGATTTTGATCAGGCGCTGACCGCCTTAGGAAACGTTTCAAAAGTTGCCACAAGCAGTTCCAGTGCCTGGCAGGCCGTGTCGGTTTCCGCCTTCAAACGTTCCGTGTCGCCGTGGGCGGACCAAGCGATCAACAGCCCATCGAGCAGATTGATGAACAGTCGACTGACGGTGTTCAACGCGGTGCTGTCCAGCCTCACACCCTCGATCTTTGCGATGGTCTGCTCGGTTGCCTGGCCGGCATCGGCATAGATCCGGGTCGCCATGGCCGGGTTGTTGCGCAGGGACCAGGCGAACAGTTCGGACTGGGCAATGGCCAGATCCGGGTGGGTCATGAACCAGTTGATCGCCTGGCGCAGCGTTTCCCCCACGGTTTCTGCGGCGGTGCCACCTGCTGTTACCTCCAGTGACTGGCGCGGCGTGTTGATCAGCGACTCGTACACCGCATAGAACAATTCGTCCTTGGTGTGGAAGGTGTAGTGCAACGACGCCAATGGAGAATCGGCCTGCGCAGCGATTCGGCGGGTCGTAGCGTTGGCGGCGCCGTACTCCGCGATCACCTTCACGGTGGCCTCGATGAAATCCTGTCTACGCAATTCCGCGCCCATTCTGGCCATAAGCTCAGCCTCCTTATTCGGTGTTCCCGTCGGTAACCCGGTTCAATATTTGTGGGGAGAGATGCTAACGCATGGCCGGGTCTCAATCCATGAGCGAATTAGCCTGAATGAATGTTTTCTTCTTCGCCCGACAAGTGTTTCGTAAGTACCCGTATTGAAGTGACACGGCAGCGCAAAATTCAAGGGAATGTGAGTAGCCTGGTATCGCTTATAGACAACTCAGAAGATCAACGCCTTCAACTTTATCGATTTAAAGCAGTTTTGAAAAATGGCATGCGAATTGCCTTAATCAAATGACCTGATCATTTGATCTGATCGATTGATCGAATTTCTTCTTGATGGTGGGAATTGAAAATGGAAAGACGAACACTCAAAACGTTGAACAGTAACGAATCGATTGAAGTCGTAGTTGAAGCTATTAATCGTGATGGTGGGGTGATCATCTCCAACTTTGTATCGCAGCAAACCTTGCTGGCTTTGAAAGAAGAACTCGACCGTTATCTGAACATCACGCCTTGCGGTGCCGATCCCTACTTTGCGGGCACCCTGACTCGACGCGTGGCGCGCCTTTTCGAACGCAGTGATACCGCCGTAGAGGTTGCACTGAACCCTCTGTTCATCGAAACGGCAAAAAAAATCCTGCAGACCCCGACCCACGTGTGGGTGGGCAGCGACCGTATCGAAATCGAACCCAATATCCAGCTCAGCATGACCCAAGCGATCCAGATCGGTCCTGGGCAGGGCCTGCAGCCACTCCATCGCGATGATGCCACATCCCTGTGGCGCCACCCTCAGTTCGGTCGCGAAGCCCGGTTGCAATTGATGCTGGCCATTACCGATTTCACCGAAGAAAACGGAGCAACCCGCGTCATTCCCGGCAGCCACACTTGGGACGACGAGCGAATGCCGACTCAGGAGGAAACCGTTGCGGGCGAAATGAAAGCCGGTTCTGCCCTGCTGTGGTTGGGCTCGGTCTACCACGGTGGTGGCGCCAACATTTCCGCGCATCCTCGAACCGGCTTGACCATGGCCTATGACCTGGCCTTCTTGCGGCTGGAGGAAAACCATTTCCTTTCGCTCCCCATCGAGCGCGTCCGGCAACTCCCCGATGAACTGCAACGCCTGCTGGGCTGGAGCGCGAGCAGCACGTTGCTCGGCTGGGTCGAGGTCGACGGCCAGATGCGCGATCCACAAGAACTGCTGGCGCTGGAGACGTTCTCCGAGGTCGGGAAAGGCATTTAAGCGTACTCGCGCCATGCGGTGACAGGCCCAGCTTCACAAAAATGGTCGGCACGCTGACCGACAGACAACTGCGCACTTCATTTTCATGGAGCGTGCCGTCGTGCCCGAAGACAAGAGTGAAAACACATGAATGTTTTGAACAAGGCAATCGACAACATAGGGGCCAGACCGATGAAATTTCGCAATCTGGGTGGATGGGTGGAACGTCCCGCCGACCTGCAACCGGAACTCAAAGGCGACGAACACGCGGATGTGATTGTGGTCGGCGCCGGGTTCGCCGGCCTGTCTACGGCCCTCGAACTCAATGCGCAGGGAGCCAAGGTTATCGTGCTGGAGCAAGAGTTCGCCGGGTTCGGTGCCAGTGGACGCAACGCGGGCTATCTGCTGGGCAGCATGGGCATTGAGTTCGACTTGTTCGTCAAACGCGTCGGGGTGGAAAGGGCCAGGCAGTTCGTTCGGCTCTATGACGACGGGGTGACCTATGTGGAAGGGCGCCTGGCGGCGCTGGGCATCGACTGCGACTACACGCCCTCGGGCGTCATTCGCGCAGCGGTCCATCCTTCCCAGGAAAAACGCCTGCGCGCAAACATGAAGCTCGGGCATGAGCTGGGCTCGGTGACGCGCTTCATCGACCGGGTCGAAATGCGTGCTCGTGAAATCCCGCCCGCTTTTCTGTTCGGCAGCGCGCAACGCGGCGGCACCCTGAACCCAGGCAAGTACATCAACGGCCTGCGCCGTGCAGCACTTGCCGCTGGCGTGAAACTGTATGAACGCACGCCACTGCTGTCCTACAACGAAGGGCCGCTCATTACCTGCAAGACCGCTTCGGGCAACGCCACTGCACCGATCATGGTGCTGACCACCAATGCCTACACCCCTCAGTTGGGGCTGTTGCGCAAAAAGGTGGCGGCGATTCGAGTGTCGGCGATAGAAACCCAGCCGCTGTCAGCGGAGCAATTGGCGTCCTTGGGCTGGAAGAACCGCGAAGGCCTAATCACGCCGCACTACACGATGGAGAGCCACCGGCTGACGGCCCACAACACGATGGTATTGACCACGAAACAACTGGGGTACGCCTACGGTTCGAAGACGCCCAATGTGCCTGACGACAACGCCTATGCCGCATTGGTACGCGCGCTACGCGAACGGTTTCCGACGTTACAGGGCCTGGGCATCCAGCATAGCTGGAGCGGGTACATCAGTGCGGCCTACGACGCATTGCCCGTCGTAGGTACGACGGGCGAGAAACACAACATCTTATATGCGGCAGGCTGCTCCGGCCACGGACTGGCCTCGCAATCGCTGATGGGAGCCTACCTCGCCGCACGGATCAACGGTACGGACCCCTCCCACCTTACGGCGCTGGAGCACAAGACGCCTTCGACGCTGCCCGAGCCGCTGCAATGGTGTGCGTTGAAAGCGGCCTTCGCGACGGCCAAATGGATGGATGAGCGCACCAACCGCAAAGTGCTTGAAGAGCGCGGCCGGAACAACTGAAACGTAGTAGAAGGCGCGGCGTAATAACACTCAAAGAGGCTGCCATTTTGGAACTTGTCGATATCTGTGCATTGGTCTCATGCATTGTCCTAGTGATTTCAGGACTATGTTATGGAACGGGCTTCATCAGGAAAGGAAATTATTTGCTGGGTTTGGAGTTCTTGATCGTCGGAATCTCGGCGTCAAATTTCACGACTTATATTGCGACTGGCTGGAAAGGCAACTATAACGTCGCACTTTTTCTCGACGCTTTTTCCCGTGGAGTGGGGGTGCCAATTATTGCCGCGATGGGACTTATGGCTGTTACCCATAACTACAAACCATCGCGCGCGCAGGACGTCTTCCTGTTTGTAGCAGGTTTTGCCGCAACGGCGTTCTACTATTTGTCCGACGTCACTCAAGCGGCGCTTCCTTATTTCTACGTGATCATGTGGTCCCTCTACACCTTGTACCTATGCTATTTCACGTGGCGGCTGGTACGCGCCGGCGCCATAGCACACGCACTGGCAACCGCCTTGGGCGGGGTGGCCGGACTGGTCGTGGCGCTTAGGTACGATTTTTTTCCCATCGCCGGGGACGACAGCAAGTTGGTCTTCATGACTAGCGCTTTTCTAACCTGGTCCTATTCGATGGTGCAGTCGTACTACGCGTATGGCGCACTGGAGAGAACCCGGAAAATTGCCTCGCGATCACTCTTGAGTCCCCTTTAAACCAAAATCCGCAGGAGCGGGAAAGTCGATAGAACCATCATCAGGTTCAAAAAATAAAAAGTTGATGCTGGAGGTTTGATATGCGCCGGACTGGATTCGTTTGCCTTGGAGTTGCCTTGATTATGGGCACTTTATATCTATGGAAAATACAGTTTGTAATTCCTTTATCCGCACCACCGGCCAAACATCCGATCGTCAGCATGAGTGATCTGTTTCGGCATCTTTGATAGTGATCCAGTTGCTTTGCGACCCAACTTCGTTTCTGAGGAACTTACAATGAATAACGTGATTGAGCATCCAACAGGCGCATTGTTTTCCCGCTTTGCGATCCGGCAGATGATCGCGGGGATCGCGGCAGCGACCGTGGTGTTTTCGGCTCAGGCCGAAAGCGTGGACCCTGCCATACTGGGGACCAAGCTGACCCCCTTGGGCGGCGAAGTCGCGGCCAGTCCAAGCGGAGACATTCCCGCCTGGACACAGCCCGGCCCGCAAGGATCGGGCTGGAGCTACGGCCAGGTCCGTGGCGATTTCTGGAAATTCAAGGGCGACAAACCGCTGTACAGCGTTGATGTCAACAACGTCGCGCAATACGCTGCCAAGTTGTCCCCTGGCCAGCTTGAGCTGTTCAAGAAGATCCCCGGCTACCGCATGGATGTCTATCCGACCCGCCGGAGCTGCGGCGCGCCGGACTTCGTTGCCGACAACACCCGACAGAACATCGGCTTCGCCAAACTCGACGCAGCGGGTCTCGCCCTTGAGGAAGCCCATGTTCCGGGCATACCGTTCCCCATGCCCAAAACCGGCGCTGAGGTAATGTGGAACATGAAGATGCGTTACCGCGGTGTCGGCGTCGAAATCCCGCGGGCCGTTTCGGGCATTTCGCCGCGCAAGGGCGGGGAGTGGTCACGCCAATCGGTGGACACGTTCTTCTTCACGCCATGGGGCAAGAAGGGCAGTGCGCTGTTCTCGTCCGTCGGCCGCCTGGAGAACGCGACCTTCTTCAACTACCTGGAGCCGGCGGCACTGGCTGGTCAATCCGCGGTGCAGACCGCCGTCGCCGGCGAACAGGCCACGACGTTCTACTACTTCCCCGGCCAGCGTCGTGTGCGGCGCATGCCGTCGTACTCCTACGACGCGCCGCAGATCGGCCTCGACAACCAGTACACCGTCGATGAGGGGAACGTGTTCTTCGGCACCATGGACCGCTTCGACTGGAAGCTGGTCGGCAAACAGGAGTTGCTGGTGCCCTACAACGTGTTCGGCGCCTATGACACTTCCGCCAAGGTTGAAGTCTTCGCCGGTAACGACTCGGTCGCGCCTCAGGCACGCCGCTACGAGCTGCATCGGGTGTGGGTCGTTGAGGCCAACGTGCGCCAGGGCATGCGTCACCAAGCACCGAAGCGCCTGTTCTACATCGACGAGGACAGCTGGAACGCATTGATGGCCGTTGACTACGACAAGCAAGGGCAGATCTGGAAAGTGCGCGAAGGGCTCTCCACACCAGTGTTCGAAACCGGTGCCTGCGACGTCGAGGCCCAGATTCAGTACAACCTGGTGGACGGTCGCTACCTCTTTGACATGACCACGGTCGGTGCGGGCAAGAGCGACATCCGCTGGCTCACAGAGGAGAACGCCAGCCCTCGCCTGAAAAGGGACTTCTTTACCTCCGATAACCTGCGCGCCATCAGCGAACGCTAACGAACGTCGTCAGATCGAGAGCCAGCATGAAAAAAACAATTACGAAAGCTTCAGGCCTTGTCATCGCGTGCGTCACCCCATTTGCAATGGGCTTCACGTTTGAAACCGAAACGATCCATGGCTCGTTCGACTCCACGATCACCGCAGGCATGGGCCTGCGCACTGAGTCGCGCGGCTGCAACCTTATCAATCAGGGCATCACCGGGCACAACGCGCCCTCCGGCTGCCTTGCCCAGAGCTCGGGCGTCGCCGACCAGGGCGACCTGAACTACGACCGCGGAGACCTATTCACCAACTACCTCAAAGGCACGCATGAGCTACTGCTCAAAATGCCCAACGATGTCAGCTTCATGGCGCGCGGCAGCTGGATCCGCGACTTCGCCGCCACCGACACCACCGGCACCCAGTCCTTCAACACCCCCGCGAGCGTCGGCAGCGATGGCCTCAGCGATTCGGCCCATGACGACCTTGCGTTCAAGGCCCGACTGCTCGACCTATGGGTGAGCAAGGGCTTCGATGTGGGTGAGCAGCGCGTTCGGGCGCGCTTGGGCAACCAGGTGATCAACTGGGGCGAAAGCCTGTTCGTGGCCGGCGGCATCAACAACACCAACGCTTACGACTATCAGGCCCTGGCACGCCCCGGCGTCCAGCTCAAGGAGGCGGTGCTGCCGGCGCCGATGCTCAGCGTTGCCTCTGGCCTGGGTTCGGGGGTGAACATCGAGACCTACTACCAGTTCGGCTGGAACAAGAGCGAACTGCCGCCGGTTGGCAGCTACTGGTCCACGACCAATGGCCTGGGCAAGGGCATGGGCGACTACGGGTTCTCCGACAAGAAGGCCCGTGACAGCGGTCAGTGGGGCATTTCGCTGCGCTGGCAGCCAGAAGACAGCGACATCAACTACGGGTTTTACGTGTTGCGCTACCACGACAAGTTGCCGTCGTTGCGCGTGGCGGTGCTCGACCCGAATACGTTCGCAGTGGCACCCACCTGGGAGTACCAGGAAGACCGCATGCTGTACGGCGTCAGCGCGAACATGCCGATCGGCGACTGGGCGGTCGGCACGGAGCTGTCGTACCGTCCCAAGGATTCGGTGATGCTCAATCCGGTCGTTGACCTGTGCGCGAACAACGGCGGCAAATGCTGGAAGGACGAAAAGAAATTCCAGTGGCACCTGACCGGCCTGTACAGCTTCACGCCGTCCAACTCGCCGACGTTGCTGGACTTCACCGGGGCCAGCACCGGCACCTTGCTGACGGAACTGGTGGTCATCAAGTACCCGGGGCTGCATGACGAGGTCAACGGCGAGCCACTCGCGTCCGGCCTGAACACTTGGCAACTGAACCCGGCGATCCCGCCCAAGGCTCACGGTGACAAGACGTCCTCGGGCATCAATCTGGACATGAGCCTGACCTACGACGGCACGTTGCTGCCGGGCTGGCAGGTCACGCCCGGCATCTTCTATTCACGCTCGCTGGGGGGACGCACGCCGAACCTCACCGCGACCTTCACCGAAGACGCCAGCAGCATGAACCTGTACCTCAACTTCGTGCGCAACCCGGCAAGTTGGCAGGTTTCCCTCAACTACGCGAAGTTCATGGGCGGCGATAAGCCTTACGACCAGCTCTACCGTGACCGAGATTATGTCGGCATCGCGATCTCCCGCTCATTGTGAGGCCAGCCGTGAATGGTTCTGTGAAATTGACTGAAGCAAGGAAGCGCGGCCTGCTGCCGCGCGTCGAGGGCGTCCTGTTCGGGCATCGTCGGCTGGTGCTGGCGAGCCTGGCCGTCTTTACCCTGATCATTGCGTGGTTCGCCGTGCAGCTGCGCATGGATGCAGGCTTTGAAAAGCAACTGCCCATCGGCCACGAATACATCAAGACCTTCGAGGCCTACCGCAACGACCTGATGGGCGCGAACCGCCTGACGATCGTGGTCAAGGCCCGCAACGGCGTGATTTGGAGCGCGCCGGGCCTCAAGCGGCTGTACGACGTCACCCAGGCGATCACCTTCCTGCCCGGCGTGTCCCGCAGCAGCGTGCGTTCGCTGTGGACGCCCAATGCCTTCGTCAACGAAATCACCGAAGAGGGCTTTCGCGCCGACCCTTTGGTGCCGGGGACGGTGACGCCCGAGCATCTGGACGATGAAATCATCGCGACCATCGCCAACTCCAGCGCGCAAGGCGGTTTCATCGGCACGCTGGTCTCGCGCGATCAAAGCAGCGCGATGATCACCGCCGAACTCAATGAGTTCGACGCCAACGGCGCCCATCTGGATTACGTGGCGTTCAACCATGCGCTGGAGAAGGAAATCCGCCAGCGCTTCGAGGACGGTGATTTCGAAGTCCAGATGATCGGCTTCGCCAAGCAGATCGGCGACATCGCCGATGGCGCGTCGGCGGTGCTGGAGTTCTGTCTGCTGGCGTTGCTGCTGACGGCGGCTGCGGTCTATTGGTACTGCCACTCGCTGCGCTTCACCTTGCTCGCTCTGGTCTGCTCACTGACGTCGTTGGTGTGGCAGTTCGGCAGCCTGCGCCTGTTGGGCTACGGCCTTGATCCGCTGGCGGTGCTGGTGCCGTTTCTGGTTTTCGCCATCGGGGTTTCCCATGGCGTGCAGCAGATCAATTACATCGTGCGTGAGATTGCCGTCGGCAAGAGCGCCGAGCAGGCGGCGCGCTCAAGTTTCACCGGCCTGCTCGTGCCCGGCACTCTGGCGCTGGTGACGGCGCTGGTGTCCTTCGTGACGTTGCTGATGATCCCCATTCCGATGGTGCGCGAGCTGGCGATAACCGCCTCGCTCGGTGTGGCCTACAAGATCATTACCAACCTGGTGATGCTGCCCTTGGTGGCGTCCATGCTCAAGGTGGATGACAAGTATGCCGCCGCGCAGGAAGTCTCCCGGCAGCGTCGAACCGGCTGGCTACATGGTCTGAGCCGACTCGCCGAGCGGCGCAACGCGCAGTGGGTGCTGGGCGTGGCTCTGGTGGTCTTCGTGGTGGCGATCTGGCAAAGCCACGATCGGGTCGTCGGCACGTTACAGGCCGGCGCTCCGGAGTTGCGCGAAGACTCGCGTTTCAACCGCGACGCTGTGTCCATCGCCAGCAACTACGACATCGGCCTGGACTGGTTCAGCGTGGTGTTCGAGGCCAACCACGACAACGCCGACGAAGGCAGCCAGGCCGCCTGCGAGAACGTCACTGTGGGTCAATACCAGGACCGTTTCGTCTGGGCCATGCAGGGCGTGCCCGGTGTATTGTCCGTCGCCTCGTTTTCCTCGACCCTACGCCAGTTCAACGAGGGCTACAACGAAGGCAACCCGAAAATGGGCGCGGTGCCCATCGACCCGATGAACTACGCCGCGCTGGCAACCGAAGTTGCGCGCACGCCCGGACTGATGCGCGCCGATTGCAGCATGTCTGCCGTGCATCTGTACCTGGCTGACCACAAGGCCACGACGATCAACCGGGTGGTGGAAGCGGCCAAGGCCTTCCGTAGCGAAAACCCGTCATCCGCCGTCACGATTCGCCTTGCGTCAGGCAACGCCGGCATTCTCGCTGCCATCAACGAAGAAGTGGAAAAAAGCGAAACGCCGATGTTGCTGTACGTTTATGCGGCCATCGCTTTGCTGGTTTTCGTCGTCTACCGCGACTGGCGCGCGGTGCTGGTCTGCTGCCTGCCGTTGACCATCGGCACCTTCATCGGCTACTGGTTCATGAAGGAGTTGCAGATCGGCCTGACCATCGCCACGTTGCCGGTGATGGTGCTGGCGGTGGGCATCGGCGTCGATTATGCCTTCTACATCTACAACCGCCTGCAACTGCACCAGGCCTACGGTCAGCCCATCACCAAAGCCGTCGAACATGCGTTGCTCGAGGTCGGCATGGCCACGATCTTCACTGCCATCACCCTGGCGATCGGCGTCGCCACCTGGGCGTTTTCCGACCTCAAGTTTCAGGCGGACATGGGCAAGCTGCTAGCGTTCATGTTCATCGTCAATATGGTCATGGCCATGACGGTGCTGCCGGCCTTTGCGGTTTGGCTGGAGCAGGTTTTCCCGCGCAGGCGCCCCGTGCGCATGATCGGCGCACTGATGCACTGAGGAGAGAGTCATGCGTAATGGTTTTTTGTCGATCGGCGTGTTGATCGCCACGCTGCTGCCGCCGTTTGCCTTGCAGGCTTCGCACTTGCCGGTGGTGCCGGCGCTGCAGTCGGAACATGCCAGCCGCGCAACCATGCTCGATGCTGCCTGGGCTGGCGAGCGGGTGGTTGCTGTCGGCGATCATGGGATCGTGCTGTTGTCGGATGATCACGGGAACAGCTTTCGTCAGGCCGGCTCGGTGCCGGTGTCCACGCCGTTGACGGGGGTGTCGTTCATCGATGCCAAACAGGGCTGGGCCGTGGGGCATTGGGGTGTGATTCTGGTCACGGCGGACGGCGGCGACTCCTGGCAGATCCAGCGGATGTCCAATGAAGAGGATCGTCCGCTGTTCGCCGTGCATTTCTTCAATGCACAGCAGGGTGTCGCCGTGGGGCTCTGGTCGCTGGTGCTGACGACCGATGACGGTGGGCTGACATGGAACGAGCAAACGCTGCAGGCGCCGCCGGGTTCGAAGAAGGCCGATCTCAATTTGATGGGGTTGTTTGCCGATGGCCAACACAAGCTCTATGCCACCGCCGAACACGGGCAGCTTCTGCGTTCCGAGGATGAGGGCAAAAGCTGGACATACATCAGCACCGGTTACGACGGCACGCTGTGGTCCGGTGCCGTGTTGGCCGACGGCAGCTTGCTGGTCGGTGGCCAGCGCGGGACGCTGATGCACGGTTCGACCGAGGGCAGGGGTTTTCGCAAGGTACCGACGCAGAGCAAAGGGTCCGTCACTGGCGTGGCGTTGTCCGGTGACACGGTACTGGCGGTGGGACTGGACGGGCTGATGCTGAAAAGCAGTGATGGGGGAGAGCGCTTCGAGGAGAGCCAGTCGGTGGAAGGTCTTTCGCTGACAGCGGCGCTGCTCGATTCGCAAGGTGCGCCGGTTCTGTTTTCCCGTCGGGGTGTCTTGCTCACGTCCTCGACCGGGCACTGAAAGTGATTCGGGGGGAGGCGGTGGCCTTCCCCCGGACATTGCATCCGTCAGAGCTTGAGATAGTCCGCCAGATCCGCGTAGTCATGCTGCCACAGGCCCGGACTGGCAAGGGGGTATTGCGAGCGGAAACCGATGATCTTCTGCACGCGAGGGGAGAGGGTTCTGACCACCTCAAGCGGCACGATGAGTGGATAGGCTTCCTCGGGCGTAAGGATCGAAGCCTGCAGCGGGATCGTCAGGCCACGGCGGAACTGGTCGGTGGTGACGTTGGCGCCACCACCGTGAACCACTTTGCCGCCAAACAGCACGGCGTCACCGGCGTTCAGTTCGACGGGGATGGTCATCTCGGGCGATCCCACATCCTCGAAGTTGTCCCAGTCCTGGCTTCCCGGAATTATCCGTGTCGCTCCGTTTTCCTCAGTGAAGTCGGTGAGTGCCAGCATCAGGTTGGTGATGGCTCGCGGTGCATGTTTGTCCATGGCCACAAACGGATGATATTGAGCCGAGTCCCGATGCAACATTTGCGCGGTGTTGCCCGGTCCGATCTCGATGAGTTGCGCGGTGGTCAACCACCAGTCACCGCACTTCGATTCGTAAAGTGCGCGGCCTATTTCGTGAAAGAGGTCGTCGTCCAGGATCTCTTCACGAAAAGTCTTGCTGTAAGTGATGAGGTTGGTGAGCCGCTTAGTTTGATAACCATGAAAATCCTTGACCAACTGATGTTCATGTTTCGAACCGGCGTCCAGGGCCGCGAGTGGCGCGTCCAGTTCATGGTTGATGCGCGCCACTTGCTCGGGCGTCATGTAGCCTCGAATGATGACCGCGCCGGCGTGATCGCTGAGCGAGGCGATTTCTTGCGCTGAATGGGATCGGCTGACGACAGGCAGACTGCTGGTTGCATTGCGATCGCTGGACATTGAAGCGACTCCAAGTAAGAGGAACGTTTTTCGCGCAGGCGGGTTCGCTGTCAGTGACTTATAAAAGTGTGTCACTGAGCAGTCCGGCCATTACGATTTTTACTGCACTAAATTCGCAACAAGTGGGGAGAAGCAGGGCGCCTCTTCAGGGTTGTTTGGCTCAGGCAGTAGGCTCATGCTATTTTTGCCGGGCTTGTTCGACAAGATACAAAGTGCACCATTCCAACGGCTTTTTTGGGTTTAATTGAACATCACATGAATAGCACTGCTTCCCCTTGGCCACGGCCTTCGCAAGCCGTTCGCGAACTGATGCGCAAAGGCGCGGAGAGGGCGCAGAGCCTGCCGCCGGAGTGGATCGAGCGCCTGAACCAGTCACTGTTTTCATCCCCGGAGGATGAGAAGCTGCTGGAAGATCCGGTGATTCTGGCGGCATGCCGGCGCGCCAATCGCTCAGAGCTGCTGCACTGGGCGAATGCCAACATGCAGCGTCCAGGAGAACCGGTTGAAACGTATGTGTCCGCCGACATGGTGGACACCGCCCGCGAGCTTGCGCGCAGAGGCCTGTCTGAGGTCCTCATGAACTCCGCCAGAACGACGCAAAGCGCGGCGTGGGAAATGTGGATGAAAATGGCATTCGGGCTGACGCAGGATCCGGTGCTGCTTGAAGAACTGCTGGAGGTCTCGTCCCGTTCCATCTCAGAGTTCATTGCCGGCAACATGCGGGTGATCACCCAGATCGTCCTGGAAGAAAAGAGCGCCTTGACCCACCACGACCAGATCGACAAGCGCAGCTTGGTCAGCCGCTTGCTCGATGGCCGTGATGTGGACACTGAGCATTTGAGCCAGCGCCTGGGCTACTCCCTGCAACAAAAACACTCGGCCTACGTCATCTGGAGCGAAGTCCAGGATGCTGAAATCCGCCCGTTGGAAGAGATGGCGCGGGCTCTGGCTCGCCTGACCGGAACCACCGCGCCCCTCGTGGTATTGGCCGGGCCGGCCACCGTGTGGGTCTGGGCCAGCGCGGCGAAACCTTTGGATCAGGGCCTGTTGCAAGGTGTGGTGGAGTCGTTCCCCAGGATACGCGCAGCTATCGGTTCTCCCGCAGCGGGATTGAATGGCTTTCGTCGCTCGCACCTGGAAGCGCTGACCACGCAGAGTCTGGTGGGAAGGTTGGCGGGCGCGCCGCCGATCACCAGTATCGATCAGGTGCGGATGGTTTCGCTGATGACCCAGGATGCCCGAGCGTCCAAACAGTTTGTCGTGAACACCCTTGGCCGGCTGGCGACCGAATCCACCGTGCTTCAACGTGCGCTGCATGCGTTTCTGGCCAACGGCTGCAACATCACCCAGACCGCCGAAGTGCTGGGCACTCACCGCAATACATTGTTGCGTCGCCTGGAGCGCGCTCAGGATCTGTTGCCCATCGAGTTTGCCGACCACCGCATCCAGATTGCCGCCGCGCTTGAGTTGTTGATCTGGAACACACCGCTCAACGAAGACGACAGCGCTTCATGAGTGTTTGCTTCACTCAGCTGATCACCTGTTTTGCTGTTTCCAAGGAGCCTTCATGCAACCCGTAACCCCGGCAGAAGAACGTCGCTTTGCCTTTGAAGCACGCCGCTTGACCATCGAGACGCTCGTCAAAATCTACCTTGAGCAAATATCCGTCTCACGGGGCTTAGTGACGGTGTATCTGCGGTTGATGTTCACGCTGTCGCTCGGTGCGTTGGCAGGCGTGCTCACGCTGTACGGCGCGATACTGCGCTTCAGCGTTTCGGCCAGTCTCGACATGATCACCCTGCTGGAGGCGGGAGCTGCCATCACGGCGCTGGGTTCACTGGTCGCGTCCGCCATGCTCTCGGCTCGGGCCTTGCAGCAAAGCGCATTTGACGCAGCGCCGTTCCTGCACGATCCGTTTCCGAATGCGGGGTCGGTGATCGACTCGATATTCGAATCGAAAGATCTTGATGAGCAGCAGATTCTTGAGCGGCTGTACTTCGCGATTGGCAAGGTGATCGAGCATCAACCCACGCTTCGGGTCAGTACGCGGGTGACTACGGCGCTGTTGATATTCGGGATGTTGATGACGGGGGCTTCGTTCTTGATATGAGAATGCGGTGATCCGCACGCTTGGTGACCACGATTCCATATGCCTTCTTCATGCGCCGATCGCGTCGTTTCAATTCGTCATGGCAGGGATAGATATGTCGATAGAGCTGGTTGCCCAAGGGCTGCGCGCCGCCAGGCACGTAGTGGTATTTACAGGGGCTGGAGCCTCTGCAGAAAGCGGTATCCCGACATTTCGCGACGCCCTGACAGGCCTGTGGGAGCGCTTTGACGCAGCAAAGCTGGCAACGGCGCAAGCATTTCGTGCAGATCCAGGCCTCTGCTGGGGCTGGTACGAATGGCGGCGCATGAAGGTGGTTGAGGCGAGCCCAAACACTGCCCATCGAGCGATAGCTCAACTGGCCAATCTCGTACCCAAGGTGACGGTCATCACGCAGAACGTTGACGATCTTCACGAGCGAGCTGGTAGCCACGGTGTGATTCACCTGCATGGAAGCCTGCACAATCCTCGGTGCATTGACTGCCACACGCAGCACTCTGAACCGCTGCCTTCGGTATCGCTCGCCGAGGGCGGCTCCAGGATCGATCCACCCATTTGTGCGGTGTGCGGGGGATGCATTCGCCCCGGTGTTGTCTGGTTCGGGGAGATACTGCCGGAGGCCGCATGGGCTGCGGCTAAGGATGCCGCCCAAACGTGCGACCTGTTTTTGTCGGTTGGAACATCGGGGCTGGTTTACCCAGCCGCCGAGTTGCCCCTGCATGCGTTGAGGTACAGGGCAATGGTTGCACATATCAACCCGCAGCGATTCGAGGTCAGCCATGACGAGTATTTTTTGCAGGGAGGGGCGTCGGAGGTGATGGCCAAACTGCTGGACATGGTGTCCGGTGGTTCGCTGCGGGAAGCCTGAAACGGTGCATATCAGCGCTCGATAAGATCCTATCTAATTGATTTATAAGCCTTAAAAAATTCTTGTAGCGCGCTCGCGGCATTGCTGATCAAATACTCAGGCCGAAACTGGTCAACTGATCAGGTCATATGATCAGTTCGCTAATGGTTGCCGGACCGATGGGATGATTGATGACACATCAGTCATCCAGGTATGGGTGCTTATAAGGGCAGAGGGTTGCATGAGAATAATAATCGTCGCATCACTGTTTGCATCGCTTGCGGGTTGCGAGCTGAACGAACAACCGGTTGAGAAACCCAATACAGACTGGGAGTTTCTTGGAAACTCCAGCGAGATGCAGCATTCCTCGTCTTTGAAGGCTATCAACAAGGAAACCGTCAGTTCACTGGGCCTGGCCTGGTGGGTGGACCTTCCGGTCAGTGACGGTCTGGTGGGCAACCCCCTGGTCAAGGACGGTATTGTTTTTCAAGGGGCACCCAACGGCCAGATCATTGCCAACGATGTAAAGACCGGTCAGTTGATCTGGAACTTCAAAGATGAGAATGCGCAGCAGGGCTCTTCATTTGCAGGCTATTGGGGGCGTCGATTCAATCGTGGGGTGGCACTGAGTGGGAGCAATGTCATCATAGCTTCGGGTGACTGCCGCCTGATCGCGGTCGACCAGCGCACGGGCAAGAAAGTGTGGGAAGCGACATCGTGCGACTCCGCCGACATGTACGCGATTACTGCGGCGCCACGGGTGGGCAATGGCTTGGTGTTCACCGGCAATGCCTGCCTCGATACCGGAACCACCCGTGGCTATGTCGACGCCTTCGATGCCGAGAGCGGCGCTCATCGCTGGCGTTTCTACACGGTGCCTGACGATCCCTCGAAGCCGCAATCGGCGCTGTATGAGAATGCGGCCAAGACTTGGGGTAAAGACTGGTACTCGAAGACCCACGGCTGTGGCAGTGCCTGGGATGCGATGACCTATGACCCACAGTTGAATCTGGTCTACATAGGGGTAGGGGGGCCGGCACCGTTCGATCCATCCAAGCGTGGCGAACAGGCCGGCGATGAGCTGTTCACCAACTCCATCGTGGCCCTGGATGCCAGCACGGGCGAGTACAAATGGCATTTCAAGCAAACCCCACAGGATGCTTGGAATTATGACTCCAGCGTCGGCATCATGATTGCCGACATCACCGTCAATGGGCAGTCGAAACGGGCGGTGCTGAGCGTGCCGAAAAACGGCTTCGCTTATGCCCTGGATGCGCAAACCGGCAAGTTCATTTCTGGCGGTGCCTACATGCCGATGGAATGGGCTTCAGGACTGGATGCCAATGGTCGTCCGATCATGAAGCGGGAAGGGCAGTATTGGCTCAATGACGCCAAGCAGTACATGCAGTTGCCCAATGGCTTGGGTGCCCATGGCTGGGAAGCGCTGGCCTTCAATCCGGACGACGAGACGGTGTTCATTCCTGCCATGTCTCAGCCGACCCTGGTCAGAGATGATCCCGATTCTGCGCTAGGCGGCCAGTCGTTCGAGCCTATCCAGCGCTCTGCCGATGGCCAGTACGAAACCTACGGCGAAACCGTTGCCTGGGATGTCCGTCGCAATAGCGTGAAGTGGCGGTCGCGCTTGCCGATGCCTACCAACGGCGGTCTGCTGCATACGGCCGGTGGTCTCATATTCCAAGGCACTGGCGACGGGCGCTTGCAGGTGCTCGATGCGGCGACGGGCAAGACACTGTGGAGTCACGAGATCGGTGGTGCGGTGCGGGCTGCACCGTCGACCGTCATGGTGGATGGCGAACAATACGTTCTGCTGGCGACCGGTACTGGCACCGCCGCAGCGACGGGGTCGCTGAACGCAGACGCGGCTTCTGCGCCGAAGGCCAGAACTACACCACGGCTACTTGCGTTCAAGTTAGGCGGCGTCAAGGACTACCCGGGGTTCGCACAAGTGCAAAAGGTACCTGCGCCGCTCACGCCCCGGCAGCCAGAAGCACTGACACCCCTTGGCCGCAAACTGTTCGAGGGCAGCGGTTGCATCGAGTGCCATGGTCTTCGCGGCAACGCTGCTGGCGGCCGTGTGCCCAACCTCATCTACGCACCACCACCGAGCTACGAATTCTTCGAAGCCGTCGTGCGCCAGGGCTTACTTTCCAAGGCAGGCGGCGGCATGCCAGCGTTTGCGGATTTTACCGATGATCAGCTCAAGGCCGTTTTTGCCTACCTGATCAACCAGGCTTGGGACGCTCATGAGGGTAAGGAGCCGGTGGCTGGCAATCTCTGAACGAACACGAGGTTTACGCAGCGGACAAGGACGGATGCTGCTTTTTATCAATTAAACAACCGAGAGAGCACGCACTATGTGGACCAAACCCAGCTATACCGACCTGCGCATTGGCTTTGAAGTGACAATGTACTTTGCCAATCGTTGAATACCAAGGCATTCGAAGGAGGCGTCAGTCAAGACTTGACGCTTCCTTTGGCTTATTGAGAAGCAGGCGAAGCGCACGTTCAGCCTTCAGTACATGTTGCGAGGGAAAAGTCGGGATATGAGTAACAGCCGAGTCATGAAAGCAACAAGGAGCTAGAACGAATGGAGGTTCCTGGTTGCTTTCACGGTCGAATTTTACATGAATAATAACTCAACTAAATGGATGTTTAGTTGAGTTAGCCAATATTCTCCATTTAGAACCTGCAACGTGCCTCTGGCGCATTGTGGCGCATAGACTACTCTAAAGAGCGCAAGTCATTCGTCAGACATGAGGCTCCATAACGCTCTGAAAAGCTCCGACCTAATCTAGCAGGGTGCAGAAAATGGAGAAGCCTGTTGAAAGTTGCACTTTTAATCTTGACGTTTTATTGGTAGATAAGGGCGGGCAACGCCTATCGTATCCGATGATAGCGGTCGCTGTTGACGTCGTAACGCGAACGATCATCGGAGCAAATATCTCGACTGGCAAACCCCAGGGTTCGAACAAAATTTCCGAGCTTTGAGCTCCCAGACACGGCGGGCGAAGCGGGGGCTAAAACCCCATTCTGGATGCGTCAGATTTCACACTACGATGTGCTTTCGGATGGATCCGCCACGTAAGTAATACCGTAAACAAGCGAGCCGGCCCCCAAAAAGCTCGTTTAATCAAACGAATAGGCGAATCCGCGACTCACATCGCCACGGTGTCGCTTATACGTACTAATCGGGCGAGCTCGACTTGTGATTGGGCTGACTGAGGTTGCAGATTCCACATTTATGGGATCAGAAGTTTTTATGCATGAGGTAATCATGCTCGGCCAAAACTTTGATCTGAAAGCCTTTACACGTTTAAGGTCTTCGGGTTCCATTTTTTAAGGAATGCTCAAAGTTGCCAAACCGTCCTAAAAATTACCTCCGAGGACTAGTAAAAAGCAATGGAACGGAAACTACGGATCGCTAACGATGCCCAGCCTTGGTAAAAGTCTAGGATTTACGTAGGCAACTGCTTGGGCTGTGACAGCTGAAACTACCGTGCTAGAGCGGTTATGGGGCCTATAACCGACTATAGTTTTTAAATGCCGCCTGGTGATTCGTTCTAATGTTTAATTATCGGTACTCAATTGTATGCCGTTGAATCGAAGACAGTTGATTTAGACGCGTCAAATGATAAACAACGGATAAAATCGATAAGAGCCCTGAATCGGTTAGCGCTAAACTATCGTTGGAAAATTTGACGAATCTTGAACTTGGTGTAGGCGCATCTTGTTGATTTTGAAGGAGGTATAGTCTTTAAATGCCATTTTCTAATTTTTACCTGATCCTCACAGTTTGAGAGCGATGCTGGAGATTGAAATGGTGTGCGCAACCGGGCTGGCGTCGTAACACTTTGTTACGTGTAATGTATATTATGTTAAACCAGATGCCATGTTAGAAATGTTCATGATGTCACCAGCCCCCGAAAACCAGACATGCAGGCTGCGATCAGCGAGACCGCAGCCATGGAGGTTATGCCAGGATGCCACGCCGTTATGCACGTCGCTAACCGAGTCGGCCAACCGCCATAACGCCCAGCGCGCGTCGGCTGCCTGGAGCCGACTTGACATATGCATCAAATGGAACAGGCGCTGCCACCATGCTTTTCTAGGTAGCGCTGATGTTCTTCATCCGCCTTTTGAAACTCACCCAGTGGCAGGATCACCGTAGCCACTGGCTTGCCCAACTGGCCACTGGCATCCAGCTGCTGCCTGGCGACAAGCGCCAGTTGGGCCTGCTCGGCACTGTTGAAAAACAGCGCGGAACGGTATTTCGCCCCGACGTCCGCACCCTGCCGGTCGACTGACGTGGGATCGTGCAGTGTCCAGAAGTGCTCGACGAGACGGCTGTAGGAAATGAGTCGGGGGTCGAAGTCGACTTGCACGACTTCGATCAGGGTGGCGTCGCCCTGGTCTGACCGAGCGAACCCGACACGGGTGTCGAGCACACCCGGCAATGCCCGGAATGAGGCTTCCGCCCCCCAGAAGCAGCCGGCACCGAATGTCGCCTGCTCTGACAGAGCGTCGCCTGAAAAATCACTCATGCGCGGCCTCCTCACCCTTTAGATACTGCAGGTGCAAATGCAACTGGGCGATATGCTCCGGGCCGATCCCACAGCATCCGCCGACAATGCTGGCCCCTGCGGCAACCCATGATTTCGACCAGTCCAGGTAGGACTCAGGGCCCAGATCGCGCCGAATTTCCAACAAATCGCTATTGGCCTCGGCTTTGGCACTGACAGGGGGGAAAGCATTGGCATAAACCCCCAGTTCGACAGGATGATCCAGGTTTTCAATCACAGCGCGTGCCTCAATCAAGGCCGCGGCCATCACTTCCGGCTGGCTGCAATTGAAGAGCACCGCCTTGGCCCCCAGCTCAGCCGCCACCCGAACCGCATCGGCAACGGCCTCGTTTGAGCGTAATCGCGGTTCCCGGCCCTCTTCGTCCAACAGCGTGAATGACACCCAGAGTGGCGCGGGATCCGTTCCGAGGGCTTCGACCACCGCCCGCACTTCAGCAATGGAGCTTTGCGTTTCGGCCAGCCACACATCGACGTGCGCTTGCAATCCGGCAATCAGTTCGCGGTGGATCGCTACTGAACGCTGATGATCGAACAGATCCGGCCGGTACGACCCCAACGCCGGCGGCAACGACCCGGCCACGGTGACCTCATCGGTACTTTCGCCGGCGGCCTGCCGCGCCAGCCGTCCGGCGCGCTCAGCCAGCGCTCTTCCCTGCTCGGCAAATCGCTCATCGCCAATATGAAAAGGCACCACCGCATAGCTGTTGGTGGTGATGATCCGCGCGCCCGCTGTCACGAACGCCTGATGCGCCTGCAGTACATACTCAGGCGCTTCGATCAGCGCGAGGGCCGACCACTCCGGTTGACGGAACGGTGCGCCGATTCGCTTCAACTCGCGCCCCATGCCGCCATCGAGCACACGTACGTTCGCTCTGGTCATTGGGCTGAACTCACTTGCTGCGCCTGCCCTGCAACCCACTGGTCAACAGTAGAAGGATTGGCTTGAACCCAGGCCTTGGCGGCGACGTCTGCTGGCTGTTTCTCCTTTTCGATCTTCTGGATCAAACCGTTCAACTGTGCTGGGTCGATAGCGAAATTTTGCAGAAACTCGGCAATTTTCGGCGCGCGCTTTTGCAGTGCGGTGGAAGCCAGGACGTACACCTTGGCATCCGGGAAGGCGCAGGTGATGTGGCTCTTGTTCAGCCAGTCAGGATCGACGGTCGGGCTGACGAATTTCCAGCAGCCATCTGCCTTGTAGAGAGGATCTTCTTTTTTGTTGTCCTGGGCGTAGCCATCGAACGCGGGTTCTTCCAGGCGACGCAGATCATAGGCCGAGAAAATCCAGTCAGGGGTGTAGGCGTAGAACACCACGCCGCGTTGCGCCTTGTAAGCCGAGGCCAGTTTGGCGTAGGTCACCGAGGCTTCCGTCGACACGGATTCGAATTTATCGGCGAAGCCGTAATCCTTGGCCTTGATCTGGCCGATATACGTCGACTCCCAGCCCGCCGGCCCCACCAGCAGTTCGGCCTTGCCGCCGCCCAAAGGCTCGAAGAGCTTGGCCACTTCCGGTTTTTTCAGATCGTAGATCGATTTGACGCCGTACTTGTCCTGCAGATAACCGGGAATGTAGAAGCCTTGTTCACCGGTATAAGGATGAGCATTGGGTACCAGTGAGCGGGTGCCGTCGGTGACGTACTTGGCCCAAGCCGCGGACTGATTGGGCAGCCAGATGTCCGTCAGCACATCCACAGAACCGTCGCCCTTGGCCGCCGCACTGAACAGCACCGGCACGTCCCCGGCCAGATACGACACATCACCGTCCAGACGGGTTTTGATCACCTCACCCAGAATGTGTTGAATGGCGATGGCCCCCGTCCAGTTCTGCTCGCCAATGACAATTTTGTCCTTGGCCATCACGCTGGCCGGCACGATCAGGGAAGCCAGCACTGCGGCCGCACTCAGGTTACGCAATAGATGTTTTGCCACGATAAGTCTCACTGTTCAGTTATGCAGATGGTCTTGCTTGCGCAAGCTCGATTGAATGATTCGATCGGGGATCAATGCACACAGCACGATCGCCACGCCGGCCAACACGCCCTCGCCGCCCTTGATATTGCGCAACGCCGTCATGACGTCGTAACCCAACCCTCCAGCGCCGATCAGGGCAGCAACCACCACCATCGACAGGCTCATGACGATAGTCTGATTGATCCCCAGCAACAGGGATCGTCGCGCCAGCGGCAGTTGCACCTTGATCAGGGTCTGCCAGGGGTTTGCTCCATGGGCGATTGCCGCTTCCACGGCATCCTTCGGGACTTCCTGAATGCCCAGGGACGTCAGACGAATCATCGGTGCCAGGGCAAAAATCACCGTCGCAATGACCGCCGGGGTCTTGCCCACCGAAAAGAACGCCACAGCGGGAATCAGATAGACAAAGGTCGGCAGGGTCTGCATGACATCCAGCAAAGGCGTGAGCAGCCTGCGGGCAAATGGCCGCTTCGCCAGCAGAATGCCGGTGGGTACGCCGATCACCAGTGCGATCAGCACCGACGAACCAACCAGCGCCAGCGTGGCAATTGTCCGCTCCCAGAACCCGAACAGGCCGATATACAACAACGCTGCGCTGCTGGTGAGCGCCAGGGCCAGGCCCGCCGAGCGCCAGGCCAGCAATACCAGCGCCAGTGCGCAAACCGGCCAGGGCAGCCAACCGAGCAGGGTTTCGATTCCTTCAATGACCGTGCGAACCGCAACGATCACGCCGACAAAAGCGCTCTCGAACGTCACCTGTGACCAACCGATAAAGTCATCCACGCTCTGGGCGGTCAGTAACAGCGCCTGGCGGCTGGCCGGGAACTGCAAAAGCGCCTGGGTGGTATCGGGCGTCAACACCCGCCAGATCACCAATGCCTGACTGACCAGCAGCACCGCCAGCGGCAACGCCCAACTTGAAACGGCGCGCCGCACCGGTTGACGGCTCAGCGAATACGCGGTGAAACGACTGGCCGCCAGCACGGCCAATCCCGCCACGACCGATATCCAGGATGCGCTCGCAATGCCTTGCACCGCAGTGGCCAGGGCCGCGAGTTCTGCGGCGAACCCGAGCCAGAACAACCCGCCTCGGCCCCGCGCCGCCAGCGCAGCCGGCCCGAGCAACAGGGCTTGCCAGCCGCGCAAGCCCGGCTGAACCGGTTGCTCCTTCGGTGCCGTTTCGGGAGCCTGACGTACCGCGCCACCGGCATCGTGCAATACCGGTGCGGCAGGAAGGCAATCGCGGAAAAAATCCGCGACCTCAGCATCGGCCGGCGTCTCGAGCAGCTGCTTCGGGGTGCCCGACTGCACCAGACGTCCCTGGCGCAATACCGCTATCCGGTCAGCGAGACGGACCGCTTCGGCAGGATCGTGGGTGACCAGCAAAGTGGTGATCCCGCGCTCGCGGACCAAGGCCAGAAAGTGGCTTTGCAGGTCGCGCCGTATGGTCGGATCCAGTGCGCTGAAAGGCTCGTCCATCAGCAGAATATCCGGATCAGTCACCAATGCCCGCGCAAGACCGACCCGTTGCTGCATACCGCCGGACAACTCGTGGGGATAATGCTCGCCCCATCCCTCCAGGCCCATCGCCTGCAACTGTCGCGTGGCCGCTGCATGCCGGACGGCCTCGGATTCGCCGCGCAGCTCCAGAGGCAGCGCAACGTTGTCCAGCACCGTGCGATGGGGCAAAAGACCAAAATGCTGGAACACCATGCCGATTCGCCGCGAGCGCAAATCCCGCAACGCTTTGTGGCTCAGGCCGCTGATAGCCTGACCTTCAATCAAGACCTCACCGCTGGTGGGTTCGATCAAACGATTGATATGGCGAAGCAAGGTCGATTTGCCGCTGCCGGAGGTGCCCATCAGGCACAGCACTTCGCCGCGCCGGACCTTCAAGCTGACATGGTTGACAGCCGGCAACGGCGACCCGCCTTTGCGCAGATAAGCTTTAGTGACGCCTCGCAGTTCGAGGACAACATCGCCCTCCTCGGCGCTATCGTCGATGGGTGGGGCCAATCGTTCAGGCAAGTCGACCTGTACCGTTGCCAAAGAGGTTTGAATAAGTGTCACGAGGGCTCCGGGCAACGAACCGCTGACGGCCAGATATGTGGCCGTTCAGGGTAGAAAAAATGGACAGGAGACTCAGGCAATGACTGCGGACAGGGTTGGCCTGAGGCAAAAAAACGCCGCAAGCGAGGCGCTGCACGTTTCCTTTGCTAAAAGCTAAACGATCTTAAAAAGATTAAATAAATATCTTTTTGGAATGAGCTTAGGCCTTCCCGCCCGGTTTTCCGGAGGTGCTTTTCAAAGCGATCTGGTTTTGTTGCGTGCCGACGGCTGGACGTGCCGCACAGCGACAACGATCCTGTATCGCAGGCCCAAAGCCGTGCCGGTCAACGCTTGATCGACTCATCGACGGGCTGACGTGCAGCAGCAGACTCAGCCCGGTTTTGATGGAGTGTTCCGCGCCCGGGGCACGCGGCGCTCGCGGCGAATCTTCCCGTCCCCGTCAAACAGCGTTGCCGAAACGGAACGAGGCGCCATAGGCCGACGCCGGCATCAGCTTGCCGCGTGGTTCATCTGCGGTCCAATCGGGATACGAGGATTTTTCTCGCAAGCATTGACCATTCAGATGGCCGGGCTTCGCAGACTGACTGACGGTTGGCTGCTTCACCATGGAACTGCCGATGCCAGGCGTCGTCCGAGCTTAAGCGTTTAAGCAAACTGCTCGACACGAGGTTTCCGTTTGAAAGCTGCCATCGTCAAAAAATACCGCCTGATCATCAAGACCCTGGGCTACGTGGGCTGGTCTCTGTTCTGGTTGCTGCTGTGGGACATCGCCGTCACCGTCGACTTCATGCTGTTCCTCAACGCCAAGCTGAACCTGCCGCTGATGCCGCTGACCTTGCTGGGTTCGGCGTTGATCGTATTGATCAGTTTTCGCAACAGCAGCGCCTACAACCGCTGGTGGGAAGCACGGACGTTGTGGGGGGCGATGATCAACAACTCCCGCAGCTTCGCCCGGCAGGTGCTAACGCTGCTGGACGACGTCGGCGGCGAGGTGAATCCGGTCAAATCCACTCTGCTGCGCCGCCACGTCGCGTATGTGAACTGCCTCGCCGCGCATCTGCAAGGCCAGCCTTGTCCCGACGAGGTGCGGGCGTTTATTCCCGCCGAAGAGTTCGCCCGCAGTGGCACGACCAATAACTTTGCCAACGATATCCTCACCGGCTCCGCGACTTTGCTCGCCAAGGAATACAAGGCCGGGCATCTGGACAGTATTCGCCTGGCGCGGCTTGAGTCGACGCTGGTCGACCTGTCCAACAGTCAGGGCGGCATGGAGCGGATCGCCAATACCCCGCTGCCCTACCCTTACGTCTATTTTCCGCGGCTGTTTATTTCGCTGTTCTGCCTGATCGTACCGGTGGGACTGGTCGAATCCCTGGGCTGGTTCACGCCGCTGGCGTCGACCGTGGTGGGATTCATGCTGCTGGCCATCGAACGCATCGGCACCGATCTGCAAAGCCCGTTTCGCCACAGCGAACACCAGATTCAAATGGAGGCTCTGTGCGAAACCATTGAAAAGAACTTGCAGTCGATGCAACGTGATTCGTTGGGTGATGTGTGCAGGCTTGAAGAACACGCCCGGGCAGATTCACTACCTGCGAACAGATCCTGACTCAAACCACTGTGATAACCGCATTCAACATCAACACCACAATCAAACCGACCACAGCTACGATGGATTGAACCACCGAAATGGTCTTGGTTGCTTCGCCCATCGTCATGCCGAAGGATTCCTTCACCATCCAGAAGCCCGCATGGTTCGCATAGTTGAAGAACAGCGAGCCGCAGCCGATGGACAAGGCAAGCAGAGGCAGGTTGAGGCCTGGATCAGCACCTGCAAGCGGCGCCAGCAAGCCAGCAGCGCCAACGATACCTACAGTGGCTGAACCGGTAGATACCGAGAGCAGCATCGCAATCAACCAGCCCAGGATCAGCGGAGGGAACGCAGACTGTTGAGTCAGATGCACAATGGCATCGCCCACCTTGGCGCTGGTCAGCAACTCCTGAAAGGCACCACCGCCGGCGATGATCATGATGATTGAAGCGATTGGCTTGAGGCTCTTGCCCAGGGATTCGCGCAATTGCCCCGCATCGCCACATCGCGCGAGTACCAGACTCGCCCCTGCGAACAGCACGCCCAGGAGCATGGCTATCAAGGGATTGCCCAAGAAACTGGCCATCTTCAGGATCGCATTGCCCTTGGGTAATAGCATCTCGGCGACGGCATGAACCAGCATCAGGATCGCCGGTAGCAAGGCTGCCAGCACGCCAAGCCATACACTGGTGCTTGGTTGATCGTCGGCTTTTTCAGCCAGGGTGAACTGATCCAGCAAAACCTGATCCGGCCGAGTACTCATACGCGGCGAAATGAATGCGCCATAAAGCGGGCCGCCCAAGATCATTGCAGGAATTGCCGCAAGGAAACCATAGAGCATTGTGGGCCCAACCGAGGTTTTGAGCGCCGCGATGGCCGTCAAGGGGCCAGGGTGCGGCGGCACCATCCCGTGCATGGCTGCAAGTGCCGCAATCACCGGAACCCCCACATACACATACGCTGAACCTTTGAAGCGAGCCTGACTTTCCAGCTTTCGCGCCACGCTGAAGATCAGCGGCAGCATGATCACCAGGCCCACCTCGAAAAACATGGGAATGCCAATTACAAATGCAACCATCATCATGGCCCAAGGGATCATTCGATCCGATGTTCGCTTGAGGATGACCTCGGCGATCTGCTCTGTGACGCCTGCGTCAGCAAGAATTTTGCCCAGCATCGCTCCAAGTGCGATGACGACCCCTACTGCCCCCAGTGTCTTTCCGGCGCCGGTCATCACGTGGGAGACGATGGCTTCCGGCTCCATACCGGTTGCAAAGCCAACACCTACGGACACCACTAACAAGGCCAGGAGCGGGTGCATTTTGAGACGCGACACGATGAGCCCCACCAGCACCAGGACGCTCACCAATGCGGTCAGTAAGAGGTCTATATCTAAGGGAGTCATGAAAGGATCTCGGTTGGGCTGACGCTCAAACTGCAGTCAGATTTGAAAGAGAAGTTTGAAACCGTAACGCCTGTCGTTGCACGCGATAAACCAAACATCGTTTGGGTGCTTTCAACTTCGGCATTGGATGACGTGTCCATGGAATCTGCTCTTTTGTAATTGGAATATGCTGCTACTACACAGAACTTCTCGATGAGGCACGATAGGTTTTACTGCAACGTCGTACGTCGAACGTTCTGTAGGTATTCATTTAAATAGGTGAGATGAATGGACATCTGCGAATGCAGGCGCAAGTCTCAGCTTTTGCCTTTTGCAAAACCGAATAACCTTCGAGGGGCTTGCACAAGCAGCGAATCGCTAACCTGCCTCGAGCACTCCAAGGCCTTTAACTGATCGACTACGGTGCGAAAACCGATGCTTTGCTCATGCTGCGTATGCGGCCAGTCGCTGCCCCACACCAACTGGCGAAGGCCAAAACTTTGTTCCAGCAGGGGTAATGCCATTCGAGCGAAATTGATGTTCTGTTGCGGCGTACCTCCGAAACGATAGATTCCCGATACTTTCATCCAGATCGAACCTTTCGACCCCAACTCCAGTAACTCGCAAAACCCGGGCTGATCGATGCCCGAATTGGCATTCGGCCGGCCAAAGTGATCGATCACCAACTTCAAACCGTACGGCGTCAATTGATGGATCAGTCCCGGCAGATCCTTTACCTCCCGATGCAACTCGACATGCCAGTCAAGATCAGCAATGTGGCTGAAAAACGCTCTCCAGGCACTGTTACGAAAATCAGGTAACGCCTTGCCCATCAGGTTCAAACGGACGCCGACCACACCCAACTGATCCATCTCATTCAACATGGCGCGACTGACGCCTGGCTCCAGCACCACGACCCCTCGCAACTGCTGCGGCGCTTGCCTCAACGCCGCCAACAAGTAGCTATTGTCGGTGCCGAGAAAGCTCGGTTGAACCAATACGCCATGACTCAGGCCATGAGCGTGCAAGTGCGTCAGATACTGCTCAAGCGTGGCGTCGTAATCAGGGGTATAGCGCCGTTCACCGATCAAATTCAGATCACGGCTGAACACATGAGCATGGGAGTCGATGCCGGTGATCGGTATAGAGCAGGTATCGGTCATAGCGTTCATCTAATAGAAGGTAATGGGCGTCAGGCCCGCGCACTCTCGTTGCCGTTGATCGTGACTGCCACCGATGTATTCGAAGCTTCGAGGCTGCGTCCACGGGTTTCCGGCAGACAAAGTGCCGCAATCACCGCCACGCCATAGGCAATCCCTGCGTCGATACCAATCGCAGATCCAAGGGACATGGAGTCGCTCATGTGACCGACGAGGAACGGGAACACCGCGGAAAGCACTCGGCCAAAGTTGTAGCAGAAGCCGACGCCGGCGCCGCGCACGTCTGCCGGGTATAGCTCGTTGAACAACGCGCCAAGGCTTGCGGGAATACCGGCCGCAAAAAAGCCGAGCGGGAACCCCAGGAACAGCATCTGGGTATCGGTCAGCGGCAAGAACACATAACTCTGCACCGTGATGACACAGCAAAGCGCGAACAGGACGATGTTTTTGCGCCGGCCAATCCGATCGATCAAAAAGCCGCTGACGACACATCCACACCAGAACGCAAAAATGATCACCGCCAGGTAGCCACCAGAATTCAGTACGGACAGATTACGCTCAGTCTTGAGGAACGTTGGCAGCCAGGTCATCACCGCGTGATAACCACCGTGCGCACCCAGCCCCAATAGACCGCCGAACAGCGTTACGCGGATCAAATCGGGCCGGAAAATGCCGGCCAGGGATTTGAAAAAACTTTGCGGGATGGCGTTTTCTTTTTGCAGACGCTGGAAGCTGTCGGGCTCCTCCACATTACGACGCACCCAGATAATCAGAAACGACGGTAGCAGCCCAACCAGGAACATCACGCGCCACGCCATGTCCTGCGGCACGAGGGAATAAATCAGTGTGAACACTCCGACGGCCAGCCCCCAACCCACAGCCCAGGCACCTTGTACGGTGCCCATCACTTTGCCGCGATACTGCGGATTGATGGTTTCGGCCATCAATACTGCACCCGCTGCCCACTCGCCGCCGATGCCGAAACCCTGCAGTGCCTTGACGATCAAGAGCTGGTTGAAGCCGGTGACAAACGCGGAGAGAAAAGTAAAAAAGGAGAACCACACAATCATCCACTGCAGCGTACGCACCCGGCCGTAGCGATCGGACAACGTCCCCCCTACCCAACCGCCGATAGCTGACGTGACCAGAGTCACTCCGCTGATCAGCCCCGCATCGCCCTTGGTCAAGGCGAACGCGGCGATCAACGCTGGAATCGCCAGGCCAAACATTTGTACTTCCAGTGCGTCGAGGGACCATCCGCCGAAGCAGGCCCAAAACGTTTTGCGCTCCCGAGGAGTGATTTGGCGATACCAGCTGAACATGATTCTTATCCTTATAGGCGGAACGTGAGGCAGCCGAGCGCGAACCGCGCCGCTTCGGGGCCAGTCATCTCAAACAAAACGATCAAACCAGCGGCGACCGTCTCGCCGCTGAACGATCCGCTAACCAGGCACGGGGTTAGCGAATATCCACGCTGTAGCGAAAGTGTTCGGCATGCCCTCGGGAGCGGCGCCACTCCAGGGGCGTACCCGCGTAATCGCGCGCCAGACGCTCGATCACCACCACGGGGCTGCTGATTGGTACTTGCAGCAATCGCGCGTGCACCTCATTCACTGATTCAGCGGTGAGTGTTTCTTCGGCATAGGCGACGACCTGACCGCATACCTCTTCGTAGATCGGATACAGCAGCGGCCCTTGACGACTCAAGTCAATCTCCAGCAGCGGCTGGAAGCGGCTGCGCGGCAGCCAGATTTCTTCGGCGAGCACCGGCTGAACATCGAGCAGACGTACTCGGACAATCCGAATGACCGGCGCGTCAGGTGGCAGCCCTAGCGCCTGCGCCACCGCCGACGGCGCAATCATCGGTTCGATCGACAGGATGCGACTCTCCGGTACCTTACGTTCACCAGCAGCAGTCTGAAAACGGAAGAAACGGAATAACGAAGATTGAAATTGAGGCCGGCGAACGAAGGTGCCTCGACCTTGCTGACGCTCCAGAATGCCCTCACTGACCAGCGCGTCGACCGCTTTACGCACGGTACCGGTGGACAGCTGATACTCCGCGGAGAGCGCGGCTTCGGTGGGAATAGCCTCCCCCGGGCGCCAGCGATTGTTGGCAATCTGCTCAGCCAAGTGGTCACGCAGACGTTGGTAAAGCGGCAGGCGAACATCGCTGGAAAGAGAATTCATCGACTTTATTTACCTTGTTATCTAGTCATCTATATGAATTTTTGGTGAGTATTTCCTCCGACGACTTGACTGTCAAGAAGATGCACGGCCTCTTGCTGACGAATGGTGATCCATCGCCCGGCAAGCCTACGTCAAGCAAGCTCTATGAGAGTCACTGCGCCCAGCACGACGCGTGACTCCCCCCTCCCCTAAAGCGCCTTGTCGAAGCGGAACGAAGCCCCATAGGCCGAGTCAGGCAGGTGGCTGGAGTGATCTGCCCGTAACCGCGAACGGAAGGTGCCGCTTTGCGGTTGAGTCCGGTACAGCCCTCGCTTTTGCAGTTCGGGAATCACCAGTTCGACAAAGTCCTCAAGGCTGCCCGGGCTGATCAACGGGTTGAGCATGTAGCCGCTGGTGCCGGAAATTCGCGCGTGTTCTTCGATGCGATCGGCGACTTGCTGCGGTGTACCGACGAGAATCAGGTCGCTGCCACGAGTAACGCTGGCGAAGCGCTTTTTCACATCACCCGCCGTCAGCGGCTTGCCACTGCCATCGGGGCGCATCACGTATGAGGTCAGGCCTTCGGTGTGCGTCGAGAGTGCATCGCTGTCGGCGTAGCGGCTGATGTCGATGCCGGTGTCGCCGGCGTAACTGACCAGTTGTGCCTGCAAGTGATAGTTGCTTTGCAGCTCGTCGTATTTGCGCTGGGCTTCGATTTCGGTTTTGGCCGTGACGATGCGCAACACCGTCAACGATTTCACGTCTTCACGTTGACGTCCTCGCGCCTGCGCCTGGGCCCAGATGTCTTCCAGGCCCTGACGGATTTCCTGCGGGTTGGATTTGGCGATGAAGATCAGTTCCGCATGCTTGGCGGCGAATTCTCGACCGCGTCCCGACCAGCCCGCCTGGATCAGCAACGGTGTGCGCTGCGGAGACGGAGCGGTCAGGTGCGGCCCGGCCACGCGATAGTGCGCACCCTCGTGATTGATCGGTCGCACCCGGTCGCCTCTGGCATACAGCTGGCGGGCCTTGTCGGCCACCACGGCGTCGTCGGCCCAACTGCCCTCCCAGAGTTTGTACACCACATCGAGAAACTCTTCGGCGCGCTCATAGCGATCGTCATGCTTGATCATTTGCTCCAGCCCGAAATTGCGGGCGGCGCTGGACAGGTAAGAGGTGACGATATTCCACCCCACTCGCCCATTGGTGAGGTGATCAAGCGTGCTGAAGCGCCGGGCGTGGGTAAACGGGTGCTCATAACTGGTGGTCACCGTGACACCAAACGCCAGGTTTTCCGTCACGGCCGCCAACGCCGGAATGATCATCAACGGATCGTTGGCCGGCGCCTCCACCGCCCATTTCATCGCCGCATCGGCATTGCCGCCGAACACATCGTAGAAACCCAGCACATCACCAAAGAACAACATATCGAGGTGCGCCTGATCGGCAATCCGCGCCAGGTTTGACCAGTAGCCCAGCGAATTGATCGCCAGGCGTTCGTCAGCCGGGTGCGTCCAGAGGCTCGGTGCACCGCCGCACCCGACACTGGCTTGTTCATAGAGTGCAAACAGCAGAGGTTTAGGATCGGACATTGGGGTTCCTGCAAGAAATCATTTAACGAAATGGCTCAGCGCTGATGCTTGAAGCCTCTGCCGTAATGGCGTTCGAGGCGATGCTGGATCAGTTCGAGACCGATGGATAACAGCCAGTAGATGGCGGCTGCGGTGGTCAGCATTTCAATGTAACGGTAGGACGAACGCCCGTACGACTGCGCCAGAAACATCACTTCCCAGACCCCCATGACCGAAATCAGGGAAGAGTCCTTGAGCATCGAAATGAACTGGCTGGTGGTCGGCGGAATGATCGTGCGCATGGCTTGCGGCAGGATGATGTGGATGAACGTCGCGGCCGGCCTCAGGCCCAGTGCGGCGGCTGCTTCGCGCTGACCCGGGGCAACTGCGAGGATGCCCGCACGAAAAATCTCACTGAGATAAGCCCCGTAGTTGAGCGACAGCGCGATGATCCCGGCGCTGATTGCACCCGGCACCACGCCCAACTGCGGCAGCCCCAGATAGATCAACAGGATCTGGATCAACAGTGGCGTGCCGCGAAAGAACGAGGCGTAGAAGCTGGCGATACCAAACGCCACGGCGCTGCTCGACAGCCTGGCCAACGCGGTGACAAAGCCCAGCAATAACGAAAACCAGATCGAGCAGAAACACAGGAATATCGTCAGCGCAGCGCCCTGCAAGAACCCGTTCGGGCCCAGATGCAGGCCGACCAGGTTGGGCAACTTCTCCAGAATGATCGAAAACTTCAGATCGAAGCGCATGAAAAACCACACGCCCAGACCCGACAGCGCCGCCCACGTCAGATACAGGCGCGTGCGAAAGCCGAATAGCTGACGTGTCAGTGGCGGCTGCTTTTGCGAGCTGACAGCCGCTTTGGCCGGATGCGGATTGATGGCTGTCATTGGCTGATATCAGAACCGATCCACTTGCGGGATATTTTGCTCAGCGTGCCGTCAGTCTTGAGTTGTGCGATGACTTCGGTGACTTTCGCATTCCATTGCGGATCGCCTTTTTCGACCGCCACGACGTTCGGTTCGGCATACAGTGGATCTCCGGCAATCTTGAAGCGCGGATCCTGAGCGATGCGTTCACGCGCGGTGATCAGGTTGGTGACCATGGCATCCAGGCGCACGCCGGTACCCAGTGCGAGATCCTGGAAGGCAACGGTTTCGTTGTCGTAAGGGGCGATCTGGACATTGTCGAATGGATAGCTCAACGGTTTGTCCTCGGCGCCTTCAATGACCAGATCCTTGTTCAGATAGGCCTCATAAGTCGACGCACTGATCACACCGACTTTTTTGCCGGACAAGTCCTTGCCAGTGGCAATGTCCTTGTCCTTTGCATTGACCACGATCACCGCCGGCGACTGGTAATACTCCACGGGGAAGTCGAACACTTCGGCCCGCGCCTTGCTCGGTGTCATCGAGCACACGCAGATGTCGTATCGACCGTTCCAGTGCCCGGCGGCAATCACGTCCCAGGAAGGCGTTTCAAGTTTCAGCTTGACCCCAAGACGTTCGGCCACAGCTTTAGCGACATCCACATCGAAGCCGTCGAGCTGGTTCTGGTCGTTGAGAAAAGAGAACGGCGGGTAACTCTCCATCAGGACACCGGTGAGTTCACCTTTTTGCGTCACGCGATCAAGGGTGGGCCCCGCGAATGCTGCAGAGCAACTGACGGCGAGCGCCAGGCCAAGTGTCAAATGTGTAGGGATCTTCAAGTGCGAATGCTCCAATCAGGAAAAACCTGATTAGATTAAAACGCACTATAAAATTAATATGAACTTCGTTTTGGGAATAAAAAGCTGCGCTTGGGCTATATGGAATCCTGGCCCTCAGCCTTAACCGACGCGCCTCCAACGCCAAGCCCTGTCGGGGTTGGAAAATGATTAACTTGTACGATGTCCTATCACGGGTTATTAGTACGCCTCCCAACAAAAATAAAACCACGGAGATCGCTACATGGACTCATCCCTGGCCGCCAAGCATGAAAGCCTTGAACAGGTAAAGGGCAATACCCGCCGCAGCTTCCTGAAAAAATCCCTCGCTGTTTCCGCCACGCTCGCCACCGGCTCTGCCTTGCTGCCCAGTCTCGCTGAAGCCGCCGAACCGTTGAGTCAACGCTACCCGGATCCACTGATTCACATCCTCGACGACAGCTTCCTCGACTTGCGTATTTTCAACGCCAGTGTGGAAAAACTTGCCACTGGGATGCGCTGGGCCGAAGGACCGGTCTGGATCGGCGATGGCCGCTATTTGCTGGTCAGCGACATCCCCAATAATCGCATCATGCGTTGGGATGAAATCACCGAAACCTTCACCGTGTACCGTGAACACTCGAACTTTTCCAACGGGATGTGCCGGGATCGCCAAGGGCGGCTTATCGTCTGCGAAGGCTCTACCACCACCAGCGAAGGCCGCCGCATCACGCGCACTGAATACAATGGCACGACCACCGTGCTAGCCGACAGCTTCGAGGGCAAGCCCTTCAACTCGCCCAACGACATCGTCTGCAAAAGTGACGGATCGATCTGGTTTACCGATCCGCCATTCCAGACCGGCAACAACTACGAAGGCCACAAAATCACCCCGAGCCAACCCCACGCCGTTTACCGCATCGACGGTGAGAGCAGAAAGGTCACTCGGGTCATCGACGACCTGAACGGCCCCAATGGTCTGTGCTTTTCTCCCGACGAGAAAACCCTGTATGTCGTCGAAGGTCGCGCCAAACCCAATCGCTTGATCTGGGCCATTGCCGTGAAGGAAGACGGCACACTGGGCGAGCGTCGCAAGCACATCGAGGGGCTGGACTATGCGGCAATCGACGGTATCAAGTGCGACGAAGCGGGCAACCTGTGGTGCGGCTGGGGCGGCAATGGAGATCCCAGGGCCGACCTGGAAAAACTCGACGGCGTGCGGGTTTTCAACCCACAGGGCAAGGCCATCGGGCATATTTCGCTGCCAGAGCGCTGCCCGAACCTGTGCTTCGGGGGGCGCGAAGGGAACAGGCTGTTCATGGCAAGCAGTCACTCGATCTACTCGCTTTTTGTGAATACTCGCGGGACTGCGTTTGCGTTGTGAGCACGCCGTTATGCTCTTGATCGTTTGCTGAATATCGAAACACTATCTTGCCGCGCAACCAGGGATGCGCGGCATTCAATCCCGCGCCGTGCAACTGGCGTATGCCACCGGCGAATGGAGACTTCAAGGACTGTCGGGAAAATCATTCTGACAATGCACCCATAAGATTCGCCGTAACACACCCGAAGCGTTCAAGGATGAACATTCATTCATCAAAAACAGGATTCGATGCGTCTAGTCTGCGGGTTACGACATAGTGACTACAGGAGTAACCCACCATGTTCTCGCACGAAAGCATCCCGCTGATCATCCTTTTCACCATCCTGCTGCTCGGCGTACTCACCGCCGTCCTTCATCCCGTGCATGCGTTCTACAGTTGGCTCCAGAAGCGCAGGGAAAGATCCGCTGCCGAGGCCGCGAGCGAGGCGGATTCGCACTGATGAGCATGACTGGCCCGGAGGAATCCGGGCCTTTTTCCGCCTGCTGGCAACAGCACCGCAAACCACAGTGAACACTATTCGCGCCCTCTCCCCGCTACCCAGGCAAACCTTCAGCTTGTGATGTCGGTTCTGCGCATTTGCGCGAAAAAATTGCCGCTTGATTGTCAGGTGGCTTTTTTCCGCCTATCGTGAACAAAACCTATACAGAATTACCACCTTCGTACAATTATTTTGGGTGCTGATCCGCCATGCCGCGCAACACTGCCGCGGGAGAGCGAAATTAGACGGCCGCAACCCTGTACGCGCGCTTCATGGCGTACAAGAAAGCATCTCCAGCGCGGTCCCTCGACCCCCTCTGCCATCAGGGAGTAAAGCAATGACTCGATTAGTGCTGTTATTGACACTGCTACTCAGCATCGCAAGCTGCACCAGCGTGGATGTCAGCCGTTATGCCGATCAACAACCAGCCCTCGATCTGCAGCGTTTTTTCAGCCAGCCCGTCAAGGCCTGGGGAATGTTTCAGAAGCGCGGCGGCGAAGTGACCAAGCGTTTCGAAGTCAACATTATCAGCCGTCGCGAAGGCAACAACCTGATTCTCGACGAGCGCTTTCTGTACAGCGATGGCACCCGCCAACACCGCGTATGGACATTGACGCCCGAGGGCCAGGGACGCTGGAGCGGCCGCGCCGGTGATGTCGTAGGGGTTGCCCAAGGCCAGGTGGCGGGCAACACACTTCACTGGCGTTATCGGCTGAACGTACCGGTCGACGACTCGACCTATGAAATGAGCATGGACGACTGGATGTACTTGATGGACGAGGACACGTTGATCAACCGCACCAGCATGTCCAAGTTCGGGGTGGAAGTCGGTCAGGTGACTTTGTTCTTCCGCCGCCAAGGCCCCGAATCAAGCCAATGAACCGTAAAACGCAGAGCTCCATTGAATGAACGTTACCCGCCGCTTGTGTCTGGTACTGGGCGACCAGTTGTCGTTCGATCTGGCTTCATTACACGCACTCGACGCCGAGCGCGACACCGTGTTGCTGGTTGAAGTCATGGAAGAAGCCAGTCATGTGCCCCACCATCCACAAAAGATTGCCCTGATCTTCAGCGCCATGCGCCATTTCGCCCAGGCGTTGCGGGATCAGGGTACGCGGGTTGAATACGTGACCCTGGATGATCCCGATAACAGCGGTTCGGTGCCCGGTGAGCTGAAGCGCTGGCAAGCGTTGTTGCAGGCCGAGCAAGTGCACATCACCGAGTGTGGCGACTGGCGACTGGAGCACTCGATCAAGGAATGCGGTTTGCCCATCCACTGGCACGCCGATACGCGTTTTCTGTGCAGTCGCGAAGAATTTGCCGCATGGGCCGAGGGCAAAAAACAGCTGCGCATGGAGTTTTTCTACCGTGAGATGCGTCGCAAGAGCCGCTTGCTGCTCAATGGTGACGGCTCACCAGTGGGCGGCGCGTGGAACTTCGATGCCGAGAATCGCAAGGCCCTGCCCAAGGGCGTCAAAGCGCCCTACCCGGCACGGTTCAAAAACGACGCCATCACCCGCGATGTACTGGCACTGGTCAAGGCGCGCTTCAGCCAGCACTACGGCGCGCTCGATGACTTCAACTATCCCGTCACCCATGCCGATGCGCAGGCACTCTGGGCGTATTTTCTTGATTATGGTCTGGCGGGGTTTGGCGATTACCAGGACGCAATGGCCAGTGAAGAGCCGTTTCTGTTTCATGCGCGCATCAGTGCGGCGCTCAACATCGGCCTGCTGGATCTGCGTCAGCTGTGCAGCGATGTGGAGTCGGCGTACTGGGCCGGCAGCGTTGCGCTCAATGCCGCCGAAGGCTTCATCCGGCAACTGATTGGCTGGCGGGAATATGTGCGGGGCGTGTACTGGCTGAAAATGCCGGATTACGCACTGGGCAACTCGTTCGGCAACAGCCGGCCACTGCCCGAGTTCTACTGGACGGGTGACACCCAGATGAACTGCATGCGCCACGCCATCGGGCAAAGCTTGCAGCACGCCTACGCGCATCACATTCAGCGGCTGATGGTCACCGGTAACTTCGCACTGCTCGCCGGCATCGCGCCGAGCCAGATCTGCGAGTGGTATCTGGCGATCTACATGGACGCCTTTGACTGGGTCGAACTGCCCAACACGCTGGGCATGGTCATGCATGCCGATGGCGGTTTTCTCGGTTCCAAACCCTATTGCGCCAGCGGCCAGTACATCAATCGCATGTCGGATTACTGCCGCGGTTGTGCGTACAAGGTCAGCGAAAGCACGGCGGACAATGCCTGCCCGTTCAATGCGCTGTATTGGCATTTCCTGATGCGCCACGGTGAGCTGCTGCGCGGCAATCAGCGCATGAGCATGATGTACAGGAACCTCGACCGCATGCCGGAAACCAAACAACAGGCACTCTGGCAACGCGGCCAGGCATTGTTGGCGCGGCTGGATAACGGCGAATCGTTTTGAAATCAGTGCTAGCCCGATACGACCTTGCTCCATCAGTGAAACTTAACGACGAAGCAACCTGTCAACGGATCAGCAGCCACAACGCTTCCCGATATTGACTGCACCTGTCGGGCATGTCCGACCCTCTGAAATCGGCCCCTGAAAAATTCAACCAAGAAGGTGAGATGGACACCCTCAAACACCTTAGTCGCGAAGCGCTCGAGTCCGAGGTCAAGCGATTACGCGCCGCCTTGCAGAGCACTGAAGTCGACAATGAGCGCGACATCACGGCGCGACTGCACGCCAGTCAGGCCGCGCTCGCTCGTAGTGAGGCGCGGCAGCGCGCGGTTTTCGAGAGTGCAGTGGATTTCGCGATGGTCGTCACTGACCTCGGCGGATACATCACGGAATGGAACTGCGGCGCAACCAACGTGCTGGGCTGGTCCGCCGAAGAGGTTCGCGGCCAGAGCGCGGCCTGCTTTTTCACACCTGAGGACCGCGCCGCCGGCCGGGTCGAACAGGAAATGCAGCGCGCCCTTGCCGAAGGCCGTGCCTACGATGAGCGATGGCATTTGCGCAAGGACGGCGAGCGATTCTGGGCCTCTGGCGAGCTGATGCCGCTCTACGATGAAGACCAGACTCATTTGGGCTTCGTGAAAATTCTCCGCGACCGTACTCAGGAGCATCTGTACGGGCGCGCCATAATCGAAACCAAGGAACGCTATCGACTGGCCGTCATGGCCACCAGTGATGCGGTGTGGGACTGGGACCTGCAAACCAACCAGATCATCTGGAACCAGGCGTTGCAACAGGCGTACGGTTTCGCGCTGGAGAACGTTGATCCCAACGGTGACTGGCGGTTCTCGCGGATCCATCCGCAGGATCAGGCGCGGGTGCAGGCATCGATCCGCGCCGCCATCGAAGGCGACGGCACGACATGGAGTGCGGAGTATCGGTTCTGCTGTCAGGACGGCTCCTATGCCGAGGTGCTCGATCGCGGGCACTTGATCCGCAATCAATCCGGCCAGGCCGAACGCATGATCGGCGCGATGCTTGACCTCACGCGCTCGCGCAGTGCCGAAACGGCGTTGCGCCGCAGTGAAGAGCGTTTCAGTACCATTCTGGAAACCATCGAGTCGGCGTTTGCCATCGTCAAAGTCAAATTCGACGCCAACGACGAGCCAGTCGACTACTACTTCGTCGAGGCGAACCCGGCGTTCGAGCGCCAGTGCGGGGTCAACCTGCGCGGTAAATGGGTGACCGAATTCGCGCCCAATCTGGAACGCTTCTGGTTCGAAACCTACGGCCACGTGGCCAAGACCGGGGAGCCGGCGAATTTCGAGAACTACGCCAATACCTTCGAGCGCTGGTTCGACGTGCGCGCGGTGCGGGTCGGTGACCCGGCCGACCGGCAGATCGCGATCCTGTTCAACGACGTCACCGAGCGGCGCGCGGCAGAAGACCGCTTGCGAGCCAGTGAGGCGATCGCCCGGGAGAACGTCGAGCGCGTGCAACTGGCGCTCGCGGCCGGCGCCATTATCGGCACCTGGCACTGGGATCTGCTGACCGACCGTTTTGCCATCGACGAAGGCTTCGCCCAGGTGTTCAATCTCGACCCGGCACTGGGGCGTGAAGGCCTAAGCCTCGAACAAGTGATCACCAGCGTGCACCCCGACGACCGCGATAGCCTGACCACGGCAATCGACGAAGCCATTAGTCGTGGAGGCGCTTATTCCCATCAGTACCGTGTACGGCGCGAGGACGGCAGATACCAGTGGATCGAGGCGAACGGGCGTGTTGAATGTGCAGAGGACGCAACGCCGCTGCGCTTTCCCGGCGTGCTGATTGATGTCGAGGAGCGCCGCACCGTCGAGGCGGAGCGCGACCGGGCTATTGCCGCGTTGCGTTCGCTCAACGACACCCTCGAACAACGGGTGTCATCGCGCACCGCCGAGTTGATGCAGGCTGAGGAGAAACTGCGTCAATCGCAGAAGATGGAAGCGGTCGGCCAACTGACGGGAGGCCTCGCTCACGATTTCAACAACTTGCTGGCCGGCATTTCCGGCGCGCTGGAGTTGATGGGCGCGCGGATCAATCAGGGCCGCTTGAGCGAAGTCGACAAGTACATGGTGACTGCACAAGGCGCGGTCAAGCGTGCCGCCGCCCTCACCCACCGCCTGCTGGCCTTCTCCAGACGCCAGACCCTCGATCCGCGGCCCACCGACGTCAACACGCTGATGACCGGCATGACCGAACTGATCCAGCGCACGGTGGGCCCGAGCATTCTCCTGGAAACCATCGGCTCGCCGGTGCTCTGGCCGACACTGGTCGATGCCAGTCAACTGGAAAACGCCCTGCTCAACCTGTGTATCAACGCCCGCGATGCAATGCCCGACGGCGGACGCATCACTATCGAGACCGCCAATCGCATCATGGACGCCGAGACCGCCGGCGCGCTGGACATGCCCGAGGGCGAGTATGTGTGTCTGTGTGTCACCGATACCGGCACCGGCATGTCGGCCGATGTCATCGCCAAGGCCTTCGACCCGTTCTTTACCACCAAACCGCTAGGCCAGGGCACCGGGCTGGGGTTGTCAATGATCTACGGGTTCGCCAAGCAATCCGGCGGCCAGGTGCGCGTGCACTCGCAGGTCGACCGGGGCACCACGATGTGCATCTACCTGCCTCGTCACCGTGGCGATCCCGTGCAGAGCCACGATGACAAGCACATCGCACCGGCGGTGGTGCCCAAGGCCAGCGAGACCATTCTGGTGGTCGACGATGAACCCACCGTGCGCGCCTTGTTGACCGAAGTGCTCGGCGATCTCGGCTACAACCTGCTTGAGGCGGGCGACAGCGTTGCCGGACTGAAGGTGTTGCAATCGAACGTGCGCATCGACCTGCTGATCACCGATGTCGGCCTGCCGGGTGGCATGAACGGCCGGCAGCTGGCGGATGCCGGCCGGGAGATCCGCCCGAACCTGACCACGCTCTTCATTACCGGATATGCGGAGAACGCAGTGATCGGCGCCGGTCAACTTGGCCCTGGCATGCAGGTGCTGACCAAGCCCTTCGCGGTCGACACACTGGTAGCGCGGGTCAGTGAATTGATGTGCTCAAGATCCGAATGAACGACCGCTGCGGCGGATTAACCGAGGCAGACTGGCTGCGGCCAAGGAGTAAGAAATGGTGACTTTCCTGATTTTCCTGATCGCCTGCGGTGCGGCGGCCACCACCGGCATGGTTTTCCAGCCCGGCCAATGGTACGCGCAGCTCAACAAACCGAAGTTCACGCCACCCAACTGGGTGTTTCCGGTGGCGTGGACGACGATCTACCTGCTGCTGGCCTGGGTTGGCTACCGCTTGACCCTGATTCCCGGCAGCGAACAGGTGCTGGCATTGTGGGCGGCGCAGATTGCGCTGAACACACTGTGGACGCCTGTGTTCTTCGGCGCGCAGCGGATCGTTGCCGCGATGATCATCCTCGTGCTGTTGTGGTTGGTCGTCGCAACGATGGTGATCCTGGCCTTGCGCCTGGACGTGATCACCGGGTTGATCCTGTTTCCCTATCTGGCCTGGCTGTGTGTCGCTGCGGCGCTTAATTTTTCGATCATGCGCAAGAACCGGATTGGTTAGTGTGCGCCCGTCACGAGGATGACGGGCACTTCAACTGGCGCCGGCTACCCGTGACCAATCCCGGCGCGCTCGCTGAATTCAACGCTCAGAAATCCACCGTCGCCGACAGCAGATAGGTTCGCGGCGTCGCCAGCGTCAAACCCGGCTCGCTGTCATCCGAAGCCCCGGCGGAGCTCCAGTAACGCTTGTCCGCCACATTCTCCACGTTGGCCCGTAGCGTGATGGTCTTTTCGTCGACCCTGAACGCGTACCGTGCGCCCACATCAAAGCGCTCCCAGGCGTCAATTTCCTTGTTGTTGGACTGATCCAGATACTGCGAGCTGGAATAGATCCCCCGCCCGGTCAATGTCAGCCCCTGCACGTTCGGCACGTCCCACTCGGCGCCCAGGTTGACGTTGTACTTGGGCGTCGCCGGTGCACGATTGCCGTCGAACGTGCCGTTGGTGGTATGGGTCAGTTCACTGTCGATATACATGACGCCACCCAGCAGTCGAAAGCCTTTGAGCGGTTCGCCGAACACAGACAGTTCCACACCGTCGTTCTGCCGTTTGCCGTTGGGGCCGAACACCCGCGTGACGGCGTTGGTTTCGTAAGCCGGCTGCTTGATCCGGAACACCGCCGCGGTCAGGCCGAACGAGCCGGCGTCGTACTTGGCGCCCACCTCGACCTGTCGACTGATGAACGGCGGGAAGATTTCGTCCTCGTTCACGGAGGTCGACGGCGCGATCTTGCCCTGGCTCAAGCCTTCCATATAGTTCGCGTACAGCGACAAATTTTCGGTGGCCTTGAACAGAAGACCACCCGAGGGCGATACCTTTTCCTCATCGTAGGCGGTGTCGCCCTTGACGTTGTCGGACCAGTCATCAACCTTCACGCGCTGCCAGCGGGCACCAAGCGTCAGCAGCAGGCGGTCATCGAAGAAACCCAGGGTGTCGGCCAGCGCCACGCCGCTGAAGCGGTTCTCGGTGTAGACCTCGGGGTCCTGCCGTGTAGGGCGCACCGGCGTCGGCGTTTCCACCGGGTGATAGAGATTGCTCGGAGCCGCTGCGTAACGCGCGCCACCGTTTTCGAAGTCCATGTAGAAATAGCTGGCGGCCAGATTGATCTCGTGGCTCACGGGTCCGGTGTGAAACCAGTTGCGCACACCGGCCGTTGCCGTACGGACGTTTTCGTCACGGGTGAAATCCCGGGGCTGGACGCTGAAGTCTCCCGCATTGTTGGTCACCGAAACCGCGTGCCGAAGAAAATCGTGATTGCTTTTTCGCGCGCCGACGCCGCCGTACAGCATCGTCGAATCATTGACATCGAACTCGGCGTTGATCGTACCGAACGTGTCTTTGGTGCGTGCCTTGCTCCAGGGTTGCGCGTAGTTATGGCGCACATCACTGGCGCTCGGTACCCGCGCATTGGCGCCCACTTGGACCCGCTCCTGCGGCGCATCGGTGTCACGTTCCGTGTGCCCGACATCGGTCGAGAGGCGCAGGCGCTCACCACGAAAATCCAGGCCCAGCACTGCCATGTCACGATCGACACTTTGATGATCCCACTCGGTATCGCCGGATTGTTTCACGCCGTTGAAGCGCAGGCCGAACTGATTGTCTTCGCCAAACCGCCGGCCGACATCCACCGCGCCGCCGACCTGGTTGTTCGACGCGTAGTTGGCGGTCAATGAAGTAATCGGCGTGTCGGTCGCGCGTTTCGGCACGACGTTGATGCCGCCACCGACGCTGCCGCGCGGAGAGATACCGTTGATGAGTTGACTCGGGCCCTTGAGGATGTCGACGCGATCGGCCATTTCCATGTCGATCGTGTAAGTGGGCAGCACGCCGTAGAGGCCGTTGTAGGCGACATCGCTGTTGAAGAGGCTGAAACCGCGAATGGTGAATTGCTCGTAGCGGCCTCCGGCCGGGTTGGTTGCGCGGACGGAGGGATCGCTGGCGATCAGATCGCCCAGGGTACGCGCCTGCTGATTCTTGACCGCCTCGCTGGTGTAGGTGGTCATGCTGAACGGTGTTTCCATGAAATCCCGCGAGCCCAGCAAACCTTGCGAACCCCGTCGCGCCACCTCGCCGCCGGCGAAGACATCCCCGCCACTTGCGTCCTGGGCCCCAAGAATTGAGGTCGGCGCCAGTTGCAGGCTGCCGCCCTCGGGCGCTGGCACCAGAATGTAGGCTTGCTCGCCCACCGGTTGCAGTTGCAGGCCAGAACCGGAAAGCAGTCGGGCGAAGCCCTCTTCCACCCCGAAATCACCGGCCAGTCCCGAACTGCTGCGCCCGCTGACCAGCGCCGGGTCCACTGACAGATTGACGCCGGCCAGTCCCGCGAAGCGGGTCAACGCGGCACTCAGGCTGCCGGCCGGGACTTGATAACTACGACGGGCGTCGTCGGCCCGGCTCTCGGACATCACCAACGGGCTGGTACTCAGACTCAGCATCAGGCTCAACTGCAACAATGGATGCATACGGCTGGGAAATACTGCGGACATGGGGAGAAGCTCTCGTTTTCAGTTCACTTGACTGAAATGACCAGCGAGGAGAAAAAAAGGGACAGGCTTCAACCGATATTTTTCCGTGGCACCAAAGTGACCCAGTAACGCGTACGAGATTGCACGTCCAGCGGCAAGCTCGCGGCCAGCAGGGTCAGCACGCGATCGGTGTTGTCGAGACGGAAACTGCCAGTGACACGCAGGGTTTCCAGCGCCGGATCCCAGCGCAGCAATCCGGATCGATACCGGCCCAGCTCACGCAGAAAATCCCCAAGCGGCTGGTTTTGCGCCATCAGAACACCGCTGCGCCAGTCCGGCAGCATGGCGTCGAAGGTGCCAATCGGGCCAGCACCACTGGCTTGCAGGCTGATCCGTTGCCCCGCATGCAAGGTCAATCCCGGCCCTTGCAGGGGTTGCAGCTGCACAGCCCCGCTGACCACCGCAACCTGACAAGTGCGCTCGTCGAGCCGCACGCAGACTTCACTGCCGCTGACCGTGATCCGACCGTATGGCGAGCGGATCGTCAATGGCGCGCTGCCCGACACCTGGAACGCCATTTCACCGCGCACCAGGGTCAACTGACGGGCCGCAAGATCGACGTTCACCGCACTGTCGGTATTGAGCTGCAGCGAGCTGCCATCGGCCAGCGGCAATTTCTTGCGTTCGCCAGTACCGGTGTGCAAATCCGCACGCCAGACATCCAGCGGCAACTGACGACTGATCAGCCAGGCCGCCGGCACCAGAGCAGCGACGCCGAGCATGCGTTTGAGCGCTGCACGCCGCGCTGGATCCGCTCGGTCCAGGGTGGCCATCGCCAGCGCCGGGGGCAGTTCGCAGAAGCGTTGACGCAACAGTTGGGCTTTTTGCCAGGCGTTTTCGTGGCTGCTGTGACTGTTAAGCCACGTTTGCAATCGGGCGTGATCGGCGTCCGTCGCCTCGCCGGATTCAAACAACGCCAACCACTGTGCAGCGGCCCGTGCGACCTCACGGGCCTCGCTCGACGGTGCCGTGCGCATTACATGTCCACCAGCAGACAGTGTTCGTAAGCCTGGGCCATGTAGCGCTTGACGGTGCGTTCGGACACTTGCAGGCGTTCGGCAATTTCGCGGTAGCCCAGGCCTTCGAGCTGACTCCACAGAAATGCCCGGCGTACGGCGCGCGGCAGGCCATCGAGCAATTCATCAAGCGCCTGTAGGGTTTCCAGCAGAATCCAGCGCTGCTCCGGGGACGGCACGCAGTCTTCAGGGAGCTGTGCCAGAGCATTCAGATAGGCCTGCTCGAGGCTGCGCCGGGTGTAGAAATTGCTCAGCAGTCGCTTGCCGACCGTCAGCAGATAGGCGCGGGGCTCACGCATATCGACGAGCGCTTGCGAACTGCCGAGCACCCGCAGAAACGTATCCTGACTCAGGTCAGCGGCATCCCACGCATTGCCCATGCGTCGGCGCAGCCAGCTTTCCAGCCAGCCTCGATGGTCGCGATACAGGTCGTGCAGGCTGTGTTCCGGTGGCTTCGCCGCTTCAATCATCTCAACAGATCCTGCCTGAAGGATACAAATGAGAGTGATTCTAATTAATATGCTGGCGTGAAACCACGTTCTTTTCCGGCGATTTCAGGCATGCATCTGTCAGGAGGACGACGAGCGCTTCAACGTCTCGCTCGGCAACTCCTTGAACAACGCTCGATAACTGCTTGAAAAACGCCCCAAATGCCAGAACGACCAGTTCATCGCGACCTCCGCCACCGTGGTGTCCGCCGCTGAACGCTTGAGCAGTTCCCGCCGCGCACTGTTGAGCCTGCGCAAACGCAGCCAATGACTCGGTGACATCCCGGTGTAGGCCTTGAAGGTCTGCTGCAACTGGCGCACGGAAACTCCGGCGACCCGCGATAACTCAAGCAGATTGACGGTTTCTTCCGGCGAATCCGCTGCCCACTCGCCCACGCGCTTGAGGGTGATTCGCTCTTCGGCGCGACGCTGCAAGCCACCACCGTCCAGACACACGCTCGCGTTGTCGAGGATGAACAGGCAGTCCTCCAGCAACTGCTGGGTCAGCGCTTCTTTGCTTGGCTGATCAAGGGTTTGCGACAACTTCGTGAGAGTCGAGCTTAACCAGCGACTGAACAATCCGTTCTGCGCGCCATTGAGCGGCGCCATGAACAAACCTTCCAGCCTGGCCATGTCCAGGCCGTTGCGGCGGACGAACTCCGGGCCGAACACCACAGCGATTTCCTGGTAGTTCTCCGGGGTGATCCAGATGTTGCGGCTTTCTTCATTGAGCAGATAGAGCGCGTTGTCGCTGCGATCGAAACAGAACGCCAGCGACCCTTGCGGCGCGCTGAAATTCTGCTCGACCCGGGTGTTCATCTGTTCTTCGTAAACCTCAACACCCTGCAAATCCAGATAGCGGATCTGCCCGGCGAAATGCCCTGGCGACATTTGCTGGTAATGCTGAACCCAACCCGGCGTGGCGCGGATTTGCTCGGTGACATCGGCGGTGTTGAACGCTTGAACCTGTAGCGGATTACACGTCGTCATGGGAGACCTTGCGCACTCTTTTGGTGCGCTTTGGTGCTGCTGAAAGTGGATAGATGGAACAACAAGGCCCGCCCAAGATAGTCGTCAACGCGCCACAGGGGAAGCCTGCGAAAGATGAAATCGCACTTCCCCCGCGTCAACAAAACCAACGACGAGGTCTTTATGAATGCCCCTTTCGATCAGCTGTTCACATGGCTGAAAGATCACAAGATTACCGAAGTGGAATGCGTGGTCAGCGACCTGACCGGCATCGCCCGCGGCAAGATTGCACCGACCAACAAGTTCCTGCATGAGCGAGGCATGCGCCTGCCGGAAAGTGTGCTGCTGCAAACGGTAACCGGGGATTTTGTCGACGACGACATCTACTACGACCTGCTCGACCCGGCCGATATCGACATGGTCTGCAAGCCAGTGAGCGACGCGGTGTACGTGATCCCGTGGGCCATCGAGCCGACCGCCATCGTGATCCACGACACCTTCGACAAGTTCGGCAACCCGATCGAGCTGTCGCCGCGCAACGTGTTGAAGAAAGTCCTGCAGCTGTACACCGACAAAGGCTGGAAGCCGATCGTGGCGCCGGAAATGGAGTTCTACCTGACCCAGCGCTGCGAAGACCCGGACTTGCCGCTCAAGGCACCGCTGGGCCGTTCCGGTCGCGCCGAAAGCGGTCGTCAGTCGTTCTCCATCGATGCGGCCAACGAATTCGATCCATTGTTCGAAGATGTCTACGACTGGTGCGAACTGCAAGGCCTGGACCTGGACACGCTGATCCACGAAGACGGCCCGGCGCAGATGGAAATCAACTTCCGCCACGGCGACGCGCTGGATCTGGCCGACCAGATCACCGTGTTCAAGCGCACCCTGCGTGAAGCGGCGCTCAAGCACAACGTGACCGCGACCTTCATGGCCAAGCCGATCGGCGACGAGCCCGGCAGCGCCATGCACCTGCACCAGAGCGTGGTCGAGATCGCCAGCGGCCAGCCGATTTTCGCCAATGCCGACGGCAGCATGAGCGACCTGTTCCGCCATCACATCGGCGGCCTGCAGAAGTACATCCCGAAAGTGCTGCCGATGTTCGCGCCGAACGTGAACTCGTTCCGCCGCTTCCTGCCGGACACCTCGGCACCGGTCAACGTCGAATGGGGCGAAGAAAACCGCACCGTCGGCCTGCGGGTGCCGACCTCCGGCCCTGAGGCGATGCGAGTTGAAAACCGTCTGCCCGGCGCCGACGCCAACCCGTATCTGGCCATCGCCGCGAGCCTGCTGTGCGGCTACATCGGCATGGTCGAAGGCATCGAACCGAGCGCGGCCGTCGAAGGCCGGGCCTACGAGCGCCGCAACCTGCGCCTGCCAATCACCATCGAAGAAGCCCTGACCCAGATGGAAGAGTGCGACACCGTCGCGCGCTACCTGGGCAGCAAGTTCGTGCGCGGCTACGTCGCGGTGAAACGCGCCGAGCATGAAAACTTCAAGCGCGTGATCAGTTCCTGGGAGCGGGAGTTCCTGTTGCTGAGCGTCTGATTAAAACAACAAAAACCAACCCACAATCGTTCCCACGCTCTGCGTGAGAATGCAGCCCGGGACGCTCTGCGTCCCAAGAGCGGACGCGGAGCGTCCATTGAGGCATTCCCACGCGGAGCGTGGGAACGATCAGCACAAGGACCGTACTCGCCTGAAAAATCCAATAATTCGAAGAGGTGTCGATATGCGTCTGTTGAAATCCCTGATTCCCGCCGCACTGGCATTGGCGTGCAGTGCCGGTGCCTTCGCCCAACCCCAGGTCAGCGTCTACAACTGGACCGATTACATTGGCGAAACCACCCTCGCCGACTTCCAGTCCTCCAGCGGGATCAAGGTGATCTACGACGTTTTCGACTCCAATGAAACCCTCGAAGGCAAACTGCTTGCCGGCCGCACCGGGTATGACGTGGTGGTGCCGTCCAACCACTTCCTCGCCCGTCAGGTAAAGGCCGGTGCGTTCCTCAAACTGGACCGCTCGCAACTGCCGAACTGGAAAAACCTCGACCCGAAACTGCTGGCCCTGCTTGAGAAAAACGATCCCGGCAACCAGCACTCGGTGCCGTATCTGTGGGGCACCAATGGCATCGGCTACAACGTCGACAAGGTCAAGCAAGTGCTGGGCATCGATCACATCGACTCCTGGGCCGTGCTGTTCGAACCGGAAAACCTGAAGAAACTCACCCAGTGTGGCGTGTCGATGATGGACTCCGCCGATGAAGTGTTCCCGGCGATCCTCAACTACATGGGCATGGACCCGCGCAGCGAGAAACCCGAAGACTACAAGAAGGCCGAAGAGAAACTGCTGAGCATCCGGCCATACATCACCTATTTCCATTCCTCGAAATACGTGTCCGACCTGGCCAACGGCGACATCTGCGTGGCCTTCGGTTATTCCGGCGACGTGTTCCAGGCCGCCAACCGCGCCAAGGAAGCCAAGAACGGCGTGAACATCGCGTACTCGATTCCCAAGGAAGGCGCGAACCTGTGGTTCGACCTGCTGGCGATTCCCGCTGATGCCAGCAACACCAAGGAAGCCCACGCCTTCATCAATTACCTGCTCGATCCGCAAGTGATTGCCAAGGTCAGCGCCTCGGTCGGCTACGCCAACCCGAACCCGGCGGCCAAGCAATACATGGATCCCGAGCTGGTCAACAATCCCGAGGTCTATCCGTCCCAGGAAGTCCTCGACAAGCTATACATCTCCTCTACCCCGCCCCAGTCGATCATGCGTCTGATGACCCGGTCCTGGAGCAAAGTGAAGTCGAACAAATGAATCAGTACACCCAGGAACACGCACACTCCTATTACGCCGCATCGGCCCGGGCCAGCACACCCTATCCGGAACTGGCGGGTGATCTGATCGCCGACGTCTGCGTGATCGGTGGCGGTTTCACTGGCGTCAACGCGGCCATTGAACTGGCGCAGCGCGGACTCTCGGTGATCCTGCTTGAAGCCCGGCGCATCGGCTGGGGCGCCAGCGGGCGCAATGGCGGGCAGTTGATTCGCGGGATCGGCCATGACGTCGAAGGCTTCGCCCGGCATGTCGGCAGCGAAGGCGTGCGCTACCTGCACCGGGCCGGGATCGATTCGGTGGAGCTGGTGCGCCAGCGCATCACCGACAACGCCATCGAGTGCGACCTGCGCTGGGGCTTCTGCGAGCTGGCCAACACCCCGGCGCAGTTCGACGCCTTCAAGGCCGAGCAGGAAAGCCTGGCGCAGTTGGGTTACCGCCATGAAACGCGGCTGGTCGCCCCTGAGCTGATTCGTCAGCAAGTAGTGAACGCGGGGGTCTACAAGGGCGGCCTGATCGACATGGGCTCAGGCCATCTGCACCCGCTCGACCTGGTGCAGGGTGAAGCGCGGCTGGCGGCGTCCCTCGGGGTGCGGATTTTCGAGCAGAGCCCGGTGCTGGAAATTCTCCACGGTTCGACCGTTCAAGTCCGCACCCAGAGCGGCACGGTACGCGCCGGCAGTCTTGTGCTCGGCTGCAACGCGCATCTGGATGAACTTGAACAGCAACTCAGCGGCAAAGTGCTGCCCGCTGGCAGTTACATCATCGCCACTGAACCGCTGTCGGCGGAACGCGCCGCCGAGCTGATTCCGCAGAACCTGGCGCTGTGCGATCAGAAAGTCGGCCTCGACTACTACCGGCTCTCGGCGGACCGGCGCTTGCTGTTCGGCGGCGCCTGCCATTATTCGGGACGGGACCCGGCGGACATCGCCGCGTACATGCGACCAAAGATGCTCAAGGTGTTCCCGCAACTGGCGGATGTGCGCATCGACTATCAGTGGGGCGGCAAGATCGGCATCACCGCCAACCGCTTCCCGCAGGTCGGTCGTTTGAAGCAGCACCCGAACGTGTTCTACGCCCAGGGCTATTCCGGTCACGGTCTGAACGTCACCCACTGGTGCGCCAGGCTGCTGGGCGAAGCGATTCATGCCGGCCACAGTCAGGGCATGGACGTGTTCAGCAATGTGCCGCACATGACCTTCCCCGGCGGCCCGGCGCTGCGCTCGCCACTGCTGGCACTGGGCATGTTCTGGTATCGCCTGCGGGAGCTGCTGGGATGAGGCCTGCCGGTTAAAGCGCCCCGCGCATTTGCTCTATCGCGAAGCACTTCTATATTGATGAAGTGCTTTTGCGTTCCTGACGCTCAGTGCCCACACACCCTGGAGGTCATGGATGGAGTCGTCAGCCGCCGATCAACCGCGAGCGCCCGGCCAGGCGCCGATCAAGACCCGGCGTTTCAGCATTTCGCTGGTGTGGATCGTGCCGATCGTCGCGGTGCTGGTGGGCCTCTCGCTGGTGGTGCACAACCTGATGCAGGAAGGCCCGACCATCACCGTCACCTTCAAGACCGGCAGCGGCCTGACCGCCAACAAGACCGAAGTCAAATACCGCAACGTAGTGATCGGCCAGGTCACGGATGTCGAACTGAGCGACGACCAGAAAAGCGTCAACGCCACGATCAAACTGGCCAAGCAGGCCGAAACCTTCACCCGCGAAGACTCGCAGTTCTGGGTCGTGCGCCCGCGCATCGGTGCGGGCGGCGTCTCGGGCATCGACACGTTGCTGTCCGGTGACTACATCGGCGCCGACATCGGTCAGTCCAACTCGCGTTCGAAGCACTTCAAAGGCCTTGAGAACCCACCGCCGATCACCTACGGCGAACCGGGTAAACGCTTCAACCTGCATGCCTCGGACCTCGGTTCGCTGGATATCGGCTCGCCGGTCTATTACCGCAAGATCCCGGTGGGCCAGGTGGTGGCCTACGCTCTGGATGCCGATGGCAAAGGAGTGAACATCGAAGTGTTCATCCATGCGCCAAACGACGCCTACGTCACGGAAAACACCCGGTTCTGGAACGCCAGCGGGATTGATGTCAACGTCGGCGCCAACGGTTTTGCGGTGAAAACCGAATCGTTGTCGACCTTGCTGGTGGGCGGCATCGCCTTCCGCGCGCCGGAGTACAGCCCCAACGACGTTGCCGCTGCCGAAGAAAGAACCTACGACCTGTTTGAAGACCAGCAAACCGCCCTCGCCCCGCCCAACGGCAAAGCGCAGTACCTGACCCTGCGTTTCGATCAGGCCCTGCGTGGGCTGAAAGTCGATGCGCCGGTGGAATTCCTCGGCATCGAGATCGGCCGGGTGGTGAGCGTCAACCTGGACTTCGACGCGAAAAAGCGCAGCTTCCCGCTCAACGTCGGCATCGTGATTTACCCGCAGCGCCTCGGCCAGGCCCACATCAAGATGCTCAAGGTACTCGACCACAATCCGGACGATGAAGCCGCTGCCGTGCGCCTGATCGGCACCTTTATCGACAACGGTCTGCGTGCCCAGGCTCGCAGCGGCAATCTGCTGACCGGCCAGTTGTACATCGCGCTGGATTTCTTCCCCAAAGCCGAAAAAGTCGCGTTCGACCCCACCGCTCGCCCGATCAGCGTTCCGACCGTCCCCGGCAGCCTCGAACAGTTGCAGGAAAAACTCGAAGCGATGATCGACAAGCTCAACAAACTGCCGGTGGAGCGGATTGCCGGCAACCTCGACAGCAACCTCGTGGAATTGCGCAAGGGCCTGACCCAGTTCAATGCCAGGACCCTGCCCGGCGTGCAGAACACCCTCGCCGACCTGAGCAAGACCCTGCAGTCGGCCAGCTCGACCCTGGCCGAAGATTCGCCGCAACGCGAACAACTGACCGAGACTCTCGACGAGCTTGGGCGCATGTCCCGTTCGCTGCGTGAGCTGTCCGATTATCTGGGCCGTCATCCGGAATCGTTGATTCGCGGCCGCCCCGACAACGCCGCGCCGCTGGACCTCAAAGGGCCGCCGCGTAATTGAGCACAGGAGCTGTCCCATGGCTTTAAAGCTGAAGTTCACCGTGCTCGCGATCGGCCTGCTGCTGGGCGCCTGTAAAAGCGCTCCGATCAGCTTTCACACCCTGACACCGACGCAACCGATGACCGGCCGCGCCGGCTCGGAAATCACCATCGAAGGCATCAGCGTGCCGCCCCAGGTCGACCGGCCGCAAATCGTGATCCGCCAGGGCAACAGCGGCCTGGCGATCCTTGAGACCGAATGGTGGGGCGCGAGCCTCAGTGATGAATTGCGCAGCGCGATGGTGGATCAACTGAGCAATGCCGGCGGTCCGCGCAAAACCTCGGTGCGCATTGATGTGCAACGCTTCGATTCGATTCCCGGGCAGTACGGGCTGATCGACGTCAAATGGCGCCTGCGCCAGGCCAACACCGGTGACGACGCCCTGCTCGCCTGCCGCTCGCTGCTGCAAACCCCGTCCGGGCCGACCATCGACGATCTGGTGATCGCCCAGCAGAACAACGTCAAACGTCTGGCCGCGTTGATCAGCCAGGCGTCCGCCGGCTCACGCGGCTGCCCGCCCGCCTCCTGATCGAAACGCACTGCCTACAAGTCGAAACGATCCACCGCGCGGCGACGCTCGTTGTCGTCGCGCACGTCGTAGTTGGCGGTTGTCTGGATATTGCTGTGGTGGGCCAGCTTCTGGGCAATCGACAGGTCGTGTTCTTCGATCACTCGGGTGATGAACGAACGGCGGAAATCATGGGGCATGATCTTCACCCCGACCTGGGTGCCGCGCTGGCGGGCGATGTAATAGATCGCGTGCTTGGTGATGCGCTCGCGGGTGATGTGGCTGCCACGGCGAATGCGGTTGAACAGAAACGCGTCGTCGCTCTCGCCTTCCTTGAGTTCCGAGCGACGAAATTCCAGCCAGGCATTCAGCTTGGCGAACGCCCAGGCTGGCGCGTACTTGATCAGTTGTTTATTGCCCTTGGCGGTGACACACAAACTGCGCTCGTTGAAATCGACCTGATTGAGATCCAGATCCACCGACTCCGACTTGCGCATGCCAGTGCCGTACAACAACGCAATCACCGCCGCATCGCGCAAACCTTGTGGCCGTGGATCAGCGGCGCAGACTTCCATCAATTCATGAATCAGCGTGCGCTTCAGATTGCGCCCCTGAGACAGTCGCGTGCCGGCAATGCCTTTGACCGAGCGCATTTTCAATAGATGTTCCTGGCTGATCAGGCTCATGCGCCAGGCTTCATTCATTACACCGCGAATGGCGTTTACATACAGCGAAGAAGTATTCGGTGCGTAATTGTCGGCGCGCAATGCAGCGACTAATGCAACCACATCTTCCGGTTGCAGCGCATGCCAGGGAATTTCTTCGACGTTCATGTCTTCGAAACCGAGACGGTCGGCGGCATCTTGTAAAACGTAACGCATGGTGAGTTGGCTGGAGGGAGCCAGACGCGCCAGATATACAGTCATCGGGTTGGTTTTCAGGGGGTCGGGGGATGCAACGGGTAAGTCAATCAAACGTCGGGCCTTGAGTAAAAACAGTTCAACACAGCAACTAACAACTGCAACATTCTTAATATAAGGGGAACACTTCCGTAGGACTTTTCTACTAAAAACCGCGATAAACGGTAGAAGTCTGAACAGTGGCTGTATGGGTTTCAGATAAACGATTCGCCGACCGGTTTTTCATGTTCCTTTCACAAAAACGGGCATAACCTTAATTCCACTGAGTCCTGTGCCGGCGCCGCCCAAGCTGCCGGGCAATGCCTGAAAAGTCAACCGAACCCGACGTTATGTCGTCTTGGCAACTTATTGATGCAAGGGATTTTTTCGCGTCTACGCTTTGATTGGATCCGATTTTTCTGTGGATCTATTTCTTTTTTCTTTGCAATGAGGTGTGCATGAGTCAGGCGTTTCTCCCCTTCTCCCGCCCCAGTATCGGTGATGAAGAAATTGCCGCCGTGGAGCAAGTCCTGCGCTCCGGCTGGATCACCACCGGGCCGAAAAACCAGGCCCTCGAAGAACAGTTTGCCCAGTACGTCGGCAGTCGTCATGCCGTGGCACTTTCCTCGGCCACCGGTGCCATGCATGTAACGTTACTGGCACTGGGAATCGGCCCCGGCGATGAAGTCATCACCCCGTCGCAGACTTGGGTGTCCACCGCCAACATGATTTCCCTGCTCGGCGCCACGCCGGTGTTCGTCGATGTCGACCGCGACACCCTGATGACCGACGCCGCGCGCATCGAAGCCGCCATCACGCCGCGCACCAAAGCAATCATTCCGGTGCATTACGCTGGCGCCGCTTTTGATCTCGACCCGCTCTACGCCCTGGCCGACAAGCACGGTATCGCCGTGATCGAAGACGCCGCCCACGCCGCCGGCACCCGCTACAAGGGTCGTCACGTCGGCTCGCAAGGCACCGCAATCTTTTCTTTCCACGCGATCAAGAACATGACCTGCGCCGAAGGCGCGATGTTCGTCACCGATGATGAAGCTTTGGCCAGCCGCGTGCGCATGCTCAAGTTTCATGGTCTGGGCGTCGATGCGTACGACCGCCTGACCCATGGCCGCAAACCCCAGGCCCAGGTGATCGAGCCTGGCTTCAAATACAACCTGGCCGACATCAACGCCGCGATTGCCCTGGTGCAGCTCGAGCGTCTGGACGCGATCAACGCCCGTCGCACCGAACTGGCCACGCAATACCTGCAAAAACTCGAAGGCCTGCCGGTGCAACCGCTGGCCGTGCCGCAATACGCCCAGCAGCACGCCTGGCATCTGTTCATCCTGCGTATCGACAGCGAACGCTGCGGCATGGACCGCGAAGCCTTCATGAAGGGTTTGCAGGAGCAAGGCATCGGCACCGGCATCCACTTCATCGCCACCCACCTGCACACCTGGTATCGCCAGCGTGATCCGCACCTGTCCCTGCCCGACACCGAGTGGAACTCGGCGCGGCTGTGCTCGATTCCCTTGTTTCCCGACATGACCGACCAGGATCTGGACCGGGTCGTCGGGGCCATTGAACACCTGATGGGGAAACGCCCGTGAGACCTTATCCGATTCATTGCGTGTCGATCGTCATCCCGGTCTACAACGAAGAAGACAGCCTGCCGGAACTGCTGCGCCGCACCCAAGCCGCCTGCCAGCAACTGCGTCATGACTACGAAATCGTGCTGGTCGACGACGGCAGCCGCGACACCTCCGCGCAACTGCTCGAAGACGCCGCGTCAGTCGAAGACAGCCCGTTCGTGGCAGTCATCCTCAACCGCAACTACGGTCAGCACGCGGCGATCATGGCCGGTTTCGAACAGTGCAAGGGCGACGTGGTGATCACCCTCGACGCCGACCTGCAGAACCCGCCGGAAGAAATCCCGCGGCTGGTGGCCGAGGCCGAAAAGGGCTTTGACGTGGTCGGCACCGTGCGCGGCAACCGTCAGGATTCGGCGCTGCGTCGCTACCCCTCGAAACTGATCAACCTCGCCGTGCAGCGCTCCACCGGCGTTGCCATGAGCGATTACGGCTGCATGCTGCGCGCGTACCGCCGCACGATCATCGACGCGATGCTCGCCTGCCGCGAACGCAGCACGTTCATTCCGATCCTCGCCAACAGCTTCGCCCGCCACACCACGGAAATCCCCGTGGCCCACGCCGAGCGCGAGCACGGTGATTCGAAGTACAGCCCGATGCGCCTGATCAACCTGATGTTCGACTTGATCACCTGCATGACCACCACGCCCCTGCGGCTGCTGAGCATCGTCGGTTTCGCCATGGCCGGGCTCGGCGTGCTGTTCGCGGCGGCGCTGATCTTCATGCGCCTGGCGTTTGGCGCCGGATGGGCCGGCGATGGCCTGTTCGTACTGTTCGCCGTGCTGTTCGTGTTCACTGGCGGCCAGTTCATCGGCATGGGCCTGCTGGGCGAATACCTGGGCCGCATGTACAGCGACGTGCGCGCCCGTCCACGCTTCTTCATTGAAAAAGTCCTGCGCGGCCATCCCGCCACGCCGGCCCCCGCCATCACCGTTGACGGCCTCACTTCCAACTCCACGTCCGATCAGGTTCTCTCATGAGCGCAAAAACCGTTGTCTTCGCTTACCACGATATTGGCTGCGCCGGCATTCAAGCCCTGCTCGACAGTGGCTATGACATTGCGGCGGTGTTTACCCATGCCGATGATCCCAAGGAGAACGCCTTCTACGCCTCGGTTGCACAACTGTGCGCCAACAAAGGCATCGCGGTTCACGCACCGGAAGACGCCAACCATCCGCTGTGGATCGAACGGATCGCCAAGCTCGACCCGGATTACATCTTCTCGTTCTACTACCGCAACCTGCTGAGCGAGCCCCTGCTGGCGCTGGCCAAAAAAGGCGCGTTCAACCTGCACGGCTCCTTGTTGCCGCGCTACCGTGGCCGCGCTCCGGCCAACTGGGTGCTGGTCAACGGCGAAACCGAAACCGGTGTCACCCTGCACCGCATGGTCAAACGCGCCGACGCCGGCGCCATCCTGGCCCAGCAACGCGTGGCCATCGAACGCAGCGACACCGCGCTGAGCTTGCACGGCAAACTGCGGATCGCCGCCAGCGACCTCCTGCGCGATGCTCTGCCAGCGATGCTTCAGGGCAGAATCACCGAGACCCCGCAAGACGAATCCAAAGCCACCGTGTTCGGTCGCCGTACCCCGGCGGACGGCAAACTGGTCTGGGCGCAACCGGCCGAAAAACTGTTCAACCTGGTGCGGGCCGTGACTCAGCCCTACCCCGGCGCCTTCTGCGCCGTGGGCGAGCACAAGCTGATCGTCTGGAGTGCCGAAGTCGTCAAGGGCAACGAAGGTCAGGCGCCGGGCCGCGTCATCAGTGTCGATCCGCTGCGCATCGCCTGCGGTGAAGACTCGCTGGTGATCAACGCCGGCCAGCGCAACGACAACGGCCTGTACCTCAGCGGCCCGCAACTGGCCAATGAACTCGGTCTGGTGGACGGTTCGCTGCTGCGCGGTGCCGAGTCCGGCCGTGGCCCGCGCCGCACACGGGTGCTGATCCTCGGCGTCAACGGTTTCATCGGCAACCATCTGTCCGAGCGCCTGCTGCGTGACGAGCGCTACGAAGTCTATGGCCTGGACATCGGTTCCGACGCCATCGACCGCCTGCGCAGCCACCCGCGTTTTCACTTCGTCGAAGGCGACATCAGCATTCACTCGGAGTGGATCGAGTACCACATCAAGAAATGCGACGTGGTGCTGCCGCTGGTGGCCATCGCCACGCCGATCGAATACACGCGCAACCCGCTGCGGGTGTTCGAGCTCGACTTCGAAGAAAACCTGAAACTGGTGCGCTACTGCGTCAAGTACAACAAGCGCGTGATCTTCCCGTCGACCTCGGAAGTCTATGGCATGTGCCAGGACAAGCACTTCGACGAAGACCGCTCGAACCTGATCGTCGGCCCGATCAACAAGCAGCGCTGGATCTACTCGGTGTCCAAGCAACTGCTGGACCGGGTGATCTGGGCCTACGGCGCCAAGGGCCTGAACTTCACCCTGTTCCGTCCCTTCAACTGGATGGGCCCTCGGCTGGATCGCCTCGATTCGGCACGTATCGGCAGCTCCCGCGCCATTACCCAGTTGATCCTCAACCTGGTGGAAGGCACGCCGATCCGTCTGTTCGACGGCGGCGAGCAGAAACGCTGCTTCACCGACATCGCCGACGGCGTCGAGGCACTGGCGCGGATCATCGATAACGACAACGACGTCTGCAACGGCCAGATCATCAACATCGGCAACCCGGACAACGAAGCGAGCATCCGCCAGTTGGGCGAAGAACTGCTGCGCCAGTTCGAGGCTCACCCGCTGCGCAGCAACTTCCCGCCGTTCGCCGGTTTCCGCGACGTGGAAAGCAAGGCGTTCTACGGCGCCGGTTACCAGGACGTCGAGCACCGCAAGCCGAGCATCGCCAATGCCAAGCGCCTGCTGGACTGGACGCCGACCGTGGAAATGCGCGAGACCATCGGCAACACGCTGGACTTTTTCCTGCGTGAGGCCATGGCCGAAATCGAGAGCAAGCGTTGATGCAGGCCGGTTTGCGCATCGATGTCGACACCTTTCGCGGCACCCGTGAAGGCGTGCCGCGTCTGCTCGACATGCTCGACGAGGCGCAGATCAAGGCGACGTTTTTCTTCAGTGTCGGCCCGGACAACATGGGCCGGCATCTGTGGCGCCTGATCCGTCCGCAGTTTCTCTGGAAGATGCTGCGCTCCAACGCCGCCGGCCTGTACGGCTGGGACATCCTGCTGGCCGGCACGGCGTGGCCGGGCAAGCCGATCGGTCGCGACCTCGGGCACCTGATGCGTCAGGCCCGGGCCGCCGGCCACGAAGTCGGTCTGCACGCATGGGATCACCACGGCTGGCAGGCCAATGCCGGGCGCTGGAGCGATGCGCAACTGATCGAGCAGATCCGTCAGGGCGTCGACACCTTGGGCGACATCCTTGGCGAAAAGGTCACCTGTTCGGCCGCCGCCGGTTGGCGCGCGGACGAGCGTGTGATCGAAGCCAAGCAGGCCTTCGGCTTTCGCTACAACAGCGATTGCCGTGGGCAGCGGGTGTTCCGTCCGTTGCTGGCCGATGGCTCAGTCGGTGCGCCGCAGATTCCGGTGGACCTGCCGACCTTCGATGAAGTGGTCGGACCGAGCGTGGCAGCGAAGGATTTCAACGCCTTCATCCTCGACCGGTTCCGCCCTGAAAACCTCAACGTCTACACCATTCACGCCGAAGTAGAAGGGATTCTGATGGCCGATGATTTTCGTCGACTGCTGGCCGAGGCACGCCAGCAAAACATTCACTTCCAACCGTTGGGCGATTTGCTGCCCGAGTTTCTCAACACCCTGCCCGTCGGCCGTGTGCAACGCGGCGCACTCGAAGGCCGCGAAGGCTGGCTGGGAGTGCAAGGCGCATGAGCAAACGCTGGGCATTGCCGCTGTTGCTGGGGATTTTTCTGCTGGCTTATCTGCTGCCGCTGGGCAGCCATGGTTTGTGGATTCCCGATGAAACCCGTTATGCGCAGATCAGCCAGGAGATGCTGCTGAGCGGCAACTGGGTGTCGCCGCATTTCATGAGCCTGCGTTACTTCGAAAAACCGGCGGCCGGTTACTGGATGATTGCCATCGGGCAGGCCGTGTTCGGGCAAAACCTGTTCGGCGTGCGGTTTGCTTCGGCTCTGAGCACCGGGTTGAGCGTGCTGCTGTGCTTCCTCATCGCCCGACGCTTGTGGAACGAGCCGCGCAAAAGCTTCATCTGCGCCCTGCTCTACATGAGTTTCGTCATCGTCGCTGGCCAGGCCGGTTACGCCAACCTCGATCCGCAATTCACCTTCTGGGTCAACCTGAGTCTGGTGGCGTTGTGGTTTGCCCTCGACAGCCGTTCCAATGGTCAGCGGGTTGCCGGCTGGGCGGTGCTGGGTCTGGCCTGCGGCATGGGCTTCATGACCAAGGGGTTTCTCGCCTGGCTGTTGCCGGTGCTGATCGCGTTGCCGTGGATGCTCTGGCAAAAGCGCTGGAAGGAATTGCTGCTGTACGGTCCGGTGGCCATCGCGGTGGCGATCATCGTCAGCCTGCCGTGGGTGTTGGCGGTTCATGGTCAGGAACCGGATTACTGGCGATTCTTCTTCTGGCACGAACACATCCGCCGCTTTGCCGGGGACGATGCGCAGCATGACGCGCCGTGGTGGTTCTATCTGCCGCTGCTGGTGGCCTTCAGTCTGCCGTGGGTCGGGATGCTGCCGGTGGCGCTGAAGCAGGCGTGGCAGACCCGCCGCGAAACCGGCATCGCGTTTCTCGGCCTGTGGCTGCTGATGCCGCTGCTGTTCTTCAGCCTGAGCAACGGCAAGCTGCCGACCTACATCCTGCCGTGCCTGCTGCCGCTGGCGTTGCTGCTGGGCCACGCGCTGGCCGATCGCTTGCGTCTGGAGCAAGGCCGGGCACTGGGCCTCAATGGTCTACTGAATCTGTTGCTGGGCATCGTCACGCTGATCGGGCTGGTTTACGTGCAGCTCAAGCGTCCGCTGTACGACCACGAATTGCACAGTCTGGTGCTGGTGTTCATCGCCCTGACCGGCTGGATCATCAGCAATCTGCTGCAGGCCTTCCGCCCATTGCAATGCTGGGCGGCGCCGGCGGTGGGCAGTCTGCTGCTGATCGCATTGCTGCCGGCGGCACTGCCCAAATCGGTGGTGGCGAACAAGATGCCCGACCAGTTCGTCCTCGCCCACCAAGCGGAACTGGCGAGCGCCACTCACCTGTTGAGCAACGACCTGGGCGCCGCGTCGGCCCTGTCCTGGCGCCTCAAACGCCCGCAGGTGGCGCTGTACAACACGATAGGCGAATTGAAATATGGCCTTGCCTATCCTGACGGCATCCAACAACGGGTCGATCCCGATCAGGTGCAGCAGTGGATGCGCCAAGCCCGCAAGACCGGTGCGGTCGGCGTGGTGATGCGGGTCAAGGGGCAAGACGAACTGGACGAACTCGACAGACTGCCCAAGGACGGCGTTCGTTATGAGCAGGGCAACCTGGTGATCATGATTCTTCCGCAGGAGGCGTCATGAGCCTGTGGTTGCTGTTGCTCGCCTGCCTGCTGACCTGCCTGGGCCAGGTCGCGCAGAAATTTGCCGTCGAGAGCTGGCGCGGCGCGAGCCTGTCGTGGTCGCGCAAATTGCGCTCGCCGTGGCTATGGCTGGCCCTGCTCGCCCTCGGCGCGGGCCTGCTGGTGTGGCTGCTGGTGTTGCAGCGCCTGCCGGTCAGCATCGCCTACCCGATGCTCAGCCTCAATTTCGTGATCATCACCCTGATCGCTCGCTTCGTATTCAGGGAGCCCGTCGACGCTCAGCACTGGTTCGGTGTGGTGCTGGTGATTGGTGGCGTGGCGCTGCTGGGGCAACAGTCATGAACCGGTGCCGTGGAATCTTCTTCGCCCTGGCCAGCGTGCTGCTGGTCAGCGGGGCGCAACTGAGCATGCGCTGGAGCATGACGCGCCTGCCCCGCCCGGATCAGTGGCTGGCCCTGCCCGGTGTCGACTCAGTCGCGCTGGTCGTGGTGCTGGCGGCGATCTTCGCCTATGCGCTGTCGATGCTCTGCTGGCTCGCTGCCCTGCGCGATCTGCCGCTGGGCCGGGCCTATTCGCTGCTGAGCATCAGCTACGCGCTGGTGTACCTGCTGGCGGCGAGCCTGCCGCTGTTCAACGAATCCTTCAGTTTCTCCAAATCACTGGGTGTGGCGCTGGTCATGCTCGGGGTCATCACCATCAACACTCGTCCGGCCCGTGCGCCCGAATTGAGGAGTTCGCCATGAAAATCACAGTGTTTGGTAGCGGTTATGTCGGCCTGGTGCAGGCCGCCGTGCTGGCCGAGGTCGGCCATGACGTGGTGTGCATGGACATCGACGAGAAAAAAGTCGAGCTGTTGCGCCAGGGTCACGTCAGCATCTTCGAGCCGGGGCTGGCCAGTCTGGTCCGCGAAGGCCTGGACGCCGGACGCCTGCAATTCACCTGCGATGAAAAACTCGCGGTGCAGCACGGCAAGGTCGCGTTCATTGCCGTCGGCACCCCGTCGAAAGAAGACGGCTCGGCCGACCTGCGTTACGTGCTGTCGGTGGGCGACGCGGTGGCCCGGCACCGTGAGCAGCCACTGATTCTGGTGGAGAAGTCCACCGTACCCGTGGGCACCGGCGATACCTTGCGCACGCACCTGGACAAAGCCCTGGTCAAGGCCGGGCGCCTGCTGCAGTTCGATATCGTGTCAAACCCGGAATTTCTCAAGGAAGGTTCGGCGGTCGCCGATTGCCGTCGGCCCGACCGGATCGTCATCGGCTGCGAACGCGAAGAAGTGCGCGACGTGATGCGTGACCTGTACTCGCCGTTCAACCGCAACCACGATCGCATCATGTTCATGGACCTGCGCAGCGCCGAACTGACCAAGTACGCCGCCAACTGCATGCTGGCGACCAAGATCAGCTTCATCAACCAGATCGCCGAACTGGCCGAACACCTGGGCGCGGACATCGAGTCGGTGCGCCAGGGCATCGGCGCCGACAGCCGTATCGGCTATCACTTCATCTACCCCGGTTGCGGTTACGGCGGCTCGTGCTTCCCCAAAGACATGCGCGCGCTGATCCATAGCGCCGAAGAAGCGCACTGCTCCAGCGATCTGCTGCAAGCGGTGGAAGCGATCAACCAGCGGCAGAAACACAAGCTGTTTGAACGCATCAACGCGTTCTACAAGGGCGAACTGCGCGGCAAGACCTTCGCCGTCTGGGGCCTGGCCTTCAAGCCGAACACCGACGACATGCGCGACGCGCCAAGCCGGGTCTTGCTCGAATCGCTGTGGGCCGCTGGCGCCAATGTTCGGGCATTCGATCCGGAAGCGATGCAGGAAACCCAGCATCTGTACCCGGACGAATCAAAACTGATGCTGATGGGCACCCCGGAATCGGTTCTCGCCGGTTCCGATGCACTGATCATCTGTACCGAATGGCAGCAGTTCAAGGCGCCGGATTTCGACCTCATCCAACAACGCCTCAAGGCCCCGGTGATCTTCGACGGTCGCAATCTGTACGACGCTGAACGCCTGGCCCGAAACGGCTTCCATTATTTCCCGATGGGCCGTGGCGAATCGCGCTCCCTGCCGATTCCTTTGCATCAGTGGCCGCACGCCTCGGACGTGGCTTGATCGGTTTAACCCCTGCCCTGCGCCGGCAGTCCCTGATCGCAGGGCTGCTGGCGTTTCTGCTGTTCATCGCCGGCGTGTACGGGCAGGCGCCCATCGGTTTTGACTCGCGCTTCGTGTTGTTCGCCCAGGAAATGCTGCGACACGGGCCCAGCGTGTTTCCCACCACTTATGGTGAGCCGTACGCCGATTATTCGGCGCTGTCGACGCTGTTCATCTGGCTGTTGTCGTTGCCGTTCGGCACGGTCAACAGCCTGACAGCGTGGCTGCCGAGCGCGGTTGCCGGCGCGGTGATCGTGACGTTGATGTATCGATTGCTCGCGCCCTCGTCCGTGCGCTGGGCGATCGTCAGCATCGCGTTGCTGATGCTCACCAGCACCTTCATCACCGAAACGCGCGCGGTGTCGCAGGACCTGATGCTCGCCGCCGTAGCGTTTTCGGTGTTCTACCTCGGCTATGCCCACGACCATTTCGCTGCCGGTCGGCGCTGGCCGCTGGTGTTCATTCTGTTGCTGCTGGGGTTCGGTATTCGCGGGCCGATCGGACTGGTGGTGCCGACCGGCATGCTGTGCAGCTACTACCTGCTGGATCGCCAATGGTCACGCCTGTTGCTCTTCGGGGTGCTGGCTTCGCTGCTGCTGGCGGCCTGCGTCGGGCTGTTGTTGTGGCTGGCGGAGGTCAGCGGCGGGCCGGCGTTTCGGCAGGACGTGATCCGCATGCAGTTCATGGGGCGCATGGACGGCAGCGAAGGCGTCAGCGGTTCGCTGTATTACTTCACCAGCTCCCTGGGCAACTACGCGCTGGCCTATCCGCTGGCACTGCTCGCGCTGGCGGCGGCATGGTTGAGCATGACCCGGCAACGCGGCCAGGCTTTGCGACTGGTGCAATACTGCGCCGCTGCAGGGTTGATCGTGATGGTCGGGCTGTCGATTCCACAGGCGAAAAAGGCCCGTTACCTGCTGCCGATGCTGCCCATGGCGGCGATCATTGCGGCGTATCCGTTTCAGGTGCTGCATGGCCGGGTGTTTGCCTGGCTGCGTGTCGGCATACAGGGGCTGTGGTTGTTGATTCCCGGATTGTTGATCGTCCTGTTATGGGTAGCGAAGCGACGGTTTCCCGAGTCGCTGACCGGCCTGACGCCGGTACTGGTCGTGCTCGGATTGCTGCAAGTGGCCGCGTTGTCACGGTTGTGGCTACCGCGCTGGCGAACCGAAGTCCTCGCGTTCAGCGCCGTGCTGGCGGTCTGGGCGGCGTACGCGCTGGTGTTCGAGCCGGTGGAGCGCCAGCTGTATGACACGCGATCCTTCAGCCAGGCCGCCATGGTGCGGATCCACGAGCAACCCGCACCGCTGGTGCTGCACGGCATGGGCAAGGACGCCAAGGCCATCAAGTTCATCGTCAACGTCGAGCAGGATCTGCAACCGCTGTTCACTGAAACCACGCAAGCGCTCGAAGCACTCAAGGGGCCGGCGTGGCTGATGATGGATCGCAGCGACTATCAAGCCCTGCAAGGCACACCGCTTGGGGCGCTGCAACCGGTGCTGAGCGGGCGTTTCGACAAAAACGATTATGTGTTGCTGTGGCTGACGCCTTAACCTGCGTGACGTGATTTCCACAGGGACCGCTGACTGATGACCTTTACCGTGCGACAGGCCCTGGCAGCCGATGCCATCGTCCTCCCCGCCATCGAGCGTTCGGCCGCCGAGTTGTTTCGCCTCGACCCGTCACTGGCCTGGCTGGCGGATGCCGACGTACCTCAGGCAACAGCGCATTTACCGGCCATCGAGCGCGGTGAAATGTGGGTCGCGCCAAACAACGACGGGCAACTTGCAGGTTTTTTAAGGGCGGTGACGGTCGACCAACAGTTGCACATTGAGGAACTGTCCGTCAGCCAACACTTTCAGGGCCGGGGCGTCGGTCGCAAGTTGCTGTTGGCGGCGATTGAACAGGCGCGTCTGTGGCAACTTCGAGCGGTGACACTCACTACCTTTCGTGATCTGCCGTGGAATGCACCGTTCTATCTACGCATGGGTTTTGCGTTATTGAACGCCAACGACATCGACGTGCGTCTGAAGCATGTATTGCGCGATGAAATCGCTCATGGATTGCCCGGCGAGCGACGTTGCGCCATGCGCCTGATGCTCACGCCGTCGCCTTGAGATCAACCCCCAGCGCCTGGGCAAACGCCTTGACCAGCGGACTGCGCACGGTGTTGTGCCGCAGGATCAGATTGAATGGCGTGTCGAAGTGAATCAGCTCCGGGCACACCGCGCGAAACTGCCCGGCGGCCACCAGCGTGGCGGCATAGTGTTGCGGTAGAAAGCCCACAAAACGCCCGGTTTTGATCAACAGTGCCACCGCTTCGACCTGGGTCGCCGAAGCGGAAAAACTGTCGTAGCGGGCGAAGTTGAGCTTATCGCGATGGATCGCATAACGGTGGTTGATGCACTCGTAGTCCTGCAGCACATTGCCGCCCATCTGCTCCGCCGGCATGTCGAACAACGGGTGGCCGACCGCGCAGTAGGCCTGCGAGCGTTCTTCATAGAGCGGGTAATAATCGAACTCTTCGCGCTTTTGATATACCGGGACTATTCCGGCAACCAAGCGCCCTTCAACTACGCCTCTTTCCACTTCATCCAGCTGGGTCGCCTGAAGTTGAAACCTTACCTTCGGTGAATGTTCATTTATCTTTCTAAGCGCGGCAACTAACGGTGAATTATCATCGCTAATCGTATTGTCGATCACCCCCACTCCGAGATCGCCGATAAGTTCGTTCTGCGCCGAACTAAGCCGGTCACGAAAGTTGTCGACCGAGGCAAATAGATCGATTGACGCCTGATACACCAGACGCCCCTCCTCGGTCAGGTGAAACCCTTCGCGCCCCCGGGTGCACAGGCGCATGCCGATGCGGATTTCCAGGTCGGAGATCTGTTTGCTGATCGCGGCCAGGCCCACATTCAGCTCGTTTTGCGCCGCGCTGAAGCCGCCGGCCTCGACCACCGCCTTGAACACCTTGAGCAGTTTGAAATCCAGTCCGCTGAGGGCCAAAGGTGCCCGGTGAGCGGTTTTGACCGGTGGGTTTCCGGAATTGGAAAGTGGGGTTTCCATAATGCTGATTTACCTCTGGCGCAATGTTCAACAATCTGTGTCCAACAACAAAAACATCGCCGGCTAATAATAATGATCACAGAAAACCAGCCTTGGCAACCGCCAGAAAATTCCGAACATCAGTGCCAACTCACTGATCGCCAAACATTAAAAGCTGACACTTCGATCAGCTCTTGTCTCTTTGCAACTGCCCTCTAGAAAACTGCTTTGGCCTGATTCCGTCTGCTCACTTTTCAGCGTGTTCGACAGGCCCGGCACACCGATTTCAGTTCGCGTTACCGACGAGGAAAACAACAAATGTCTCAAACCACCGACCGTCTCTGGGGCGCCCGTTTCAAAAGCGGCCCGTCCGCAGCCCTGGCGGCCCTGTCCCGTTGCCCCGAGCGCTATTTCCGGCTGACGCCGTACGATCTGGCCGGCTCCAAGGCCCACGCCGGGGAACTGCAACGTGCCGGTCTGCTCGACGAGCAGGAAACCCGCACGATGATCGAAGCCCTGGACGGCATCGGTGCCGATTTCGCCGCCGGGCGCATCGCCCCGACCTTGGACGATGAAGACGTTCACACCTTCATCGAGCGCCTGCTGACCGAACGCCTCGGCGCGCTGGGAGGCAAGCTCCGCGCCGGCCGCTCGCGCAACGACCAGACCGCCAACGACCTGCGCCTGTTCCTGCGTGATCACGTCCGCACCCTGGCCGTGGAAGTGCTGGCCCTGCAAACGGCGCTAGTTGATCAGGCCGAGCAGCACGTCGAAAGCATCTGCCCGGGCTTCACCCACTTGCAGCAAGCGCAACCGATCGTGTTCGCCCATCACCTGTTGGCCCACGCGCAATCGATGCTGCGTGACGTGCAGCGACTGATGGACTGGGACGCCCGCACTTCGCTGTCGCCCCTCGGTGCCGCAGCCATGGCCGGCTCCGCGATCGCTCGTCAGCCGCAGCAATCGGCCAAGGAAATGGGTTATGCCGGGGTCTGCGAAAACTCCATCGACGCTGTGGCCAGCCGCGATCACGTCGCCGAGTTCCTGTTCATCGCCAGCATGCTCGGGATCAACATCTCGCGTCTGGCCGAAGAGTTCTGCCTGTGGTCGTCGCGCCAGTTCCGCTGGGTCGATCTGGACGATGCCTACGCCACCGGCAGTTCGATCATGCCGCAGAAGAAAAACCCCGACATCGCCGAACTGGCCCGGGGCAAGGCTGGGCGTCTGATCGGCAACCTGACCGGTCTGCTCTCGACGCTCAAATCCCTGCCGCTGTCGTACAACCGCGACCTCAGCGAAGACAAGAACGGCGTGCTCGACAGCGTCGACACCCTGCTGCTGGTACTGCCAGCGATGGCCGGGATGGTCGCGACCATGACCGTCAACGTCGAGGAACTGCGCCGTCAGGCACCACTGGGTTTCACCCTCGCCACCGAAGTCGCCGACTGGCTGGCGGTGCGCGGCGTGCCGTTCAAGGAGGCCCACGAAATCACCGGCGCGCTGGTGCAGGCCTGCGAGAAACACGACCTCGAATTGTGGGAAGCCTCACCGGCATTGCTGGCCGAGATCGACCCGCGCCTCACGGCAGACGTGCGTGACAGCCTGACCCTGGAAGCCGCCATCGCGGCCCGCAGCGGCTGGGGCGGCACCGCGCCGCAACAGGTGCGCGAGCAGATCGGCCGCCTGAAAACCGCCCTCGCCGCGCAACAACAGTGGACCGAAAACTACCAGGGCTTCCGCCTTTAAGACACCACCGCGGTCCCTGTGGGAGCTGGCTTGCCAGCGATGGCGTCCAGCCAGTCGATATTGATGCTGGATGACCCAACGCAATCGCTGGCAAGTCGAGTCGTCGCACCGCAGCTCCCACAAGGGCCAGTGTTGGATTTGAAAGTACAGTTCGGAGAAACACCATGAGCCAGACTCAGGCAGAACGACTCCAGGCGGAGCGCAAACTGGCGGAAAACCAGTTCGACATTACCCAGTACCAGCATGTGCCACGGCGTTATTACGGGCGGATTTTCTTCGCCACCGTGATCGTCATCGCGATCATCGGTCTGGTGCGGGCCTTCGCCGAAGGCAAGATCGAATGGTCGTACATCGGCCAGTTCCTCACCTCCGAAGCGATCATGTGGGGCCTGTTCAACACGATCATCATGGCCGTGCTGGCCATGGCGCTGGGCATCGTGTTCGGGGTGATCACGGCAATCATGCGCATGTCGGCCAACCCGATCCTGCGCTACGTGGCAGTGACCTACACCTGGCTGTTTCGCGGTACGCCGCTGATTCTGCAACTGCTGTTGTGGTTCAACCTGGCGCTGATCTTCCCCACCATCGGCATTCCCGGTCTGTTCGAACTCGACACCGTGAGCCTGATGACGCCGTTCGTGGCCGCCCTGCTCGGCTTGAGCATCAACCAGGGCGCCTACACCGCTGAAGTGGTGCGCGCCGGCCTGCTGTCGGTGGACACCGGCCAGTACGAAGCGGCCAAGTCGATCGGCATGCCGCGCCTGCAAGCGCTGCGCCGGATCATCCTGCCCCAGGCCATGCGGATCATCATTCCGCCGGTCGGCAACGAATTCATCGGCATGGTGAAAATGACCTCGCTGGCGAGCGTCATCCAGTACTCGGAACTGCTCTACAACGCCCAGAACATCTACTACGCCAACGCCCGGGTCATGGAGCTGCTGATCGTCGCCGGTATCTGGTACCTGGCCACCGTCACCGTCCTGTCCTTTGGTCAAAGCCGTCTGGAGCGTCGTTTCGCTCGCGGCGCCGGCAAGCGTTCTTGAGGAATACGTCATGAGAAGCATCGTCAAGGCCGTGAGCCTGAACAAATATTACGACCAGTACCACGCGCTCAAGGACATCAACATCGAGGTCGAGCAAGGCGAAGTGCTGTGCATCATCGGTCCGTCCGGCTCGGGCAAGAGCACCCTGCTGCGCTGCGTCAACCAGCTGGAAAAGATCGACAAGGGCGGCCTCTGGGTCGACGGCGAACTGGTCGGCTACCGCGTGGTCGGGCACAAGCTGCACGAACTCAACGAGTCACAGATCGCCCGCCAGCGCCTGGCCACCGGCATGGTGTTCCAGCGTTTCAACCTGTTCCCGCACATGACCGTGCTGCAAAACATCATCGAAGGCCCGTGCCAGGTGCTCAAGCGTTCGCCCAAGGAGGCGCACGAAGAAGCCCTGGAACTGCTGGCCCGGGTCGGCCTGGCTGACAAGCGCGACAGTTACCCGATCGAACTGTCGGGCGGTCAGCAGCAACGGGTAGCCATTGCCCGCGCCCTGGCCATGCGCCCCAAGCTGATGCTGTTCGATGAACCCACTTCGGCACTCGACCCGGAACTGGTCGGTGAGGTGCTGTCGGTGATGCGCGATCTGGCGCAGACCGGCATGACCATGATCGTCGTCACCCATGAACTGGGCTTCGCCCGGGAGGTTTCCAACCGCATGGTGTTCATGGACGGCGGGCAGATCGTGGAGGCTGGAAGCCCCGAAGAAATACTAATAAGTCCGCAAAACCCGCGCACCCAAAGCTTCATTTCTGCCGTTCGAACCTGAGGCCCCTTTGGCCTTCACAACACTCATAAGAGAACGTCCATGAAGAACTTCGTCATTCCAGCAGTACTCACCTCCCTGATGTCTTGCGGTTTCGCCGTGGCCGCCGAGTTGCCGGCCAGCATCAAGGAAAAAGGCGAGATCGTCGTCGCGATCATGCCCAACTATCCGCCGATGGACTTCAAGGATCCGGCCACCAACAAGCTCACCGGCCTTGACTACGACCTGGGCAACGCCCTGGCCGAACGCCTCGGGGTGAAGATCAAGTGGCAGGAAACCGGCTTCGAGCAAATGATCAACGCCCTGACCACCGAGCGCGTGGACATGGTTCTGTCGGGCATGACCGACACCGCCGAGCGTCAGGCCAGCGTGACCTTCGTCGACTATTTCACCAGCGGCCCGCAGTTCTACACCTTGCAGAAGAACGCGGCGACCAACGAGATCATCGACCTGTGCGGCAAGAAAGTCGGCACCAGCCGCCGCACCACCTTCCCGGCGGAAATCGCTGCGTGGAGCAAGGAAAACTGTGAAGCCGCAGGCAAGCCTGCAATCAACGTGATCGGCACCGAAGGCTCGGCCGACGCCCGTGCGCAACTGCGCCAGAGCCGCATCGATGCGGCGATGCAGGGCAGCGAAACCCTGTCGTACCTCAAGACTCAGGAAAAGGACATGTACAAGACGGTCGGCCAGCCGATCTCCGTGCAGTTCACCGGGTTGGGTGTGAGCAAGAAGAAGCCGGAGCTGAGTGAAGCGGTGAAAGTGGCGTTGCAGAGCATGGTGGATGACGGCAGCTATGGCGCGATCCTGAAGAAGTGGGATCTGGAGCTGGGTGCGATCAAGGACGTGACCATTAACGCCGGCAAGTAACTGGTTCCTCTGTGGGAGCGGGCTTGCCCGCGATGGCGCTCGATCAGTCGACATCAATGTTGAATGTACCGGCCTCATCGCTGGCAAGCCAGCTCCCACAGGGGTCGTGAACAGTTGGAGAGTTATCGATGTCCTCCTTGCAACCCACCTGGCCCGACCAGCACAAAGCCTGCCTCGCCCTGGCCTTCGACCTCGACGGCCCGACCGGCGACGCCATGCTCAACAACTCGATCTGGCACAAACCCGAATACTTCGGCTTCGGCGGCTACGGCCCCTACCGCGCCCTGCCCCGCCTGCTCGACCTGCTCGACGCCTTCAAGATCCCGACCACCTTCTTCGTTCCCGCCTGGGTCGTGGAAAACTGGCCGAAACAGTGCCAGGCCATCGTCGAGCGCGGTCATGAAGTCGCCTACCACGGCTACAAACACGAATCCTTCTACGCCCTGACGCTGGACCAGCAGCAGGCCGTGATGAACAAATCCCGCGACGTGTTCTGGCAATACCTGCACATCCGCGCCGAGGGCTTTCGCACCCCTTCCGGCGACTGGCGCGCCGAAACCCCGGCGATGCTGGCCGACAACGGCGTCATCTATTCCAGCAGCATGCGCGGCGATGATCGCCCATACCTGGTCAACGTCCCCGGCCACGACACCCCGCTGGTGGAAATCCCCGGCCGCTGGGAAATGGATGACTACGCCTCCCTCGCCTACACCCGCGCACCGAACTTCCCGTCCGGCCTCGACCGCACCGCCAGCTACGAGCTGACCCTCGACAACTGGCAGCGCGAGTACGACGGGGCGATGGACGAAGGCCTGTGCCTGACCACCCTGTTCCACCCGAAAATCACCGGCAAACCGGGGCGCATCCTGTTGCTGGAGAAACTCTTCGAACACATGCGCCAGCGCGATGACGTGTGGTTCGCCACGTGCCGCGACGTTGCCCGCTGGTGGCTGAAGGAGCATCACCATGGCTGACTCCAGCAAACTCTGGCCCGCCGGCAAACGCTGCGCGGTGGTGCTGACCGTCGATTACAACGACATCCACGGCATTCTCACTCAGGCCCCAGAAGTCGCCGGGCGCGACAAGACACTGTCGGTGTGGCGCTACGGCACCCAACGCGGCGTCGAGCGATTGCTCGGCCTGTTCAGGGCACTCGGGGTGCGCAGCAGCTGGTTCGTGCCCGGCATTGTCGCCGAGGAAAACCCGCAGCAGATCACCGCGATTCAGGCTGACGGCCATGAAATCGCCTGCGCCGGTTACCGCCACCAGGATTACGACACGCTGGATCTGCCGGCGCAGAGCGCGGAAGTCGCCAAGGGTTGTGCAGCGCTGAAAACATTAACCGGCGTGCATCCCACCGGGTTCCGGATTCCTGCGGGTAACGGCGCGCCGGGCTTCATCGAAGCCTTGAAAGATCACGGCATTCTCTGGTCGTCATCTTGGCGTGGCGATGACCTGCCGTTCTTGCATCCGACGGCGCCGGAAGTGGTCGAGCTGCCGCTGCATTACGAACTGGAAGACGAGCCTTACTTCGCCTTCAACCTGAGCCCGGCCGTGCCGCCGGCGCAATCGCGGATCGCCTCTTACAGCCACACCCTGGGCAACCTGCAAATGGACTTCGCCGGATTCCACCGTTTCGGCCTGTGCTATGTGCTGCGCCTGCACCCGGAAATCATCGCTACGCCCGGGCGCATCGGCGTGTTGCGCGAATTGCTACAGGGCATTCAGCAACACGACGACGTGTGGATCGCCACCGGTGCCGAAGTCGCGCAGTGGTGGGCGCAAACGGCGGCGCCGGTCGCGCAGGATCATCCGGCGTCGGTGTATGAGCGCCATTATCGGGACTACCTCGAATGACGGAACGCATGCAGCGGCTGGCGCGGTTTTGCGTCGAAACGCGGTTTGAAGATCTGCCGCCAGCGTTGGTGGAACAGGCCAAGCGGCACATTCTCGACACCTTTGGTGCAGCACTGGCCGGGGCCGACAGTGCGGTGGCGCTTCAGGCGCGGCAGGTGTTCGGCGCCGAGCCGGGCACCGCGCTGGTCTGGGGTTCGTCGTTGCGCGTCGGTGCGGGGCATGCGGCGTTGCTCAACGGCATCGCCGCCCACGCGCTGGAGCTGGACGACACCGGCGGGTGCGATCACTCCGGCGCGGTAGTGCTGCCGGCGGTGATGGCCGCGCTGTCGCTGGTGGATCGGGCGGTGGACGGTCGTGAGTTCATCACCTCCGTGGTGATCGGCTACGAAATCGGCCGGCGGGTGCTGGAAGCCTGCGGCAGTTATTCGGCGCACAACGGCGCCGGCTGGCATTCCACCGCCACTTGCGGCGTGTTCGGCGCGGCGGCGGCCTGTGCGCGGATATTTACACTGGATGTCGGGCAAACCGTGTCGACGCTGGGCATCGCTGGCAGTTTCAGCGGTGGGTTGTGGGCGTTCATCCATGACGGTTCGCAAAGCAAGAAACTGCACAGTGGCCGGGCGGCCGAGGGTGGCTTGCTCGCCGCGCGTTTTGCCCGCGAAGGCGTCAGCGGGCCGTCGGTGTTGTTCGAGGATGTCTGGGGTGGATTTCTCAAAACCCTCGCACCGGGCAGCTCGCAACCGGATGCGCTGGATGCCGAATTGGGCCAGGTGTGGAAACTCGCGCGCTGTTCGATCAAACCCTACGCCGCATGTCGTGGCACCCATTCGTCCATCGATGCACTCGGATTGTTGCTGGAGCAATTGCAGGTCAGCGCGGATCAGGTGGAGGACGTGCAGGTCAACCTGTGCGGGTTTCTGCTCGACATGTGCGGCGGCCGCGACACCCGCAGTCTGGCCGCTGCGCAGATGAGCCTGCCCTACGCCCTCGCCGCGCGACTGGTGCACGGTCATTGCCGATTGGAGGCTTACGACGAACAGCCGCGCAACGATCCGCCCATTGCCCACTGGCTGACGCGCATTCGCCTTGAAGTGGATGAGCGACTGTCGGAGGATGGCGAGCCGGTGGTCGTCGTGCGAACCCGCGACGGGCGTGAGGCGAGTCTGTGTGTCGAGATTCCGCTGGGCGCGCCGGGCAATCCGCTGAGCGAGGCGACGCTGGAGGAGAAGTTTTTCAGTCTGGCGTTGCGGGTGTTGGCGCAGGAAACGGCCGAAGTCTTGCTCGATCAACTGCGGCGGCTCGATACGCTGGATTCGGTGGCTGGTCTGGAACGGTGGCTGATGGAATGAATGTGTCGTTTGAACTGGCCTCATCGCTGGCAAGCCAGCTCCCACAGGATTTTGTTTCGTACACAGCATCTGTGTTCACCGAAATATCCTGTGGGAGCTGCGGTGCGACGATTCGACTTGCCAGCGATGAGGCCACGCGGTTTCCAGTCGAGCAAAATACTATCTGAATAAGGACATTTGATTTTCCGTGGCCACCTACTCGCTCGTTATCCGCCGCCTGATGATCGTCTCGCTGACCATCGTCGTCAGCCGCGCCATCACCAGTCCGTTGCTCACCTTGTTCCTGAGTAACAAGCTCGGCCTCAACCAACAGGACGTCGGGTTGTTGCTGGGCATCGCGGTGTTCATCGCCACCCTGCTTGCGCTTTACGGCGGCTACATCATCGACCGGCTCGAGAAGCGCCGGTTGCTGATTCTGGCAATGCTCTCCAGCGCCATCGGCTTCGTACTGCTGACCTTCGCCAAAGACCTGTACCTGACGACCGCCACCCTGGTCATCACTGAAACCGCCTCGGCGTTGTTCCTGATCGGCTCCAAGGCGATCCTCAGTGAAAACCTGCCCATGGGTCAGCGGGCCAAGGCGTTTTCCCTGCGCTACACGCTAACCAACATCGGCTACGCCACGGGCCCGATGCTCGGCGTGGTCATCGCCGGGGTCTACCCGATTGCGCCGTTCCTGATAGCCGCCGGCATTGCTTTCGGCAGCATCTTCCTGATGATCGGGATTCCCAAGGATGCCAGCCCGGTCGCCGCCATCGGCCAGCCGCAAAGCTTTCTGAAAACCCTGATCACCCTGAAAAACGACCGCACGTTGATCATGTTCACCTGCGGCTGCCTGCTCAGCACCGTGGTTCACGGGCGTTTCACGTTGTACCTGTCGCAATACCTGCTGGTGGTCGAGGATTCGCAGCGCGCGTTGCAAACCATGGCCGCCCTGCTCGCCTGCAACGCCATCGCGGTAATCCTGTTGCAGTACCAGATCGGCCGCTTCCTCAACCGGGAGAAACTGCGCTACTGGATCGCCGCCGGTACCAGCCTGTTCATCCTCGGTTTGATTGGTTTCAGCCTGGCCGACAGCTTGGTGAGCTGGTGCATCGCGATGTTCATCTTCACCCTCGGCGAGATGATCATTTACCCGTCGGAATTCCTGTTCGTCGACACCCTGGCCCCGGAAGAACTGCGCGGCAGCTATTACGGCGCGCAGAACCTCGCGGCGCTGGGCGGCGCGCTGAGCCCGGTGATCTGCGGTTTCCTGCTGATGCACACGCCGGCGCCGACCATGTTCTACGCCCTCAGCGCACTGACGGCGATGGGCGGCTTCCTGTGTTTCATGAGCGGGCGGCGCGTGGCTTTACTTCACAAATAATGCACTGAAACTGCATTTATATGAATTTGTCAGCATCGTGATTGATTGGCACACTGTGCGCGTTCCTCCCCCAATAGTTGGAACACTTCGAAGGACTTTCCGCGCTTACGGACAAGTCCTTTTTTTTGCCCTGAATTTCGCAAAGGATCGATTCTGCATGCTCGCTCGCTGGTTGCCCGCCGCCATCAACACCCGCCCCACCGAATGGAGCCGCGCCGCCATCGGCATGGCGCTGGGCACGTTGTTCAGCGTATGGGCGTGCAGTCAGGTGTTCGGCATTGAAGTGGCTCACCACTTGATCGGCCCGCTGGGCGCCTCGGCGGTGTTGCTGTTCGCGGTGTCCTCCGGCGCCCTCGCCCAGCCGTGGTCGATCATCGGCGGCTACCTGTGTGCAGGCGTGGTCGCGTTGCTGGTGGCCCACGTCCTCGGCCGAACCCTCGGCAGCGCGTGCCTGGCGGCGGGCATGGCACTGATCCTGATGTGCTGGCTGCGCTGCCTGCACCCACCGGCCGGCGCCGTCGCGTTGACCATGGTGCTGGCCGACCCGATGACCATCGCCATGGACTGGAAAGCCCTGGAACCGGTGATGCTCAGCGCCGCCTGCCTGCTGCTGGCCGCACTGGCCTACAACAACCTCACCCGCATCCGCTACCCGAAACGCCCCGCCGAACCGGCGCCGGCCGTGGCGCCGGTGGATATTCAGTCCATTACGGCCGAGGATCTGAAACTGGCACTGGCGGACATGGAGGCGTTTATCGATGTCACGCCGGAGGATCTGGAACAGTTGATTCATGCCAGTGAACGGCACGCCAAGCGGCGGAGCATTGGTGAAGTGCTGGGTGGTCGCAGGTAATACGTGATCCGACCGAAGGTTGTCGAACGCCCTTGCCAAGACATGACCAACGACTACCTTTCAGCTTTGTACCGCACAGATTTGTCTGCCTTTCACTTGGAAGTCTGGCCCGCTGTAATGTCCAGTAGCGATGACATCGGTAGTCTGGCTATGGAAAAACGCTCAACGTTGTTGAGAAGCGAGCTGGCTTTGCGCTTTGACTGAAACGTTACTTTCCTCAAACACCGCATTTCTGCGTAACCAGCAGTCCGCCCAAATGCCCCGCCTGTAGCATGCGGGCACGTGTGTTTTTCGCCAGCTCCGTGAATCTGGTGGTTTTCGAATCCATGGTTTCGAAATCTGCGAGAGGACCGTTTCATGAGCGACCCATTGCTGAAGTTGCTGCAAAAGCCCCTGTTCGACCCCGAAAAGCGCCATCGCGTGTCTCTGCGCGAATACATGGATCTGAATATCGATCGGATGCGCGCAATCATCGGCAACGGTCTCATGACCAATGCCATGTGGCTGAGCCAACCCCGTCAGTCTGAATTCCGGTTGATGCTTGAACGTGCAGCATTGATCGGTGCCGTGGATTACTCCCTGCTTGCCTGCATCGTCGACCACTTCATTGCCGGCGACGCATTTTTTGCACACGGCAGTCAGCACCAGATTGCGCAGTACCACCAGGAAATCTGCCAACTGAAAGCGGTTTACGCCTTTGGTTGCACGGAGATCGCCAGCGGCTCCGATGTGGCTAACCTGCAAACCACGATCAACTACGACCCACACAAACATTGCCTGATTTTGAACTCACCCACGCCGCAGTCCTGCAAGTTCTGGATAGGCAACGCATTGCACGCGGCGGTGGTGGTCATGGTGCTGGGACGTCTGATCGTCAAGGGTGTGGATGAGGGCTTGCACTGGTTTCGGGTACGAATTCGCGAGGAAGAGAATGGCCCGCTCCTGCCAGGTGTCAGGATCACCACCTGCGATCCCAAGGGAGGGATTCACGCCAATCAAGTTGCCGGCATCCGTTTTTGCAACATGAAGCTGCCACTCGACGCACTGATGCAACACTATGCCAGGTTTTCTGCGCAAGGCGTTTTCAGCAGTGAGATCCCGCCAAAGGATCGCCTGAAAAGCGCTATGCAGACATTCATCCAGGAGCGCCTGTTCCTCATCGCTGGCGCCCGTGGTGCCGCCAGCATGTGTGTTTATCTGGCGTACCGTTTCGCTTGCCATCGCCTGGTCAAGGGGAACGAGGGAAGCCAGTCTCTCCTGACCAAGGCACTTTTCCGACAACGGCTGTATGCCGAACAACTTAAGGTATTGGCCCTGAAGTTGCTGGAGCAGGCGGTTCTGTCGCGGTTCGAAGCGTGCTGGCATCAGCCAGCACGGCGAAAGGAGCTGCATATTCTCGCCGCTGTCGTCAAAAGTGTCGGCACCTGGCTGGGGCTCGAAGTCATGAGTGCATGCAGGGAGCTTTGTGGTTCGCAAGGCTTCCACCATCACAACCGAATTGTCACTTTGGTCATGGATCACGGCATCAGCACCACCTTCGCGGGCGATAACAACATCCTGTGCTGTCAGGTTGCACGGGACGCCATCAACCGGCCACGATTTGCCAACGAGAACATCGCCCAGCGAATTGAATCGCTGATTGTCGATCAGTGTCGCCGTGCCGGCGATTTTTCCCATCGCCAGGCGGTTGCGCTCACCTATGCTCGAGCGCTGGATCTGATCATCAATGAGGGTAAACACCATCCGCTCGTGTCATCCGAGATATTCGAAGACATCGTCCACGTCTTTTCGCCGAAACTTTACGAATGGGAGCTTGTTGCCAGCACCAAGCTGGAGCAGAACGCCACCGAAGCTCAACTGATCTTGTTAAACAAGCTGCTCAAACCGCCGTCAGAGCTGGTCAGGGCCCCCATCGACAAAAAGAACTACGTAAAGCACTTCACAAAACCGCTGTACGACAACAAGCCGGACTTCTCGAACCGCAACACGATTCGTAACCCTTACCGGGCGTATACGTGGCTGCGAAAACATCAGCCGGTGTACTGGTGCGAACACTTACAGGCCTGGTTTTTGACCCGTTATTGCGATGTCATCGCCGCACAGGCCGATTCCCGACGATTTTCTTCAAACCGCATGCAACAACTGATCAACGCACGTGTACCTGAAAACAAGCGCACGCATCTGAACGAATTCATCAAGCTGGCGTCCAGGTGGATGTATTCCCAGGATGGCGATACTCACAAGGCCAGTCGCCACTTGCTGGGCAATGCCTTCACCCCTCGCTCCATCGAGGCCTTGCGGACAATCATTCAAGACATCACTGATCGAGAGCTGTCCCGCCTGCACGGACAGACCGATTTGAAGACCGCGCTCTTCGACCGGGTCCCCGCCCTGATTCTGGCCAGGCTTTACGGCATGAAGGATGACGAGGCATTGAGGCTTCGCCGCTGGACACGAGACATCGTCATGTTTCTAGGCGGCAGCCAGGACGCGGATCAGGGGCCGGACCAGGCTCTGGAAGGCATCAAGGAAATGTACGCCTTTTTCGCTGAGCTCATTGAACAACGGCGCAGGCAACCCAGGAATGATCTCGTGAGCCGGGTACTGGAGAGTGGCCAGAACAGCGACGCCAGTCTTGATGAAGTGCTGGCACAGATCGTGTTCATTCTGGTGGCGGGTTATACCACCAGCGCAGACCAGCTATGCCTCGGCCTGTTGCATTTACTGAAGCATCCCCAACAACTCGAAGCCCTGTTGGCAGACCCGACATTGATCGGCTCCTTCATTGAAGAAATGCTGCGCTTCGATCCTGCCGGCTCCCTGAGCCATCGGTTGCTGATGGAAGACGTCACCATCGATGACGTCACGATGAAAAAAGGACAGCTGGTTTACCTGATCCGGGCCTCCGCCAATCGTGATCCGGAAAAATTCCCCGATCCCGACAAATTCGACATTCGTCGTGCGAAGAACGAGCACCTGACGTTTGGAAGAGGTGAACATTTCTGCATGGGCACGGCGCTGTTCAGACTTGAGGCCGAGATTGTATTCAGCTCGCTGTTGAAACGCTTCCCCCACTTGCACCTCATCGCGCGGCGGCCTGCCACGTGGCGCAACAGCAACCTGCAGTTCCGGGGGTTGAAGACGCTTCCGGTCGATCTGGGAACAGGAGTCTGAACCATGAAATTCAAACGTGTTTATTCCGGAGCACCTTGGGAACGCCTTGCCGGTTACTGCAGAGCCGTGAAGGCTGGTAACACTATTCTGGTCGGAGGTACGGTGGCATTTCGCAAGAACGGCAAGCCCTTCAAACCCGGCGATGCCTATGCCCAGACACGGCGATGTCTGAAAATCATCGAACAGGCGCTAAAGCAACTGGGTGAGGATCGTACCCGCATCATTGCCACGCGCATGTACACCACCAACATGGATCTCTTGCCAGAAATCGCGCGGGCGCACAAAGCGTTTTTCGAAGGGCATCCACCGACGACAATGTTGCTGGAAGTCTCTCGACTGGTCAGCCCTGAATACGTTATCGAGATCGAGGCAGAGGCCCGTTCGGGCAAGGGCTGCGGCCGTGGATGAAACCTCGTTGACTGTAGAGGACGCCAGATCGGCGTTGCGTCAGGCGCAAGTCACCTGCGTTCATGATCTGGCGATCGAAAGCCATGGCCGGTCACTGCCGCTGCGTCTCTACGCGCCACCAGGCAAGGGGCCGTTTCCCGTGCTGGTTTTCTTCCATGGCGGTGGTTGGGTCACGGGAGACCTGGACACGCATGACGGGTTCTGTCGGTTGATGTGTGAGTGGGCTGGTTGCGCCGTCGTCGCCGTTGATTACGCCCGCCCTCCGGAACACTTGTTTCCGACAGCTCTGGAAGACTGCTGGACAGCTTTCAAGTGGGTGACACGTCAAGGCGCCGATTGCAAGCTGGATACTTCAAGCATTGCAGTCGCAGGGGGTGGTTCAGGAGGCGGGATGGCCGCCGTCATCAGCCAGCGCGACGCTAAATGTGACAAGCCATGTATATGCTTTCAACTGCTGCTTTACCCTTTGCTCGACTGTCACACTCGCCGCCGCTCCCACACGAGATTCGGGCAAGGATATGGACTGACTGTCGACCTGCTCGAATGGTACCTCGGCCAATACCTGCCACCCGGAACATCGCGCGTGGATACACGGCTGTCGCCCCTGCTCAGTGACTCGCTGCATGGATTGCCCCGGACAATGATCATCACCTGCGGACTTGATGTCCTGCGCGATGAAGGCCGTGCTTACGCTGCGCAACTGCGGGCCGCGGGTGTCACTGTCGAACACAAAGAGTTTTCAGGGATGCGCCACGGTTTCATGAACTACCCGGCCGCCCATGATGAGGCCCGACGAGCACTGCTGCTTTGCGCCCGAACCCTTCAGGCACAGCTTCGCGCAGAGTAATGAAAGGGACTCGAGTCAGCGTCTGCAAGCCGCTTTCCAGACAAGGCAAAAATGCAGACACCCCATGCACATATCCCCGTTGTACACGGCAAATTTGCACTGTTACGATCCGGTAACGCTCGCGCGCGAGCTTCTCGAATAAAGACAATAAAAGCAGGGAGTTAGTGATGACTGCTCAGGCTTCATCCCCGCGGACTTCGTCCATGGATGCCACGCCGCACGAAGTGCTGGCCGAGGTTCGCAATCACATCGGTCATCTGACCCTCAACCGCCCCGCCGGCCTCAATGCCCTGACCCTCGACATGGTGCGCCAGCTCCAGCAACACCTGGACGCCTGGGCCGCCGATGCCGATATCCACGCGGTCGTGCTGCGCGGTGCTGGCGAGAAAGCCTTCTGTGCCGGTGGCGACATTCGATCCCTGTACGACAGCCACAAAAGCGGCGACACGCTGCACGAAGATTTCTTCGTCGAGGAATACGCCCTCGACCTGACGATCCACCATTACCGCAAACCGGTGCTGGCGCTGATGGACGGTTTCGTCCTCGGCGGCGGCATGGGTCTGGTGCAAGGCGCCGATCTGCGGGTGGTCACCGAGAAGAGCCGTCTGGCGATGCCGGAAGTGGCGATCGGGTATTTCCCGGATGTCGGTGGCAGTTATTTCCTGCCACGGATTGCCGGCGAGCTGGGGATTTATCTGGGCGTCAGCGGCGTGCAGATCCGTGCGGCGGATGCGCTGTATTGCGGGCTGGCCGACTGGTATCTGGACAGCAGCAAACTCGGCATCCTCGACGAACAACTCGATCACCTGGAGTGGCACGACACGCCGCTTAAAGACCTGCAAAACCTGCTGGCCCGCCACGCCGTGCAAACCCTGCCGGATGCGCCGCTGGAAGCCTTGCGCCCGGCCATCGACCACTTCTTCGCGTTGCCGGACGTGCCGAGCATTGTCGAGCAACTGCGCGCCGTGACCGTCGCCGACAGCCATGAATGGGCGACCACCACCGCCGACCTGCTGGAAACTCGCTCGCCGCTGGCCATGGGCGTGACCCTGGAAATGCTGCGTCGCGGCCGCCACCTGAGCCTGGAACACTGCTTCGCCCTCGAACTGCATCTGGATCGCCAATGGTTCGAACGCGGCGACCTGATCGAAGGCGTCCGCGCCTTGCTGATCGACAAAGACAAATCACCACGCTGGAATCCGCCGACCCTGGCTGCACTGCACGCCGAACAGGTCGCGAGTTTCTTCCACGGTTTCGCTGAGAGCGGGAGCTGAGCCATGCACGATCTCGAATTGACTGAAGACCAGGTAATGATCCGCGACATGGCCCGGGACTTTGCCCGTGGCGAAATCGCCCCCCACGCGCAAGCCTGGGAAAAGGCCGGCTGGATCGATGACGGTCTGGTGGCGAAGATGGGCGAACTCGGCCTGCTGGGCATGGTGGTGCCGGAGGAATGGGGCGGCACTTACGTCGACTACGTGGCCTATGCGTTGGCGGTGGAAGAGATTTCCGCCGGCGACGGCGCCACCGGCGCCTTCATGAGCATCCACAACTCGGTGGGCTGCGGGCCGGTGCTCAATTACGGCAGCGAAGAACAGAAACAGACCTGGCTGGCGGATCTGGCCAGCGGTGCGGTGATCGGCTGCTTCTGCCTGACCGAGCCCCAGGCCGGCTCCGAAGCACACAACCTGCGCACCCGCGCCGAACTGCGCGACGGCCAATGGGTAATCAACGGCGCCAAGCAATTTGTCAGCAATGGCAAGCGGGCGAAACTGGCGATCGTGTTTGCGGTGACCGATCCGGATCTGGGCAAGCGCGGGATCTCGGCGTTTCTGGTGCCGACCGATACGCCGGGTTTCATCGTTGATCGCACCGAACACAAGATGGGCATCCGCGCCTCCGACACTTGCGCGGTGACCCTGAACAACTGCAGCATTCCCGAAGCCAATCTGCTGGGTGAACGCGGTAAAGGTCTGGCGATTGCCCTTTCCAACCTGGAAGGCGGACGTATCGGTATCGCCGCGCAAGCATTGGGCATCGCCCGTGCGGCGTTTGAAGCTGCACTGGGTTACGCCCGTGATCGGGTGCAGTTCGGCAAGGCGATTGTCGAGCACCAGAGCATCGCCAACCTGCTGGCGGACATGCAGATGCAGATCAACGCAGCACGCTTGATGATCCTGCACGCGGCGCGGCTGAGGACGGCGGGTAAGCCGTGTCTGTCGGAGGCTTCACAGGCCAAGCTGTTTGCTTCGGAAATGGCCGAGAAGGTGTGCTCGTCAGCGATTCAGATTCATGGCGGGTATGGGTATCTGGAGGATTACCCGGTTGAGAAGTACTACCGGGATGCGCGGATTACCCAGATTTACGAGGGGTCGAGCGAGATACAGCGGATGGTGATTGCTCGGGAGTTGAAGAACTATCAGCTCTAAAAGGCAAAAGCATCGCTGGCAAGCCAGCTCCCACAGAGATTGGTGTAAACCTCAGATCCAATGTGGGAGCTGGCTTGCCAGCGATGGCGTCAGTGAATACGCCGCGTTACTTGCCCTGGAACTCGGCAGGCCGCTTGGCCACAAACGCCGCCATCCCTTCCTTCTGATCCTGCGTTGCAAACGCCGCATGGAACACGCGGCGTTCGAAGCGCACGCCTTCAGTCAGATTCACTTCAAACGCGCGGTTGACGCTTTCCTTGACCATCATCGTAATCGGCAGCGATTTGCTGGCGATCACCGCCGCGACTTTCAGCGCTTCGTCCAGCAACTCGGCACTCGGCACGATCCGCGCGACGATGCCGCAGCGTTCGGCTTCCACCGCGTCGATCATGCGGCCGCTCAGGCACATTTCCATGGCCTTGGCCTTGCCCACCGCGCGGGTCAGGCGCTGGGTGCCGCCCATGCCCGGCAGCACGCCGAGGTTGATTTCCGGCTGGCCGAATTTGGCGTTGTCGCCGGCCAGGATGAAGTCGCACATCAGCGCCAGCTCACAGCCGCCGCCGAGGGCAAAACCGTTGACCGCGGCGATGATCGGCTTGCGCCGGTTGGCCACGCGATCGCTGTCGCTGAACAGGTCGTCCATGTAGATCTGCGGGTAGGTCAGATCGGCCATTTCCTTGATGTCGGCGCCGGCGGCAAAGGCTTTGGTCGAGCCGGTGATGACGATGCAGCCGATGTTCGCGTCGGCTTCAAACCCATCGAGCGCGCGATTCACTTCGCTGACCAGTTGCGCGTTGAGGGCATTCAGCGCCTGCGGGCGATTGAGGGTGATCAGGCCGACGCGGCCATGGGTTTCCAGCAAAATCGTTTCGTAACTCATGTGCAGATTCCTTTTCAAAGATTGCGCGAAATGACCATGCGCTGAATGTCGCTGGTGCCTTCGTAGATCTGGCAGACCCGCACGTCGCGGTAGATGCGCTCCAGCGGGAAGTCGTTGAGGTAACCGTAACCGCCGAGGGTTTGCAATGCCATCGAGCAGACCTTCTCGGCCATTTCCGAGGCGAACAGTTTGGCCATCGACGCCTCGACCAGTGCCGGCTGACCGCTGTCGCGCAGGGCGGCGGCGTAATGCACCATCTGCCGTGCCACGGCGATCTGGGTCGCCATGTCCGCCAAGCGGAACGCCACGGCCTGATGCTCGATGATCGGCTTGCCGAAAGTGTCACGTTCACGGGCGTAATCGCGGGCCGCTTCGAACGCGGCGCGGGCCATGCCCACCGATTGCGAAGCGATGCCGACGCGCCCGCCTTCGAGGTTGGCCAGGGCGATCTTGTAGCCCTCGCCCTCCTCGCCCAACCGGTTGGCTACCGGCACTTTCACGTCTTCGAACAGAATCTGGCAGGTGTCCGAGGCGTGCTGGCCGAGCTTGTCTTCGACGCGGGCGACTTTGTAGCCCGGCGAGTCGGTCGGCACGATGAACGCGCTGATCCCGCGCTTGCCGGCACTCGGATCAGTCACGGCAAACACGATCACGATCCCGGCGTTCTGCCCGGAAGTGATGAACTGTTTGCAGCCGTTGAGCACATAGTGATCGCCTTCCAGCCGAGCGCGGGTTTTCAGGCTGCTGGCATCGGAACCGGCCTGGGGTTCGGTCAACGCGAACGCGCCGAGCATCTCGCCGCTGGCCAGCGGCTTGAGGAAGCGTTCGCGCTGGTCGTCGTTGCCGAACTTGAGGATCGGCACGCAACCCACCGAGTTGTGCACGCTCATGATCGTCGAGCAGGCGCCGTCGCCGGCGGCGATTTCTTCCAGGGCCATGGCGTAGGCCAGGTAACCGGTGTCGCAACCGCCCCACTGCTCCGGCACCAGCATGCCGAAGAAGCCCAGCCCGGCCATTTCGCCGATGGCTTCTTTCGGAAAGCGGTGCTCGCGATCCCACTCGGCGGCGAACGGTTTGAGCCGTTCCTCGGCAAACTGCCGGGCCATGTCGCGGATTTGTTGTTGGTCGTCATTGGGAATCATGGCAAATCCTTAACTCGGGTTCAGACGCACTCGACAGCCATCGCCGTGGCTTCCCCGCCGCCGATGCAGATCGCCGCGACGCCGCGTTTCAGGCCTTTCTGGCGCAGGGCCGAGAGCAAGGTCACCAGAATCCGCGCGCCGGACGCGCCAATCGGGTGGCCCAGGGCGCAGGCGCCGCCATGGATGTTGAGCTTGTCGTGCGGGATTTCCAGGTGGGTCATCGCCGCCATGCCGACCACGGCGAAGGCTTCGTTGACTTCGAACAGATCGACCTGATCCAGCGACCAGCCGGTTTTCTTCATCAGCTTCTTGATCGCGCCAATCGGCGCCACCGGGAACAGGCCCGGGGTGTCAGCGAAGGCTGCGTGGCCGTGAATCACCGCCAGCGGTTTCAGACCCTGTTTCTGCGCTTGCGACTGACGCATCAGCACCAGCGCAGCGGCGCCGTCGGAGATCGAGCTGGAGTTGGCAGCGGTCACGGTGCCGCCCTCGCGGAAGGCCGGTTTCAGCGAAGCGATCTTGTCCAGTTTGGCTTTTGGCGGCTGCTCGTCGTTGCTGATCACAACCTGTTCTTTGCCAACGGTCACGGTCAGCGGAACGATCTCGGCCTTGAAGCTGCCGTCCTTGATCGCCTGCTGGGCACGGGTGGTCGAGGCGATGGCGAAGGCGTCCTGCGCTTCACGGCTGAAGTCGTTGGTTTCGGCGCAATCCTCGGCGAAGGTGCCCATCAGGCGGCCCTTGTCGTAGGCGTCTTCGAGGCCGTCGAGGAACATCGAATCCAGCACCCGGCCGTGGCCCATGCGGTAACCGGCACGGGCGCGATCCAGCAGGTACGGCGCGTTGGACATGCTTTCCATGCCGCCGGCGATCACCACATCGGCGCTGCCGGCCAGCAGCATGTCGTGGGCCAGAATGGCGGTTTCCATGCCCGAACCGCACATCTTGTTGACCGTGGTGCAACGGGTGGATTTGTCCAGCCCGGCTCCCAGCGCAGCCTGACGCGCAGGCGCCTGACCGAGACCGGCCGGCAACACGCAGCCGAACAACACTTCATCGACCACACCGGCGGCGACACCGGCACGCTCAACCGCCGCCTTGATTGCAGCGGCGCCCAGTTGCGGCGCGGTCAGGCTTTTCAGTTCGCCCTGAAAACCGCCCATCGGGGTGCGGACGGCGCTGACGATGACAATCGGATCGTTGGAGATGGTCATGGGAAATCCTCCTTACTTGGCGGCCATGCGCAAGGCGCCGTCGAGACGGATCACCTCGCCGTTGAGCATGCTGTTTTCAATGATATGCCGCACCAGCGCGGCGTACTCGGCAGGTTTGCCCAGGCGCGGCGGGAACGGCACACCAGCGGCCAGCGAGTCGCGCACTTCCGGGGTCATGCCGGCCATCATCGGGGTTTCGAAGATGCCCGGGGCGATGGTCATCACGCGGATGCCGAAGCGCGCCAGTTCACGAGCGGCAGGCAGAGTCAGGCTGGCGATGGCGCCTTTGGACGCCGAATACGCGGCCTGGCCGATCTGGCCGTCGAACGCCGCAACGGAAGCGGTGTTGATGATCACACCACGCTCGCCGTCGGCGTTGGCTTCGCTTTCGGCAATCGCAGCGGCTGCCAGACGCAGCATGTTGAAACTGCCGATCAGGTTGACGTTGATCACCTGGGCGAAGCTGGACAAGGCGTGCGGGCCGTTCTTGCCAAGAATCTTCTCGCCGCGAACGATGCCGGCGCAGTTCACCAGCCCGTTGAGGCTGCCGAAGGCTTTAACGGTCGCCTGCACGGCGGCTTCGGCGGCGGCTTCGTTGCTGATGTCGGCCACCACGCTTTGCGCGCCCAGGCGTTGGGCCTGGGCGGCAACGGCTTCGGCGTTCATGTCCACCAGCATCACTTTGGCGCCGGCGTTCACCAGCAATTCAGCGGTGGCGGCACCCAGGCCGGACGCGCCGCCGGTGACGATAAAAACCTTGTTCTCGATCTGCATGACTGACTTCCTGATTCAAGCTGAAACGTTGTGCGCCGCGGCCTCTTGAGCCTTGGCGATTTCCTGGTTGCGCAAGATAAAGCGCTGCAATTTGCCGCTTAGGGTTTTCGGCAACTCGCTGACAAATTCGATTTCACGGGGGTACGAGTGCGCGGCCAGACGCTTGCGCACGTGTTGGCGCAATTCTTCGGCCAGCGCTGGTTCGGCGCGGTATTGCGGGTTGAGCACGACAAAGGCTTTGACCAGTTCGGTGCGCTCCGGATCGGGTTTGCCAACCACCGCCGCCTCGACCACGGCCGGGTGTTCGATCAGTGCGCTTTCCACGTCGAACGGGCCGACGCGATAGCCGGAAGTGGTGATCACGTCATCGCTGCGGCCGACGAAGCTGATGCTGCCGTCCGGGTTCCACTCGACGGTGTCGCCGCTCAGGTAGTAATTGCCGACGAAGGCCTTGGTCGGCACGCCTTCATAGCCGGCGAACCAGCACATCGGCGACTGTGTGCGGTCGATGGCGAGGATGCCGGGCTGGCCGACGCCGAGTTCGTTGTTTTGCTCGTCAAGCACCACGATACGATGGCCCGGCGAGGCGAAACCGGCAGCGCCGAGGTGGATCGGGTGTTCGAGGCCGTGGTGATTGCACAGGACCATGCCCAGTTCGGTCTGGCCGTAGTGGTCGTGAATGACCACGCCGAGGTTATCGGCGAACCAGCGGATCACTTCCGGGTTCAACGGCTCGCCGGCGCTGCTGACGATGCGCAGCTTGCCCTTGATCGACTTGGCGAACTCGTCGCCGCCGGCAATCAGCAGGCGATACGCGGTGGGCGAACCGGTGAGGTTGGTGATGCCGTACTTGTTGATCACCCGGCAGGTGCTTTCGAGGGTGAACGGGCCATCGTAGAACGTGATCGGATGGCCCATCGACAACGGGCCGGTGACGCCGAAATAGATGCCGTAGGCCCAGCCCGGATCGGCAACGTTCCAGAACGCATCTTCCGGGCGCAGGTCCACGGCGTCACGGGTGTAACTCTGGAACGCGACGATGGCCTTGAGCGGCACCGACAGCGCCTTCGACGGGCCGGTAGTACCCGAGGTGAACATCAGCAGGAACGGGTCTTCGCCGGTCAGCATCAGCGGTTCGCAGACATTTGAATGATTGGGCAGCTCGGCCCAGAAACTGAAATCGCCACGAACGATGCCCTGGCCTTTCGGACCGCCAACGGTGACCAGCGTCGGACAGTCGGCGACTTCGCTGAGTTTTGATCGGTTGGCGGCGTCGGTGACCACGACTTTGGCGCCGGAGCTGTTCAGGCGATGCTCGAGGGCTTTGGGGCCGAACGCGGTGAACAGCGGTTGATATACCGCGCCGATGCGCCAGGTGGCGAACACGGTGATCAGCAGTTCGATGTTGCGCGGCAGCAGACCGGCGACCTTGTCGCCCTTCTGCACGCCCTGGGCGAGAAGGAAATTGGCGAAACGCGCGGCTTTGTCCTGCAGGTCGCTGAAGGTGTACGTCGCACTGGCGCCATCGCGGCCTTCCCAGAACAGCGCAATGCGCCCCGGCAGCGCGTGTCGGTCACAACATTCGACGCAGGCGTTGAGCGCCTCGAGCGTGCCGCTGAGTGCGGCGTCCACGGTGTGCTGATAATCAAACTGTGCGGTGGCAGACAAGTAATCGCGCATTGCCAGAATCCCTCTGTTCTTATTAGGTTGGGGAACCGTAAACAACAGAGGAATACTCGCGCCGCACGCCGCCTGCGGCAATGGTCAAAGCCCTCAAAGTGGATGACTGGTTTGGCCAAGGTTCCGGACTTTGATCGCTCCCACGCCGTGCCGCGATGATCGTTCCCACGCTCTGCGTGGGAATGCCTCAAGGGACGCTCCGCGTTCCAGCTCTGGAAGGGACGCGGAGCGTCCCGGGCTGCATTCCCACGCAGAGCGTGGGAACGAGAGTTGGCGGTGGGCGGTGAGTCTGTGGTGGATCAGACCGCTTCGTTGAGAATCAAGCTGCGGTAATGCCCCGGATTGGTCCCCGACCACTTGCGAAACGCCTTGTAGAACGAACTCGCATCGGCAAACCCCAGCCGCGTGGCGATCTCGGCAAAACTGATCGAAGGCTCGGCCAGCCAGGTGATCGCCAGCTCCTTGCGCACGCTGTCCTTCAAGCCCTGATAAGTCTGCCCTTCCTCGGCCAGTCGCCGACGCAGGGTCGAGGCCGACATGCACAACTGCTGGGCCAGCGCGTCGGTTTCCGGCCACTTATCTGCGGATAATTGCCTCAGATCCTGCTTGATCCGGCTCGCAAGGCTTTCCGGGTCGCGGTACTTCACCAGAATGTTGGCCGGGGCATGGGCCAGAAAGCGCTTCAATTCCTCGGCGCTGCGCTTGATCGGCAGATCCAGCACGTCAGCGGCGAAGATCATCCGCGTGCGCGGCCGGTCGAAGCGCAGGTTTTCCGAGAACATCACCCGATAGTCATCGCAAAAATCCGGCGCCGGGCAGCGCAGCTCGATGGCCAGGATCGGAATTCGCCGCCCCGCCAGCCAGCACGCCACGCCGTGGACGATCATCCAGTAGGTGAAATAGGTGAAAGCGCGGCGCGGTTCCGGGTCGTCTTCCAGCAAAACGATCTCCGCCAGACTCTGCTGATGCACCAGTTGCGCCGGCAGGCGCTCGAGCATCAACGACAGGAAACTCAACCCCGTGCTCAGCCCGGCCGCCAGGTTCGGCTGGGCCATGGCGCTGCGGCAGAGGAATTCCAGGCTGCCGGATTTCAGCTTGCGCGGGTCCATGCCAAAGAATTCGTCATCGCCGCGCCTGGCCAAAAGGCGCCATAACCGCGCGTACTGGCTGGCCGGCACACGGGCGTCATCGGTGGCCAGCAACGCCGGATCGATCCCGACCTTGCTCAAGACTTCGTCCGTGGCCACGCCCGGAGCACAACTTTGCAGCAGTGCTTCGCGCACCAGTTGAATGGCGATGGTGTCTTTTTCCGACATGGAACGCGCGCAATCCTGTTGTTGTTCGAGTGGCGGGCATCTTAGCGCAGCTGACTCGGTGGCGTGGATGTTCAGACTCGTTCAGCTCCGGTTCAGCTAAATGTCAATGAATGCCATGTGAGAATGACTTTCATTATGTTACAACTTGTAACCTCATTTCGTTACACAGTGATCGCCGAATGCTCGTTCCCTTTTTGATCATGTTGCGCGAAGGCATCGAAGCCGCGCTGATCGTTGGCATCATCGCCAGCTACCTGCAACAGACCGGCCGTGGCCAGTGGATGCCGGCGGTGTGGATCGGGGTTTTTCTCGCCGCCGCGCTGGCATTGCTGGTCGGCGGTGGCCTGGAACTGGTCAGCGCCGAATTCCCGCAAAAGCAGCAGGAACTGTTCGAAGGCGTGGTCGGGCTGGTGGCCGTGGGCATTCTCAGTTCAATGGTGTTCTGGATGCGCAAGGTGGCGCGTTCGATCAAGCATTCACTGCAAGCCTCCCTCGATCATGCGCTGACCGCGTCGAAGCATCAGGTCATCGCGCTGATTGCCATGGTGTTTTTCGCCGTCGCCCGGGAAGGTCTGGAAACCGTGTTCTTCCTGCTCGCCGTGTTCCAGCAGAGCGAAGGCCCGGCCGCGCCGATCGGCGCCCTGCTCGGCCTGATTCTGGCGGTGATCGTCGGCTTCCTGATCTACAGCGGCAGCATGCGCCTGAACCTGTCGGCGTTCTTCCGCTGGACCGGGCTGTTCATCCTCGTGGTCGCCGCCGGGATTCTCGCCAACTCGGTGCAGGCCCTGCATGAAGCCGGGGTGTGGAACCACCTGCAAACCGTGCTCTTCGACTTCAGCGCGACGCTGCCGATGGATGGCCCGCTGGGCTCGGTGCTGGCCGGCATGTTCGGTTATCAGGATGCACCGACCGTCAGCACCCTCGGCGCGTACCTGATTTATCTGCTGGTGGCGCTGGTCATGTTCTTCATGCCAGCACCCAAACCCGCTGCCCAATCGTCTTCCGTTTCCAGCCAATAAGGGCCTTCATGTCAAAGCCTAATACTCCTCAGGCCTCGCCTCCCCGCGCCTTGCGCTGGGCGGTGGCCGGTTCGGTGGTCGTGATGATCGCCGCCGGCGGCCTGTTCTACTACGCCTCGAAAATGGCCGCCGCCAAACGTCAGCACAACCGTGACGAAGTGGTGGTCAACATCCATCCGCACAGTTGCGAGCCGAACGCCCTCACCGTTCCGGCCGGCCGCGCCAGCTTCCGCATCGTCAACCGCTCCGACCGGGCAGTGGAATGGGAAATTCTCGACGGAGTGCTGGTGATCGAAGAGCGCGAGAACATCGCGCCGGGCCTGAGCCAGGTGATCAACGCCAACCTGCAACCCGGCGACTACGCCATCACCTGTGGCCTGCTGAGCAACCCGCGCGGCACCCTGCACGTGACGCCGACCGCCGCCTCGGATGCCGCCGCCAAGGCCAAGCCGTCGATGGTTGCCTTCGTCGGGCCGCTGTCGGAGTTCCGCGTCTACCTGGCCAGCCAGGGCAGCGCGCTGATCAAAGCCGTGACGGCGCTCAATCAAGCCATCGATAGCGGCGATCTGGCCCAGGCCCAGGCGTTGTATTTGCCGGCCCGCGCCGCGTATCAGCGTCTGGCCCCGGCCGCACAACGCCTGGCCGAGCTGGACAACAGCATCAACGCCCGCGCCGATTACTTCGAAAAACGCGAGCAGGATCCGGCCTTCGTCGGTTTCCACCGTCTCGAATACGCGCTGTTCCAGCAACGCAAACTCGACGGGCTGACACCGATTGCCCAAGGCTTGCTCGACAACGTCACCACGCTGAAACAACAACTGCTGGCCCAGTCGCTGCCGCCGGAGCAACTGGTGGAAATCGTCGTGCGCAACCTCAACACCCTCGCCGACGTGCGCGCCGCCAGCGGCGAAGAGGAACGCTACAGTCACAGTGATCTCAACGGCTTCGCGGCCAATCAGGAAACCGCGCGCAAAGTCGTCGAACTGCTGCGCCCGCTGCTGAGCAAATCCGCCGCCGACCTGCTGCCGAAAATCGACGGTGCGCTGACTGATTTCGATACCACGCTGAACGGTTTCAAGGTCAAGGACGGCTACACCAGTTACGACACCGTCAACGGTGAGCAACGCAAGCAGATCGCCGACAAGGCCAAGGCCCTGGCCGACGCCCTCGACGCCATTGACCCCGCCCTCGGCCTCTCCGGCCTGTAAGCAGAAGACGACTACCGATGAACGATTCCGAACACTTCAACCTGCAACGTCGCCGCGTACTGATGGGCATGGGCGCCGCCGGCGTCGCACTGGCCGGTACTGCCCTGAGCTGCCCGGCGATGGCCGCCGCGCCTGCGCAAGTCACCGAAGCGCCGAGCAGCGACAAGACCCAGGATCACCACGATTTCCATGGCGTGCACCAGACTGGCATCGTCACCCCGCGTCCGGCGGCCGGCATGCTGGTGTCGTTCGATGTGCTGGCCAGCGACCGTGAAGATCTGGAGCGTCTGTTCCGCACCCTCAACGAGCGCATCGCATTCCTGATGAAGGGCGGCCCGGTGGCGCAGATCGATCAGAAGTTGCCGCCACCGGATTCCGGCATCCTCGGCCCGGTGGTGACACCGGACAACCTGACCATCACCGTGTCTGTCGGCGAATCCTTGTTCGACGAGCGCTTCGGCCTCGCCGCCGCCAAACCCAAGCGTCTGGTGCGCATGGTCGGTTTCCCCAACGATGCGCTGGAAGCCGATTGCTGCCACGGCGATTTGAGCCTGCAGTTCTGCTCCAACACCGCCGACACCAACATCCACGCCCTGCGCGACATCGTGAAAAACCTGCCGGACCTGCTGCTGGTGCGCTGGAAGCAGGAAGGCAGCGTGCCGCCGCAAGCCCCGGCCAAGCCCGGCGTGCCGGCGCAATCGGCGCGTAATTTCCTGGGTTTTCGCGACGGTTCGGCCAACCCGGATTCCAACGACGGCAAGGCCATGGATCGCATTGTCTGGGTGCAACCGGGCAGCGACGAACCGGCCTGGGCGGCCCATGGCAGTTATCAGGCGGTGCGGATCATCCGCAACTTTGTCGAACGCTGGGACCGCACGCCGTTGCAGGAACAGGAAAGCATCATCGGCCGGGTGAAAACCACCGGCGCGCCGATGGGCGCCAGCCATGAAACCGAAGCCCCGGATTACAGCAAGGACCCGGAAGGCAAGCTGACCAAGCTCGACGCGCACATTCGCCTGGCCAATCCGCGCACCGCCGCGAGCCAGGCCAACCTGATCCTGCGCCGGCCGTTCAACTACTCCAACGGCGTGAACAAGAACGGCCAGCTCGACATGGGCCTGCTGTTCATCTGTTACCAGGCGGATCTGGAAAAAGGTTTCATCACCGTGCAGACCCGCCTAAACGGCGAACCGCTGGAGGAATACCTCAAGCCGGTCGGCGGCGGTTACTTCTTCACCCTGCCGGGTGTCACGGGCGACAAGGACTTCATCGGTCGTTCGCTGCTCGACGCTACTCAACCAAAAACAACTGCATAGCATTCAACAGGAGCCGCCCCCATGAAAAAGACGCCACTCGCGTTATTGCTGACCTTAGGTTTGCTCAACACCTCGCTGTCGGCGTTCGCCGCGACCGCGCCACTGGATCTGGTGGGGCCGGTGTCGGACTACAAGATTTACGTCACCGAACAACTGGATGAATTGGCCAGCCACACGCAGCAGTTCACCGACGCGGTGAAAAAAGGCGACCTGGCCACCGCGCAAAAGCTCTACGCGCCAACCCGCGTTTTTTATGAGTCGATCGAGCCGATCGCCGAGCTGTTCAGTGACCTCGACGCGTCCATCGACTCCCGCGTCGACGACCACGAGCAAGGCGTGAAAGCCGAAGACTTCACCGGTTTCCACCGCATCGAATACTCGCTGTTCTCGGAAAAGAGCACCAAGGATCTCGACGCCCTGGCCGATGGCCTGAACAAGGACGTGAAAGACCTGCAGACCCGCGTCGCCGGCCTGACCTTCCCGCCGGAGAAAGTCGTCGGCGGCGCGGCTGCGCTGCTCGAAGAAGTCGCCGCGACCAAGATCTCCGGTGAAGAGGATCGTTACAGCCACACCGACCTGTACGACTTCCAGGGCAACATCGACGGCGCGAAGAAAATCGTCGACCTGTTCCGTCCGCAGATCGAGAAACAGGACAAGGCCTTCGTCGCCAAAGTCGACAAGAACTTCGCGACCGTGGACAAGATCCTGGCCAAGTACAAGACCAGGGACGGTGGTTTCGAGACTTACGACAAGGTGAAGGACAACGACCGCAAGGCGCTGGTCGGCCCGGTTAATACCCTGGCGGAAGACCTGTCGACACTGCGTGGCAAGCTCGGTCTGAACTGAGTCCGCGCATAAAAAAATCCCCCGGACGCGTGCTGCGTTCGGGGGATTTTTTGTGGACCGGTTTTAAAGAATGCGATAGAGCAACCGCTCGACCCGCACCCGGCTCACGCGCTTGAGGAACTTGGCCACGCCCGCCGGGTAATCCGGCAGGGCTTCAAGATCCTGGAAACGTGCGATCCGCGTGGTGTGTTCGAAGATGTTTTCCAGCTCCACGCGGCGCGGTTCAAGCCACTCGCCTTTCGGGTCATCGATCAGCAAGGCGTTTTCCAGATCGAGACGGAACGCCCGCGGATTGAGGTTGTTGCCGGTCAGCAGCGTGTAGCGCTGGTCGATCCACATACCCTTGAGGTGATAGCTGTTGTCGCCTTCACGCCACAGGTGCAGGTTCAACTGGCCGCTGTCGATGTTGCGCTGATGCCGCTTGGCGAAGCGGCGCAGGCTGATCTCGTACAGATACGGCAGCGCGGCGATCACCTTGAACGGCTCGCTCGGCGGGATGTAGAAGTCGTTGGCGGTCTTGTCGCCGACCACGATGTCGATCTTCACGCCACGCGCCAGCGCCCGGTTGATCTCGCGGATCACCCCCAGCGGCAGGTTGAAGTACGGCGTACAGATGGTCAGTTGCTTCTGCGCGCTGGCGATCAGTTCCAGAATCACCCGGTTCAGCGGGTTGTTCTTGCCCACGCCGAGCAACGGACTGACCGACAGGCCGGTATGCGCCGCGCTGCCGGCACTGGTGTCGTACGCCGCATATTTGAGACGGCTGCGCAGGTCGCCGATGTCGTTACGCAGGCTGCGGGTGGTTGGCAGGTTCGGCAGATCGAGGCGATGCACCGCTTTGGATTCGATCAGGCCGTGCTTGACCAGATGGTGCATCGAATCCGCCAGTTCGCGGCTCTGCAACACGTGATAACGGTCGAAACGGTACTTGTCGAACTTGTGCAGGTAGACGTTGTTCAGGCTGGCACCGCTGTAGACCACGCAATCGTCGATCACGAAGCCTTTGAGGTGCAGCACGCCGAACAGCTCGCGGGTCTGCACCGGCACGCCGTAAACCGGCACCACGCTCTGGTGGGTGCGGGTCATTTCCTGATACCACGCCGAGTTGCCCGGCTGCTTGCCGGCCCCGATCAAGCCGCGCTGGGCCCGCAGCCAGTCAACGACCACCGCGATTTCAAGCTCGGGCCGCTTGAGTTTGGCGGCGTGCAAGGCATCGAGAATTTCCTGGCCGGCTTCGTCGTTTTGCAGATAAAGCGCGACGAGGTAGATGCGCTGGGTCGCCTGGGCGATTTTCTCCAGCAGGCAACGGCGGAAATCGGCGGCACCGGGCAGGATCGTCACGGCCTCGGCGGTCAGCGGAAAGCTGCGCAGTTTGGGCAGCAGAGAGCGTTTGAAAAGCAACGGCATAGGGCTCGCAATGGGTCGAATCCGAAGAACCCGAGAGCTTACACCATCAACTCCTTTGGGTCTTCCCGCCTGATTGATCGTTCCCACGCTCCTTTAATGATCGTTCCCATGCTCTGCGTGGGAATGCCTAAAGGGACGCTCCGCGTTCCAGCTCTGGAAGGGACGCGGAGCGTCCCGGGCTGCATTCCCACGCAGAGCATGGGAACGATCAAGTGAGCGATCATAAAATAACTGCTTGACCAAGGAGAACGATCGTTCTACTGTTCGCCACATGAACGAAATCACACGCAACGACACGACCCGAGACATCATTCTGGATGTCACCGAAAAGTTGATCTACAAAAGTGGCATCGCGGCCACCGGCATGGATCTTCTGGTGAAAACCGCCGGTGTTTCCAGAAAGAGTATCTACCGCTACTTCGCCAACAAGGAGGAGTTGACCGTCGCCGCCCTGCAACGCCGCGACGTGCGCTGGATGCACTGGTACAGAAGCGCCGTCGATCAGGCCGAAACCCCGGCCGACCGCCTGCTCAACCTGTTTACCGTGCTCAAGGGCTGGTTCGCTTCGGAAGGCTTCCGGGGCTGTGCCTTCATCAATACCAGTGGCGAGACCGGCGATCCCGAGGATCCGGTTCGCAGGGTCGCCAAAGACCACAAACAGAAACTGCTCGACTACCTGTGCGAGCTGTGTACCGAACATGGTGCCGAGGACCCGCAACTGCTGGCCAAACAGCTGCTGATCCTGATTGACGGTGCCATTACCATAGCGCTTGTGATGGGTGATCACAGTGCCGCCGATAATGCGCAATGCATGGCGCGAAAGTTATTGGACCTGTAACGCCTTAATAAGCCTGACACGTTGTTTAACTGTTAATAGATCGGGAGACAAACATGTCTACTGCAGCCGAAGTTCGTCCGCCATTGCCACCGTTCAACCGTGAATCCGCCATTGAAAAAGTTCGTCTGGCCGAGGATGGCTGGAACTCCCGCGACCCGGAGCGCGTGTCGCTGGCCTACACCCTGGACACCAAATGGCGTAACCGCGCCGAATTCGCCAACAATCGCGAAGAAGCCAAAGGTTTCCTGACCCGCAAATGGGCCAAGGAACTGGACTACCGCCTGATCAAGGAACTCTGGGCCTACTCCGACACCCGCATCGCCGTGCGCTACGCCTATGAATGGCACGACGACTCGGGCAACTGGTTCCGTTCATACGGCAATGAGAACTGGGAATTTGATGACAACGGTCTGATGTTCCAGCGTTATGCCTGCATCAACGACATGCCGATCAAGGAAAGCGAACGCAAGTTCCACTGGCCACTGGGCCGGCGCCCGGATGATCATCCGGGGTTGTCGGAACTGGGTCTGTAACTTGAAATCGACCTGATCCCTGTGGGAGCTGGCTTGCTGGCGATAGCAATTGAACATTCAACACCTGAGTTGACTGACAGACCACTATCGCTGGCAAGCCAGCTCCCACAGTTTTTTGGTGTTCAGGCGACTTCAGCGGTTTGTACCGATTGCGCTTTGGCTTCCAGTTCCCTCACCAAAGGCAACACCCGCTGGCCGAAATACTCCACCTCTTCCTGAAAATGCAGGAACCCCGCCAAGACCAGATCAACCCCCACCGCTTTCAATGCGACGATCCTCTCGGCAATCTGCTGCGGCGTACCGATCAGGTTGGTCTTGAAGCCGTCGTTGTACTGCACCAGGTCTTCAAAGGTCGATTTGGCCCAGTTGCCCTCACCTTCCGGCGACGCCCTGCCCGCCTGTTTCGCCGCATCACCGAAGGCATTCACCGCTTCCGGGTCAGCCTGATCGATGATTTGCGCCAGCACCGCTTTGGCTTCTTCCTCGGTATCTCGGGCGATCACAAAAGCATTCACCCCGATTTTTACTGAATGATGGTTTGCCGCCGCTTTGGCGCGAATGTCGTCGACCTGCGCCTTGATGCCCTCGACGCTGTTGCCGTTGGTGAAATACCAGTCCGACACCCGTGCCGCCATGTCCCGCGCGGCCCGGGAGCTGCCGCCCTGAAAGATTTCCGGGCGGCCCAGCGGTTTCGGTTTGAGGCTGTAGTTGTCGAAGCGATAGAAATCGCCACGGAAGGTGAAGTTGTCCTGACTCCAGATCCCTCGCAATGAACGGATGAACTCCTCCGAACGACGATAGCGCTCGTCGTGCTCCAGCCAATGCTCGCCAATGGCCTGGAATTCGCCCTTGAACCAGCCGCTGACGATATTCACCGCAATCCGGCCGTTGGTGAGTTGATCGATGGTCGCCAACTGCTTGGCCGCCAGCGCCGGTTGCCACGGCCCGGGCAGAATGGCGGCGATGACTTTGAGCTTGCTGGTGGCCGCGAGCAGCGCATGGCTGAAAGCAACCGATTCATGCTGGAACTCGGCGCCGTAACCGGCGGTGAAGCGGATTTGCGTCAGGGCGTATTCGAAACCCGCCGCTTCGGCCAGTTGCGCCAGCTTGCGGTTGTAGTCGATGCCCCAGTCGGTGCGCTGCTCGATCTTGCTGACCACCAGCCCACCGCTGACGTTCGGCACCCAGTAGGCAAATTTAACGGCTTGCTGACTCATTGGCGTGTCCTCGGGACAGTTGATGAAGATGAGTGAGCTAGAGCAGCAAGCGTGCCAGCGACAGGAGGCCCGGTTTTATTGGGGATGCAGGCAATCGGCATGCATGGTGGGAGGGTGATTTGTTGGGTGCCTGTTCGGTGGGCAACAGTTGAACAGTCGGGGAAAGGACTTGCCAGCGATGAGGCCATATGGGTCGCCGCAACACCTGGAAATGAGTAACATGACTGCCCTCCCCGCAGCCCAGCTCTGCGCCCTGCCGAAATAAGCCGATTCCATGCCTTTCGAACTCAGCGTTGACCTCACCACCCTGGCCGTTCTGGCCCTTGTCGCTTTCATTGCCGGATTCATCGACGCCATCGCCGGCGGTGGCGGTCTGTTGACCACGCCTGCGCTGCTCACGGCCGGTTTGCCGCCACACCTTGTGTTGGGCACCAACAAGCTGAGTTCGACCTTCGGTTCGGCCACCGCCAGTTTCACCTTCTACCGACGCAAGCTGTTCCATCCCAAGCAGTGGATGCACGCCATCGTCGGCACGCTGGTCGGTGCGCTGACCGGCGCCATCGTCGCCCATTACCTGCCCGCCGAATGGCTGAACAAGATGCTGCCGGTGATCGTCTTCGCCTGTGGCCTATACCTGTTGTTTGGCGGCACGCCGAAAGCGCCGCTGGACAGCGACGCACCGATCAAAAAGAAGTGGCAATCGACCCAGGGCTTCAGCCTCGGTTTCTACGACGGCGTGGCCGGTCCCGGCACTGGTGCGTTCTGGACCGTCAGCAGTCTGCTGCTGTACCCGATCGATCTGGTCAAGGCCAGCGGCGTGGCGCGCAGCATGAACTTCGTCAGCAACATTGCGGCGCTGTCGGTGTTCGTGTTTTCCGGGCAAGTGGACTGGATCATCGGCCTGAGCATGGGCCTGTCGGTGATGGTTGGCGCGTTCTTCGGGGCGCGCACCGCGATCAGCGGCGGCGCCAAGTTCATTCGTCCGGTGTTCATCACCGTGGTACTGGGGTTGACCGTGCGTCTAGCCTGGCAACACTGGTTCAGCGTGGCCTAAGCGCCGCGCCACGTAGACGTCGATCAGGTATCGGGCAATCGATTTGGACGCCGGCAACGGCGGCAGATCGTGCACGTTGAACCACTGGGCGTCTTCGATTTCGTCCTCCTGGCAGACAATCTCGCCACCGGCGTATTCGGCATGGAAGCCGAGCATCATCGAGTGCGGGAATGGCCAGCACTGGCTGCCCATGTACTGGATGTTCTTCACCTCGATCTGCACTTCTTCGCGCACTTCGCGGATCAGACAATCCTCGGCCGACTCACCCGGTTCGGCAAACCCGGCCAGCGTGCTGTAGACCCCGGTGACGAAACGCGGTGAGCGCGCCAGCAGCACTTCATCGCCACGGGTCACCAGCACGATCATGCTCGGCGAAATTCGCGGATAACTGCGCAGATCGCAGGGCTGGCAATACATCGCCCGCTCCCGTGGCACCTGGGTCATGGCCTGACCGCAGTTGCCGCAGAACCGGTGCTCACGGGCCCAGGTCCCGATTTGCGCCGCGTAACCCAGCACTTTGTAGATCGTGTGATCGCCGTCGAGCATGAACGCCCGAAGGCCTTTCCAGTTGCAGCCCGGCACCTCGCTGGTGCTGTGCAGTTCCAGCAGATACACCGGCTCGCCATCGAGATGACCGATACCGTGCTCGGCCAGGATCGACAAGTCCTGGCGCTTGAGCCATTCCCGGGGGAACAGCGCGCCGTTGTCATCGAACAGGAAACCCTCGGGGCTGCGCGCCACGGCCCAGCCGCCGGGTTGATCGGTGTCCAGTACTGCAGTGGTCCAGCGAGATGTCATGGTTTCTCAATCCAGAAATTCAGGTTTCTGTTTGCTCATATGGGCGGCCATGGCCACGCGCAAATCGTTGGATTGCAGCATGGCGGCGTTCCAGGTGGCAACGTACTCGAGACCGTCGTCAATGCGATGGTCGCGCATGTAGCTGATCATTTCCTTGGTGCCGGTGACCGCGATCGGCGACTTGCCGGCGATGTCCCGGGCAATGTCCATCACGCCTTCGATCAAGCCGTCCTTGTCGCTGTAGACGCGATTGACCAGGCCGATGCTGCGCGCTTCTTCGGCGCCAAAGGTGCGACCGGTGTAAGCCAGTTCACGCAGCATGCCGTCACCGATGATCCGTGGCAACCGTTGCAGGGTGCCGACGTCAGCCGCCATGCCGATGTCGATTTCCTTGATCGAGAATTGCGCGTCTTCGGCGGCGTAGCGCATGTCGCAGGCGGCGATCAGGTCGATAGCGCCGCCCAGGCAATAACCCTGGATCGCCGCGAGTACCGGTTTACGGCAATTGTCGACCGCATTGAACGAGGCTTGCAGGGTCAGGATCTTTTTGCGCAGCAGGCGCGCGTTACGGCCGACGTCCTTGCCCAGCTCATTGGCCACGCCGGCCAGCATCATCAGGTCGATGCCCGAGGAAAAGTGTTTGCCAGCGCCGCTGAGCACCACCACCCGCACTTCGTCGGTGTCGTCGATCCACTGGAACACCTCGACGATTTCACTCCAGAACGCGGCGTTCATCGAATTGATCTTTTCCGGACGATTGATCTGCACATGGGCGATGTTGTCGGCCAGTTCGACGCTGAAGGCGGTGTATTGAGTCATGGCAGAAATCCTTTACCGGGCTGAAAATGAGGCCCGAACTATAACAAGGCATCAGCACGGCGGTTCGGCCAAATGCGGGACTCTAGCCGTTCTTCACCGCGACGAAGGCGGCGGTCTCATAGGGCACTGTCACCACCTCCCTGCCCCGCAGTTGCGGCTCGCCGGCAATCAGTTGAGTAATCTGCTCGTCGATCTTCGCGCGCTGTTGATCGCTCAACGCGGCAATGAAACTGGTGGAGCGTACCCGGTTGAAAATCACATCTTCCGGCGAGCCTGTATGACCATGCTGAAAGTGCTGCGCCTGCAATGGCCCGAAACCCGGATGGGGAAAGGCCTTGCGCCACTCGCCGGTGTAGAAGCGCGGTGTATCGCCTTCCAGCGCATTGACGATGGCGTCCAGCTTGGGCACCCAGTCGATCCGGGTGTCGCGCAGGTTCCAGATCAGGCCCAGCTTGCCGCCCGGTTTGAGGACCCGAGCGATTTCATCCAGCGCCTCGCGACTGGCAAACCAGTGAAAGGCCTGCGCGCAGACCACGGCATCCACCGAGGCATCGGGCAACAGCAGATCCGTTGCCGTACCGCTGACGGCCAGCACCTGCGGCCAGGCCAGCGACAGTTTTTCCAGCATCTGCGCCACCGGTTCCACGGCGATTACCTGGGCGCCGGTCGTCACCAGCCGTCCGGTGAACTTGCCGGTGCCGGCGCCGAGGTCGATAACGGTCTTGTGGCCATCGAGGCCCAGTGTGCCTGTCAGCCAATCGCTGACCGCCGGCGGATAGTCGGGCCGGCCTTTGACGTAGGTGTCGGCAGCGGTCTTGTAGCCGCTGGCGGCCGAGTGGTGAACCTGATCTTTCATGGCCAAACTCCCATGGTAGAACTGCAGATCAACGACGAACGATGACCAGCATAGCGCCGGAAAAAGGGCTTTCCTTTAACAAAGCCTGACAAAGCAATGAATAAATGTTCACCCTGTGGTGTTCAAAGTGAAACATGACCCCCTGTGGAGCCTTGCCCATGACTATCCGTTCCGTTATGTTCGCCGCCCCGTTGCTGGTGGCCGCGATGTTGTCCAGCCCTTTGGCCCTGGCCCACGGCGATGAAGACGAGCCGGTGCAGAAACCCAACTGCCCGAAAGGCCAGGTGTTCGACACCAAGACGCAGAAGTGCGTGATGCAGACCAGCCATCTGGTGCCCGACGCCGACCGGACCGACTACGCCTACCGTCTGGCCAAGGCCGGCCGTTATGAAGAAGCCCTGGCCCTGCTCGATACGCTGGAGCAACCGAACACCGCCAAGGCTCTCAACTATCGCGGTTACGCCACACGCAAACTGGGGCGCACCGACGAAGGCATCGGTTATTACCTGCAATCGGTGAAGCTTGATCCGCAGTACGCGCAGGTCCGCGAATACCTGGGCGAGGCTTACGTCATCAAGGGCCGCGTCGATCTGGCGCAGGAACAGCTGCAGCACATCCAGAAGATCTGCGGCACGACCTGCGAGGAATACCGGGACCTGGCCGAAGCCATCAACGATTCATCGAAAACCTGACACGACACGCGGAGGCGAACATTTTCAGCGATCAGGCCTTCAGAGCCGAACTCGGGCAACACCTGGCGCGCCTGTGGCGTTACGGCTTGCTGCTGTCGCGCAATCGGCACGTGGCCGAGGATCTGGTGCAAGCCACCTGCGTGCGGGCGCTGGAGCGTTCGGGGCAGTATGTGGCCGGCACACGCATGGATCGCTGGCTGCTGAGCATTCTGCATTCGATCTGGCTCAACGAAGTGCGCGCCCGCCGGGTGCGCCAGGGCCAGGGCGTGGCGGACGCCGACAGCCAGCTGACGTTCGATGGCGAATACGCCGCGCAGACCCACGTGATGGCGGCGCAGGTGATCCGCCGGGTCGATGCGTTGCCGGAAACCCAACGCGAAACGGTTTATCTGGCTTACGTCGAGGGGCTGTCCTACCGCGAAGTTGCCGAGATCCTGCAAGTGCCGATCGGCACAGTCATGAGCCGGCTGGCCACCGCGCGCCTGAAACTGGCCGAATACCCGCCGCTGCAAGCGGTACCGAAGAGCCCCGCAGGAGATCGGCAATGAATGCGCCTTCCGACGAGCAACTGGTGGCGTATCTGGACGATGAACTGGACCGCGAACAGCGCAGCCAGCTCGACAGCCTCATCGCCGACGATCCGCTGCTGAGTTTGCGGGTGCAATGGCTGAGCCGCAGCAACCTGCCGTTCAAGGCTGCCTACGACGAACTGGCGCAACAGGCGCCGCTCGATCGCTTGCAGGCCCGGCTCGATGCCGCGCCGTCACCGCAGAAACCCGGTTTCAGCCGGCGCTGGTTCATCGGCGCAGCGGCAGCGGGCGTGGCGCTTGCAGGTGTCGCGACGGACCGCTTGTTCCTGGCCTGGCAAACTCAGCAATCGCACAACTGGCGCGAACGGGTGGGCGATTACATGGCGCTGTATGTGCCGCAGACCCTCGAACATCTGCCCACCGATGAAGCCTCGCAACAGGCGCAGTTGCGAACCGTCGACGCGCGGCTGGGCGTAAACCTGTCGCCGGCGAAACTGAAACTGCCCGGCGCGCAGTTCAAACGCGCGCAATTGCTCGAGTACGACGGAGTGCCCATCGCCCAGATGACCTGGCTCGACGCCACCCACGGCCCGCTGGCGCTTTGCGTCACGCGCACCAACAGCGGCAGCCAGCCGCTGGCCCATGAACGTCGGCACGGGATGAACGTGGTGTACTGGACCGAACGCGAACACGCCTGGATGCTGATCGGCCACCACCCGGCTTCCGAGCTGGAGGACATGGCAAAAATGTTTAAGACCCGGCTGAACGTTTAAAGAATTTTGTCACTATGCTGCTCGGGTGATTTTCCCAGAAGGATGGATTTATGCCGATTTCGCCACGTACAGCCCTGCTGGTCATCGACGTGCAGAACGACTTCATTCCCGGCGGCCAGTTGGCCGTGCCGGAAGGTGATTTGATTGTTCCGTTGATCAACCGGCTCGCCGGGCAGTTCAAGCAAGTGGTCATCGCACAGGACTGGCACCCGGCCGGGCATGCGTCGTTTGCCTCCAGCCACCCAGGCCGCCAGCCCTATGACGTGATTCAACTGCCGTACGGCGAGCAGACGCTGTGGCCGGATCACTGCATTCAGGGTTCACGCGGTGCCGAGTTTCACACGGGACTCGATCTGCCCCACGCGCAATTGATCATCCGCAAGGGCTGCAACCCGGACATCGACAGTTATTCGGCGTTTCTGGAAGCGGATCGCGTCACGACCACGGGCCTGGCCGGTTATCTGAAGGAACGCGGTATCGACACGGTGTACATGGTCGGTCTGGCGCTGGATTTCTGCGTGATGTTCTCCGCACTGGATGCTCGGGCGGCGGGGTTCAATGCGTTTGTGGTGCTGGATGCGTGCCGGGCGATTGATTTGAATGGCTCGCTGGCGACGGCGATCGAGCGGATGCAGGTGGCCGGGGTCGGGTTGATCCAGTCCACTGAGATCCTCTAATTTCCACCCAGCGCACTGATCGTTCCCACGCTCTGCGTGGGAATGCCGCCATGGACGCTCTGCGTCCACTGTGACGCGGAGCGTCACGGTATGCATTCCCACGCGGAGCGTGGGAACGAGCATTACATGGGGGTTGGCAGCCAAAGTCTGAACCGCGCCCCACCCAACGGCGAACCTTCCACCGTCAACGTCCCGCCCTGCGCTTCCAGCGCCCGGCGGCTGATCGCCAGGCCCAGGCCAAACCCGCCGGTCGCCCGATCGCGGCTGCGATCCAGTCGATAGAACGGCTCGAAAATCCGCTCCCGCTCATCTTCCGGAATGCCGATGCCGTCGTCATCCACCCAGATCTCACAACCCTTCGGACAAACCTGCACGCCAATCTGAATGCGCTTTTCGCAGTAGCGCATGGCGTTGCGCAGCAGGTTCTGAATCGCGCGGGCCGTCAGGCGCGGGTCGAGGGAAAAGCGTTCCAGCTGATTGTGCAGCAGCACATCGATGACGATTTCCGGGGATTCCAGTTCTTCATCGACGCTGCCCAGAATGCTGTCGATGAACTCGTCCAGCGACACTTCGACCTGCTCCGGCAACTTCGCCGGATTCTGCAGGCGACTGTAGGACAGCAACTCCAGCACCAATTCATCGAGTTCACGAATATGCGCGACCAACCCTTGCAGGCGCTCGCGGCTGGCTTGCGGCAAGTCGTCGGACAGCGCCAGCGCCAGGCCGAAGTCCAGGCGGGTCAGCGGCGTGCGCAGCTCGTGGGACACGGCGTTGAGCAGATCCCGTTGCTGATTGAGCAGGTTTTCGATATCACCGGCCATGGTGTCGAACACGTGGGCCAGGCTGCCGATATTGGAACTCGGGCCGATTTGCGTGCGCTCGCTCAAATGGCCCTTGCCGAAGCGTTCGGCCGTGCCCTTGAGGCGTTCCAGATCACGCCAGTGCGGACGAAACCAGAGCAACAGGCACGCCAGCAGGCTCGCGCCGATCAGCACGTTGATGCTCCAGTACAACAGACTCACGTCCATCGGATCCGGCGGCACCACCATCTGCACCGCCATTTCGTCGTTCAGCGGCGTGACCGCCAGCGTGCGCCAGCCCCAGTCGCCGACCCGCACCATGTTCTCGCCGCGTCGCAGACGTTCTTTCTCGATGGCGGTGAAGCCGGGGTCATCGATACGGGCAAGCACGATGTGCAGCGGCTGGAAATCCTTGTCCATCGACGCCGCGAGTGCCGGCCACTGATCCTGCGGCACCGCGCGAAACTGCTTGGTGATCAGCGATTGCAGGCCTCGGGAATAGTCGAGGTTGTAAGTGACGAATCGCTGCTTGAACGCCATCACTACCAGATCCGGCACCAGATAGATCGCCGCACTGTAGGAGACGATTGTCACCAGATAGAGGCGAAACAGGATTCTGAACATCGAATCAGCATTCCCACTCGGAACGGCTGAACAGATACCCCTTGCCCCACACGGTCTTGATCTTGCGCGCCTCGCCGGCGTGGTCGTCGAACTTGCGTCGCAGCTTGGAAATCGCCACGTCCACCGAACGGTCAGTGCCGTTGAACTCGATACCGCGCAGGCGTTGCAGGATCTGGTCGCGGCTCAGCACTTCCCCGGCGTGACGAGCCAGCACCACCAGCAGGTTGTATTCGCCGCTGGACAGTTCAACCGGCTGTTCGCGCCAGGTCACCGTGCGCTCCGACAGGTCGATGCACAGGTTGCCCATCAGAATCCGGTCGTTGGCGGTCATCGGCTCACCGAGGCTGCTGCGCCGCAGCAAGGTGCGAACTCGCGCCAGCAAAACCCGTGGCTCGCAGGGTTTGGTCACGTAATCGTCGGCGCCCATTTCCAGGCCCAGCACCTGATCGTGGCTATCGTCGCGGGCGGTGAGCATCAGGATCGGCAGCGTTGCCGAATCGGCGCGCAACAAGCGACAGACCTGCAAACCGTCGAGGCCCGGCAGCATCAGGTCGAGAATCACCAGATCCGGCGGATTGAGCCGCGCCCGTTCGCGCACATGGTCGCCGCGGCCGATCACGCTGACGGAATAGCCGTTGCGCTCCAGGTAGCTCGAAATCAGTTCGGCGAGGGCGGTGTCGTCTTCGACCAGAAGAATGTTGGGCATTGATGATCCAGAAAGTGCTGTGGCGACTGGCAGGGCCTCTTCGCGGGCAAGCCCGCTCCCACAGGTCCAGTGTGAAAACAGATGTTGTGAAAACCAACAATCACTGTGGGAGCGGCGGTGCGACGACTCGACTTACCCGCGAAGACGGCATATCTGTCGCAATAAATATCAAGGCGTAAAGGATATACGCCCTCACTCGTCCCCGAGCAAAACCCTTACACAATTTCACACAGCACCTACAAAGCTTCACCGCTACCCTCTGCGACTGTCCGTAGGATGCGCAGATCAATATTGGGGGTTGTACATGTCGAAGAATCTGCTGGCCGGGCTCGGCCTGATCGCATTGGCGCTGACGCTGAGTGCCTGTGATAAATCCTCCAACGCCGAGGAACAGGCGCCGCCGGCCACCGTGCGGATTGAAACCCTTGAGGCGCGCCCCCTGTCGATCAGCAGCGAACTGAGCGGGCGGATTGCCGCCCCGCGCATCGCCGAAGTCCGCGCTCGGGTGGCCGGGGTCGTGCTGCAACGCACCTATCGCGAAGGCAGCGACGTGAAAAAGGGCGACGTGCTGTTCCGCATCGATCCGGCGCCGTTCAAGGCTGACCTCGACAGCGCCGAAGCCGCCCTGCGCAAGGCCGAGGCCAACGCGTTCCAGGCGAAACTGCAGGAGCAGCGCTACGCCCAGTTGATCGACGACAAGGCCATCAGCGCTCAGGATTACGACAACGCCCGCGCCAATGCCCGGCAGACCGCCGCTGACGTTGCCGCCAACAAGGCAGCCGTCGAGCGCGCGAAGCTGAACCTCGGTTACGCCACCGTCACCGCGCCGATTTCCGGGCGCGTCGGCCGTGCCTTGGTCACCGAAGGTGCGCTGGTCGGCCAGAACGAAACCACGCCCATGGCGCTGATCCAGCAGCTGAACCCGATCCACGCCGACCTGACCCAGTCGACCCGCGAACTCAACGAGTTGCGCCGGGCATTCCGTTCCGGCCAGTTGCAGCAGGTCGGCCAGGATCAGGTCAAAGCCACGCTGATCCAGGACGACGGCAGCCTCTATCCGCTGCCGGGCAAGTTGCTGTTCAGTGACATTACCGTCGATCCGGGCACCGGTCAGATCATCCTGCGCAGCGAGTTCCCCAATCCGGATCTCGATCTGTTGCCGGGCAGCTACGTTCGCGTGCGTCTGGAACAAGGCGTGATCCAGCATGGCCTGACCGTGCCACAACGCGCGGTGCAACGTGACAGCGCCGGTGTGGCGCAGGTCCTGACCGTCGACGACCAGATGCGCGTCGCCCAGCAGCCGGTACAGCTCGGCGCGGTACAGAACGACCGCTGGATCGTCACCGGCGGCCTCAAGGCCGGCGACCGCATTGTCATCGAAGGCCTGCAACACGCCCGTCCGGGCGAAGTGGTGCAGATCGACGACACCCCTCTTCCACTTGCCCAGACCTCTGGTCAGTAAGCAGGACGCTCTTCTATGCCGCAGTTCTTTATCGACCGCCCGGTGTTCGCCTGGGTCGTCGCGCTGTTCATCCTGTTGGCCGGTGCGCTGGCCATCCCGCAATTGCCGGTGGCGCAATACCCCGATGTCGCGCCGCCGCAGATCGAAATCTATGCCGTGTACCCGGGCGCGTCGGCGCAGACCGTCGACGAAAGCGTGGTCAGCCTGATCGAGGAAGAGCTCAACGGCGCCGATCATCTGCTGTATTTCGAATCGCAGAGCAGCCTCGGCAGTGCCACGATCAAAGCCACGTTCCAGCCGGGCACCAACCCGGAACTGGCGCAGGTTGATGTGCAGAATCGCCTGAAGGTAGTCGAGTCACGCCTGCCGCAAGCGGTCAATCAGCAAGGTTTGCAGGTGGAGAAGGTCTCCGCCGGTTTCCTGTTGCTGATCACTTTGACTTCCAGCGACGGAAAGCTCGACGACGTGGCACTCAGCGATTACCTGGCGCGCAACGTGATGAACGAGATCAAGCGCATCGACGGGGTCGGCAAGGCCCAGTTGTACGGCGCCGAGCGGGCGATGCGGATCTGGGTCGATCCGCAGAAGCTGATCGGCTTCAACCTGACACCGGCCGATGTCAATGCCGCCATCGTCGCGCAGAACGCCCAGGTCTCGGCCGGCAGCATCGGCGATCTGCCGAACCCGAGCACTCAGGAAATCACCGCGACGATTCTGGTCAAGGGTCAGCTTTCGACACCGGAAGAGTTCGCCGACATCGTGCTCAAGGCCAACCCGGACGGCTCCACCGTGCGCATCAAGGATGTGGCGCGGGTCGAGATCGGCAGCCAGGAATACCAGTTCGGCACCCGTCTTAACGGCAAGCCGTCCACCGCCGTCGGTGTGCAACTGTCGCCGGGTGCCAACGCCCTCAGCACCGCGACCTTGATCCGGGCGAAGATGGATGAGCTGTCGCGCTACTTCCCGGCCGGCGTGGAATACAAGATTCCTTACGACACGTCGCCATTCGTGAAGGTCTCGATCACCAAAGTGGTCTACACCCTTGGCGAAGCGATGCTGCTGGTATTTGCGGTGATGTTCCTGTTCCTGCAGAACATCCGCTACACCCTGATTCCGACGCTGGTTGTGCCGGTAGCGTTGATGGGTACTTTTGCGACGATGCTGGCGCTGGGCTTCTCGATCAACGTGCTGACCATGTTCGGCATGGTGCTGGCCATCGGCATTCTGGTGGACGACGCCATCGTGGTGGTGGAGAACGTCGAGCGGATCATGGCTACTGAAGGCCTGTCGCCGAAAGAAGCGACGCGTAAGGCGATGACCCAGATCACCGGCGCGATCATCGGCATTACGCTGGTGCTTGTCGCGGTGTTCATTCCGATGGCCTTCATGCAGGGTTCGGTGGGCGTGATTTACCGGCAATTCTCACTGTCGATGGCCACCTCGATCCTGTTCTCGGCGTTTCTCGCCCTGACCTTGACCCCGGCGTTGTGCGCAACGCTGCTCAAGCCGATCGCCAAAGGCGAACACCACGAGAAAACCGGGTTCTTCGGCTGGTTCAATCGCCGCTTCGAGCAGTTGACTGATCGCTATCAGGGCTGGGTCGGCTACGCACTGAAACGCACCGGACGCTATCTGCTGATCTACGTTGTATTGCTGGTGGGTCTGGGTCTGTGCTTCGCGCGGCTGCCCTCCTCGTTTCTACCGGTCGAGGACCAGGGTTACACCATCACCGACATTCAACTGCCACCCGGTGCGAGCAAGAACCGCACGGTGCAGGTGGTCGAGCAGATCGAAGCGCACAACGCCAGCGAACCGGGCGTGGGCGACAGCACCGTGATTCTCGGGTTCAGCTTCTCCGGCAGCGGCCAGAATGCTGCGTTGGCGTTCACCACGCTCAAGGACTGGTCGCAGCGTGGCAGCGACGACTCGGCAAGTTCGATTGCCGACCGCGCCAACATCGCCCTCAGCCAGATCAAGGATGCCGTGGCTTTCGCCGTGCTGCCGCCGCCGGTGGATGGCCTCGGCACGTCCAGCGGCTTCGAGTTCCGCCTGCAGGATCGCGGCGGCCTCGGTCATGCAACCTTGATGGAAGCGCGCACCCAACTGCTCGCCGCCGCCGAGAAAAGCCCAATCCTGATGAACGTGCGTGAAAGTGCCCTGGCTGAAGCCCCCCAAGTGCAGCTGGAAGTGGACCGCAAACAGGCCAATGCGCTGGGAGTTTCGTTCGCAGACGTTGGCAATGCGCTGTCCACCGCCATCGGCTCTTCGTACGTCAACGACTTCCCCAATCAGGGGCGCATGCAACGGGTAGTCGTGCAGGCTGAAGGCGATCGCCGCAGTCAGGTCGATGACCTGCTGAAAATGCACGTGCGCAACGACGCCGGGAAAATGGTGCCGTTGTCGGCGTTCGTCAAAGCCACGTGGACTCAAGGCCCGGCACAATTGACCCGCTACAACGGCTACCCGGCGATTTCGATTTCCGGCGAACCAAAACCCGGTCACAGCACCGGCGAAGCCATGGCGGAAATTGAACGGCTAGTCGCACAAGGCCCGAAAGGTATGGGTCAGGAATGGACCGGTCTGTCGCTGCAGGAACGTTTGTCCGGCAGTCAGGCGCCGATTCTGCTCGGGCTTTCGCTGCTGATCGTGTTCCTGTGTCTGGCTGCGTTGTACGAGAGCTGGTCGATTCCGACATCGGTGTTGCTCGTTGTGCCGCTGGGTGTACTCGGCGCGGTGCTGGCGGTGACCCTGCGCGGAATGCCCAACGACGTGTTCTTCAAGGTCGGCCTGATCACCATCATTGGCCTGTCGGCAAAGAACGCGATTCTGATCATCGAATTTGCCAAGAGCCTGTATGACGAAGGTCATGACCTGATTGACGCCACGCTTCAAGCGGCGCGCCTGCGGTTGCGGCCGATTGTGATGACTTCGCTGGCGTTCATTCTGGGTGTGGTGCCGTTGGCGATTGCCACGGGCGCGAGTTCGGCGAGCCAGCAGGCGATTGGTACCGGGGTGATTGGCGGGATGATTACGGCCACATTGGCGGTAATCTTTGTGCCGGTGTTCTTCGTAGTTGTGATCAAACTTGTACGCAGGATCGCCAAGCCTGATTGATTGACCATTCCCTGCGCGGTGGCCACAGGTCGCCGCGCTGGGCTAAGGTGTCTGAACCACCCTGGCCATTGAGTCCCCATGCGCTTCCTTGCCCGCACCCACCCTCGCCTCTCTGCCGCTGCCCTGTTCGGCCTTGCCGTCGGTCTGCTGGTACCCGCCGATTCCGTCATCAGCAAAATCCTCATAGGCTGGAATGCCGGGGTCTGGACCTATCTGATCCTGATGTTCTGGCTGACAGCCCGCGCGAAAGCACCGGACGTCAGACGCATCGCCGAAGTCGAGGATGAAAATGCCGGGCTGGTGTTGTTCGTGGTGTGTATCGCGGCGCTGGCCAGTCTGGCGGCCATCACGCTGGAACTGGTCGGCAGCAAGGACCTGCAAACTTCCCACAAGCTCCTGCACTACGGCTTTACCGCGTTGACGGTGATCGGCTCATGGTTGCTGATCGGGGTCATTTTCAGCGTCCACTACGCCCGGCTGTTTTATACCTGGGATGGCAAGGAACCGGCGCTGCGTTTTGCCGAGGGCCTGACGACGCCCAACTATTGGGATTTTCTGTACTTCTCGTTCACCATCGGCGTGGCGGTGCAGACGGCGGATGTCGGCGTGGCCACGCGGGAGATCCGCAAGATCGTGCTGGCGCAGTCGTTGATCGGGTTTGTGTTCAACACCGCGATTCTGGGGTTTTCAATCAACATCGCCGCCGGCTTGTTTGGTTGAGTTGCCCAAAACATCAGTGTTTTCGTCGGTTTTGAATGAAAACCTCAGAATGAAAACCGAAATAAAGGAAGTCTAAAAAATCACAAAAATAAACGGCTGTAACCTGTCAACTCTGACAGTTTACAGCCGCATCCTCTTTGAGCTTCCATACAACATCCAGAAGTAGGACCGGTCAGTCTTTGGATGACTCTTACCATTCTGTATGGAGATAAACTCATGAGCTTCGCAGCCCGAGCCTACGCGCCAACGCTTACCGCACAACCGTACTTGTCGGCCACCATCAATGGCGATGCCAATCCAGGCTTCAGACACGTCAAGATCCCGCCATTCAAAGAATTTCGCTCAACCTCTGTGCCTGTACTCGAGTTAAAAGCGTTTCCCGATGGTCTGTTTTACTGGCTCAGAGCCGGGCACACAGAAAATGGAATGACACAGACAATCGAATTTGTCTTTTCCTCGAAGCCCGCGCCAGGAACGGCTTCACTATCCAAGAATATGGACGATGTCCGAGTGACCTATAACTCCAACCCGGTGAACGGTGACCTACACATGGCCGAAAGCGGTACCATCACATTTCAATACGATGAAACCGAAAAAAACCTGACCGCAACGTGGACGGGTTTGTTTGATCATGGCGGTTCAGATGGTGACAATGTGTTTCCGATCTCTGGAGAGTTCCTCGTTATCGTTGACCTCAGCAAGATCCGAAGATAACTCGCCCAACAGCCCATAAAAAAAGGAAGCTTTCAAGCTTCCTTTCTATTTTCGACCCCATTCAGAAGTTATAACTCAACCCCACACTCCCCCCCAGCTCCTGGTCAACTTTCGTACCGCGACTGGTGCCAACCTCCGCATAAACCTGCCATTTTTTGTTGACCGGAACCCAGTTCATTCCCCCGGTCAATTCCAGGCTGGTACTGGACAAGTCATTATTGAAACTGGTGTCGTTGACACTGACGCGGTTGTTATTGACGAACTCGTGGCTGACAGCGGCACGGAGGCGTGGTTGCAGCTTGCTGCCATTGTCCAGCGTGAGCTCACTCCCCACCGTCATCCCGACCTTGCCGAGCACCGAACGAGTCTCGTCGCTGTCTACTTGCAAGCCATTGTCCAAGTGGTAGCGCTTGCCCTCGACGGCTGCCAAACCTATTTGCGCGGAAGGCTCAATGAAATAACCGTGGTTCAAGGGAATGTGCTTGCCGACTTCCACGGTCCCGCTCAAACCCAGGTTTTTGAAGTTGCCTTTGGTTCGAGTGTCGTCGCTCAAGGTGACTTTGACATCGTTATTGAACCGGTTGATCTTGCCGACGGTATCCACGTAATAACCTGTCGCTTGATCAAACCAGGTCAAGTAAAGACCTGCATAACCACTGTCAATCGTACCGGAACTGCCTCGCGCCAAATCCAGACGCGTGTTGCTGTAGCCGCCAAAGACACCGATCAACCATTGGCCGTCCCAAAATGGCAATGCTTTGTCCACCCCTACCGAGACACCTGTCTGGTGTTGATTGAAACCGTTACCGTAAGCGCTCTTTACGTTGTACTGATTACCGTAGGTTCGAATCCAGAGACCGGATGACGAATCTTGAGCATTCGAGCTCAATGCCCCTTCCGATTGTGCCCTGGGCTGAGTGCCGGCCATGCGCCGGTCTCCGAGGCGAGTATTGAGGGTGGTCATCTCGGATTGAATGACCGTGGGCACCGTTCCGGAGATCGCAAGAGCGGTTTGAGAACCCGTGCTCGGTGTGGTCCCATCGGGTTGCAGATACAGCCCTTCGCCCTCTCTCACCAGCTTGTAGGCCAGGGCGCCAATATCGACTTGTCCACTTTGCAGGGAAAACTGCGCATCTCCGGAAGCGATGTTCCCCACTTTGATCAGCGCCCCACTGGCGGGCTCGCTGGCGGTAGCCTCCACCACCAAACCATGCTGGCCCGTTGCCGACTCTGTGACATTCAAAAAATCCGTCTGAGCAGTACCCACGTCCGTGCGCATAAAAAACTGACCGTTGCCCGATAAGGTGGCTATATCCAGCTGACTATAGGCCTGGTCTGTTCCAAAACGCACTGCACCGCCCTGCATGTCCAGGCGCGAGACCGAGTTACTGCTACCGGCCATGTTCCATTCGGCACCACGGCTGACCGACATGCTGCTGACACCGGAAACAGCACCCGTGAATCGGGCATTGTTGTCCAGCACCACCGCTCCCGCACCGGTGCCCTGGATCTTACCGGTGAGAACGCTTTGGGTATCAAGCTTTACCGAATCGACATTGATCAGGTTGCCATCCAATGTCGCGGCGTTTCTCAACGAAACGCTGGCGATGCCCCCCTCAGCGACTTCGATGTTGCCGGACAATTTACTGTTGTCGACCTGGAACTGAGCAGCGGCTCCATCGACTACTTCGAGGATATTGCCATTACCCCCGATCAAACGAGAGCCGTTGTTGACATCGATCAGCACTGGCTGACCAGCAGGTGTTGCCAAATCGACAGTAATTGCCGCGCCACTGATCCCCTCGACGGTCGCGTCATCCAGTATTAAATGACTTCGACCAGTGACATCACCGGGATTGGCTACGGTGTCCTGCCCGAAAGTGACCCCGTTGAGACCGCCGGTAATCTTGCTGCGGGCACTTACATTGGCATTCCCGCCAAACAGGGCCAACCCGATACCGTCCGCATCCGTTGCGCTCACTTGAGTATTGATCAGATTCAATGTGCTGAGTGAAGTTACCGCTGCACCGAATGTCCCGCCATGCAAAGTACTGCCAGTGACAGTGGCGGTAGATCCCACAGCGGTCAGCAGATCCCGGGCCAGCGTCAGTGCAGCGCCCTGGCTGATCAACGTGCTGTTCGAGAGGGTGGCCAGGCTGTCAGTCAACGCCAACGCAGCTTCAAAACCTGTGCTGGTAACAGTTGATCCGCCAAGGTCGACTCGAGCGCCTGCCGAGGCATCAATCTGTGATGTCGTGGCGTTATCGCCATTGAGAGCTCCGCCACCGACTTGAATATCCAGTGCACTGGCGCCGTTGATATTCAGCGTAGCGGTCGTGGGAACAAACCAGGCTTCGGGTGTAGCGCCTGTGGAAACGGTCGCCACCTCTCCCGGTTGAAGATTACGGGCATTAGCGGGCTCTGAAGTGGTCATTATCACCACTGCATAAGTGAGCACACCAGTAAATTTCATGAACGTCAATCCCGGTATCTTTTCAAACTTCATAACAACTTCTCTCTGAGATTTGTCGGGACGGGAGAACGACGGTTCGCAGCATGGATCCATCAGACGTCCGTCATTGGCGGCGTCGGAGAATACCTACAACTTCGAATCATCTATGTAGGACTAATCCTCTTTACAGGTAGGGTTCATCCCTGCCGAATGAAGAGCTATCAGCAATTTCGAAGACAGAGCAACCGCATTCGCCGGGAGAGCACTGTTCTCCCGGTGAATGCAGCCCTGGCATTGATGCTATGGCTCTGGATCCCAACCCGGCTCTGATTCGCAGTACAGGAAGTCTGCGTTGAGCAAATAGACCGTCATTTCCGTTACACCGGATGTAGGAACTGTCGGTGTCGAATACCAGACTTTTACATAACCCGCGTAGAAGTCTGAAGGATCCGGAGTAGCGGGTGGAGGCCTTGGTACATCCCGGATCACCGGATCATAAGGCCCGACATCAAAAATCATCCCGGCGATCAATTCAGACGCGTTGATATTCCGGGTTTCGGTGTACTCCGTATCGGACGGTGCCGGCGTTTGATAATCCTCCGTCCGGAATCCGCGCCAGTTGAACGTGATAGGCATACCGTCGACAAAGTGGTTGTTTGGCGGAATACGGAATCTGGCCACATGATCATCGGCCGATACGGTCAGGCTTTCGCAAATAATGAACGGATCGGCAGTCCCGTCTGCAAGCGGCCGAACAAACTCTGGCGGATCAAGATTAATGACCACCGTATTGACCGTCACATCGGTTTCGGCCGAAGTTTGAATGTTGTTGCGACCGGGATTCTCATATACCCACCAAACTTTCTTCTTCCCCAGACCGCCGGGACCGACAATGGAATAAAGCAAAGGGAGTTCAATCTCTGTATTGATATTTGTAACGTCCATCGGCATTGAGCCGACGACGACTTCGCCCGCATCTCCGAGGAAATACGCGGTGACCAGATCACCATCTTCCGGGTCTGGAAAGGTAGTACCCGGAGTAACAGGTGAGACATCAATGTATATCGTGGCAGTTTGATTGGCATCATGTGGGCCCAGCAAGTTATCGGTAACAGGGGCTTGTCCCCGCACGATAGCCTTTCGGAACTCGGGATTGACGACTGGAGGTGGAATAAGTGGGTCGACGGTATAAGGCGGGTGCGTCGAGAAGTCAGTGTTTGCTCTCGTATCCACCTCACTGACAGACACTAAGTTACGCATCAAATCGGCTTTGACCTGAACAGGCACCTCGTAATTCGCGCCGGTCTGATTCTCGAAATACTCTTTGCTCAAAGCGGCCCATGGAATAGTGAAAACCAGTTTGTTCAGGGTGCCGAACTCCAGGTCCTGGGCAGCCTGACTTCCCCATTTCAGGCTCACCTCATCATCATTGAGTGCGTTCACCGGCCGATCGACTTCGACAGTAACACCTGCACGCGCATCGTTCAGGTCGATCAGACCGTCATCGTTTGTCGGTACGCGCAGTGGCCCCAATTCGGGCAGCGGCAGAAAGCGAGTGTTTTTGAAACTTACTGACCACGCACTTTCGTTGCCTGCAACATCAAGAATCCTGAACCAGATGAAAGCCCTGCCGCTGGTGATCTTCCTCAACTCGTCAATCGGAATCCACACCTCGCCATCGACGGGCATGTCACCTTCGAAGAAAGGCGGCACCTGCGGAGGATTGGTTCGTTGATTGGCGAAATACAGCTGCACGTGGTCATCCGGTTGAGCATTGGTATATGTGGTGTCGATGGCAACCAACAACCCCTTTGCGCTTTCCGGAAGACCTGCCCACGCATCGTCCAGATCGCCAGGGGCATTGGGAAATGACACTCTCGGGGCTAATTTGACGCCGGGCCTTTGTCCAGGATTGGGCGGAGTCTGGATCGGTTTTTCTTGCCAGGGTGCCGTGCGGTCAATCCGAAACGGCACGAAAGCCGAAGTCAATGCGTTCAGGCCACGTTCATAGTACACGCAGCGCACCCAGAACGTAGTCGGGCCGGGGGGTGTTGCGTCCTCCCCCAGATATTCCGTGGGCACTGAATACGCAAATTTGTCCGGTCGTACCGGCATATCCGGCAGGGTCACTCGTGGCAGCCTTGTGTAGTCTGCGGGGGTCGGAACGGCAGGCGGCTGGGTTCGCGTTATATCTATTGCGACCTGATCGCCATTTTGCCGGTTATCAGGAACGGTTGTATCCAGTAATAGCTGAAGCGACCCGCCCACCGGAATGGCAGTAACGGGAACGATATCCCGGTCAGGGCCTCGGCCATCTGGCAATTCAGGTAAAGGAGCAGAAAGGGTCCCACCACCCTGCCCCGCGGTTCCAGTTTGAAAACTTGTCATGTGTGTTCTCCAGTACTCTGAACAATGGATATCAATACTTCCTTCATCGACAAGGGCGTTATCGCCGACAGCAGTCGCCTTTCTGTTACAACAACATGTTTATTTCATCCAGCTTGCATCCGAACAAAAACCACTCGTGCCAGGAATCACTCTGTCTATTTTCACCAGACCCGTAAAAGAACTGAATTCTGGAATTCCATTTCGCACTAACAGATATTTAGCCGTCGCTGAATGGTTCTCACGCATAGGTTCGATGTGTGCAGTGAACGGTCTTATTACGATCAAGACCGGCCGTTTGTTGGCCACATCCGTTACCGGAGCGGTAAAAAAAAATTCGGGGGTTAACGCAGCTCCCGATCCATTCAACGAATTCCATCCCTGCCAGGCAAGACTGATCACATCGCCTCGCTGAAACAGGTCATTGAATGGAATCAGAATGCGTATTCCCTCCCAGATAAATAAAGCATCTGGATCCAGAGGGTTGTTTTTTTTACAGCCTATATATCCCCAAAGAGTTGCATCGGGAAAGGTTGCTTCTTTCAACAACTGAGGTGGCGGTGTAATCGCAAACGTCAGGCGCCGTGGTTGCGACGTTGTCTGGTTGACCGAGCGCACGGTGTAATAAATTTCAAATGTAGGCAGATCGGGAAGCAAATCCGGCCTGATTCGAATATGAAACTCGGGGGCATAGTCGGCAGCACCATATTCGGCCCATGCAACGAAATTCGGATTGCCGACGATAAAGATCTCGACACGATCAATACGCGTATTTGGAAGTGTAGGAAACGCTGGCCAGATATTGATGATGCAGACAATTCCGTTTTGCTTCGCATCCGGCGGCAATGTCCCGGCTGGATCCAACGGGTCGACGCCTTCGAATCCAGGCAGATCGAGTAAAATGCCTGCGAAGAGATCGTTGCTTGTGGCGCGGGGATCATCTGCTGACATGGATCACTTCTCGCTCTTCATTCGCCCTTCACGTGCAAGAAATTAAGCGCCCGTATCCAGTGGTTGCCTACTGTCAGATCTGACAGGTAAAACCACCGTCCGTCGGAAACCGTGAAGCAGATTCAACTTCATTCCCAAGACATCAGTTGACGGCTGCTATACAAATGGTGTTTTCTGAAACCGGTTTCAGACAATAAGAAGACCCATCCGTGAACGATTTCTCCGCCGCCCAGCGCAGCCGCGTCACCATGCTCGATGTCGCCGAATACGCAGGCGTGTCCAAGGCCAGCGTCTCGCGCTTCATTGGTGACGACCGCGCCCTGCTCTCGGATGCCATCGCCCAGCGCATCGAGCAGGCAATTACCGAACTCGGCTATCGCCCCAATCAAATGGCCCGAGGCCTGAAACGCGGCCGCACGCGCCTGATCGGCATGCTGGTGGCCGATATCCGCAACCCTTATTCGATTGCCGTGATGCACGGCGTGGAAACCGCCTGCCGCCGGCACGGTTACAGCCTGGTGGTGTGCAACACCGACCGCGATGACGAGCAGGAACGTCAGCACCTGGCGCTACTGCGCTCCTACAACATCGAAGGGCTGATCGTGAACACCCTGGGTCATCATCGGGATGAACTGGATGAGTTGAAGCGGGAAATGCCGCTGGTACTGGTCGATCGCAAGGTCGAAGGGCTGAACAGCGATATGGTCGGGCTGGACAACCCGCAAGCCGTCGAAATGGCGCTCGAACATCTGCAGCAGCGCGGCTATCGCGATGTGCTGCTGGTGACCGAAGCCTATGACGGCACCAGTTCGCGGATCGAGCGGGTCAGCAGTTTTCAGCAACAGATTGGCCAGCGCCAACGCATGAACGGCACGGTGCTGGAAACCGGTTCGAGCCTTGCGAATGATCTTCAAACCTTTTTGAACACACCTGATAACGGCCCGAAAGCCCTGTTCTGCGCCAATGGCGTGGCGGCGCTGGCTTGCACCCTGGCACTGCGCGAGATTGGCTGCCGGTTGTTCGAGGATGTCGGGCTGATCGCGCTGGATGATCTGGACTGGTATCCGTTGGTGGGCAGCGGGATTACCGCCCTCGCTCAGCCGACGGAGGAGATTGGTGCGCGGGCGTTTGAGTGCTTGCTCAAGCGGTTGCGGGGAGATGATGAAGCGGCGCGGACGCTGGATTTTGCGCCGGTGCTGATTGAGCGCGGTTCAACCCAAGGGAAATCGGCTGACTGATCAGGCCCCATCGCTGGCAAGCCAGCTCCCACAGGTAATCGGGTGTACTTGAGTTTCGTGAACGATCCCGTATCTGTGGGAGCTGGCTTGCCAGCGATGAGGCCCGAAAGAACGACACACAATTTACTGATTTTTTTTGAACAAAAATGAAACCGGTTTCAGAGGTAGATAACAATGAATAAACCTGCCGTTTCCATCAGCCTTTCCAGCTACGGCGCCGACCTCGTTCGCCGCCGTGGCCAGGCTTCGTTCATCGAAGTGCTGGCCGCTGCCGGCGCCAATCGCATTGAATGGCGCGAAGAACTGCTGACCATCGAAGTCCCCGAACAACTCTCCACCGCCACACAAGCTCAAGGCCTGCAAAGCATCTATTCCTCGCCCACCGAACTGTGGCTGGCCGGTCAATCAAGGCCCAACCCCGAACTCATCACTGCGTTGCAGAACGCTGAAGCGTTCGGCTCGAAGTGGCTGAAGGTTTCCCTTGGTTTCTTCACCGACAACAACGATCTGCAGACGCTGGGGCAAATCCTCGCGCAGAGCCCGGTGCAACTGCTGGTGGAGAACGATCAAACCTTGCACGGCGGGCGCATCGAACCGTTTCAACGTTTCTTCGCGGCCGTCGAGCAACACAACCTGCCGATCAAGATGACCTTCGACATCGGCAACTGGCAGTGGCAAGACCAGTCCGCCATCAGCGCCGCACGACTGTTGGGCCGTCACGTCGGTTACGTGCATTGCAAAGCCGTGGCCCGCCGTGCCGACGGCAAACTGGTGGCCGTGCCGCCCGCCGCCACCGACCTGCATCTGTGGGAACAACTGCTGCGGCACATGGCCCAAGGGGTCATGCGCGCCGCCGAATACCCGTTGCAGGGCGATGATCTGGTGCAGCTGACCACCGAACACGTCGCCGCCCTCGCCCGCCTCGGTCAGTCCCGCCTGGAGCCTGCTCATGTCTGAGATCGATATTCTGTCGTTCGGCGAAACCATGGCCATGTTTGTCGCCGAACAAAGCGGTGATCTGGCCTGCGTCGAGCAGTTTCACAAACGGATTGCCGGGGCCGACAGCAACGTTGCCATAGGATTGTCGCGCTTGGGTTTCAAGGTGGCGTGGCTGAGCCGTGTCGGAGCCGATTCACTGGGACGCTTTGTCGTCGAAACCCTGGCCCGCGAAGGCCTGGACTGCAGCCATGTCGAAGTCGACAACGCTCACCCGACTGGTTTCCAGCTCAAGTCGCGCAACGATGACGGCAGCGATCCGACGGTCGAGTACTTTCGTCGTGGCTCGGCGGCCAGTCATCTGTCGCCGCAGTCGATCACCCCGACACTGCTCGGCGCCCGGCATCTGCACGCCACCGGGATTCCGCCGGCGCTGTCCGGGTCGGCACGGGAAATGTCCCGTGAGCTGATGACCCGCATGCGCAATGCCGGGCGCAGCGTGTCGTTCGACCCCAACCTGCGCCCGAGCCTGTGGGCCAGCGAGCGGGAGATGATCACCGAGATCAACCGACTCGCCGCTCTCGCTCACTGGGTTTTGCCGGGGTTGAGCGAAGGCCGCCTGCTGACCGGATTTGAAGACCCGGCGGATATCGCCGCGTTCTATCTCGATCAGGGTGCCGAAGCCGTGGCGATCAAGCTCGGGCCTCAGGGCGCGTATTACCGCACCCACCTGGATCAGGGGTTTGTCGCCGGGGTGCCGGTCAAAACCGTGGTCGATACGGTGGGCGCCGGCGATGGTTTTGCGGTCGGGATGATCAGCGCCCTGCTGGAGCACCAGAGTTTTCCCGAGGCGGTCAGGCGCGCCAACTGGATTGGCAGTCGCGCGGTGCAGAGCCGGGGTGACATGGAGGGTTTGCCGACCCGATCCGAACTCACCGCTGATCGTTCCCACGCTCCCGCGTGGGAATGCAGCCCGTGACGCTCTGCGTCACATGGGACGCGGAGCGTCCCCGGAGGCGTTCCCACGCAGAGCGTGGGAACGAGCAACAACCAATCAATTGAACCTGCTGCGACAAAAACAACAAGCTCAGGAGCAAGACCATGAAAACCGCAACCCTCGCCACCCGCCGCTGGTGGTACATCATGCCGATCGTGTTCATCACCTACAGCCTGGCGTACCTGGACCGCGCCAATTACGGCTTCGCTGCCGCCTCCGGGATGGCCGCCGACCTGATGATCACGCCGGGCCTGTCCTCGCTGCTCGGCGCGCTGTTCTTCCTCGGTTACTTTTTCTTCCAGGTGCCCGGCGCGATCTACGCGCAAAAGCACAGCGTGAAGAAGCTGATCTTCGTCAGCCTGATTCTCTGGGGCGGGCTCGCCACGCTGACCGGCGTGGTTTCCAACGCCTATTGGCTGATCGTCATCCGCTTCATGCTCGGCGTGGTCGAAGCGGCGGTGATGCCGGCGATGCTGGTGTACCTGTGCCATTGGTTCACCCGTGCCGAACGCTCGCGAGCCAACACCTTCCTGATCCTCGGCAACCCGGTAACGATGCTGTGGATGTCGGTGGTTTCCGGGTATCTGGTGCAGCATTTCAGCTGGCGCTGGATGTTCATCATCGAAGGCCTGCCGGCGGTGTTCTGGGCGTTTATCTGGTGGAAGCTGGCCGATGATCGTCCGGCCCAGGCCAAGTGGCTCAGCGATCAGGAGAAGCACGATCTGGAAAGCGCTCTCGCCGCCGAACAGGTCGGGATCAAAGCGGTGAAGAACTACGCAGAAGCTTTTCGTTCGCCGAAGGTGATCATTCTGGCGCTGCAATTCTTCTGCTGGAGCATCGGCGTCTACGGCTTCGTGCTGTGGCTGCCGTCGATCCTCAAGGCCGGCGCGCAGATGGACATGATCGAGGCCGGCTGGCTGTCGGCCCTCCCGTATCTGGCGGCAGTGATCGGGATGCTGCTGGTGTCCTGGGGCTCGGACAAACTGCAAAAGCGCAAACGCTTCGTCTGGCCGCCGCTGCTGATTGCTTCGGTGGCGTTCTACGGCTCCTACGCCTTGGGCGCTGAGCATTTCTGGTGGTCGTACACGCTGCTGGTGATTGCCGGCGCCTGCATGTACGCACCCTACGGGCCGTTCTTCGCCATCGTCCCGGAGATTCTGCCGGCCAACGTTGCCGGCGGCGCCATGGCGCTGATCAACAGCATGGGCGCGCTCGGTTCGTTCGGCGGTTCGTATCTGGTCGGTTACCTGAACAGCTCCACCGGTTCGCCCGGCGCTTCGTATCTGTTGATGAGTGGCGCGCTGATGCTCTCGGTGGTGCTGACGATTTTTCTCAAGCCCGGCGCCAGCGACCGGGTGACGGCCAAGCGCGTCGCACCGCGTCCGCAGCCGGCCCATTCCTGAATTGATGGAGAGATGACTGCGATGAAAAAGCAGGTTGTGCTGTACAAAAAACTGTCGCCGGCACTGATGGCGCGCCTTGAGGAACAGGTCGAGGTGACACTGATCGACAGCCTCGACGCCGAAGGTCTGATGAAACTGCGCGACGCCCTGCCCGGTGCTCACGGATTACTCGGTGCGAGCCTGAAACTCGACGCGTCGCTACTCGATCTGGCGCCGCAGCTCGAAGCGATTTCCAGCGTCTCGGTGGGTGTCGACAACTACGACATCGACTACCTGACCCGGCGCAAGGTCCTGCTGACCAACACCCCGGACGTGCTCACCGAAACCACCGCCGACACCGGTTTCGCACTGATCCTGGCCACCGCACGGCGCGTGGTCGAACTGGCGAACATGGTGCGCGGCGGCCACTGGCATCGCAGCATCGGCCCAGCGCATTTCGGCACCGATGTGCACGGCAAGACGTTGGGCATTATCGGTATGGGCCGGATCGGCGAGGCGCTGGCACAGCGCGGGCATTTCGGGTTCGGGATGCCGGTGATCTATCACAGCCAGTCGCGCAAACCGGCGGTCGAGGCGCGCTTCGATGCGCAGTACCGCAGCCTTGAGGACCTGTTGCAGCAGGCGGATTTTATCTGCCTGACCCTGCCGTTGACGGCGCAGACTGAAGGTTTGATCGGTGCTGAACAGTTTGCGTTGATGCGCCCGGAAAGCATCTTTATCAACATCTCACGGGGCAAGGTTGTAGACGAGGCGGCAATGATCGACACCTTGCGGCATAACCGGATTCGCGCGGCGGGGCTGGATGTGTTCGAGCGCGAGCCGCTGAATCATGACTCGCCGTTGTTGCAGCTGAACAACGTGGTGGCGACGCCGCACATGGGTTCGGCGACCCATGAGACGCGCGAAGCGATGGCGCGGTGTGCGGTGGAGAATCTGTTGGCGGCGTTGGCCGGTGAAAAACCCGCCAACCTGGTGAATCCTTCACGTTGATCGTTCCCACGCTCCGCGTGGGAATGCAGCCCGGGACGCTCCGCGTCCCTTCCAGAGCTGGAACGCGGAGCGTCCCTTGAGGCATTCCCACGCAGAGCGTGGGAACGATCAGGAGTAAACCCTCAGGGAACGATCAGCGTAAGCGGTCAGGCACTGCGCACTTGCAGAAGCTGCGCAGCACAAAGAGCAATCCTTGAACACGCATCCGCCAGCCGCACCCGGTCCACCACCAACCCGATGCGAATATGCCCCGCCGCACTCGGCCCGAACGCCTCACCGGCCAGCACAGAAACCCCATACCCCTCCAGTAATTGCTCGGCAAAGTCCTGCGCTCCGATCCCGGTCTGACGCACATCGACCATCACGAACATCCCGCCATCCGGTTTGATCGGGTACAACCCCGGACAGCCGCGCAAGCGCTCGCACACCAGATCCCGACGCAAGCGGTATTCCTCGCGCATCTGCGTCACTTCCGGCAGATCTTTCTCCAGCGCTATCTGCGCCGCTTTCTGCACAAAGTCCGGCAGACCGAACAGCATGCTCAACGACAGGTTCACCAGATGTTCGGCCAACGGTTTCGGCCCGATCATCCAGCCGATGCGCCAACCGGTCATGGCGTGGGATTTGGACAGGCTGTTGATCGTCGCGGTGCGCTCGGCCATGCCCGGCAGGCTCGCCGGGCTGATGTGCTCGCCTTCGTATAACAATTCGCTGTAGACCTCGTCGCTGATCAGCCACAGGTCATGACGGACGCACAGGGCCGCCAGCTCCTGCCAGATCAACAGCGACAGACTCGCACCGGAAGGATTGTTGGGACTGTTGAGCAACATGGCCCGCGTCCTCGGAGTGATCCGCGCTGCGACATCCACCGGGTCAACGCGAAAACCGTTCTCAGGGCGAACCGGCACCGGCACCACGGTCGCGCCGCAAGCGCCAAACACGCCTTCGTAGGTGACATACATGGGTTCGGCGACGATCACCTCATCACCCGGATCCAGCAGACATTGCGCCACCGAATACACCGCGCATTGCGCGCCGGGCAGCACGATCACATGCCCGGCATCCACGTCCTGACCGCTGCTGCGCCGATGGCGCTCGGCGATCAGCGTGCGCAGCTCCAGCCGGCCGCGCACGTCGGAATAATGGGTATCACCCGCCAGCAGGCTGTCGATGGCGCCGTGGATGATCGGCAGCGGCGTATCGAAATCCGGATCACCCACCGACAGCAGCAACACATCGACGCCTTCGGCGCGCAGCTCCAGCGCTCGGTCGTGAATCCGCCAGGCTGCTGCTCCCTCCCCGGCGATTCGTTGGGTCAAGGCTGAATAGCGCATGTACGTCTCCTGATTGCGCGGTCTCCAGCCTTCACCCTAGGTCAAATCACAAAGCGCGCCACCATCGCATTCAAATCCACCGCCAGGCGCGACAGTTCGTGGGTCGCGGCGCTGGTCTGGTTGGCCCCGGCGGCCGATTGGGTGGCCAGGTCGCGAATGTTGACCAGGTTGCGGTCGACCTCGCGGGACACCTGCGCCTGCTCTTCCGAGGCGCTGGCGATCACCAGGTTGCGCTCGTTGATCTGGTGAATCGATTGAGTGATCTGCTCCAGCGCGACGCCGGCGGCGCGAGCCATTTCCAGAGTGGTCTGGGTGCGCTGGTTGCTTTGCTGCATCGACTCGACTGCTTCACCGGTGCCGTTCTGAATGCCGGCGACCATTTTTTCGATCTCCTGGGTCGATTGCGCGGTGCGATGGGCCAAGGCGCGAACTTCATCCGCTACCACGGCGAAACCGCGTCCCGCTTCACCGGCACGGGCCGCTTCGATGGCGGCGTTGAGCGCCAGCAGGTTGGTCTGTTCGGCGATGGCGCGGATCACGTCCAGCACCTTGCCGATGTCGCGCCCCTGAGCGGCCAGGCCTTCGATCATTTGCGCGGTGTTTTGCACGTCGTGGGTCATGGTCTGGATCGCGTCGACGGTTTTCACCACCTGATCGCGACCTTCACGGGCGGCGTGGGTCGACTGGTTCGAGGCTTCGGAAGTCGAAACCGCGTTGCGCGCAACCTCTTCCACCGCTGCGGTCATTTCGTTGACGGCGGTGGCGGCCTGTTCGATTTCGTCGTTCTGCTGTTGCAGGCCACGGGAGGCCTCTTCGGTCACGGCGCTGAGCTCTTCGGCGGCGGCGCCCAGTTGCGTGGCGGAGCCGGCAATCTGCTCGATGGTCTTGCGCAGGTTGGTCTGCATCGCCGCCAGCGCTTCAAGCAGGCGCGCCGGTTCGTCCTTGCCGTCGATTTCGATGGCTTTGGTCAGGTTGCCGCCAGCGATGGTTTGCGCGGCAGCGACGGCGCGGTTCAGCGGGGTGACGATGCTGCGGGTCAGCAGCCAGGCCAGCAATACGGTCAACAACGCGGCAATTACAGACACGGCGATGATGCCGGTAATGGCACTGTTGTAATACTCACCCGCCTGAGTGGAAGCGGTCTTCGCGTCGGCGGCGTTGATCGCGATCAGCTTGTTGAGTTGTTCGCCCATCTTGTCGGTGCCGTCCTTGATCTTCGTATTGATCAGGGCGCGCATCTCGTCGAGTTTGTCCTGGCGCGACAGCTCCATCATCTGGTTTTGCGCCTGCACGTAGTTGTCGAGGGTCGTCGAAAACTCCTGATATAACGCGCGCTCCTGCGGACCGGCCGGCAATGCCGCGTAACTGGCCTGAGCAGTGCGCACCTTGTCCACCAGCACACCGATGCGGGTCTGGGCTTCCTGCAAACCGGCCGGGTCGCGGTTGACCAAAATGCGGAACGAGAGAATCCGCAGGCGCAGCACGTTCTCCGTAACCACCGCGAGTTGGGTGACGCTTGGCAACTGCGTAGAGTCCATTTCCAGGGAAGCCTGACGGATGATCGACATGCGGTTGACGGCGAACACGCCGAGCACAATCACCAGCAAGGCAATAAAGGCAAAACCGAGGAAGGCACGGGGCGCGATATTCAGATTACGCAAGGACATAGGAGGACTCTCGGATGATTGAAACTACGAGCGTCCATGCCGTGATCACTGGCCCTTGGAGTGGGCGTCAGTCCGGCGTCACTGTTTTGGAAAATCTTGTGTGCGCCTGATTTCTGTATCGGCCAGGCTTGAGGAAATTTGCAGGGAAAGATGAAATATTTTTCAAAGTGTTGCGGGTGTTTCAGCGGTGAAACACCCGTTGTTTTACATGATGAGCGACAGGTCAGGCCGGAGTCGCAATGCGCCAGACGCGGGCAATATCGGTGGCACGTTCGCGCAACAGACGCGGTGCTTCGGCGCAGGCCTGTTCGAGGGTCATCGGGCCGCTGGTGACGGCGAATGCAGCGTCGATGCCGTGATCGTAGAGCGCTTGATAGCCCTCGCCGAGGGTGCCGGCAATGACGATCACCGGTACGCCGTGTTGCTTGGCGATCCGTGCGACGCCAAACGGGGTTTTGCCGCGCAGGGTCTGGGCATCGAAGCGCCCTTCTCCAGTAATCACCAGATCTGCGTCCTTTACTGCGTCGGCCAGTCCGACCAGCTCGGCGACCACTTCGACACCGGCCTGGAATCGCGCACCGAGAAACGCCTTGGCCGCAAAGCCCAATCCACCGGCAGCACCGCTGCCCGGCTCGTCCCGAACATCCTTGCCCAGCACTTGCGCGCAGAGTTCGGCGAAGTGGCCGAGGGCCTGATCCAGTTGCTGCACTTGCGCCGGGGATGCACCCTTCTGCGGGCCGAAAATCGCCGAGGCGCCGTGGGGGCCGCACAGCGGATTGTTGACGTCGGCGGCGATGTCGAACCGGACGTGCGCCAGTCGCGGGTCGAGTTCGCTCAGGTCCAGTCGTGCGAGTTGCGCCAGCGCCAATCCGCCCGGCACCAATGATTGCCCTTGAGTATCCAGCAACTTCACCCCCAACGCCTGGATCGCGCCGGCGCCGCCGTCATTGGTGGCGCTGCCGCCGATGGCCAGAATCACCCGTTGTGCGCCAGCATCCAGCGCCGCGCGGATCAGTTCACCGGTGCCGAACGTGCTACTTATGCATGCGTCACGCTGCCCCGGCGGCACCAATTGCAATCCACTGGCTTCGGCCATTTCGATGATTGCGGTGCGGTTGTGCGGCAACCAGCCCCACGCGGCTTCGACCGCTGCGCCCAACGGTCCACGCACGCGGGTGCGGCGCAGTTCGCCTTCGCACGCGGCGAGAATCGACTCCACCGTGCCTTCGCCACCGTCGGCCATCGGGCATTTGACCAGCGTCGCCTGCGGCCAGACCTGCGCCAGGCCCAGCGCAATGGCTTCTGCAACGCCTTGAGCACTCAGGCTGTCCTTGAACGAATCGGGGGCGATGACGATTTTCATGCGATTTCTCCAGTTCCAATGCCCCTCATGCTGCCAGTCGCCTTGCCCGTTGACGCCTGTCCGCTGCACAAGTTGGATTGGCGTTTATTGTTCATTTTCACAAAGGCTCTGGAATGGATGGTGAATGTCCCGGCCCTATCGCTGGCAAGCCAGCTCCCACAGGTTTTTGCATCGTTCACATATTTTGTGCACGCCCGGATACTTGTGGGAGCTGGCTTGCCAGCGATAGGGCCCTCACGAACACCTCATGCAGTCGATTCAGTCTGTGGCAGCAATTGCACCCCGAGATACAGCGCCAGCATGCCATCGAGTTTCAGAGGATCGACCCCACTCAACTCGGCAATCCGCTCCATCCGGTAACGCAGACTGTTGCGGTGAATCCCCAAGGCATCGGCACAGGCCTGGCTCTGCCCGTCGTGATCGCACCAACTGCGCAGGGTCGCGAGCAACTGGCCGTTGCTGTCCTTGGCGATGACCTTGCGTAACGGTTTGAGCAATTCATCCAGCGCATCGTCGTTGCGATGGCGCCAGAGCATCACCGGCAAGCGATAGCGATTGAGGGTCAGCAACCGTGAGCGCGGCAGCACTTCGCGGCCATAGGCGAGCAAGTCGCCGACCCGCCGATAGCAACGGCGCAGCCCGACCAGCCCATCGGCCTGTCCGCCGACTGCAATGCGCAGGATGTTCCAGCCCAGGCCATCGAGTTTTTCCAGCAGTCGATCATGCTCGACGTTCTGACTCGCCGGCCGGCACCACAGCAGTGACGACTTGGCCGAACTCACGCACCAACTGTCCGGATAACGCGACATCAGCCAGGCACTCAGCGCCTCGACGGTTTGCCCCGGCCCGTGTTCCAGACCCAGTTCGAACAGATACGGCACTCGTGTCAGTTGCGGCTTGAGCCCGAGTTGCTGGGCCTCGTCGATCAGCCTTGGCGAATCCCCCGCCTCGCTCAGCAGCAAGGCCAGCAAATCATCGCAACGTTGCCGCCGCCATTGCTGTTCGGATTGCTGATTGCGCTGGCCGACCAGCATTTCGGCGGTCATGCGCACCAGTTCGGCGTAAGTGCGCAGCTGCTCCGGTTCGCCGGTAATGCCAAGGACGCCGATCAAGCGCTGATCGAGCAACAGCGGCAGATTGATCCCAGGTTGCACGCCTTTGAGATGCACCGCCGTCTGCGCATCGATCTCCACCACCCGTCCGTTTGCCAAAACAAGCTGCGCGCCTTCGTGGCGGGTGTTGATCCGCTCCGGCTCGCCGCTGCCGAGGATCAAGCCCTGGCTGTCCATGACGTTGACGTTGTACGGCAAAATGGCCATGGCCCGGTCGACGATGTCCTGGGCGAGGTCGTGATCGAGTTCGAACATAAGGGCTGAAATCCTTGAAAACAGGCGCGGACGGTTGTTCACCCGCACAGGGTCTGGCAGCAAACCCTGTGCTCAGGCACAAAGACAATCCGGCCAAAGGTGGCCGAGACTCTCAGGGCGATCAACGTTACCCTTTGCATCGCAAAAAATCATAATAAAGAGAGAGCCGCCATGTCGCAGAGCGCTGCTGCCGCCCAGACCATCGTTGACGATAAAAATGCCGTCTACAAACGCATCACCCTGCGTTTGATCCCCTTCATCTTCATCTGCTACCTGTTCAACTACCTCGACCGGGTCAACGTTGGATTTGCCAAACTGCAGATGCTCGATGCGCTGAAATTCAGCGAAACCGTGTACGGCCTCGGTGCCGGTATCTTCTTCATCGGCTACGTGCTGTGCGGCGTACCGAGCAACCTGGCGCTGACCAAGTTCGGCCCACGGCGCTGGATTGCGCTAATGATGATCACCTGGGGCACGCTGTCGACCTGCCTGCTTTTCGTCACCACGCCAACCCAGTTCTACACCCTGCGCCTGTTCACTGGCGCCGCCGAAGCCGGGTTCTTCCCGGGTGTTGTGCTCTATCTCTCGCAATGGTTCCCGACCTTCCGCCGTGGCCGGATCATGGCGCTGTTCATGTCGGCGATTCCGGTGTCGGGCCTGCTCGGCAGCCCGTTTTCCGGCTGGATCCTCAATCACTTCGCCGCCGGCCAGGGTGGTCTGGCCGGCTGGCAGTGGATGTTCCTGCTGCAAGGCATTCCAACCGTGGTGCTGGGCGCACTCGCCTACTTCCTGCTCAGCGACAACTTCGCCAACGCCAAATGGCTGACCCCGCATGAGCGTGCGGTGCTGGAAGCGGATCAGGCCGAAGACCTGGCGAACAAACCGAAAACCACCTCCGATTCGCTGATCGCCGTGTTCAAGAACCCGGCGATCTGGGCCTTCGGCCTGATCTACTTCTGCATCCAGAGCGGCGTGTACGCGATCAACTTCTGGCTGCCGTCGATCATCAAGAACCTCGGTTTCAGCGACAACCTGGTAATTGGCTGGTTGAGTGCGATTCCGTATCTGCTGGCGGCGGTATTCATGCTGGTGGTGGGTCGTTCGGCAGACTTGCGTAAAGAACGCCGCTGGCATTTGGTGGTGCCGATGTTGATGGGCGCTGTCGGCCTGCTGATCGCCGTGAACTTCGCGGCAAATCCGGCGATTGCGATTCTCGGTCTGACCATTGCGACCATGGGTGCGCTGACCGGTCTGCCGATGTTCTGGCCGGTGCCGACTGCCATGTTGAGCGCGGGTGCTGCGGCGGGTGGGCTGGCGTTGATCAACTCCATGGGACAGATGGCCGGGTTCCTCAGCCCTTACCTCGTGGGTTGGGTGAAGGACAGCACCGGGTCGACCGACGCGGCGCTTTATCTGCTGGCGGGTGTGATTGTTGGCGGGAGTTTGCTGGCGTTGCGGATGACGCGAACGTTGCGGGCTTAAGCATTAGTCGAAATACAGAAACGGCCCATTACGGGCCGTTTTTCATTTAGATCGTTCCCACGCTCCGCGTGGGAATGCCTCAAGGGACGCTCCGCGTTCCAGCTCTGGAAGGGACGCGGAGCGTCCCGGGCTGCATTCCCACGCGGACGGTTCGACGCCTCGACGTGGGAACGATCAGGCTAAGGATCTGGCTACAGCGGTGTTTCTGTCTTCAACTCCAGATTATCCAGCGCCCGATTCACCGCCAGTTCCCCCAGCATGATCAGTTGCGCGATCCCCAGCAGCACATGCCGATGCGAGCCGTCCACCAGCCCGGCGAAGTCGGTTGCCATGATTTTGGCCGAGGTCAGGGTTTCGCAGGCGTCGGCCAGCAATTCTTCGCTGTCGATGCCGGGGGCGATGAGGTAGCGGGTGTTGGGTTTGAGCAACGGTTTTCTGGGGAGCAGCGGATTGAGGTAGTGGTCGAGGGCGCGTTCGGCGGCTTCGTGGAATTTCTTGGAGTCGAGGGTTTCGTAGGGGGACGTTGAATCGGCTTCGGGTGGGTTGGGTGTTGGTTTGATCACGTTTGAATCTCCAAATCAGAAAAATGGAGCCATCAAACTTCGCTACCAAACGAAGAGGTGGTGGCCATGCACGGGTTGGTAGACCGGTGACTTGGAGAACCGGCGCGCTCGAAAACGCCCCACGCATGGCCACCATAAAAGCACGGACGGATAAGCGTCCGAATACGGTGAATTGCGCAACAAGTCAGATCCGGGCTACCAAACCCGATCGCTGTTTTTCAGCGACGGGATAACGATAAAACCCGGCCCATAAGCGCACAAGCCGGCGGATTCTGGCGCAGTCGTAGGCAACGGCGCAAGGTTGTGTAGCCTGAGGTGCGTGTCTGAACGTGTCCCTTAAACACCAGACTTAAACGCACAAAAGATTCCGAAAAATAAATCCGCCACCGAGCAGCCCATGACGAAAATGCTCCGTTTCTTTAATACGGGAGCATTTTTGGATACATCGGTCAGATTGCCTGGCTTTCACATACCCCACAAAGGCAGGCTTCTTGTTTCTACTGATCAACTTTCAAAATAACTGGACTTCACCAGCATCTTTAATTACGACCTTGCCGTGCTGTCCGGCTCAGTCCCCGCTCTGGCTTTTTGCCTTAATTAAAAATACGTAATGTTTAACGGTGCCGAAACGATGACTAGCGAAGTTGGAGAAGTCGCATATGTGATAACTATGTCATAGATCCCTAGTGGGACCTGATTACTGGTTAGCGCGCCCCAGAGCCCCGACCACCTGTATATACCGTTCTGATCATTGAATATAGCTGACAACAATTTTTGATCTAGTATCTCACTGTGAAGAGTCCAGGACTGGTTCTGGGTCGTATTTGACAAATATATAGTGAGCGTTTGCCCATTCCTTGCAAAAACCGGAAGAGCGTGCTGAACAACACGATTCGAGGTGTCGAGTATCGGTGCCGAGGCGGCTTTTGGCACCCCGGGCGGAAACATGGGAGCGGCAGGGCCAAGAGCCGTTGCAAGGGCATTTGGCAGGGGCGCCGGAAGTTGTGCCGGTGGCTGATTCTGTTTGACAGGCATGATTTATTCCTTTTGACGTAGATCGATTCAGGCTGGCTGTTTTACTCAGTGAAGTAAATTTTGCACGTTTGATATCAGGTGAAATACTGATCGCAATAACACTTGGCACTTGAATAAAGTTTGGTATGTCGCGAAGAAAATTTCTACTGTCAGTTCTGACAGTCTCCACGTGCATTTTGGAATAACCAACACTCATTTATAGCCAAGTGCGCTGATCGAACTGAAAAGTTCAAAAACCAAAGGACAATATGCTGGATGTGAAAAGTACCGCAGCCAAAAAATTATGGCTTGATTTCAGATCGCTCCCACGCAAAGCGTGGGAACGAGAGTCACAGAATGCTTGTTTTTACATCCAGTTCCAGCACCACCCCCCCCGGCATTTGCACAAAAATCTGCCAGATCCCATCCTCCGGCACCTGCCCCACCTGATACGGCAGTCCACTGCCCTGCACCCGCTTCAAAACCACCGCCGCGTCTTCATCCGTACGAAACGCAATATGACTCAACGCCGCCTCATCCAGCGCCGGCTGCTCAATCACATGCACCAACGCCTCCCCATCCTGGTACAACCACCGCCCGGGAAACGGAAACGGAGGCCGCCGCCCTGGCGTCAATCCCAGCAATACATTGAAGGCGTCCTGAATCGGTTGCCCGTCCGGCGCATTGAACGCCAGGTGATCGAAGTGCCAGGTCATAACAATCCACCTCCATCGACATCAATGATGCTGCCGCTGATGAAGCCGTTTTCCATGACCAGCATAAACGCGGCGGCCAGGTCCTGTGGCGTGCCGATCCGGCCTACCGGCAGCGCCGCCGAGGTACGGGCGAACATCGCGGTGCGTTGGATCTCATCCATGCCGGCGTACGCTTCAGTGTCGGTCACGCCGGGGCTGATCACGTTGACCCGGCGCGGCGCCAGCTCCTTGGCCAGTTGTTTGGCCAGAGCTTCCAGCGCGCCATTCAACGTGGTCTTGATGAATTGCCCCGCTACGAATTTGCGCGACAGCAAACCCGACGTCAGGGTGATGCTGGCCCGCTCGCTCAGGTACGGCAGTGCCGCTTGAATGGCGCGCAAGGTGCCCCAGAATTTCACGTCGAAGGCCTGCTGCGCCTGGAGCAGATCGCTGTCGGCCAGAGGCTTGGCGCTGACGCTCGGCCCGGCGGTGATCACCAGATGATCGAGGGCGCCAATGCGTTCGAACAGTTGACGCAGCGAAGCGTCATCGGTGACATCGGCAGTTTCGTGACGGACACCGTCATGGGTTTCGGACGTTTCAACACGGCGCCCGACCGAATAAACACGGGCGCCACGTTCCGCGGCGTTCGACGCGACGGCGGCGCCAATGCCGCTGCTGCCGCCGATGACCACAACAGTCTGGTTGTCGAGTGGTTTCAAGGGAGTTCTCCGGTGGGTTTGAGGAGATTGCATCTTCCCCGGTTGCCAATCGCAGAAAAATCCCGGTAAATCGGAAGGATCTTTAAAGGATTTTTACCAATGAGTTCGATTTTGGATCTTGAGATCTTCGTCCGTACCGCCGACTCCGGCAGCATTTCCGCCGCCGCCCGGGCGCTGGAGTTGACACCGGCCGCCGCCAGCATTGCGCTGAAACGCCTGGAAACCCGCCTCGGCATCCGCCTGTTCGCCCGCTCCACGCGCAGCATGCGTCTGACCGAAGAGGGCCGGCGCTATCTGGAAAGCGTGCGCCTGGCACTGGCCACATTGGCCGAGGGCGAACAGGCGCTGAAGCAACAGACCGAAGGCCTGAGCGGCGTGTTGCAACTGGCGGCGCCGTCGGACTTCGGGCGCAACGTGTTGCTGCCGTGGCTGGACGGTTTCAAGCGCGAGCACCCGCACATTCAACTGCAATTGCTGCTCAACGACCGGCATGCGGATCTGTTTCGCGAGACGGTGGATGTGGCGCTGCGCTTTGGCGTGCCGAGTGATTCGACGCTGGTGGCGTTGCCGATTCTGCCTGAGCATCGCCGCGTGGCCTGCGCCAGTCATGCGTATCTGGAACGCCACGGTACACCGCAAAATCCTGCCGAATTGAGCGAGCACAGCGCCCTGCTCTACCTGCGCAACGGCCGGCCCTATAACACCTGGCGCTTCCATCGCGAGGACGAAACGGTCGAGGTCGAAGTGCGCGGCGACTACCTCAGCGACGACGGCGAAGTCGCCCGCCGCTGGGCGCTTGCCGGGCACGGGATCGCCTACAAGGCCTGGCTCGACGTGGCCGAAGACGTGCGTGCCGGGCGGCTGCTGACGCTATTCGATGACTGGCTGGGCGAGAGCGTGCCGTTCAATCTGCTGTGCCCGCACCGGGTGCAGGTGTCGGAACGGGTCAAGGTGTTGCAGGCGTTTTTGCGCGAGCGTTGCGAGGCGTTGCGGCGATAAATTCACTTTGCCGCGCCGGGCGCTTCTGGTATTTGATGGAAGCTTTCCCACCGACAAAAGGATTTCGGCATGAGCTATCGCACACTGGGTCACTCGGGGTTGCAGGTGTCCACCCTCACTCTCGGCACGATGATGTTCGGCGAGCAGACCAGCGCAGAAGACTCGCTGCGCATCATCGACAAGGCCTGGGATCAGGGCATCAACTTCATCGACACCGCCGACGTCTATACCAACGGCCGCTCGGAAGAGATCGTCGGCGAAGCCATCGCCCGTCATCGGCATGAATGGGTGCTGGCGACCAAAATCGGTTTCGGCCCGGTGGATGGCGTGCCGAACCGCAGCGGCTTGAGCCGCAAGCACATCTTCAATGGTCTGGAGGCCAGCCTGACCCGGCTCGGCACCGACTACCTCGACATCTATTACCTGCACCGCGAAGACCACAACACCCCGCTGGAAGTGACGATCTCGGCGATTGGCGACCTGATTCGCCAGGGCAAGATCCGTTATTGGGGCCTGTCGAACTATCGCGGTTGGCGGATTGCCGAGGTGATCCGCGTGGCGGACAAACTCGGCGTCGATCGCCCGGTGATCAGCCAGCCGCTGTACAACATCGTCAACCGTCAGGCCGAAACCGAGCAGATCACCGCCGCTCAGACTTACGGCCTCGGCGTCGTGCCTTACAGCCCGCTGGCCCGTGGCGTGCTCAGCGGCAAGTACGCACCGGACGTGACCCCGGACGCCAATAGCCGCGCCGGACGGCAAGACAAGCGGATTCTGGAAACCGAGTGGCGGGTGGAATCGTTGCGCATTGCCCAGCAGATTCAGCAATACACCCAGGAGCGTGGGGTCGGGATTGTCGAGTTTGCGATTGCCTGGGTGTTGAACAACGGCGCAGTGACGTCGGCGATTGTCGGGCCGCGCACGGAAGAACAGTGGGATGCGTACACCAAGGCGCAGGCGGTGAAGATTACGGCCGAGGATGAGGCGTTTATCGACTCGCTGGTGACGCCGGGGCATGCGTCTACGCCGGGGTTTAATGATGTGAGCCATTTTGTGTCGGGGCGCAAACCGCATCAGGCTTAAGCACCTATGCTTCGACACAGGTTCCCGCTCTCACGGGACCTGTGTCGAATGTTGGAAATATTGATCACTCGGCCAATATTCACCACAAAAACCACGTATCCTGCGCGCCCCGTTTCACCATCACACCCGCGAGGACAGTTTGTCTAAAGGCATTGTTTTATCGGTGACAGCATCGACGCTGTTTGCCGTCATGTATTACTACACCTCGTTGCTCACCCCGTTGAGCGGCGTGGAAATCTTCGGTTGGCGGATGCTGCTGACCGTGCCCTGCATGACCGTGTTCATGTTGTTGTCCGGCGAATGGCGGCGGGTGCTGGAGCTGCTGCGTCGGATTCCTGCGCTACCGAAGTTGATCGGTGGCTTGGTCGTTTCGTCAGCGCTGCTCGGCGTGCAGTTGTGGTTGTTCATGTGGGCGCCGCTTAATGGCTACAGCCTCGACGTGTCGCTGGGCTACTTCCTGTTGCCGCTGGCCATGGTGCTGACCGGACGCATCGCTTATGGCGAAAGCCTGTCGTACCTGCAAAAAGTCGCGGTGTTTTTTGCCAGCCTCGGGGTGTTGAACGAGTTGTATCAGGTCGGCGGGTTTTCCTGGGCGACGCTGGTGGTGGTCGTCGGTTACCCGTTGTATTTCGTGCTGCGCAAATACCTCAAGACCGACAACCTCGGCGGTTTGTGGGTCGACATGACGCTGATGCTGCCGGTGGCGTACTGGTTTGTGCGCGGCGGCGAACAGGGTTTCGGCGTGTTCGATCAGTACCCGGCGCTGACGTGGCTGATTCCGCTGCTCGGCCTGATCAGTGCGTCGGCGCTGGTGGTCTACATCATTGCCAGCCGCTTGCTGCCGTTCAGCCTGTTCGGTTTGTTGAGTTACGTGGAACCGGTGTTGCTGCTCGGTGTGGCGCTGCTGCTCGGCGAGAGCATCAAACCCGGTGAATGGCTGACCTACATCCCGATCTGGCTCGCCGTGGTGGTGCTGGTGTTCGAAGGGTTCAAGCATTTGATGCGCCAACGGCGCCCTTAAGACGCGCAATAAAAAGCCCGGCCTGCATTTCTGCAGGCCGGGCTTTTTTACATCTGATGCGGATTACTCGGTAGCGAGAACGCCACGACGCACCTGGTCACGTTCGATCGATTCGAACAGTGCCTTGAAGTTGCCCTCGCCGAAACCATCGTCGCCTTTGCGCTGGATGAATTCGAAGAACACCGGCCCCATCAGGGTTTCCGAGAATATCTGCAGCAGCAGACGCTTGTCTTCCTTGTCCGATGCGCCATCGAGCAGGATGCCGCGCGATTGCAGTTGATCCACCGGCTCGCCGTGGTTCGGCAGGCGGCCTTCGAGCATTTCGTAGTAGGTGTCCGGCGGCGCGGTCATGAAGCGCATGCCGATCTTCTTCAGCTGATCCCAGGTCTTGACCAGGTCGTCAGTGAGGAACGCCACGTGCTGGATGCCTTCGCCATTGAACTGCATCAGGAACTCTTCGATCTGCCCGGCGCCCTTCGACGATTCTTCGTTGAGCGGGATGCGGATCATGCCGTCCGGCGCGGTCATCGCTTTCGAGGTGAGGCCGGTGTATTCGCCCTTGATGTCGAAGTAACGGATTTCGCGGAAGTTGAACAGCTTCTCGTAGAAGTTAGCCCAGTAGGCCATGCGACCGCGATACACGTTGTGGGTCAGGTGGTCGATGATCTTCAGGCCGGCACCGACCGGGTTGCGGTCAACGCCTTCGAGGAACACGAAGTCGATGTCATAGATCGAGCTGCCTTCGCCGAAACGGTCGATCAGGTAAAGCGGCGCGCCGCCAATGCCTTTGATCGCCGGCAGGTTCAGTTCCATCGGACCGGTTTCGATGTGGATTGGCTGGGCGCCGAGCTCCAATGCGCGTTTGTAAGCCTTCTGCGAATCCTTGACCCGGAACGCCATGCCGCATACCGACGGCCCGTGCTCGGCCGCGAAGTAGGAAGCAACGCTGTGGGGTTCGTTGTTGAGGATCAGGTTGATCGCGCCCTGGCGATAGAGGTGCACGTTCTTGGAACGGTGGGTCGCGACCTTGGTGAAGCCCATGATCTCGAAGATCGGCTCCAGGGTGCCAGGTGTGGGCGATGCGAACTCGATGAACTCGAAGCCCATCAGGCCCATTGGGTTTTCGTATAAATCTGCCATGGTTGGCGCCTCATCATTCTTATCAATTAACCAGAGTTATTTGTCAGTAATGCTGAGACCGATGGGTGGCGCACAGGAGATGCCACGCACACTGCGGGCGAGGAAGTCACCGTAGATCAGTTGAAACCCGAATATCTTCATTGTCGACCCAAGGCTCTTGCGGGCGAGGCTTCTGCTGCCAGAAGACGATTATTATTGTATGCGTAACCCGATTCTACACAGCGTAAATAGGGTTGTCTGCCCTCTCTATAAAATCCGCTTTTTTCGGCCCGCTGCAAGGGGTTTGTTGCACAGCCAGATGCCCGCCAGAAAGTTCCGCGCCTATTCAACGCCGCCCGGCAGAGCCCGAACATTCGCTATCGCTACGCGCAGTTGCTCACACCCTCGATGCCGTTGGCCGGGGCGATGCGATGACCGTGGTAGCCTAAGGTTCGTTGCCTTCCGACCCAGACCCGCGCTATGTCAAGCGACTGCTATCCCCTGCGGTCACTCGACAGGTCGGACTGGCGGTACTGGATCAGCGCCAGGCATCGCCCGCCACGCTGGCATTCATTCAACTGGCAACACGGCTGGATTACCGTTGAGCAGCGCAGGCGTCATTGGCCATCTATCATGGGCTCAGACCCTGGGCTTTGCGCGCACGCTTCGCCTGCCATCTAGAGCCCCACTCCATTGCGACAGGATGCGCCCATGCCACTGACTGTCAGGCCCCGCCGCAAGCGCAGCACCCGGATAATAATGACTTTGCTGTGCGGCTTGCTGCCGATCGCACTCGGCAGTGTGATTCTTTATATGCAGGCCGGACGCGCCCTTCAGCAGAGTTCGCAACACACCGCCGATGAAGCCCTGCGTCAGTTCGAATTGATGCTGGACAACACCGCCCAAGCCGCCCGCGAACTGTTGCCTTTGGCCGGCCAGACCTGCGAGACCGTCAAGCTGGCTTTACGCGAACAAGTCACCCGGCGCCCGTTCGTGCGCTCGACCAATCTGGTGTGGGACGACAATCTCTATTGCAGTTCGCTGTTCGGTGACTTCAAGGAGGCCGTGAATCCGGGCGATTACGCCCAGGGCAAATTGTGGCTCATGAACGGCAACCCGGTCACGCCTGACACCGCGCTGCTGGTCTATCGCCTGAGCGAAGGCCGCGGCGGCGCGCTCACCACGCTGGACGGCTATCACCTGAGCAACATCCTGCGTCTGATCGGCCGACACACACTGTTGCTCCTGCAAGTCGGCAACAACTGGCTCAGCGCCGACGGCAAAGTGCATCAAGGCGCCCTGCCCGCGCTGCCGGTTGCACAAAGTACCTTGCACTCATCGCACTATGCGTTCTCGGTAACAGCCGCTTTTGCGCCAGGAGAAACCTGGCGTTACATGAAAGAAGAGTATCCGCCATTGTTCAGCCTGCTGATGTTCTTTGGTGCGGTATCGGGGGTGATCGGCTACACCCTGCAGAAGCGCTCGACGTCGCCCAGTCACGAGATGCGTCGGGCATTGGAGGCAGGAGAATTCATTCCGTACTTTCAACCGGTGGTGCACGGTGACAGTAAACGGTGGTCGGGCGCGGAAGTGCTGATGCGCTGGAACCATCCCAAGGAAGGCTTGGTGCGTCCGGATCTGTTCATACCGTTTGCCGAACACTCCGGGCTGATCGTACCGATGACCCGCGCCTTGATGCAGCAGACCGCGGCCATACTGGGGCCGTTGTCACCAACCTTCGAGGCGCCCTTCCACATCGGCATCAACATTACCGCCAGCCACTGCCGCGATCTTGAGCTGGTTGAGGATTGCCGTGAATTTTTGTCAGCCTTTCGGCCCGGCAGCATCACTCTGGTCCTGGAATTGACCGAACGCGAACTGATCGAGCCGTCCGACATTACCCATCAACTGTTCGCGCAGCTGCGTGCAATGGGCGTGAAGATCGCGATCGACGACTTTGGCACCGGCCATTCAAGTCTTGGCTACTTGAGAACATTCAATGTCGACTTCCTCAAAATCGACCAGACATTCGTCGCCATGATCGATAAAGATGCCCTGTCCCGGCACATTCTGGACACCATCATTGAGCTCTCGACCAAGCTGGATTTGGGCATTGTGGCCGAAGGTGTGGAGACGCAAGCCCAGTGTGATTATCTGGCCGCCCACCATGTCAACTTTTTGCAGGGCTACCTTTTCGGCAAACCGATGCCGGCTGCAGACTTCATCGAAGCATTAACTCATCATTAACTTCTCTGGATAAATCCTGACTCGCCGACAGTCCGCACCAAATTGATACAAAACAGCCTTGTTGTTACATGAAGAAAAAGTCAGGATTTACTCTTGCCGCATTAACTACTACAATTTTTCTTACCTGTTGCAAGATGGGCAGGTGAGCCATTATCACCGAGTCGCTTCGAGGCTCTTGGCTTATAGCTTTGTTTGCGGTTGGTATCAGCCAAACACACTATTGGAGTAAAGATATTGTCCAGACTCGCTGAATTTCGTGCAGCTGAAAAGGCCCTTCAAGAACAGCTCAAGCAGCTGGAATCGCTGAAGAACGATGCCGGGCTCAAGAAAGAAATCGAATTCGAAGAAAAGCTCCAGGGGCTGATGAAAACCTACGGCAAAGGCCTGAAAGACATCATCGCCATTCTCGATCCGAACCCGGCGAAATCCGGTCTGCAACTGACCGCCGCACCTAAAACCCGCCGCGCTCGCGTGGTCAAGGTCTATCAGAATCCACACACCGGCGAGCTGATCGAGACCAAAGGTGGCAATCACCGCGGCCTGAAGGCCTGGAAGGAACAATACGGTGCAGCCACCGTTGACTCCTGGTTGCGCGGTTAATCCCTTGCAAACATGAAAGCCCTGCATATGCAGGGCTTTTTTTCGGACAATATTTAACAAATGCAACGATTTTTCTGGCGGGCAAGTTGAGTTTCAAATCGCTCTCGCGCTGAAACTATGCTTCCGAATGTTGCCCCGTTAGCCGGAGATTAACTTTATGTTTAATCAGTTCCGGTATCTAACACCAGACTGACCCCGAACAGACGACTAGAATTTCAAGCTGTTTCGCGCAGCCACTATGTCGTCGCCGCTGGCCTTATAAACCTCCGCCTGCCCTGCATACGAAAGTACATAGGCTTTATCCGCCTCGACCGCTGCAACCAATGTTTGCGACAACACATGACGGCCGTTTTCAGTCACCGTACAAGTGGTCTCAAGCGCTGTCAGCGAGCCCAGCGTACTCGCGTGAACCTTGTTGCAGACACTCTGATAACCGCTCTGGAAAAAGTCTTTCTGCACCGACTTGCGCATCTCAAGCAATACGCCTTGCAAGTTGACCTGATGACCACTTTCCACGCGGGTCATCGTCAACTCCATCACCATGACCTGATTGCCATTGGCGTCAGTCTTCACCGCGCGTTGACGGGAGACTTGCGGGGAGGTTTCGGGTAACGCCTCGACTTCCCAGCCGGCGGGCCAGGTGATGCTCGGCGCCTCGGCAAAGGCCGGGAGCGCCAGCAGAGAAAAACCCAGGAAAACGAACAGCGATTTGAACGGTCGGATCATTACCAGAGGCACTCGCGGATTGAGCCGTAAAGTCTGAGGCCCGCCCGCTCGCAGGGCAAGCCCGCGCTTTCGGTTTGGCGATGCTGCCAGGCATGCGTATCATTGCGCCCATTCACTCGCCCCAATTTTTTACGGAGGGCCCATGAGCCTGCAAGAACTGAACACCTTCCCTGGCGTCACCGCCACCCCGGACAGCGCAACCCGCCACTTCGTGTTCAATCACACCATGCTGCGCGTCAAAGACATCACCAAGTCGCTGGATTTCTACACCCGCGTACTGGGTTTCTCGCTGGTAGAGAAGCGTGATTTCCCGGAAGCGGAATTCAGCCTGTACTTCCTCGCCCTGGTCGACAAATCGCAGATTCCGGCCGACGCCGCCGCCCGCACCGAGTGGATGAAGTCGATTCCCGGCATTCTGGAACTGACCCACAACCACGGCACCGAGAACGACGCTGATTTCGCCTACCACAACGGCAACACCGACCCGCGCGGTTTCGGCCACATCTGCATCTCGGTACCGGACATCGTCGCTGCCTGCGCGCGCTTTGAAGAACTTGGCTGCGATTTCCAGAAGCGCCTGACCGATGGCCGCATGAAGAGCTTGGCGTTCATCAAGGATCCGGATGGCTACTGGGTCGAGATCATCCAGCCGGCGCCGCTGTAAAGCTGAACCTGGGTAGAAAGCACCCCCGCAAAGAAAAAACCCCATCATCGCTGATGGGGTTTTTCTTTTTCAGGCCCGGGATTTACGCCGGAGCCGACGTGCGAATCAGGTGATCGAAAGCGCTGAGGGAAGCCTTGGCGCCCTCGCCTACTGCAATCACGATCTGCTTGTACGGCACAGTGGTCACGTCACCGGCGGCGAAGATGCCGGGGATCGAGGTTTCACCGCGGTTGTCGACGATGATCTCGCCGCGCGGCGACAGCTCGATGGTGCCTTTGAGCCAGGCGGTGTTGGGCAGCAGACCGATCTGCACGAAGATCCCTTCCAGCTCGACAGTGCGCAGCTCGTCAGTATTGCGATCCTTGTAGCGCAGACCGTTGACCTTCTGACCATCGCCGGTGACTTCAGTGGTCAGCGCACTGGTGATCACGGTGACGTTCGGCAGGCTGTGCAGCTTGCGTTGCAATACGGCGTCGGCGCGCAGCTGTACGTCAAATTCCAGCAAAGTGACGTGGGATACAATACCGGCCAGGTCAATGGCCGCTTCGACGCCGGAGTTACCGCCGCCAATCACCGCCACGCGCTTGCCTTTGAACAGCGGCCCGTCGCAGTGCGGGCAGTACGCCACGCCTTTGTTGCGGTATTCCTGCTCGCCCGGCACGTTCATTTCACGCCACCGCGCACCGGTCGCCAGAATCACGCTCTTGGCCTTTAGGGTCGCGCCGCTCGCGAAGTGGACTTCATGCAGCTCGCCATTCTTGCCCGGGATCAGCTTGTCGGCGCGCTGCAGGTTCATGATGTCGACGTCGTACTGCTTGACGTGTTCTTCCAGCGCGGTCGCCAGTTTCGGGCCTTCGGTTTCCTGCACGGAAATGAAGTTTTCGATGGCCATGGTGTCCAGCACCTGACCGCCGAAGCGCTCGGCCGCCACACCGGTGCGAATGCCTTTACGTGCGGCATAGATCGCCGCCGAAGCACCGGCCGGGCCACCGCCAACCACCAGCACATCAAAGGCTTGCTTGGCGCTGATTTTCTCCGCCTGACGCTCGATGGCGCCAGTGTCGAGTTTGGCGAGGATTTCTTCCAGGCCCATACGGCCCTGGCCGAAGTTTTCGCCGTTCAGGTAAATGCTCGGCACAGCCATGATCTTGCGATCGTTGACTTCGTCCTGGAACAGCGCGCCGTCGATGGCGACGTGGCGGATATTCGGGTTCAGCACGGCCATCAGGTTCAATGCCTGAACAACGTCCGGGCAGTTCTGGCAGGACAGCGAGAAGTACGTCTCGAAGTTGAACTCGCCCTTGAGCGAGCGGATCTGTTCGATCACTTCGACACTGGCCTTCGAAGGATGGCCGCCGACTTGCAGCAGGGCCAGCACCAGCGAAGTGAATTCATGGCCCATCGGGATGCCGGCGAAACGCAGGCTGATGTCGGCACCGGGGCGGTTGATCGAGAACGACGGTTTGCGTGCATCGTCGCCACTGTCGATCAAGGTAATTTGGTGCGAAAGACTGGCAACGTCTTTCAGCAGGTCGAGCATTTCACGGGATTTCGCACCGTCGTCGAGTGATGCAACGATCTCGATCGGCTGGGTGACCCGTTCCAGGTACGATTTCAACTGGGCTTTAAGATTGGCGTCCAACATACGGGCGATCTCCTGACTTTATTTGAGGCGAAAAAAAGCCCGAGCGAATCTCGCCCGGGCTTTTCTATTGGGCGGTGCAGCTTACTTGAGTAGGTGCGGAGTCCCGCCCTGCATTGCGTGTGTCACAGACTTAGATCTTGCCGACCAGGTCCAGGGACGGAGCCAGTGTGGCCTCGCCTTCTTTCCATTTGGCCGGGCAAACTTCGCCTGGGTGAGCAGCGACGTACTGAGCAGCCTTGATTTTGCGCAGCAGCTCGGAAGCGTCACGGCCAACGCCGCCATCGTTCAGTTCAACGATTTTGATCTGACCTTCAGGGTTGATCACGAAGGTGCCACGATCTGCCAGACCTGCTTCTTCGATCAACACGTCGAAGTTGCGGGAGATGACCTGGGTCGGGTCGCCAATCATGGTGTACTGGATTTTGCCGATGGCTGGCGAAGTGTTGTGCCAGGCAGCGTGGGCAAAGTGGGTGTCGGTCGAAACGCTGTAGATCTCTACGCCCAGTTTCTGGAAGGCGGCGTAGTTGTCAGCCAGGTCTTCGAGTTCGGTTGGGCAAACGAAAGTGAAGTCGGCCGGGTAGAAAAACACTACGGACCATTTGCCTTTCAGGTCAGCGTCCGAGACTTGTACGAAGTCGCCGTTTTTGAACGCGGTAGCTTTGAACGGTTTTACTTGGCTGTTGATGATAGGCATTGATGACTCTCCGTCAGGGTTGTGAATTCGATGGGTGAATCCTACCCAGTCACTCGACGGATGGCTCATTGGCAAACCTGATGCTGCTGATTTGTTTTCGCTATTAGCTGAAGGTATTAATAGAAGAAAACGATATCGGCGACAGCGGCTTATCCGTAATCCGGGCCATCCCGTGAAAGGGGCTCGCTTCAACATAGCGCATGGCGGACTTCATATCCTTCCAGCCCACGTAACTCATCAATGATTTAAGATCCCAGCCGCTTTGATGGGCCCATGTTGCGAAGCCGCGACGCAGGGAGTGGCTGGTGTAGCGCTCAGCGGAGATCCCGGCCCGCTCCAGGGCCTGACGCAGCAACGGAATCACGCTGTTGGCGTGCAACCCCTCTTCGCTCAGGTTGCCCCAGCGGTCGACGGCGCGAAACACCGATCCTCGCACCAGTGCTGCCTCGGTGATCCAATCGATATATGCCTGCACCGGGCACAACTTCAGCAGCGCCGGGGCCTGATAGGTCTGCCCGAGGTTTTCTCGATCGCCTTTGCTGCGCGGCAGGTACAAGGTGATGCCACTGCCGGCGTGCGCCTGCACATGCTCGATCTGCACCCGACACAGTTCATCACTGCGAAAGCCGCGCCAGAAGCCCAGCAGGATCAACGCCCGGTCGCGGCAGGCTCGGAGCAGCAGCGGCCGGTCCTGTTGTTCCCGGGCGTCTTTCATTTCCTGCTCAAGCCAGGCGACGGTCTGCTCAAGATCGCGCAGTTGGAGTGGCTCGGCCTGTTTTTCCTGCGCGGGATGCAGGGCGCGAATGCCCTTGAACACTTTGCGCACCACCGGCGACTTGGTGGGATCGGCGAAGCCTTGGCTGTTGTGCCACTGCGCCAGTGCCGACAGACGCAACTTCAGCGTGTTGACCGACAGCACGCCCGCATGCGCCACCAGATACCGCGCGACGCTGTCCGCTGTGGCCGGCAGGAACCCTCCCCACCCGGATTCGAAGTGCTCGATGGCCGCGCGATAACTGCGGCGGGTGTTGTCGCGAGTTGCTGCTTGCAAGTAGCGATCGATATCGCTCATGGGCTGATTTTCTCGTGGCGTACTGAGGGTTCGTGCGGAAACGGATTTTATGGGTTTCACATGGGGTAATACCAGTATATCCCGTCCGTTTATCGGCGCTTATTTCACTTTATTTTCAACATGGTACACTGCGTACTTTAGTGGCATGTACCACAGTACGAAATGATAGGAGCAGATATGGCCCGTGGCGGCGTTAACAAAGCAGTAGTCCAGATCGCGCGCGCAGCGATCCTCGCCCGTGGCGAACACCCCAGTATCGATGCAGTACGCATCGAGCTGGGCAATACGGGCTCAAAAACCACGATTCATCGCTATCTAAAAGAACTGGATGATGGCAGCGAGCCAGCGGATCCGTCGGCAGAACCCATCGATGACGAACTGCTGGCGCTCGTCACGCGCCTTGCACAACGCCTGAAAGAACAGGCGCAAGAGCCGATTGATCAGGCACGCGAGCAGTACGAGCAACAGCGTCAGGCACTGGAGGACGAACTGAATCAGCTTCGTCAGGATCATGCGCAACTGGAGAAGAAACACGACATTCAGACTGCCGCGCTAGCCAAGGAATCCGAAGCACTGAGTGATACACGCTCAATGCTGCAGACCGAGCAGACCCGCAACGCCGGGCTGAATCAGGCACTGGCGGATTTTGAATTGCGCCTGCAGGACAAGGACGAGCAGATCCGCTCGCTGGAAGAGAAGCACCTGCACGCCCGCGATGCGCTTGAGCACTATCGCAACGCCATCAAGGAACAGCGCGAGCAGGAGCAAAGCCGTCATGAAAGCCAGGTGCAACAATTGCAGATGGAGTTGCGCCAGGCGCAGCAAAGCGCCCTGGTACGTCAGGACGAGATCACTCAGTTGCACCGCGACAACGAACGTCTGCTGACCGAGAATCGCGGCACCGTACGCGAACTGAGTCTGATGCAGGATCAGCTCAAGCACAGCAATCAGCGTCAGGATCAACTGCTGGAGCAAGCATCTCGAGTCGACAGCGAGCGCACCCTCCTCCAGGAACGCCTGCGCGTGGCTCTGCTGGAAAGCCAGACGCTCAAGCAGAACGTCGACGAGCAGTCGCAGCTCAATCAGTCATTGGAGAAGGAATTGACCAAGGCGCAAAACAGTCTGCGCCTGGCCACCACCGTTGCGGCAGCGCCAGACGCAGCAGAACTGAAAAAGACTTAAGCGCCGACCGGCGTACGCATGGTGACAAATTCTTCGGCCGCCGTCGGGTGTACCCCGATGGTGTCGTCGAAGTCACGCTTGGTGGCGCCAGCCTTCAGTGCAATTGCCAGACCCTGCACGATCTCGCCGGCATCCGGCCCGACCATGTGACAGCCCAGCACCTTGTCGGACTTGCCATCGACCACCAGCTTCATCAGCGTGCGCTCCTGACAGTCAGTCAGGGTCAGCTTCATCGGCCGGAAGCGGCTTTCGTAGATCACGACGTCGTGACCCGCTTCCCGCGCCTCTTCTTCGGTCAAGCCGACGGTGCCGATGTTCGGCAGACTGAACACCGCCGTCGGGATCATCTTGTAATCCACCGGACGGTATTGCTCAGGCTTGAACAGACGTCGCGCCACCGCCATGCCTTCAGCCAGCGCCACTGGCGTCAGCTGCACACGACCGATGACATCGCCCAGCGCCAGGATTGATGGCTCGGTGGTCTGGTATTGCTCATCGACCTTGATGAAGCCTTTGTCGTCGAGCTGCACATCAGTGTTCTCCAACCCCAGGTTGTCCAGCATCGGACGTCGGCCGGTGGCGTAGAACACACAATCCGCTTCCAGTACGCGACCATCCTTGAGAGTCGCCTTCAGGCTGCCATCCGATTGCTTGTCGATGCGGGCAATATCGGCATTGAATTGCAGATCCATACCGCGCTTGGTCAGTTCTTCCTTCAAATGGTTACGCACCGAACCGTCGAAGCCGCGCAGGAACAGATCCCCGCGATACAACAACGTCGTGTTCGCGCCCAGGCCATGGAAAATCCCGGCAAATTCGACGGCAATGTAACCGCCACCGACGACCAGTACACGCTTGGGCAGTTCTTTGAGGAAGAACGCCTGGTTCGAGCTGATTGCATGCTCATGCCCCGGAATCTCGGGGATCTGCGGCCAGCCACCGGTGGCGATCAGAATATTCTTCGCGGTGTATCGCTCACCGTTGACCTCGACTTCGTGCGGACCAACGATTTTCGCGTGAGCCTCATGCAAGGTCACACCGCTGTTGACCAGCAGATTGCGATAAATGCCGTTCAGACGATTGATCTCGCGATCCTTGTTGGCAATCAGCGTGGCCCAATCGAAATCCGCTTCACCCAGACTCCACCCGAAACCCGAAGACTGCTCGAAGTCTTCGGCAAAATGGGCGCCATACACCAACAGTTTTTTCGGTACGCAACCGACGTTGACGCAGGTTCCGCCAAGATAACGGCTCTCGGCCACCGCCACTTTCGCACCGAACCCGGCAGCAAAACGCGCAGCCCGCACACCACCGGAACCGGCACCAATCACATAAAGGTCAAAATCGTAGGCCATTTCTATCTCCTCGGCAGGCGATCAGCATACCCGTCGTCGCCCGTTGGGCAAGCACTCCTGCCGATATAGGGGCGGAAAATGAAAAAGCCACCCGAAGGTGGCTTTTTCGTGCAAGCAGATAAGGCGCTATCAGTAAGCCTTGCCAGTCTTGTAGAAGTTCTCGAAGCAGAAGTTGGTCGCCTCGATGTAGCCTTCAGCACCACCGCAGTCGAAACGCTTGCCCTTGAACTTGTAGGCCATCACGCAGCCGTTCTGGGCTTGTTTCATCAAGGCGTCGGTGATCTGGATTTCACCACCCTTGCCTGGCTCGGTCTGTTCGATCAGGTCGAAGATGTCCGGGGTCAGGATGTAACGGCCGATGATCGCCAGGTTCGACGGCGCGTCTTCCGGCTTTGGCTTCTCGACCATGCTGTGTACGCGGTAGATGTCGTCGCGGATCATTTCGCCAGCGATCACGCCGTACTTGCTGGTTTCTTGCGGGTCGACTTCCTGAATGGCGATGATCGAGCAGCGGAACTGCTTGTACAGCTTGACCATCTGGGTCAGTACGCCGTCGCCATCGAGGTTGACGCACAGGTCGTCCGCCAACACCACGGCGAACGGCTCATCACCGATCAGTGGGCGGCCGGTCAAGATTGCGTGACCCAGGCCTTTCATTTCGGTCTGACGGGTGTAGGAAAAGGAACACTCGTCCAACAGCTTGCGGATGCCGACCAGGTATTTTTCCTTGTCGGTGCCCTTGATCTGGTTTTCCAGCTCATAGCTGATGTCGAAGTGGTCTTCCAGGGCGCGCTTGCCACGGCCGGTCACGATGGAAATTTCGTTCAGGCCAGCATCCAGAGCTTCTTCGACGCCGTACTGGATCAGTGGCTTGTTTACCACCGGCAGCATTTCTTTGGGCATGGCCTTCGTCGCTGGGAGGAAGCGAGTACCGTAACCGGCTGCTGGGAACAAGCATTTCTTGATCATATAAGTCCTTGAAAGGGCTGTGTGTACGAGTTTCGGCGCAGTCTAATCAGGCGGCGTGCACCTTACAATGCCCCGCGCTGGCTAACCGATGTCAACATAGAGAAATAATCTGGCGGATAGTTCAATCCGCATACAGAGGCTGCGCAATCAGCTTAGCCCAAAGATCTCGGTACGCCGCATCGACCTGCGCCCAATTGCCGATTTACCGTTATCATGGGGCCTTTGAACCAGCCAACGAGGCCGCTAGATGTCTGCAGCAAAAATCATCAACGGATACACCGTCGCCAAGGCGAAAGATGGCCAGTGGCATATCACTGCCGCCAACGGCGAAGATGTGTCCGGGCCTTTGCCCACTGAAGCGATGGCGATTGAAGTAGCCGCGGTGCTCGATTACACGCCTGCAGCACCAAAACGTCGCGGCAAGGATCAAGACTGATCGGCGACGACAAACCCCGGCCCTGCCTTCACGCAGGGCTTTTTTTGGGCTGCGCACAAAGAAGTGGCCAAACGCTATAACCTTTTCCTGCCTGCGCTGTCATAGCGTCTAGCCCCCTCCTCCTCGAAGACGACACTGCCATGAAAAAAAGCCATTTCATCAACTGCCTGCCCCTGATTGCGCTCGCAGCCCTGGCCGGCTGCGCTACTTCGCAGACCACCTACCTTAACAACGGCGAACAAGGCTTGAGCATCGACTGCTCCGGTGAAGCCAATTCCTGGGCCAGCTGTTATGAAAAGGCTGATGCGTCCTGTGCCGGGACCGGCTATCGCATCGTCGGCACCGACGGCACACCAGCACCCAAGGAAAGCGACAAGACGCTGGGCGTCGACGTCGGCAACTACAAAAACCGCAGCGTGGTGGTTGTGTGTAAATAGCCTTACATGTGAATTTCGGCGAACTTGATCCCCAACCCGCGCACGACCTCGATCAGGTCGTCGAGCCGGTTGAAGGATTCGACTTCGTCGTTATCGTCGACCAGGAAGTAACTGCGACCGGCGCTTTTCTTGAAAAACACGATCCACTCCCCCGGATTCGCCGGGTTCTGGATCACATGGGTCGCCGCAATGAGCCCTTCCTTGTGTCGCTCCCGCACCTGCTCTCTCTTCATTCACTTCTCCAGAAATGAGAATGCCGCCTCAGCAACGCTGTGACGGCATCAAATGCTGACGGCCGACAGTCTATCAGCCGGAGATGCAGGCCGTGGCGGCTTTGCGCACATCCCAGGGGCGCAGCGGTACATTGGACATCCGCTCATGCAACTTGATACTGCTGCCACCCGAGCGATCCTCGATGTCGAACACCGCAGCCGGGCCTGACCCCAGCTTGCCCGGAACGATCACTCTGACTTCATCCTTGTGCCGCTCCACCTGCAAGGCGCCCCGGCTGCTGGACAGCTTTTCGGCCAGGCACTGAGCATATTCATGGGGTTTCTTGCCGGAAATGACGTTCATGGTCGGCAGGGTTTCATTGATTTCCGAAACGCTTGCGCAACCACCCATTGCCAATGCCAATGGCAGAATCACCACACCCCACTTCATACAAAACCTCCAATAAAGACCTTCCGACAGCATGTATGCCGTTTTTCTCCGAGGCCTGCTGTATTAAACCCACATGAAACGTGAATATCTGTTTTTAATTGTCAAAGCGGCGCCCGACGGCCGGATAATAACCCGTCCGGGCTGATAAACTGCGCCAATCGACAATGCTATCGTTTTGATTTTGTAGAAAAAGCCCTTCTGGAGGCGCCCATGAAATTCATTCACCAGCGCGAGCACCTCAACGAAGACGACATCGTCGTCATTCAATGCTCGCAAACCTGCAATATCCGTTTAATGAACGACGCCAACTTCCGCAGCTTCAAGAATGGCGGCCGCCACACCTATCACGGCGGTGCTTTCGACACGTTCCCGGCCCGCATCACGGCCCCAAGCACCGGTTTCTGGAACATCACCATCGACACCGTCAGCCGCCGGGCGATCAGCGTGACCCGCAAGCCGACGCTGACAAACTCGATCAAGATCATTCGCCGCTCGAGCTCCAAACTCAGCTGAGCGATTCCGCCAACGCAGACAGGTAAGCATCAACGTGGCCCAAACGACCAAATACGTGATCAAGTACAAACTCAACGGTGAGCGCCGCTTCGAGTTCGCCCAACTGGAAAACGGCACGCCGGAAGAAGCCAAGGCAGCACTGGATGCTCTGCACGGCCAGAGCAACGATGTGATCAGCGACATCAGCGTCAGCAAGGCCCTGTAAGAACCGGGTGACAATTCGACCGCAAGCGACGGAGTGTTCCAGCCGGGTGAACGGCTCAGACTGATACCTGAATGTGAGCCAAGGAATCAGCATGTCACCCTCACCCGCCTCCCCGCTCGAAGCGCTCGACTGGATTGCCCTGGAGCAGCAACTGGATCACGACGGTTGCGCCGTCATCCGCACGCTGCTGCGTCCGCAGACCTGCGATCGGTTGAGTGCGCTTTACCCGCACAGCGAACCGTTTCGGTCACAAGTGATCATGTCCCGCCACGGCTTTGGGCGCGGCGAATACAAATACCTGCGCTATCCGCTTCCTCCCGTGGTGGAACGCCTGCGCAGCGCGCTTTACCCACGGCTCGTGCCTCTGGCCAACCGCTGGCATAAGCGAATGGGTCTGCCGGAACGTTTTCCAGAGCGACACAGCGAGTTTCTCGAGCGCTGCCATGCCGCCGGTCAACTGCGGCCTACCCCGCTCTTGCTGCAATACGGTCCGCAGGACTACAACTGTCTGCATCAGGATCTGTACGGTAAACATGTCTTTCCGCTGCAAGTGGCGATTCTTCTGTCAGCACCCGGGGCTGATTTCACCGGTGGCGAGTTCGTCATGACCGAGCAACGTCCGAGAATGCAGTCGCGCCCACTCGTGATGGACCTGAGAAAAGGCGACGCGCTGATCTTTGCCGTCAATCAGCGACCGGTCAAAGGTGTGCGCGGTGACTATCGGGTGACCATGCGCCACGGCGTCAGCCGACTGCACAGCGGAACACGGCATACTCTGGGCATCATTTTCCACGACGCGACCTGACGATCATGCAAACCACCTTCGACCTGTTCGCCGACACAGAATCCGAACAACCTCGGCGCGCCGAACAGATCGGCGAGCAATCCTGGGTTCTGCGCGGTTTTGCCCTGCCGCAAATCGAGCAGCTATTGCCGGCCCTGGAATCGATCATCGCCTGCGCCCCGTTGCGCCACATGATGACGCCCGGGGGCTTCAGCATGTCGGTGGCCACCAGCAGTTGCGGGGCACTGGGCTGGATCACCGATCGAAGCGGCTACCGCTATTCATCCGAAGATCCCGTGAGCCATCAACCCTGGCCAGCGATGCCCGAGGTGTTTCGCGAACTGGCCCAGGCAGCAGCGAAACGCGCCGGATTTGCCGACTTCATGCCGGATTCCTGCCTGATCAATCGTTATGTCCCAGGCGCAAAAATGTCGTTACATCAGGACAAGGACGAAAATGCCTACGAAGCGCCGATCGTTTCGCTGTCGTTGGGCTTGCCGGCAACGTTCCTGTTCGGCGGTTTCGCGCGAGGTGACAGGAGCCAGAAAATCTCGCTGCTGCACGGCGACATGGTGATCTGGGGCGGTGTCGACCGACTGCGCTATCACGGCATCCTGCCGATCAAGCCTGGCCGCCACCCGCGCCTTGGCGAACAGCGTTTCAACCTCACGTTTCGCACCGCTGGATAATCCTGCAAAGTTTGACCGCAAGGGTCGGAGTGTGCCGGCCGGTGGCACTGGTTAACCTGACATTCAACAGGTCAACGGACTCTCCATCATGAAAACGCTTTCCACCTCGCTGAACACTGAAGACGATCCACGCTGGGCCGCTGTCGTGGCACGCGACCCTCGGGCGGACGGCCAGTTTGTCTACGCCGTGAAAACCACCGGCATCTATTGCCGCCCCAGCAGCCTGGCGCGATTGCCGAAACCGCAGAACGTCGAGTTCTTCGACACCGCCGAAGAAGCCGAAGCCGCGGGCTATCGCCCAAGCAGACGAGTGAGCAAGGATCAGACCGAAGTCGCAGCGCAGCACGCCGCTACCGTTGCGGCAGCCTGTCGCCAGATCGAAGCGTCGGACAGCCTGCCGGCGCTCAACGATCTCGCCGAGACCGCCGGCCTGAGTGCCTTCCATTTTCACCGGGTCTTCAAAGCCGCAACGGGGCTTACGCCCAAAGGCTACGCCGCCGCGCATCGCTCGCGCCGGGTTCGCCAGCGTCTGGCGGACGGCGGATCGGTGACCGAGGCGTTGTATGACGCCGGCTTCAATTCCAATAGCCGGTTCTACGAGGCGGCCGATCAGGTGCTGGGCATGAAACCCGGCGACTTCCGGGCCGCCGGCCAGAACAACGACATCCGCTTCGCCGTCGGCCAGTGCTCGCTCGGCGCCATTCTGGTGGCGCAGAGCGAGCGCGGAATCTGCGCGATCCTGCTGGGGGACGATCCGCACCAGTTGGTGTGCGACCTGCAGGACCAGTTTCGCCGGGCCAACCTGATCGGCGCCGATGCGGAGTTCGAACAACTGATCGCGCGCGTCGTCGGGTTCATTGAAACGCCGGCCATAGGGCTGGATTTGCCGCTGGATGTGCGCGGCACGGCGTTTCAGGAACGGGTGTGGCAGGCGCTACGGGAAATACCGGTCGGCAGCACCGCCAGCTACGCAGACATCGCCCTGCGTATAGGCTCGCCAAAAGCCGTACGCGCAGTGGCCCAGGCTTGTGGCGCCAACAGTCTCGCGGTGGCCATTCCGTGCCACCGCGTGGTGCGCAGCGACGGCAATCTGTCGGGCTACCGCTGGGGCGTGGAGCGCAAGCGAGAATTGCTCGAGCGCGAAGACAAAACCCGACAGTGATCAGCGATTCACATCCACCACGACCCGCCCCCGGAGCTGCCCCGCCAGCAACTTCGGTGCCGCGTCGATAGCTTCGCCGAGGCCGATTTCATGGCTGATCAGCGGCAGCAGGGCAAAATCCAGATCCTTCGCCAAGCGATCCCAAGCCTCGATGCGGCGGGCCTTGGGCTGGGTCACGCTGTTGATCCCGGCCAGCGTCACGCCTCGCAAAATGAACGGCGCGACCGAGGCGGGAAAGTCCATGCCCTGCGCCAGACCGCACGCGGCCACGGTGCCTTCGGCCTGGGTGCTGGCGCAGGCATTGGCGAGCGTGTGGCTGCCGACCGAATCGATAACGCCCGCCCAGCGCTCCTTGGCCAGCGGCTTGCCGGGCTCGGACAGGGTGGCGCGATCAATGATTTCGCCAGCGCCCAGTTGTTTCAGGTATTCGTGCTCCGACACCCGACCGGTCGAAGCGACCACGCGGTAGCCCAGCTTGCTCAGCAATGCGATGGCAAAGCTGCCGACGCCACCGTTGGCACCGGTCACCAGCACTTCGCCCTGTTGCGGTGTCACGCCGTTGCGCTCCAGTGCCATGATGCACAGCATCGCCGTATAGCCCGCGGTGCCGATGGCCATGGCTTGCGCGGCGGTGAATGCCTTGGGCAGCGGAATCAGCCAGTCACCGTTCAATCGCGCTTTCTGTGCCAGGCCACCCCAGTGGCTTTCACCGACGCCCCAGCCATTGAGCAGCACCGCGTCGCCAACCTTGTAGTCCGGGTGTGAGCTGACTTCGACGGTGCCCGCCAGATCAATCCCCGGCACCATCGGAAACTTGCGCACCACCGGGCTGCTGCCGGTGATCGCCAGACCGTCCTTGAAGTTCAGCGTGCTGTAAGCGACATCCACTGTCACATCGCCCTCCGGTAACTGCTCGTCGCTGATTTCCTGCAGGTTGGCGCGATAACCGCTGTCGTCTTTATCGATCACAATGCCTTTAAACATGACTGCCTCTTACCGGTGAAATTCAGGATGTCGAGGCACTGGAATAGCACATCGCAACATTTTGCCCCACTCGACCTTTAGCCAATCGGGCCCGAATGCCGACCCGGTGCCAGCTGTAAAAGCTACAAATCTGTGCTGGTCATGGGGTTGGCTTTGCGTTAAAAAAACCAGCAGCTACCGTCCCTGCCCTGTTTTGTCGTCGGAGAAGCTATTCCATGAGCCAATGGCCTGATACCCGCATTCTTGACCTGTTCGGCATCGAACTGCCGATCATCCAGGGCCCCATGGCCGGAGCCACTAACTCATCCATGGTCATCGCGACGTGCAACGCTGGTGGGCTCGGTTCAATGCCAGCCGCGATGCTGACCATCGAGCAACTGCGCGAAGAACTGAAGACCATTCGCCAGGGCACGAACAAACCGTTCAACGTCAACTTCTTCTGCCATCAACCGCCGGCCGCCGATGAGCAAAAGGCACGTGACTGGAAAAACCTGCTGGAACCCTACTATCGCGAACTGGGTGTCGACTTCGATGCACCGACGCCGGTGTCCAACCGCGCGCCGTTCGATGCGGCTGCCTGCGAAGTGCTGGAAGAATTTCGCCCTGAAGTGGTGAGTTTTCACTTCGGCCTGCCGGAAAAAACCTTGCTGGATCGGGTGAAAGCGACCGGCGCGAAAATCATCTCGTCGGCAACCACCGTCGACGAAGCGATCTGGCTGGAGCAAAACGGCTGCGACGCGATCATCGCCATGGGTTACGAGGCCGGCGGCCATCGCGGGATGTTTCTCAGCGACGACCTGAGCAGCCAGGTCGGTACGTTTGCCCTGGTGCCGCAAGTGGTCGACGCCGTGAGTGTGCCGGTGATTGCCGCCGGTGCGATTGCCGATGCGCGCGGCGTGGCGGCAGCGTTCCTGCTCGGTGCTTCGGCGGTTCAGGTCGGCACGGCGTATCTGTTTACTCCGGAAGCGAAAGTCAGTGCGTCGCACCACAAGGCCTTGCGCACCGCCAAGGAAAGCGAAACGGCGGTGACCAATCTGTTTACCGGGCGCCCGGCGCGGGGGATTCTCAATCGGGTGATGCGCGAGCTGGGCCCGATGTCGGACAAGGCTCCTGCCTTTCCGCTGGCGGGTGGGGCCTTGATGCCGCTGCGCGCGAAGGGCGAAGCCGAATTCAGCAACCTATGGGCCGGCCAGGCTTTCACGCTCGGCAAAGACCTCGGCACCGCCGAATTGACCCGGCAACTGGCTGAAGGCGCTCTGGCAAAACTGACCCGGTGATGAACCTGAACGGGTGAGGAGCGTGGCGCCCTCGCCCGGTTTTAATCCAGTGCTTCCCGTTTGACGGCATTTCGCTATATATTTCTATATATAGCGTTTCACCCCCTCGCATCGGCGCAGTCTTCCCATCCAATAACAACTGCCCACTGCACTTGCCACCCACGGAGCCGTTACATGATCAATCGTGCCTCACGTTTTGCCCCTGCCCTGCTCGCGTTATTCGCCATCGGCGCGGCACAGGCCGATGAAGTGCAAGTCGCTGTCGCGGCCAACTTCACCGCACCGATCCAGGCGATTGCCGCCGATTTCGAAAAAGACACCGGGCACAAACTGGTCGCTGCGTATGGCGCCACCGGCCAGTTCTATACCCAGATCAAAAACGGCGCACCGTTCGAAGTGTTCCTCTCGGCCGATGACACCACCCCTGAAAAACTCGAGAAAGAAGGCGACACCGTCAAAGGTTCGCGCTTCACCTACGCCATCGGCACCCTGGCACTGTGGTCGGCCAAGGAAGGTTACGTCGACGCCAAAGGCGACGTCCTGAAGAAAAACCAGTACCAGCACCTGTCCATCGCCAACCCGAAAGCCGCCCCTTATGGTCTGGCCGCCACTCAGGTGCTGGAAAAGCTGAAACTGACCGACGCCACCAAAGCCAAGATCGTCGAAGGTCAGAACATCACCCAGGCCTACCAGTTCGTATCCACCGGCAACGCCGAGCTGGGCTTCGTCGCGCTGTCGCAGATCTACAAGGATGGCAAGGTCAGCAGCGGTTCGGCGTGGATCGTTCCGGCGAGCATGCACGACCCGATCAAGCAAGACGCAGTGATCCTCAACAAAGGCAAAGACAACGCCGCTGCCAAGGCGCTGGTTGATTACCTCAAAGGCCCGAAAGCCGCTGCTGTCATCAAGTCCTACGGTTACCAGCTGTAAATGGCGCTGACGAGTGCCGATTTCGCGGCGATCTGGCTGACCCTGAAACTGGCGTCTCTGACCACCGCGATCCTGCTGGTCGTCGGCACGCCGATCGCCCTGTGGTTGTCACGCAGCCGTTCCTGGCTGCGCGGCCCCATCGGCGCGATTGTTGCGTTGCCGCTGGTGCTGCCACCGACGGTGATCGGTTTCTATCTGTTGCTGGCGCTCGGCCCAAACGGGTTCATTGGCCAGTTCACCCAGTGGCTGGGGCTTGGCACCTTGACCTTCAGCTTCACCGGCCTGGTGATCGGTTCGGTGCTCTATTCCATGCCGTTCGTGGTGCAGCCGTTGCAAAACGCCTTCTCTGCGATCGGCACCCGCCCACTGGAAGTGGCCGCAACCTTGCGCTCCAATCCCTGGGACACCTTTTTCAGCGTAATTCTTCCCCTCGCCCGCCCCGGCTTCATCACTGCAGCAATCCTCGGCTTCGCCCACACCGTCGGCGAATTCGGCGTGGTGCTGATGATCGGCGGGAATATTCCTGACAAGACCCGGGTGGTTTCCGTACAAATCTACGACCACGTCGAAGCCATGGAGTACGCGCAGGCGCACTGGCTGGCCGGGGCGATGCTGGTGTTTTCATTTCTGGTGTTGCTGGCGCTGTATTCCAGCCGCAAGACCCGCGCGGGCTGGAGCTGATCGATGATTGATGCACGTCTGAAACTGGCCTGGCCGCGCTTCAGCCTCGATGTTGACCTGCAACTGCCCGGTCGCGGCGTGACGGCGCTGTTCGGTCAGTCCGGCTCGGGCAAGACCACATGCCTGCGCTGCATCGCCGGGCTCGAACGCGCGCCGCAGGCGCTTATCCGCATCAATGGCGAAGTCTGGCAGGACAGCGAAAAAGGCATTTTCGTGCCGCCGCACAAACGCGCGCTCGGCTATGTGTTTCAGGAAGCCAGCCTGTTTGAGCATCTGTCGGTGCTGGCCAATCTGCAGTTCGGCCTCAAGCGCATTCCCAAGGCGCAGCGCCGGGTCGACATGACCCAAGCCACCGAACTGCTGGGGATCGGCCACTTGCTCGATCGTCACCCGCAAAACTTATCCGGCGGTGAGCGTCAGCGTGTCGGCATCGCCCGCGCGCTGTTGACCAGCCCCCAACTGCTGCTGATGGATGAGCCTTTGGCCGCCCTCGACAGTCAGCGCAAAGGCGAAATCCTGCCCTACCTGCAACGCCTGCACGACGAACTGGAAATCCCCGTCCTGTATGTCAGCCACGCGCAGGACGAAGTGGCCAGGCTCGCCGACCATCTGGTGCTGCTCAGCGACGGCAAAGCGCTGGCCAGCGGCCCGATTGGCGAAACCCTGGCGCGACTCGACCTACCCCTGGCCATGGACAGTAACGCCGGCGTGATCATCGAAGGCCAGGTCAGTGGCTACGATGCCGACTATCAATTGCTCACCCTGCAACTGCCGGACTCGTCACTGAACATTCGCGTGACCCACGCGCCGATGACGACGGGCCAGAGACTGCGTTGCAAGGTACATGCGCGCGACATCAGCCTGACCCTGCAAAACAGCGAATTCAGCAGCATCCTCAATCGCCTGCCGGTCACGGTCGTCAGCGAACAGCCGGCCGATAACGCCGCGCACGTACTCATTCGCCTTGATGCCGGGGGCACACCGCTGCTGGCGCGCATCACTCGCTATTCGCGGGATCAGCTTGGCGTGCATCCGGGCCAGTCATTGTGGGCCCAGATCAAGGCCGTCGCGGTGCTGGCGTAAATCCGCGGGCACGACCGTCATGGCGTGCGGTCAATGGCTTTAACAGCCTGATCTGCCGCGAAGGAAATCCGCCATGCCCGATACTGCGCTCACCGAGGTATTGCCTTCGGATCTGCATTACGTCGATGACACCCAGCCCGGTATTAGCCGAAAAAAACTGCGCGGAAAATTTGCCTATTTCAACCCCGAAGGCCAGCGCATCACCGACTCTGACGAGATCAAACGCATCAACTCGCTGGCCGTTCCGCCCGCCTACACCGACGTATGGATCTGCGCCGACCCGCGCGGCCATCTGCAAGCCACCGGTCGCGACGCTCGTGGACGCAAGCAATATCGCTATCACCCGCGTTGGCGCGAAGTGCGTGATGCGGACAAGTATTCGCGTCTGCGCGAATTCGGTCTTGCGCTGCCCAAATTGCGCAAACAGCTGGAGGCATTGCTGGCCTCGCCCGGTTTCAGCCGCGATAAAGTCATGGCAACGGTCATCACGCTGCTCGACGCCACGCTGATCCGCGTCGGCAACACGCAATACGCGCGGGACAATCGCTCTTACGGCCTGACGACCCTGCGCAGCCGGCATGTCGAGGTCAACGGCAGCGCGATCCTGTTCCAGTTTCGCGGCAAGAGCGGTATCGAGCATCAGATCACGGTGAAGGACCGGCGCCTGGCGCGAATCATCAAGCGCTGCCTTGAGATACCGGGGCAGAACCTGTTTCAGTATCTGGATGAAAACGGCGAGCGGCACACCGTCAGCTCTTCCGACGTCAACGCCTACCTGCAAAACCTGACCGGGGCGGACTTCACCGCCAAGGATTACCGGACCTGGGCCGGCAGCGCTCTGGCGTTGGCGGTTCTGCGGGAGCTGCAATGGGAATCCGAAGCCGAAGCCAAGCGACATGTAGTCGAGATGGTAAAGGGAGTTGCGCGGCAGCTGGGCAACACGCCGGCGGTCTGTCGCAAATGCTACATCCACCCGGCGGTGGTCGAACATTTCATGCTCGGAGCGCTGGCAGAACTGCCTAAACCACGCATCCGCAAAGGCCTGCGCAAGGAAGAAGTCGCGCTGGCGCTGTTCCTTGAACGGATGGTCGAACAGGCTGACGCGACTTGAAGCCTTCGGCTGTCTCGACTAGGCTACGCCCTCCTACCTTTCCAGGACGACCGCAGAAGTGAACAACTAAGCCTTCAAAAATGTAATCGCGACACGCCGTTCATGGCGCTTGTCAGTGTTCACAACATTTTTTGGAGGTGCCGATGACTCACGTCTCGCGTACGCCTGCACTCGTCTCCCTGAACCAGCTGGGTTTTCAGTTCGCCAATGGCGAGACGATTTTCACTGCACTCAATCTGAAATTCGATCACACCCCGACTGCCATCGTCGGGCGCAACGGCGTGGGCAAAAGCGTATTGGCGCGCCTGATTGCCGGACATTGGCGCCCCACCAGTGGCAGCGTAACGCGCGCCGTGGCGACGACCTACGTGGCGCAAACCTTTGTCACGCTACCCGGCGAGACGGTCGCCGAGACCACCGGCAGCGCCGCGATTTTTCAGGCGCTGGAGCGAATGAACCGGGGCTGCGGCTCAGTCGAGGATTTCGACCTCATTGGCGAACAATGGGATCTGGCGGACCGCTTGCGCCGCCTGCTCGATGACGCCGGACTGAGCAACGTCGCCTTTACTGATTTGACCGCGCACCTGAGTGGCGGCCAGCAAGCGCGCGTTGCCCTGATTGGCGCGTTTTTAAGCCGGGCTCCGCTGCTGATTCTCGATGAGCCGACCAACCATCTGGATGCATCGGGACGGCAATGGCTGATGAGTGCACTGGAGCGCTGGCAAACCGGTTTGATCGTCGTCAGCCATGATCGGCAACTGCTCGACCGGATGTCTCGAATCGTCGAGTTGAACGCATCGGGGGCTGTCGAATTCGGCGGCAATTACACGGCATTTCGCGAGCATCAACGGATCCATCAAGCCGCAGCGCGAGCACGTCTTGAACAGGCCAGAAGCGAACGCCAGCGCGAGCGGATTCGACTTCGCCGCGAGCACGACACGATACAGCGTCACGCCGCCAACTCCCGCCGTAACGCCGAGTCCGCCAACATTGCCAGTTTCGAATACGTCGCGATCAAGGGCGCCGCCCGGGAAATCATGGGACGTGTCCGTCAGGGACATCAGGACCGCAAGTCCGAGCTGGATGCCCAAGTGCGCGACGCTTACGCCAAGGTGCAACCCGAGGACAGCGTGCTGATTAACTTGCCCGGGAGCGCCGTGCCCAACAACCGTCAGATCTGCACGCTGATTGAGGCCCGATTGCCGTGGCTGCCGGGCGATGCCCTCAATCTTGCGATCCACGGCCCGATGCGGATCGCTGTCAGCGGCCCAAACGGCTGCGGCAAATCAACCTTGCTGAAGGTGCTTGCCGGGGAACTGGCACCCTTGGAGGGAATCGCCACAACACATGTGCCCTTCGCATTCCTGGATCAGCAATTGGCGCAACTGGACGATCAGCGCTCCATCACCGAGCAGCTGATGACGCAGGGAGCTGCGCTGAGCGAGGGCACCCTGCGCAGCTATCTCGCCCACTTGCAACTGGATGCGAACCGCGCCACTGGGCCCTGCGCCTCATTGAGCGGTGGAGAACGCTTGAAGGCCGCATTGGCGCTGGCCTTGTGGCGAACGGATCCTGCGCAGTTATTGTTGCTGGATGAGCCGACCAATCATCTGGATCTGCCTTCGGTGGAAGCATTCGAACGAGCGTTGCAGACTTTTCCAGGCACCATTGTCGCCGTTTCCCATGATCAGGATTTCCTTGAGGCGTTGAATCCAACTCATCACTTGCGCTGGCACCGATCAGCCTGGCAACTGTACCCGACGAACTGACTTGCCTATTTTTTGCACGATTGGTCAGGGCTTCTATAGTTGATCTGATACGAATCAGCCGCGGTGAAGCCATGGAAGACATATTCGTCGTGAAGCGCTGCAACAAGATTGTCATCCACGGCCGGCGCGCCGGAGAAAGCCTCCATGAACCCGCCGAAGCCTTGGGCTGGTATCGCATCTGCGATACGCGAACAGGCGGTTTCATCGGCGATGGCTACGATCAGGAAGAAGACGCCCGCAAGGAATGCCATCGGCTCAACGCAGCGAGTTCGCGAGTGACCGCCCCCGAGTCGTCGGGCTGATAGCTGTCATTTACGGGTCTATACTCAAACCAGCTGAAGGAGCAGCGCCCCCAACGGCAGAAGGCTCGTGCTTGGCGGGCTTTTTGCTGGCACCGAGCGGATTTAATGAACGGAGGTGTTCCATGTCCGAAAAAGAGTCCATCACCACTCTCCTGACCTTGCTCGAGGCTCGGGAGGCGCGTCTCGCGGCAGCCTGCAAAGAGATCGCCGACTGGGTCGATCATCAAGGCGGACACCCGACCGCTCTGCGCATCCGCGACCGGCTGAACGATATCGACAAGGATACTCCGCTGATTCGAAGCACCCTGTCATCGCTCAAACCGATCGACCGGCCGCTGCCACGCTTCAGATAGTTCGTCGATTCGGCTGGCGCATGAAAGAACGCCCCTGGTCGTGAAAGGTCAAAACCTTTACACGTCACCAAGGAGACGTCTCATGGTCATTCATTTCAAAGTCGACGGGCATCTGGCTTGCGGGCACAAGGGCGCCAACCTCTCCTCCAGCAGCGAACTCAATCGAGTGAAATGCCGTAGTTGCCGCAATACCGATGCCTATAAGGATGCGCGGAAAAACCAGCGCAACGCGGCGCGGCGCGCGGCGCGCCATTCCAGGGTTGCCCACACGGCGTCTGACTGGCGCTCGGAGTGGATCGAGCGGTTGACTGCAATGGCTGGACTTCAGCGTTTACCTAGAGGGTTTAGCGGGCAGGCGTTTGTCTGAGCACAAAAAAGGGCCTGCATGAGGTATGTCATGCAAGCCCTTGATATTCATGGTGCCCGAAGCCGGAATCGAACCGGCACGCCCTTACGAGCGGGGGATTTTAAGTCCCATGCGTCTACCAGTTTCGCCATTCGGGCGGTAGCGCGGTGTTGCTTTGCTCTGATGACGATTCACAGTCCTGACAGGAACTGCACGTCGGCGGCAGAGGGGGAAATATATACATCACTTCCCGGTGAAGCAAGTTTGCAGTTGCCGTTTCAAAGACTAAATCCTTCAGAGCAATGCAAATAAAAAAGCTCCGTAAATCATGGATCTACGGAGCTTGTTTATAGTGGAGGCCGAGGTCGGAATCGAACCGGCGTAGGCGGATTTGCAATCCGCTGCATAACCATTTTGCTACTCGGCCTCAAAACATTTGCTGTCAGTAGCGCAACAACAAACGTTGTACAAATTGGAGCGGGAAACGAGACTCGAACTCGCGACCCCGACCTTGGCAAGGTCGTGCTCTACCAACTGAGCTATTCCCGCTTGGTGTGGCGCATTCTATAGATTCCAGATGCCCCGTCAACCCTTTGATTCAAAAAAGTTTTATTTCTTTTCAACATCGGTCTTCAGATGTGGCCAGGCAGCGCGAAGGTACTGAACCATCGACCACAGGGTCAGGCCTGCCGACACCATCAGCAATGCATAACCAACGAAAACCCAGAAACTGAAAACCTTTGGGTTGGCCAGCAGGATAACCAGTGCGAGCATTTGCGCAGCGGTTTTCCACTTGCCCAGATTCGACACGGCTACATGAGCCCGGGCACCCAGTTCGGCCATCCACTCACGCAGCGCCGAGACAACGATCTCGCGACCGATGATGACAGCGGCCGGCAGAGTGAGCCAAAGGTTGCCATGTTCTTGCACCAGCAACACCAGGGCAACAGCCACCATCAGTTTGTCAGCAACAGGATCGAGAAACGCACCAAACGGCGTGCTTTGCTCCAGACGTCGCGCCAGATAGCCATCCAGCCAGTCCGTTGCCGCCGCAAAGGCGAATACCGAACTTGAGGCCATATAGCTCCATTGGTAAGGCAGGTAGAACAGCAGAATGAAGATCGGGATAAGCAGGACGCGGAGAACGGTAATCAGATTAGGGATATTCATCGGCACAACTGGCTACGAGGTGAATGGGCATTCTACTCACTATGCAGGTTTGCATAAATCGACTCTGCTAGCTTTTTGCTGATCCCCGGTGCTTTGGCGATCTCTTCGATGCTTGCACGAGACAGCTCCTGCAATCCACCAAAATGTTTCAACAAGTCCCGACGCCGGGTTGGCCCAACGCCCGCTACACCCTCCAGCGTTGACGTACGGCGGGTCTTGCCGCGCCGTGCACGGTGGCCGGTGATTGCAAAGCGGTGGGCCTCGTCGCGAATCTGCTGAATCAGATGGAGCGCCGGCGAATCACCCCGCAAGGTGAACTCGTTTGCTGCATCATTCAGATACAAAGTCTCGAATCCCGCCTTGCGGGTAGCCCCCTTGGCGACCCCCAGCAGGATCAGATCCGGAACAGCCAGTTCGTTGAGCACATCACGCGCCATCGACAATTGCCCCTTGCCGCCGTCCACCAGCAGAATATCCGGCAACTTGCCCTCACCTTCCTTCAGCTTGCTGAAACGTCGGGTCAGGGCCTGATGCATGGCGGCGTAATCGTCGCCGGCCGTCACGCCTTCGATGTTGTAGCGGCGATAATCCGACTTGATCGCCCCTTCAGGGCCGAATACCACGCAGGACGCAACTGTGGCTTCACCGCTGGAGTGGCTGATGTCATAGCATTCCAGCCGTTGCGGTGGCTCGTCGAGGTTCAACACTTCTGCCAACGCTTCGAAACGTGCGGCAACGTGCTGACGATTGGCCAGCCGCGCACCCAGTGCCTGTTCGGCATTGGTCACGGCCAGTTGCTGCCAGCGCGCCCGGGTGCCACGCACCCGATGACTGATGCTCAACTCACGTCCGCGCAGCGCCTGAATGGCCTCGATCAGTGCAGGAAAGTCGTCATGCACGACGTTGACGATCAGCTCGCTCGGCAAGTCGCGTTCCGGGCTGCTGATGAAGTATTGCCCCAGAAACGCCGCCATGACTTCGGCAACGTCCTCTTCGATCCCGACCTGGGGGAAGAAATTCTTGCTGCCAAGCACCCGCCCTCCCCGCACGCTGATCAGATGAACACAGGCACCGCCAGGATTGACGAACGCGGCGATCACATCAATGTCGCCCGTTCCGCCTTCCATGCTTTGTTGATCCTGCACCCGGCGTAGTAGCGCAATCTGGTCGCGCAGTTCGGCGGCACGCTCGAACTCGAGATTGATCGCAGCCTCTTCCATCGCCGTCGACAACTCATTGGTCAATGCGTGGCTGCGCCCTTCGAGGAACATTACCGAGTGACGCACGTCCTCGGCGTAAACCTCAGGCTCGACGAGTCCGACACAAGGCGCCTTGCAACGCTTGATCTGATATTGCAGGCACGGACGGGTCCGGTTCTTGTAGTAACTGTCCTCGCACTGACGCACGAAAAAAGTCTTCTGCAAAAGGCTGAGGCTTTCGCGAATAGCCCCGGCACTCGGATAGGGACCGAAATACTTGCCCTTGGCCTTCTTGGCCCCGCGATGAATGCTCAGGCGCGGAAATTGCCCGTCAGACAAAAAGACATAGGGATAGGATTTGTCGTCGCGCAGCAGGATGTTGTAAGGCGGCCGCCACTCCTTGATCAGGGTTTGCTCAAGCAGCAACGCCTCTGTCTCGTTGGACGTGATGGTGGTTTCGACCTGGGCGATGCGCCCGACCAGTGCTGCGGTTTTCGGCGCAAGGCCGGTCTTGCGGAAGTAGCTGGCCAGACGTTTTTTGAGGTTCTTCGCCTTGCCGACATACAGCAGACGCGCATCGCTGTCGAACATGCGATACACGCCGGGACGCCCGCTGACGGTTGACAGAAAGGCGCCTGAATCGAAGGTTTCAGTCATGATCAGAGGCTGGCATCAACCATGCCGTGACGAACTGCCAGAAGCGTCAGCTCGACATCGCTGCTGATCGAGAGCTTCTCGAAAATGCGGTAACGGTAGGTATTCACGGTTTTCGGCGACAGGCATAACTTGTCGGAAATGATCTGAACCTTCTGACAGCCGACAATCATCAGCGCAATCTGGATTTCCCGCTCGGACAACGCATCGAATGGTGAATCGTTGGTCGGCTGAAAGGATTTTATGGCGAGTTGCTGGGCAATTTGCGGACTGATATAGCGCTGGCCGGCAAACACCAGGCGTATGGCCTGAACCATTTCCGGCAGTCCGGCGCCCTTGGTCAGATAACCCGCCGCACCGGCCTGCAGCAACCGTGTAGGAAACGGGTCTTCCTCACACACGGTGACCGCGACCACTTTGATGTCGGGATGACTGCGCAACAGTTTGCGCGTGGCTTCCAGGCCGCCGATACCCGGCATCTTGACGTCCATCAGCACCACGTCGGGCTTCAACTCACGAGCCTTGATGAGGGATTCTTCCCCGGACTCGGCCTGGCCCACTACCTGCAGGCCATCGATGTCGGCCAGCATACGTGTAATGCCTGTACGAACGAGATCATGGTCGTCGACCACTAGCACCCTAATCAAGCAGACACCTCGCGATATGGTCTTATTGGGATGCCGGACACCTTAGCAAAAAGTGCCGGGCAGACCTAGCGGCAAGCGACATATAAAAAGTTTCAATTCTTCATCGGGGGCTTGCCGGCCGTGGGTTTCAGAGCACAGGTGTACTCAAATCGAGCTGCATTCGCAGGAAACACTCGTCCTCGCCCTGCACCAACATTCCTTTTCTTCGATAAAGGTTTTGCGCCGGATTGTTTTTGAACACCGTCAGGCGCAGCGCCGGCCTGCGCTCCAGCCGGGCCATCGCACTAACCTGATCGATCGCCCAGGATCCCGCGCCCTGGCCTTGAGCGCTTTCGACGATCTGCAATTCGCGGATATACACGGCCCGAGCATCACGACTGAGACTGACATACCCCGTCAATTCGCCTTCGCGAAGGATCAACCAGTTTTCGCGCCCTGCCCAGGCGACATCGAACGCCTCGTCCTGCCACAGCAAGTCATAGTGAATGTAGTACCGAAGCATGTTTCGGCAAGTCAGCTCTCGTACAAACGACAGGTCGGCGGACGTTGCCTGGCGCAACTGAAAACTCATTTCTGCCTCGATCTTATTCAAATTCATGCCCCTTCCTTGAGCCCAAGCTCAGAAAGCAGAGTGTGTCACACCTTGGCGGGCGCTCACCCCATAGAAGCCCTCTTGCACGTTCGATAGCATTTTCTGATTGCTGACGCGCAACAGCCTCTAGTAAGCTCGGCGCACTCATTGGAGACAGCTCATGTTCGACACCCTTTCACAGCTTCGTACCGCCAGCGCCTTGCGCTCGGTTGCGGCTGCCCGGGTGAATGGCGCCTGTACTGCTCCAGCAAGCTTTTATTTTGGGTATTGGTTTAGCCACTGGCGCGCCTGATACCCAACACGGCGCCCACTTCAACGGGTCGCCTACCAGAGATTTCTCAACCCCCGGTCGGCCTCCCGACCGGGGGTTTTGTTTTTTCAGGCCCGAACTTTTTTCAGCAATACACCAGACACTTTGAGGATTCAGCCAATGAACTACGCCACTTATTACCGTTACGACAGTTTTACCGCTTGGCGATTTACCAGCCTCCGCTCGGGACAGCCTGCCGCCTCCGATCGGTCACCCACAGGTGGCAAGCCAACACACGTAGCCAATCCGGCCAATTGTCGAACACTCCAGTAGGGCCGAGTGAGCGGGAAGCACCCGCCCTCCGCCCAGGAAAACCGAATATGAACTCGTCCGTTTCTGCCCTGCCACTGTCCACCCTGAACCCGGCCAACGAAGCATTGACCCTGCGTCTGCCGAGTGCGCTGCAACTCAAACAGCAATTGCCGCTGAGCAATGCGCTGAACCAGCAAGTCATCGCCCACCGCCAGGCGGTTCGTGCGATTCTTGATGGCCATGACCCGCGTTTGCTGGTGATTGTCGGCCCCTGCTCGATTCACGACCCAAAATCAGCACTCGAATACGCAGCGAAGCTGGCGCAACTGTCCAGCGAAGTCCGTGATGACATGCTGCTGGTGATGCGTGCCTACGTCGAAAAACCTCGCACCACCGTCGGCTGGAAAGGACTTGCCTACGATCCTCATCTGAATGGCAGCGACGACATGGCGGCCGGCCTGACGCTATCGCGCGAATTGATGCTGGAAATTATCCGCCTCGGGCTCCCGATTGCTACAGAACTGCTACAGCCCATGGCTGCCGGATACTTCGACGACTTACTGAGCTGGGTCGCCATTGGCGCCCGTACCACCGAATCACAAATCCATCGTGAAATGGCCAGCGGACTTGGCATGCCGGTCGGCTTCAAGAATGGAACCGATGGGGGCGTCGCCATTGCCGTCGATGCAATGCGCTCGGCAGCTCATCCCCATCGCCACTTCGGCGTCGACAGCCAGGGTCACCCGGCAATCATCCAGACACCGGGCAATCCGGACACCCATCTGGTGTTGCGTGGTGGTCACCAAGGGCCGAACTACGACCGTGAAAGCGTTTCCCGAATCAACGCCGAACTGAATCGCCTGAAAATCCCGAGCCGGATCATGGTTGATTGCAGCCATGCCAACAGTGGCAAGGACCCGCTCCGCCAGCCGGGCGTGTTCAACGATGTGCTGGAGCAGCGCTTGCAGGGCGATCGTTCGCTGATCGGCATGATGCTTGAGTCACACCTGTTTGAAGGATGCCAACCGTTGAGCGAGTCGCTTCGATACGGTGTTTCGGTTACCGATGCCTGCCTTGGGTTCGAAGCCACCGGGCAGTTGCTGCTCGAAGCGGCGCATCGCCTGCGAAAACAGGCCTCGGCCTGATGATGAGCACCGCCCTCCGCTGCGTTTTCTACCGGAGGGCGGGACAAGGTTCACAATAGATGTCACGCCTTCACTTGCAGCAACATCACCCCGGACTGCTGACTGACGTCGTCCAGCCGCTCGACCGAGTACGATAGCCGCACGACGGTACCCACGTGCTCGCGCCAGAACCGATAGGGCACAATGAACACCAGAGGCTGCATGGCCATCCCCCTCAGGATTTCCCGGTCGTCACGGTGAAAAAATGACTCGCCGTCGCACTTCAGATAAACCAGTTCGCCTTCCTCCACTCGCGCATCACTGATCAACACGCTGACACCATCGATGGCATCCTCCAAATCGAGCACGCCGTCATCCGCTTCAAGCACCTGAGGAGCCGGCAGCTCACCTCGCACCAATGGCGCAATGCTGATTCGCGTTACACCTGACTCGCGCACTGCTCCGGTGTTCTGCTCAATACAGTAACGGACCACCACCTCGCCACCCAGATGCGGGCCGATGAACTCTGGAGCGATACCGAACACCAGGGGCTGACCCACACTAAAGAATTCCACGATGAGAATGTCTCGAAACGATGCCTCCGGTGAAGGCCCTTCCCAGATCAGTTGTACCCGGTCGCCTGCACTCATGCCGGCATAGGGTTGAAGGATGGCCGTCGTTCCGTCAGGTACGCGAGCCGGATCGAGACTGCCTCCGACGGCATCCTCGATGAGGGCTGGCAACAGACTGTAGCGGACGTCCCCGACATCCAGCTGTAGACGCAATGAAGCGACAGGCTCCGGCCTCGTGACGCTGGTCAACGTCCAGAACACCTCCAGAGAGCCCCCGTCCAGCGCCGCGATATGAACGTCCCGTACGACCAGAACCATATCTTTGCCCAGCTGCCCTTCACTGACGGATCGCGAAATGTCGTGGCGATACGGCAAACCTTCCATGTCAAGGCCATGCCAGCTCAAGACCACCCTGTCCCCGCAGACCATTCCAGGCCAGGGCGCGATCCTGATGACAACCCTGCTCAATGACGGATCAACGACCGCACCCTTTACTGAATCCAGTGCAGGTGCCGGCAACGGCAACTCCCGTTCAACCTCCCGACACTGCCCGAACGACCGAACGCTCTCACCCTCCATCCCTGTGGCCTTTTCCTGCAAAACCGTAGCTTGTGCATCATTCATCAGTCGTCTCTCCACTCCCTGGAAATGACACGTCGCCTGAACGCCGCGTCGAAGGGCTTCTATTTAAAGCCTTTCATCATCGACCCGATGTCAGCTCATCACGTTTCAGGCCTGAGTCAAATGCGCTGGAGGAGGTAGGCAAATATGGGAAAACGACTTCCAACGAGGCGAGAGCTGTCTAAATGTTCCGAAGTGGATTTCGTCCAGAAGTGAAAATTCACACACACATTGCTCCAGTTTCCAACGCGTGACGGCGAATCTTCAGGCATCCCAAGCCGCACGACTGTTTTAGAGTGGCACGCAGAAAACATCGACGATCTTCTGCGATCAAGGACGAAAAATGCTACTAAATGCGACAACCAATCATCCCATTCTGCTGGTGCATGGCCTGTTCGGATTCGAGCGCATTGGACCTTTCGAACTGTTTCATGACGTTAAACAGGCGCTTAAAGCGGCCGGCGTGCAGGTGTTTGTGCCTCATCTGTCGGCGGTCCATGACAATGAAGTTCGCGGGGAGCAGCTGCTCTCGCAAATCGGCTCCGTGTTAAGAGGCACAGGCGCGACCAAAGTCAACCTGATCGGTCATAGTCAGGGCGCACTCACAGCACGCTACGCTGCAGCGCTTGCCCCACACTGCGTCGCTTCTGTGACGTCGGTCAGCGGGCCCAATCATGGCTCGGAACTGGCCGACTTCCTGCGCAAGGCGCTGATACCGGGAAGACTGCCGGAGCTCGTGGCCCAGAATGTGGCGACAAGGTTTGCAGACTTTCTGTCCCTGCTCAGCGGGCATACGACATTGCCACGCAGTGCACTGGCCGCGCTGGGTGCGCTGACTACGGAAGGGGTGTGCAACTTTAATGACAAATACCCCCAGGGCCTGCCCAAAACCTGGGGCGGCCAAGGTCCCGAGTGGGTAAATGGCGTTCGTTATTATTCGTGGAGTGGTGTCGTAGCGGAGCTTGACGGGCCGACACTCGACCCGGTCCGGAGTATCTGCAGCACCCTGTCCGAATACTTCATTACAGAACCCGCGCAGAACGACGGCTTTGTCGGTCGTTTCAGCTCTCACCTGGGGACCGTGATCCGTTCCGACTACCCACTCGACCACTTGGGCACTCTGCGACGAACCACCGGGCAATATGCCATGGCACACGATTCGATCGGGCTTTACCTGGAGCACGCCTTGCGTTTGCAAGCAGCTGATCTCTAGCGATATCAGACAAGCGACCGGAACTTTGCCGAGAAATCGGCCACTGATTCCGGTAGGCTCCCCCCTTTACTGATTTGATTGGAGAGTTTCCCCATGGCTAAAGCCACTGCCCGCCACATCCTGGTTTCCAGCGAAGCCAAGTGCAACGAACTCAAGGCCCAGATCGAAGGTGGCGCTGATTTCGCCGAGGTGGCCAAGGCCAACTCCACCTGCCCGTCCAGCCGTCAGGGCGGCGACCTGGGTTCGTTCGGTCCTGGCCAGATGGTCAAGGAATTCGACACCGTAGTGTTCAGCGCGCCGATCAACGTCGTGCAAGGCCCGGTGAAGACCCAGTTCGGCTACCACCTGTTGGAAGTCACCAGCCGTCAGGACTGATATTCGGTCCGACCTGCTGTGCAACGGCCCGCCTGATGGCGGGCCGTTTTGTTTTGGTTACACCGCACCGCTGGCGAACGGCGCGCCGCTCGCGTACAAATTGCGCTTATCGATTACCCGGCTTTAAGGCTGACAATGCGACTGGCTTTCCCGACATTGATGTTCACTGCCGTGACCCTGCTGCTTGGGATCACCGGTGTGGACGCCGCACCGCAACATGCGATGACCGTCTATGGCGAACCGGCAAAGTATCCGCCCGGTTTCAGTCACTTCGATTACACCAATATCCAGGCGCCCAAGGGCGGAACCATGCGCCGCTCGGCCATCGAAATCGGCCACTTCGACCATGTCCTGCCCTATATCGACAAAGGCATCGGCGTCAGCCAGATCGACGGCCTGCTGTATTCCCCGCTGGCCCAGCGTTCGCTCGACGAGCCCTACACCGTATACGGCCTCGTGGCGCAGAAAATGGAGCGCTCGGATGACGGCCTGTCCCTGCGCTTCTTTATCAATCCCAAGGCCCGCTTCGCCGATGGCAAGCCGATCACCGCCGAAGACGTGCGATACACCTATGATTTGCTGATGACTCAGGGCAGCCTGCGTTATCGCACCCAGTTTGCCGACGTCAAAGGCGCCGAAGTGGAAGCCCCGCTCACCGTGCGCTTCGATTTCAAGAGCAACGAAAACCGCACCCTGCCGCTCGATATCGCGACCCTGCCGGTGTTTCCCGAGCATTGGTGGAAGACCCGTGATTTCGCCGGCGGTGGCGGCTATGAACCGCCGCTGGGCAGCGGGCCGTACCGGGTCGGAAAAGTCGACTCCGGGCGCAGCATCACCTTTGAACGCAACCCTGACTGGTGGGGCAAGGACCTGCCGGTCAGCCGTGGCCTGTACAACTTCGACCATTTCAGCATCGAGTACTTCGGCGACACCGACGTCGCTCGCCAGGTCTTGCGCGGTGGCGCTTATGACTACAACCGAGAATTCTCCGCCACCGGTTACTCCATCGGTTACGACAGCCCCGCTCTGAGCGACGGTCGCCTGCAAAAGGCTCATCTGGCCACCGAGGCGCCGCAGTCGGCCCAGGGTTTCGTGTTCAACCTGCAAAAGCCGATGTTCCAGGATCGTCGGGTACGCCAGGCGCTGGCCATGCTCTGGGATTTCGAATGGAGCAACCGGCAGATGATGCGCAATATGTACATCCGCCAGCAGAGTTACTTTTCCAACACGGATCTGGCCGCCCGGCAGTTGCCGGACGCCGCCGAACTGAAGATTCTCGAACCCTTGCGCGGACAGATTCCCGACGAGGTGTTTACCCGGGTTTTCGAAGCACCGAAGACCGATGGCAGCGGCATTATCCGCGACAAACAACTGCAAGCGCTGGAGCTGCTGGAACAGGCCGGCTGGAAACCCGATGGCGACCAGTTGGTCAACGAACGCGGCGAGCCGCTGAGTTTCACCTTTCTGGTCAGCCAGAACGGCATGGATCGCCTGCTGCTGCCCTACAAGCGCACGCTGAAACAGATCGGCATCAACCTCGACATCCGTCGTATCGATTCCTCGCAGTACGTCAACCGCCTGATGAGCCGCGACTACGACATGATCGTCACCGGCTACCCGGTCACCACTTCTCCCGGCGGCGAGCTGTTGAACTACTTCGGTTCGGCGTCGGCCAACGATCCCGGCGCCAACAACTACATGGTGCTGAAGAACCCGGCGGTCGACACCTTGATCAACGGCCTGATCCGCGCCTCGACCCAGCCTGAAATGCTGCGCTATGCCCATGCGCTGGATCGCGTGCTGCAATGGAACTACTACTGGATTCCCAACTATTACCCGCCGGGCACGTCCACTGTGTGGTGGAACCGTTTCGGCATTCCCACCGTGCAGGCGAGCAATGACGAAGCGATCGAGAGCTGGTGGGAAATCAGCAGCACGCCGCTGACCAATCAGCAGATGACGGCCGAGAAAATCAGCCGTGGCAGACCCGGAGGGCCGCACTGATGTGGGCTTACATACTGCGGCGCCTGCTGCTGATCATCCCGACGCTGGTGATCATTCTGCTGGTCAACTTCGTGATCATCCAGGCCGCACCGGGTGGGCCGGTTGAACAGGCCATCGCCCATTTGCAAGGCATTGGCGGCGCCAGTGTCGGCGGCGGTGCAAGCGAGACCATGAGCGGCACGTCCCGCGCCAGCCGCGGCCTCGATCCGCAACTGATCAAGGACATCGAAAAACAGTACGGCTTCGACAAACCGGCCCATGAACGCCTGTGGCTGATGCTCAAGAATTACGCGCAACTGGATTTCGGCAAAAGCTTCTTCCGCGGCGCCACGGTCACCGACCTGATCCTGCAGAAAATGCCGGTGACCATTTCCCTCGGGCTGTGGGCGACGTTGATCACCTATCTGGTGTCGATCCCGCTGGGCATCCGCAAAGCCGTGCACCACGGCAGCCATTTCGATATCTGGAGCAGCACGGCGATCATCATCGGTTACGCCATGCCGGCGTTTCTGTTCGCGATGTTCCTGATTGTGGTGTTCGCCGGCGGCACCTCGCTGAACTGGTTTCCGGTGCGCGGGCTGGTGTCCGACAACTTCGAATCCCTGTCGACACTGGGCAAGATCACCGACTACTTCTGGCATCTGGTGCTGCCGGTCACGGCGCTGGTGATCGGCGGTTTCGCCACCCTGACCATCCTCACCAAGAACTCGTTCCTCAACGAAATCACCCGCCAATACGTGGTCACCGCGCGCGCCAAAGGCCTGAGCGAAAACCGGGTGCTCTACGGACACGTGTTCCGCAACGCGATGCTGCTGGTGGTGTCGGGCATTCCCCAAGCGTTCATCAGTGTGTTCTTCGCCGGTTCGTTGCTGATCGAAGTGATCTTCTCCCTCGATGGCCTGGGGCGCATGAGTTACGAAGCGGCCGTGTCCCGCGATTATCCGGTGGTGTTCGGCTCGCTGTTCATCTTCACCCTGTTCGGCCTGCTGATAAAACTGATCGGTGACCTGTGCTACACCCTGGTCGACCCGCGCATCGACTTCGCCGCGAGGAATGCCTGATGTTCAAGCTCTCGCCTCTGGGCCGTCGCCGTTTCGAACGCTTCAAGAAAAACCGCCGGGGCTGGTGGTCGCTGTGGTTATTCATTGGCCTGTTCCTGCTCAGCCTCGGCGGCGAGCTGATCGCCAACGACAAGCCGTTGGTCGTCAGTTATCAGGGCCAGTGGTACTTCCCGGTGTTCAAGCGTCACACCGAACAGGAGTTCGGCGGACAACTGCCGTTCCAGGCCGACTACCGCAGCGACTACGTGCAGAAACTGATCCGCAAGGACGGTGGCTGGTTGCTGTTTCCGCCGATTCCGTTCAGTGACGACACCCCGAACTACGACCTCAACAAACCGGCACCGAGCCCGCCGACTTCGGTCAACTGGCTGGGCACCGACGATCAGGCGCGCGACGTCCTGGCCCGGGTGATCTTCGGCGCGCGGGTGTCGATCCTGTTCGCCCTGATGCTGACGTTTGTCAGCGCCCTGATCGGCATCGCGGCCGGTGCCCTGCAGGGCTATTACGGCGGCTGGGTCGATCTGCTCGGCCAGCGCTTGCTGGAGGTCTGGTCGGGGTTGCCGGTACTTTACCTGCTGATCATCCTTTCGGGATTCGTCGAGCCGAACTTCTGGTGGCTGCTGGGGATCATGGCGCTGTTTTCCTGGCTGGCACTGGTGGACGTGGTGCGCGCCGAGTTTCTGCGCGGGCGCAATCTCGAGTACGTCAAGGCTGCCCGGGCCCTGGGCTTGAGCGATCGCAAAGTGATTGTCCGGCACATCCTGCCCAACGCGATGAACGCGACCCTGAGCTACCTGCCCTTCATTCTGACCGGGGCGATTTCCACCCTGACCGCGCTGGATTTCCTGGGTTTCGGCATGCCCGCCGGCAGCGCGTCGCTGGGCGAGCTGATCGGTCAAGGCAAGCAGAACCTGCAAGCGCCGTGGCTCGGCTTGACCGCGTTTTTCACCCTGGCGCTGATTCTTTCCCTGTTGGTATTCATCGGCGAAGCGTTGCGCGATGCCTTTGACCCGCGCTCATGAACGGATCCTTGAAATGACTGACAACCTGATCGAAATCCGTGATCTGAGCGTCGCCTTCCATGGCCAGACCGTGGTGAGCAACCTGTGCCTGGACATCCGCCCCGGCGAGTGCCTGGCGCTGGTCGGCGAGTCGGGTTCGGGCAAGTCGGTGACGGCCCACTCGATCCTGCAACTGCTCCCCGAATCCGATGCCAGAACGACCGGCAGTATTCGTTATCGCGGACAGGAACTGGTCGGCGCCGATCCCAAGACCCTTCGCGATCTGCGGGGCAACCGCATCGCCATGATTTTCCAGGAGCCGATGACCTCGCTCAATCCGTTGCACACGATTGAAAAGCAGATCGGCGAAACCCTGTTGCTGCACCGCGGCCTCGGCGGCAAAGAGGCTCAGGCGCGGATCCTCGAACTGCTGGAACTGGTGGGCATCAAGAAACCGAAAGAGCGACTGAAGGCTTATCCGCATCAGCTGTCCGGCGGGCAGCGCCAGCGGGTGATGATTGCGATGGCCCTGGCCTGCGAGCCGGAATTGCTGATCGCCGACGAACCAACCACCGCACTCGATGTGACCGTACAGCGCAAGATCCTGTTGCTGCTCAAATCCTTGCAACGGCGCCTGGGCATGTCGCTGCTGCTGATCAGCCATGACCTCAATCTGGTCCGCAGCATCGCCCAGCGTGTATGCGTAATGAAGGCCGGTGAGATCGTCGAGCAGGCGCCGTGCGAAACCCTGTTCACCGAACCGAAACATCCATACAGCTGCGTGTTGCTCAACGCTGAACCGGAAGGCGAAGCGCTGCCCCGGGACGAACGCGAAAATGTGCTGGAAGTCGATGACCTGCGAGTTGATTTCACCGTCGGCGGCGGGTTGTTCCAGCGCAAGCAATACCTGCGCGCGGTAGACGGTATCAGTCTGAACATCCAGCGCGGCAAAACGCTGGGCATCGTCGGCGAGTCCGGTTCGGGCAAGTCGACTCTCGGTCAGGCGATCCTGCGCCTGCTCGACTCCAAGGGCAGCATTCGTTTCCAGGGCACAGCCCTCGACGGCCTCGACCAGAAACAGATGCGCCCGTGGCGCCGCCAGATGCAGGTGGTGTTCCAGGACCCGTTCGGCAGCCTCAGCCCGCGCATGTCGGTGGCGCAGATCATCAGCGAGGGGCTGGAGGTGCATTGCCAGTCCACCGCCGAGGAGTGCGACGATCAGGTGATCCGCGTGCTCAAGGAAGTGGGCCTCGACCCTGAAAGCCGTCACCGCTACCCCCATGAGTTTTCCGGTGGTCAGCGCCAGCGCATTGCCATCGCCCGGGCGCTGGTGCTCAAACCGGCGCTGATCCTGCTCGACGAGCCGACTTCGGCGCTGGATCGTACCGTGCAGAAACAGGTGGTCGCCCTGCTCCGCCAGCTTCAGGAAAAACACGGCCTGACCTATTTGTTCATCAGTCATGACCTGGCCGTGGTGCGGGCGCTGGCCCACGACATGATCGTGATCAAGGACGGCAAGGTGGTGGAAAGCGGTGCCAGCCATGACGTGTTCGACTCACCGCAGCATCCCTATACCAAAGAGCTGTTGGCGGCGGCGCATCCGGGATAGGCATAATCAGCGCATGCCTTTGAACCGAGTCGCGGCTATCGCTGGCAAGCCAGCTCCCACAGGTTTATCGGGGGTACACGACATTTGTGAACGACCAAAAGCCCTGTGCGAGCTGGCTTGCCAGCGATAGGGCCAGGCCTGGCGGCACACATTCAGGATCAGTCAGATGAACACCACCGAAAGCCTCAAGGATTACCAACGGGTTCGCACCCTGGCGATTCGCTCGTTGTTCGAGATCATCGAGCAATCCAGTGAGGGCACGGTGATTGTCGACCGCGACGCGAACATCGTCTGGATGAACGAGCGCTACGCTCGGCGCTTCGGGCTCGATTCCGCCGCCGGGGCCATCGGCAAGCCTTGCGAAAGCGTGATCCCTGGCAGCCTGTTGCGTGAAGTGGTACGCACCGGTCGGCCGATTCTGCTGGACATGCAGGACACCCCGAAAGAACCGCTGGTGGTGATGCGCCTGCCGATCCATGACGACGCCGGGTCGGTGATCGGCGCCATCGGTTTTGCCCTGTTCGACGAACTGCGCGCGCTGTCGCCAATGCTCAAGCGCTACCTGAGCATGCAGGAAGAGCTGGCCTCGACCCGTTCGCTGCTGCGCGCCCGGCAGACCAAATACAATTTTGCCCACTTCATCGGCACCAGCGCTGCCAGCCTGGAAGTCAAACGCCGTGCCCGTCGCAGCGCCAGTGCCGAGTCGCCGGTGCTGTTGCTGGGCGAAACCGGCAGCGGCAAGGAGTTGCTGGCTCAAGCGATCCACGGCGCTTCGCCTCGGGCACACAAGGCGTTCGTCAGCGTCAACAGCGCGGCGATTCCTGAAGCACTGCTTGAAGCCGAGTTCTTTGGCACCGCCCCCGGTGCTTTTACCGGCGCCGACCGCAAGGGTCGCACCGGCAAGTTGCAGATTGCCCAGGGCGGGACGCTGTTTCTCGACGAGATCGGCGACATGCCGCTGCCCTTGCAAAGCAAATTGTTGCGGGTGTTGCAGGAAAAGGAGTTCGAACCCGTAGGCTCCAACGACGTGATCCAGAGCGATGTGCGGGTGATTGCCGCGACCTCGACGGATCTGGAGGCGGCGATCAAGCGCGGTGAGTTCCGCGCCGACTTGTATTACCGCCTCAACGTATTGCCAATTCAGGTGCCGCCACTGCGTGAACGACTGGACGATCTGCCGGCCCTCAGTGAGGCGATTCTTGAAGAACTGCGCAGTCAACATGAACTGAACCGCGAAGCGCTGGAGCTGCTGGGTCAGCATGCCTGGCCAGGCAATATCCGCGAGCTGCGCAATGTACTGGAGCGGGCAGCGTTGCTCAGCGATGACTTGATGCTGACGGCGGATGACATTCGCTCTGCAATTGGAACGTTTACACCGGTTGAACGAACGCTGGCACCCCTGCCTGAACCGGCAATCAACGAGACCTTCAGTCAAGCCCGGGAGCGTTTTGACCGGCAGTTGATTCAATCCACCCTCGTGCAATGCGGAGGCAAGGTGATCGAGGCGGCTGAGCGGCTGGGACTGGGTCGCTCGACGCTGTACAAGAAAATGATTGCGCTGGGGATCGCAGAGTCTCAATAAGGAGACACAGCTCTCCAAATCAAGACAACATCAAAAGCATCGCGGGCGAGCCCGCTCCCACAGGGTAACGCACTCAACTGTGGGAGCGGGCTTGCCCGCGAAAGCGTCCTCTCAGTCATAGAAGTCTCAAAACAGAGACAAAACCTTGAAAGCCGCCACCAAAAATCAAACCAATTCCTTTAATTTCAACAAGTTAAGAATCTGGCACAGTTCTCGCTTACGCCTCTACCTGCACCCGTTCCACCCACAAAAATAACAATCGAAGGAGCACACCATGAGTGTGATCATCGCCTTGGCAGCTCTCGCGCTGCTGATGCTCGCGGCCTACCGTGGCTACAGCGTTATCCTTTTTGCTCCGATTGCCGCCCTCGGCGCCGTCCTGCTCACCGACCCGTCCGCCGTCGCCCCCGCCTTCACCGGCGTGTTCATGGAGAAGATGGTCGGTTTCATCAAACTCTACTTTCCCGTGTTCCTGCTCGGCGCCGTGTTCGGCAAGCTGATCGAACTCTCGGGTTTCTCCCGCTCGATTGTCGCGGCAGCGATTCGCTTGCTCGGTACCCGCCAGGCGATGCTGGTGATCGTGCTGGTCTGCGCCCTGCTTACCTACGGCGGCGTTTCGCTGTTCGTCGTGGTATTTGCGGTCTACCCGTTCGCAGCGGAGATGTTCCGCCAGAGCAACATACCCAAGCGCCTGATCCCGGCAACCATCGCCCTCGGCGCGTTCTCCTTCACGATGGACGCCCTGCCCGGCACGCCGCAGATCCAGAACATCATCCCCAGCACTTTCTTCAACACCACCGCCTGGGCGGCGCCGTGGCTGGGTGTGATCGGTACGATTTTCGTGTTCTGCGCCGGCATGCTGTTTCTGCAACGCCAGCGCAACAAGGCGCAGCGTGCCGGTGAAGGCTACGGCACCGAACTGCGCAACGAACCGGAAACCGCCGAAGACCTGAAACTGCCGAACCCATGGATCGCCCTGTCGCCGCTGCTGGCGGTGGGCATCATGAACCTGCTGTTCACCCAGTGGATTCCGCAGTGGTACGGCAAGACCCACAGCCTCGCGCTGCCGGGCATGGCCGCGCCGGTCACTACCGAGATCGCCAAACTCACGGCGATCTGGGCGGTGCAGGCAGCCCTTTTGGTCGGCATCCTGATGGTGCTGGCATTCGGTTTTAAAGCGATCAAAAGCAAGCTAGCCGAGGGCAGCAAAAGCGCAGTCAGCGGTGCGCTGCTGGCGGCGATGAACACTGCTTCGGAATACGGTTTCGGCGCCGTCATCGCCTCGTTGCCGGGGTTTCTGGTGCTGGCCGACTGGCTCAAGAGCATCCCCAATCCGCTGGTCAACGAAGCGATCACCGTGACCCTGCTGGCCAGTATCACCGGCTCTGCTTCGGGTGGCATGAGCATCGCGCTGGCGGCGATGTCCGAACAATTCATCAGCGCCGCCCACGCCGCCAACATTCCGCTGGAAGTGCTGCACCGGGTGGCCGCGATGGCCAGCGGCGGCATGGACACCCTGCCGCACAACGGCGCGGTGATCACCCTGCTCGCCGTCACTGGCCTGACTCACCGTGAGGCCTACAAGGACATTTTCTGTATTACGCTGATCAAGACCCTGGCGGTTTTCGTGGTGATCGGCACTTTCTACGCCACTGGCATTGTGTGAGGTATTGATGACGACTCTTTCTGGCAAGACCGCACTGGTTACCGGCTCCACCAGCGGCATCGGGCTGGGCATCGCCCTGACGCTGGCCAAGGCTGGCGCCAACCTGATCCTCAACGGTTTTGGCGACGCGTCGAAGGTGATCGCCGAAGTCGAACAGTTCGGCGGCAAGGTCGGCCATCACCCGGCGGATGTCAGCGACCCGGCGCAAATCGCCGACATGATCGCCTACGCCGAGCGCGAGTTCGGCGGCGTGGACATTCTGGTCAATAACGCCGGTATCCAGCACGTTGCGGCGGTGGAGGAATTTCCGGTGGAGCGCTGGGATTCGATCATCGCCATCAACCTGTCGTCGGTGTTTCACAGCACTCGCCTGAGTTTGCCGGGCATGCGCGCCAAGGGCTGGGGGCGAATCGTCAACATCGCTTCGGTGCACGGTCTGGTCGGTTCCACCGGCAAAGCCGCGTACGTGGCAGCCAAACATGGGGTGATCGGCCTGACCAAGGTGGTCGGCCTGGAAACCGCCGCCAGCAACGTCACCTGCAACGCCATCTGCCCGGGCTGGGTGCTGACGCCGCTGGTGCAGAAGCAGATCGATGATCGCGCAGCCAAGGGCGTCGACCCGCAGCAGGCGCAACACGATTTGCTGGCCGAAAAACAGCCATCGCTGGAGTTCGTCACGCCTGCACACCTGGGTGAACTGGTGTTGTTCCTGTGCAGCGAGGCCGGCAGCCAGGTGCGTGGCGCAGCGTGGAATATCGATGGCGGGTGGCTCGCGCAGTAAGCGTGCAAATGATCGCTCCCACGCTGTCGTGGGAGCCTTCTGACCAACAATAAGAGGCAAACCATGTCCGACATTCTCTGGCAGCCCGATGCGAAACGCATTGCCCGGTCCCGCATGGACGGCTTTCGGCGCTTCATCAATCAGCGCCACCACCTGAAGCTCGACGACTACCCTGCGCTGCACCAATGGTCGATCGACCAGCGCGAAGCGTTCTGGCAAGCGATCGTGGATTTCTTCGGCATCAGTTTTCACACCCAACCGGACGCCGTTCTGCGCGGAGGCCTGAAAATGCCGGGTGCCGAGTGGTTTCCCGGTGCCACTCTGAACTTCGCCGAGCATCTGCTTAGCCGACGCGACGATGCCATCGCCGTGATCGCTATCGGGGAAAACGGCCAGCGTGAACTGCTGACCTGGGCCGAACTGGCCCACCAGGTCGCCGGTTTTCAGGCCAGCCTGCAAGCGGCCGGCGTAGTGGTTGGCGACCGGGTTGCGGCCTGCATGCCCAATACCTGGCAAACCCTGGTGGCGATGCTCGCGACCACCAGTCTCGGCGCAATCTGGTCATGCTCCTCGCCGGACTTCGGCACCCACGGCGTGATCGACCGCTTCGGCCAGATCGAACCGAAGGTGCTGATCACCTGCGCCGGCTACCGTTACGCTGGCAAGGAGATCGACCAGACCGTCAAGGTCAATGAAATCCTCGAACAGCTGCCGTCACTGCAACAGCTGATCATCGTGCCCTACGCGCGACCTCACGCCCATGCCACGGATTACCGGACACCCGCCAACGTCACGCTGTGGGACGACTTCTACGAACCGGGCGATGAACCGCACTTCGTCCCGGTGCCCTTCGACCATCCGCTGTACGTGCTGTATTCCAGCGGCACCACCGGCGTGCCGAAGTGCATCGTGCACAGCACCGGCGGCGTGTTGCTGCAACACGCCAAGGAACACGGGCTGCATGTCGATCTGGGTCCCGGCGACCGGTTGTTCTACTACACCACGTGTGGCTGGATGATGTGGAACTGGCTGGTCTCGGCGCTGGCGGTCGGCAGCGCGGTGGTGCTGTATGACGGTTCACCGTTTTACCCGGACAACGAGCGGTTGCTGGAGCTGCTCGACGATGAGCAGGTCAGCGTGTTCGGCACCAGTCCGAAATTCCTCGCCACACTGGAAAGCAGCGGCATCAAACCGCGTGAAAGCTACGACCTGAGCCACCTGAAAACCCTGCTCTGCACCGGCTCCGCACTGTCGCCGCAGAGTTATGACTTCGTCTATCGCGACTTCAAACCGGATGTGTGCCTGTCCTCGATGTCCGGCGGTACGGACATCGTGTCCTGCTTTGTCAACGGCAATCCGCTGACGCCGGTACGCCGGGGCGAGATCATGGGCAAGAGCCTGGCCATGGCAGTGGAAGTATGGAACGACGCCGGGCAACCGGTGATCGGCGAAAAAGGTGAGTTGGTGTGCACTCGCCCCTTCCCAGCGATGCCCATCGGACTCTGGAACGATCCCGAGGGCGAAAAGCTGCGCAAATCCTATTTCAGCCAGTTCCCCAGGGTCTGGGCCCAGGGTGACTACGCAGAACAGCTGCCCCACGGCGGGATGCTGATTCACGGCCGCTCCGACGCCGTGCTCAACCCCGGCGGCGTGCGCATCGGCACGGCGGAAATCTACCGTCAGGTGGAGAAAGTCCCGCAAGTGCTGGACAGCGTCGCCATCGGCCAACAGTGGCAGGATGACGTGCGGGTGGTGCTGTTCGTACGCCTCAAGGACGGCCTAACGCTGGATGAGGCACTGCAACAGCAGATCCGCCAGGTGATCCGCGCCAACACCACGCCGCGCCATGTACCGGCGAAAATCGTCGCGGTCACCGACATTCCGCGCACCATCAGCGGCAAAGTGGTGGAGCTGGCCGTGCGCAATGTGGTGCACGGTGAACCAGTGAAAAACACCGACGCGCTGGCCAATCCGCAAGCGCTCGAGCAGTTTCGCGATCGACCGGAATTGAACAGCTGACAACAGCGTTCCTGTGCCAGGAGCGCTGTTCTGTAATGCAGACGGATCATTCAGGTCGGTTCAGGGTCAGCACCACCGGGTCGGCAATCGCACCGGTGCGACGGGTCGCGAGACAGGCTTCAAGCGTGTAGAGGTTGCGCTCGAATTCCGGTTTGTCGGTGTAGTACTGGCCAAGCAACGAGATGACCAAGGCCAGTGAGTCAGCGTTTTCAACGGCCTTGGCTGCCGAGTGGTATTGCGTCGTGGCGCCGTCCTCATCCATCGCAAGTCTGCCGCTGGCAAGATTGAGCAGCGACGCAACGTTCAGCATCTGGTCAGCCTCGCCACTCTTGGCGGTATCGCTGGCGTAGCTGACATCTTCAGTCTGCGCTGCACCGTGCAGCATCTCGTGAATCAGGTCATCCGCCACTACAGCGTGGTTGTAGGCGTGCCCGATGAAATGAGCGTTCAGATTGCGCGTATAGATTTCCATGAACATCACCTTGGGTCGCTCGTTGGCACTGGCGGCGATCCATTGCCGGTACAACTGCGGATTGAAGGAGGCGATATTGCCGTTGTCCTTGTACGGGTCAAGGATCAGATTGCTCAGTGAAAAACCGGCGAAGTCCGTGCGGATCAGCTTCAGGTATTTCAACAACCGGTCCTTGGCATCCGAGGTATTGCTGCCTAGAAAGGCCTTGATGATGAAATCCCGTTCCTTGGTGAAATCATGATCGCCAAGGGCCTTGATCGCCTGTTCGATCTTCGCCTTGGCCTTCGGCAAGCTGTTCTCGATGACGGCCCGGGTGTAACTGATCGGCAGTGTTTTATGGAATTGGCTCACCCTGAAAGGCGAATCGATCGCGAAATGGCTCAGCTTTGGCCCCCAGGCCTTGCCCGTGCGATCAAGTGCGTACCAATGGAAGTCTTCGCGTGCAGCCAGAACGGTCAGGGTGTCGGCACTGACCGCTTTCGGGCGCCAGGTGCCTTGTCCGACGATCGCGTTGTGACGGGTACCGAGCAGTCGCCCGGATTTGTGAGTGCCTTTGATATGACTCATCTGTGATTTGGCCAGCGCAATGATTTCCTGAGTCTGCCGACTCAAACGCATCCCGCCCTTATAGACCAGCTTGCCCGTGCCGCGCACGACTGAAGGCAGGTCATCCAGCGGGTTGAAAATGGCAATCCCGGTAGCAATTGCCAGCTTGGCGAGGTGCCCCAGTCTGGTGGTCAGCGAGGAAGCCTTTGACACGATCGAAGCTGTTTTGCTGGCAACACCCGCAACGGTGCCCACCAGTGCAATGGCATCCATGGCGCAACCGTAGAGGCCGTCGACCACCAGATTGTGTTCGCCGGAACTGAGGTCCTGAATGCAGCGTTTGAATGGCACGGCGAGATCCACGATGTAGGTTGCCACCACTTCACCCTTTGCCCGCTCACGTTCGAGTTCCGTGGGCACAGTAGCGGCCGCCCGCAGTTGCTCAAAAGTCATCAACGGATGCCGCGACACGACAAGAGCCGAAATCTGCTCGATCCGCGGGTCAGAGAAATTCTGGTACTCGCTGTTTTTCGGTTTTGAAGGCGTGGTCGGTGCAGACAACACAATCAACTTGTCGATAATCGCTTCGCTGCGCGTGACTTTGAAATCATTCGCCACGCCTTCGATGTAGCACTTGATATTGATCGGCAACCGCTGTTTGGGAGTCGGTGCTACATGGGTCTTCAGATCGCCCTTGAAATCCACCCGGGCCGGGGCCTGGAGCTTGCCACTGCTGACGATCAGTCTGGCCAGTTCATCGTTACGGTGGATTTCACCCCGCAGGGTGAACACTTCATAGCAACTCGTTTTGCCGCCATGGGTGGCACACATGACAACACCGAACCGTCCCGTCGCGGCATCCTTTGCGGCCTGGCTCTCGACGGGCTCTTCTCGGGTCAACGGCCCGCCTATTGGAGTGGTACGAGTGATGACGGCAGAGTCGCGTACGGTCAGAAACGTCAATTCACCGCGCAGCACATCCTGCAGGTCGAAATAGGACATCCGCGACAGCGCCAGCTTGAGGGTTGTGGCCAGGGCTTCGTTCAACTGGTCCAGATGACTGCGCAGCTGACGGATGAATTCGACATTGTTATCTACCAACCGCAGCAGTTGTGGATAGCGACGGTAAATGCTCTCGACCGATGGATCGTGAAGTGCAGGTCTGCTGCCGGTGATCTGGGATAGCAGATCGGGCGTCTTGCTGTCTGGAAAGACAGGGCGAAAGTTCCACTGCTGTGTTGTGAGATCGCCGGACATGTGCAGATCGATCATCGACATGGTGGTCGGGGACGCCCCAAGTCCAGGACGCTGATTGAGCCGCGGCTTTTCCAGAAAGTCGCAACCCGGGGTGGCAGGCTCCAGCGCTGCCCTGGCGATGGCCCTGCGGTCAGGCAGTGGCGTGGAATAGGCAATGCTGACCTGAGAGAAATTAGCCACGTACTGCTGATAGGCGACGATGGCCCGCTGCGTTGTCGCCTGCTCGTCCTGCTTCAGCTCGGTTTCAGTGACGACTGCGTTGATCAACGCCCAGTCCACGATCGGATCGATCAATGCCAGCGTATGCACATCGGCCAGCGCCTGACTGACTGGCTCCAGCTGCGCATACGCCATGATCTGCGCATAAGTCATCACACGCGCAGCGCCTTGAACGACTGCTTCGACCAAAGCGACACCCCGACAGAACGCCACCCACTCGAGTGATCCGATCGTGATGGAGGTCGGAATCTGCCTGACAATGAATTCAGGGGCAACCTGTGCCAGACACAAGTGAATCGCCAGCGGTGCCGAATCGTGCCTGACCCATTGATTGCTCACCATATGATCACGCAATCCCTCCAGGACAACCGATGCCGGCCTGCCGAGATAACGGGGCGAGTACATCTCGTAACTGCCGACAGACTTTCTGTTCTGCGGCTTGCCGATAAATGGATTGATATCCAGCAACAGCGCGGTTATCAACAGCTGGTCAAGTTGCGACTCGGACATCGTCTGCCCCGCCTGCGAGCCATACCAGCCCAACCGCTGCAGGCATGAGCGCGCCCAGTCCTGCGATATCGAATGGCCAATGACTTGTTTTAACAACACCGCTGCATTGTCATGTACTGCAACCCCGATCCGGGAACCCGACATCAAACTGTCCAACAACCTGGATTGACTGGATAATTGCCGAGACGTGACGTTTTTGATCGCCAGGCATTGTTCGGAAGACAGCGTAATGAATGATTGATCGTCCACGATGAGTTGCCCGTTATAGTTCCCAAGTTCATCAACTTCCGGAAAATCGAACTCAAAGTAAGCAATCAGATTATTCAGCTGAGCGGCCGTAGTGGGCACATCATAGCCATGAAACCCCAGCCATTGTTCCACGGTAAGTTCGTTGTCTGTCCATACATACCCACCCGTTTCCCTGGCGATATCCGTTATCAGCGACAACACCGAGTGATCGAATCCCAACCCTTCGCGATTCTTGTGATCCTTGAAATCAATCCAGCCATCTGGAGCGAATACTTCCATTTTTCCCGACTGAGCAACGCAAATCGGCGGTCGGTCCTGCTGCGTCAGGCCCAGCAACAGACTTCGCATGGCAACTGTTTGGGTCAAGCGACTCAAGAGCGCCTTGCCAGGCGCATGAATCAAATCCAGAGAGGAGTTCTTTTGCAATTCGATCTGGTAGTCCCATCCCAGAATTTTCTGGTCTGTCGCACTGTTCGCCAGACTCAACTTAAGTTCCGCCACTACCAGATTGCGCTCTAACGCATCAGCATCAAGGCGCTGTTGTGCGTCTATACCGGCTGCATACTTGAAAAATTTCTCGTTCGTTTTATAGCTCATAGCTCCCTCATGAATAACAATGTATGCCTGCTTGGCGGAGGCGATCCTACTTCCACCCAACAAACTTTCCAGCCGTTATTCATGAGACAACATTTCAATCAGACAAACAGAGGCTGAAATCAATCCCTTCAATCAGCCAACCCCCACTCACCCGCACTTGAAGTGGGCGTCTCGCCCTGGCGCTCCAACTTCAACTTCAACTTCAAATTATTGATTGAGTCCGCATGTTTAAGTGCCTCCTGCACACTTAAAACACCTTCAACCACCAACTTGTAAAGTGCGTCATCGAAAGTCTGCATGCCCAGCTCTGTGGATTTTTCCATGATGACTTTCAACTCGCCCAGTTCATTGCGACGAATGAGGTCGGCAATGGTGGGTGACCCCAACATGACTTCCACTGCCGCCCGTCGCTGGCCATCAAGCGTGCGTACCAGACGTTGGGAAACGAAGGCCTTCAAATGATTGCCTAAACTGTGCAGCAATTGCGGGCGACGCTCTTCGGGAAAGAAATTGATGATCCGGTCCAGCGCCTGATTGGCGTTGTTGGCGTGCAAAGTCGACAGGACCAGATGCCCGGTTTCGGCGAAGGCCAGCGCATGTTCCATGGTCTCGCGGTCACGGATCTCGCCGATCAGCACCACGTCCGGTGCCTGGCGCAGGGTGTTCTTGAGCGCAGCGTGAAAGCTGCGGGTATCGACCCCGACTTCGCGCTGGTTGATGATCGACTTTTTGTGGCGATGGATGTATTCCACCGGGTCTTCAATGGTGATGATGTGCCCGCTGCTATGGCGATTGCGATGATCGATCAATGCCGCCAGCGAGGTCGACTTGCCCGAGTCCGTAGCACCGACAAACAGGATCAGCCCCTGTTTGAGCATCACCGTTTCCAGCAATACCGCTGGCAATTTGAGGTCTTCGAATCGCGGAATGTCGAGTTTGACGTTACGGATCACGATCGACACGTCGTTGCGCTGTTTGAAGATGTTGACCCGGAAGCGGCCGATCCCGGTGCGGGAAATCGCCAGGTTCATTTCCAGATCCCGGTCGAACTCCCGTCGTTGTTCGGCGTCCATCAGGGAGACGGCGATAGTGGCCACCTCACCGGGTTTGAAGGGCTGCTCGCTCAAGGGCGTGAGCACCCCGTCGAACCGCGCACTGGGTGGTGCGCCCGTGGACAGGAACAGATCCGAACCGTGACGGCTCGCCAGTTGTTTGAGCAGTGCGTCGATTTCCATGGCCAAAAGCACCTGCGAAGCTTTCAATGAACACAAGACCGCGCCGTGACGCGACGTGCCTTACAGCGTCTACCGCACTAGGATAGTAGACGCCGCCTCACCGACCGACGCTCAGGATTGATGTGATGAACGCTGTACCGAACACCAACGACGCCCAGACATTGATAGCCCGAACCGACTGGAGCCGCAGCCCGCTGGGCGCCGCCGGCACCTGGCCTCAGAGCCTGCGCACCGCGGTGGACATCGTGATTCACTCGCCGATGCCGATGCTGCTGTTGTGGGGCCCGCAATTGACCCAGATCTACAACGACGGCTTCGCGCTGCTGGCCGGCAACAAGCATCCGCACGCTTTCGGACAACCAGCGCACCAGATATGGCCGGAACTCCGAGACTTTACCGACCCTATTTACAGCGCCGTCCTACAGGGCCAGGTACGAACCTACAGCGAACGATGCTTCACCCTGCAACGGGACGGCCAGGAGTCCGACTTCTGGCTTGACCTGACCTACAGCCCGATCCGCGACGAAAGCGCGCAGGTGGCCGGAATTCTGGTCACCGCCATCGAAACCAACGAACGGCGACGCATTGCCCTGGAACTGCAACAACGCTCCGAAGACAGCCTCAAGGCCCAGCGCGAAAGCGAAGAGCGCCTGCAACTGGCGCTGGCAGCCACCGATGCGGTGGGCACCTGGGATTGGGACATCGGCGAAGACCGCTTCATTGCCGACGCGCATTTCGCCCAGTTGCACGGTGTCGATCCCGCGCTGGCCGGTCAGTTGCCGATCAGCGAGTATCTGCACGGCGTGCACCCCGAAGACCGCGCAATGATCGCCCGCAGTATCAAGCATTGCATTACCCACGGCACCGAATACGCCGAGGAATACCGCCTGCTGCAGGCCAACGGCGAGCTGCGCTGGGTGTTCGCCCGCGGGCGTTGCTACAAGGATCATCATGGTCGGCCGACGCGCTTTCTCGGCGCTGCGCTGGATCTGACCGAACGCAAGCACACCGAACAGGCATTGCGGCAAAGTCAGACCGAGCTGCAACTGATCATCAACGCCATGCCGATCCTGATCAGTTATGTCGACCACGAGGAACGCTTTCGCCTGAACAACGCCGCGTACCTCGACTGGTACGGGCTCACGCCGCAGGAGCTGTACGGTCGCACGATCCGCGAGGTGATCGGCGAAGAGGCCTATTTCCTGCGGGCGCCGTACATCGCCGAAGCCCTGGCCGGTCGCCCCTGCTCGTTCAGCCTGTACACGCCGCACCGCGACGGCAGCCAACGGCATGCCTTGATGAATTACCTGCCGCGCCACGGTGCGGATGGAGCAGTGAACGGTTTCTACATCTTCGTGATCGACGAAACCGAACGAAAAAAGACCGAAGAAGCCCTGCGCAACCTCAATGAAACCCTTGAGGAGCGTGTGAGTGCGCGCACCGAACAACTGGCTCAGGCCAACCAGCGCTTGCAGAACGAGATGTTCGAACGCGAGCGCGCCGAAGACGCTCTGCGCCACGCGCAGAAAATGGAAGCGGTCGGCCAGCTTACCGGCGGCATCGCCCACGACTTCAACAACATGCTGACCGGCATCATCGGCAGCCTCGACCTGATGCAACGCTACATCGCCAGTGGCCGCGCCGATGAAATCGGCCGTTTCACCGATGCGGCGGTGTCCTCGGCCAACCGCGCGGCCGCGTTGACCCACCGCCTGCTGGCGTTCTCCCGGCGTCAGTCGCTGGATCGCAAGACCCTCGACGTCAACGAGCTGATCCATTCGCTGGAAGATCTGATCCGCCGCACCAAGGGTGATCCGATCGAGCTCAAGTTGCGCCTGGCCGACAATGTATGGCCGGTCAGCACCGATGTCAGTCAACTGGAAAACGCCCTGCTCAACCTGGTGATCAACGCCCGCGACGCCATGCCTGACGGCGGTGAGCTGCTGATCGAAACCGCCAACGTCTACCTCGACGGCAACGACATCACCACCCTCGAACCGGTCAAGGCCGGTGATTACCTGATGCTGGCGGTGAGCGACAACGGCACCGGCATGACGCCTTCAGTACGTTCCAAAGCGTTCGATCCGTTCTTTACGACCAAACCCATCGGGCAAGGCACCGGTCTCGGCTTGTCGATGATTTATGGCTTTGCCCAGCAATCGGGTGGGCACGTCAGCCTCGACAGCCTGCCGGGCCAGGGCACCTGCGTGCGCCTGTACTTGCCGCGTTTGTATGCACTGGAAGCGGAGCTGCCGGCAATCGAAGCGGTTGCCGAGGCTCCGGCTGTCGCCACTGGCGAAACCGTGGTGGTGGTCGAGGACGATCCGGCAGTGCGCATGCTGGTCATGGACCTGCTCAAGGAGCTGGGTTATCGCGCCCATGAGGCCGAAGATGCCAAGGGTGCCCTGCCGTTGCTCGAATCCGACTTGCGGGTTGACCTGCTGGTGACCGACGTCGGCCTGCCGGGCATGAACGGTCGGCAAATGGCGGAGATCGCCCGTCAACATCGTCCGGGGCTCAAAGTGTTGTTCATGACCGGTTACGCGCAGAAAGCCGCCGAGCGTCAGGGCTTCCTTGAGGACGGCATGGACATGGTCGCCAAGCCGTTTTCCATCGAGCAACTGGCCGGCAAGATCCGCACGATGCTCAGCCAAAACCCGTGACTTGAGGCATAATCCGCGCCCGCCGTCACCCCGCTACAGGTATTGCACGATGAAAGCCCAAGCCCGCCACATTCTGGTGAAAACCGCCGAAGAGGCTGAAAAACTCAAACAGCGCATTGCCAACGGTGAAGCGTTCGATGTGCTGGCGAAGAAATTTTCGACCTGCCCGTCCGGCAAGCGCGGCGGCGATCTGGGTGAAGTGCGGCCGGGGCAGATGGTCGGTGCGATCGATGCGGTGATCTTCAAGAAACCGCTGCGCACCGTGCACGGGCCGATCAAGAGCAAGTTCGGGTATCACCTGGTGCAGGTGTTTTACCGCGACTGATCCAGCACCCTGAAGGCGCGAGTTTCGGCAGCGCCTTCAGGGATCGGAATCAATCCTTGGGGATCAGCGCACCAGGCACTTGAATGACCTGACTGGCCAAGCGGTGTCCCGCATCCGCCGCCTGCGCCGGGCTTGCGCCGGACAAACGACTGGCCAGGTACGCCGCACTGAACGAATCCCCCGCCGCCGTGGTGTCCACCACTGTCTCGACCTTCTGCGCCGGGACTTCAAACGCTTCCCCGTCACAACGGATCAAGCACGCTTCGGCGCCACGCTTGAGCACCACTTCCGGCGTGCCGATCTGCGCGTACGCTGCAAACACCGCGTCACAGTCTTCGAAATGGAACAGCGCCTGTTCGTCGTCCACCGTCAGCAATGCCAGATCGACGTGAGGCAACACGCTGCGATACGCCGCTCGCGCCTCCTCCACTGAAGCCCACAGGCGTGGGCGGTAGTTGTTGTCGAACACGATCCGCGCGTCACGCTGGCGGGCCTCGATCAAGGTCTCGATCAGTTTTTCCCGACCCAGGGCTCCGAGTACCGCCAGCGTGATACCGCTGAAATACAGCACGTCGTAATCCGCCAGCGCCGCCAGAATCGGTGCGGCGGCTGGCGTAGTGAAGCAGTCGCGCACAGCGGCTTCGTTGCGCCAGTAAAGGAAACGACGTTCGCCGGCAGCGTCCGTTTGAATGCAATACAGGCCCGGCAAACGACCGGGCAAGCGCTGGACCAGATCCAGACCAATGCCTTCGTCGGCCCATATGCGGCACATCGCGTCACTGAAACTGTCGTCGCCCAGCGCCGTGACGTAATCGACCTGCGCCTTGTCGCCCATCGCGCGGGACAGATAGACCGCCGTGTTCAGCGTGTCACCGCCAAAGCTCTGTTGCAGGCTGCCGTCGGCACGTTGCTGGAGTTCGATCATGCATTCGCCGATCAGGGCGATGCGCGGGGTGTTCGGACCCAAAGGACTGAGCGCGATCATCAGAAACAGGTTTCCATGGTTTCGATCACCGACAGTTGCTCGTCCACCAGCAGCCCCACGCGCCACTTGTCGAAGGTCAGGCATGGGTGCGAAGTGCCGAAGGAAATGATGTCGCCCACGCGCAACTCCACGCCCGGCGCCACGGTCATGAACGCATGCTGGTCCATCACCGCCGTCACTTTGCAGGCGCCGACATCGTCGCCCACCGCCGGCAGCACACCGGCCTTGTAACGTAGCAACGGCACCGGCATCCCGGCATCGAACGCCACGTCACGCTTGCCCAGGGCAATCACCGCGAAGCCCGGCTCCGGCAGCGACTGCACGTGGGCCCAGACTTCCAGCGCCGGACGCAGCCCTTCGTGCAGGTCACTGCGACGATCGAGCACGCAGCACTGCGCCTCCTTATAGATGCCATGGTCGTGAGCCACGTAACTGCCGGGACGCAATACGCTGAGGAAACGCCCGCCAGCATTCTGCGCTTCGAACGACTCGGCGATCAGGTCGTACCACGCCGAACCCGACGCAGTGATGATCGGCTTGGCAATGGCGAATGCGCCGCTGTCCTGCAACTGCACGGCCAGGCGTACCAGCGAAGCCGCGAATTCACGGATGCCGCTGACGGCGTGATCGCCATGGATCACGCCTTCGTAACCTTCGATACCGGTCAAGGCCAGCGCCGGTTGCGTACCGATAGCCTTGGCCAGTTCAATGACTTCCTGCTCGCTGCGGCAACCGCAACGGCCGCCGACCACGCCGTATTCGATCATCACGTTCAGACGCACACCGCGCGATGCGAAATAAGCGCCCAGATCGGCGACGTTGTCCGGGTGATCGACCATGCAATAGAAATCGAAGCCGGAATCGGCCGCCAGCAGATCGGCAATCAGCGCCATGTTCGGCGTACCGACCAGTTGGTTGGCCATCAACACCCGGCGCACGCCGTGGGCGTAAGCAGCTCGGGTCTGGGTGGCGCTGGCCAGGGTGATGCCCCACGCGCCGGCTTCGAGCTGACGACGAAACAGCGCCGGGGTCATGCTGGTCTTGCCGTGGGGCGCGAGTTCGGCGCCGCTGTTGCTGACGAACGTCTGCATCCAGCGGATGTTGTGCTCCAGCGCTTCGCGGTGCAGCACCAGCGCGGGCAGGCTGATGTCACGCACCAGTTGCGCGCCGAGGGCAGCATCGCCCTTTTCCACGGCAGCAGTGTTGTTGGCAGTCGTCATGGTCGAACTCCTCACAGTCGCGCCCGCAGGCAGGCGCGGTTATTCGTTGATTCGCCGGGCGAGGCTGTTGGCGCTCTCGATCAAGACCCGGCGATAGTCGTTGTAATTGTTCTTGGCATCGGCACGCGGGGCGACGATGCACAGGGTGCAGATGGCAACGCCTTGAGGGTCTTTGACCGGGGCGGCGAAGCAGTGGGTAAAGGTGTCGGCGACACTGTCGAAGGAGAAGAAACCGTCGATGCCGGCCTGACGGATTTCCGCCAGAAAGGTTTCCATCGGCAGGCGTTCGCCATCCGGCAGGATGAAGTCGTCGGGGTCGATCAAGTCGCTGATCTGCTGGTCACTAAAGTGCGCCAGCAGCAGGCGTCCCGAGGCGGTCCACGGGATTGGCGCGTTTTCGCCGATATCGGAAGAAATGCGGAAATGCCGCTCGCCCTCCTTCATCAGTGCCACCGTGTATTTGCGCCCGTTAAGCAGGCACATCTGCGCGGTTTCCCGGGTCTGGCTGACGATCTCCTGCAAGGCGTGATCGGCCTCGCGACTGAGGTCGAAATGGCGCAAATGCGCCTGGCCGAGGAAGTACAGCTGACGACCGAGATAGACGTGACCGTCCTTGCCCACCGGCTCCAGAATCCGCCGCTCGAGCAATGACGCCACCAGTTCGTAGACCGTGGATTTCGGGCTGCCGATGCCGTTGGCGATGTCATTCGGGCGCAGTGGCTGGCCGATTTCCTTGAGGAAATCGAGGATATCGAACGCCCGGTCCAGACCGCGTGCCCGGCGCTTGATGGTGTCTTCGGTCATTTCAGTGGTTCCCATTCAAAGTGCCGGGAGTTTATCGCGAAAGATCGCTCCCACGCTCTGCGCAGGAGCGGTCGATACTCAAGCCTTCTTCTTGTACGCAATGCAGTCGATCTCGACCTTGCAGTCGACCATCATGCTCGCCTGCACACAGGCCCGGGCCGGTGCGTGTTCGGGCTTGAAGTATTCGCCGAAGACCTTGTTGAAACTGCTGAAATCCCGCGGATCGTCCAGCCATACGCCGGCACGTACCACGTCTTCCAGGCCGTAACCGGCCTCTTCGAGAATCGCGATCAGGTTCTTCATGGTCTGATGCGTCTGCTCGACGATACCGCCCACAATGATCTCGCCATCCACCGCCGGCACCTGCCCGGAAACATGCAGCCAGCCATCGGCTTCAACGGCGCGGGCGAATGGACGCGGCTGGCCGCCAGCGGCGGTGCTGCCGGTGCCGTAACGAGTAATGCTCATGGGTGTTTCTCCTGATTGAAAAAGTGAAAAGTCAGAACCGCGTGCTTTTGAGAAATTCCGCCAGCCGCGGCGATTGAGGACGCTCGAACAGTTCCTTGGGAGGCCCCTGCTCTTCGATGCGCCCCTGATTCATGAAAACGATCTTGTCCGAAACCTCGAAGGCAAAACGCATTTCGTGGGTCACCAGCAACATGGTCATGCCGTCCTCTGCCAGCCCTTTGATCACGTTCAGCACTTCGCCGACCAGTTCCGGGTCGAGGGCCGAGGTGACTTCGTCGAACAGCATCAGGCTCGGGTTCATCGCAATCGCCCGGGCAATCGCCACGCGCTGCTGCTGACCGCCGGACAACTGGCCGGGAAAGTGATTGCGCCGCTCCAGCAGACCGACCCGTTCCAGCCATTTCTCGGCCAGGACCACGGCTTCGTCCTTGTGCATCTTTTTGACTTTCAGCAGGCCGAGCGTGACGTTCTGCAACGCGGTGAGGTGCGGGAACAGGTTGAATTGCTGGAACGCCATGCCGGTCATCGCCCGATGACGGGCAATGACTTTTTCCGGGTGGCGCACGCGTTTGCCGTTGAGTTCGTCATAGCCGATGGATTCGCCGTCGAGCAGGATCTGCCCGCCCTGGAATTCCTCGAGCATGTTCACGCAGCGCAACAGCGTGGTCTTGCCCGAGCCGCTGGAGCCGATCAGCGTCACCACGTTGCCGCGCTGCATGCTCAGATCGACGCCCTTGAGCACTTCGACCGCGCCGTATTGTTTGTGCAGGCCACGGATGTCCAGCAGGGGCTGAGCGTTCTGGAGGTTGGAAACTTGAGCTTGAGTCATGGCAGGGCCACCCGCTTTTCAATGTGCCGGCCGAGTAATTCGATGCCGTAGTTGATGACGAAGAACAGAAAACCGGCGAACAGGTAAAACTCCAGAGTCATGAACGTCCGGGCGATGATCTGCTGGGTGCTGAGCAACAGCTCGGCCACACCGATCACCGACAGCAAGGTCGAAGCCTTGACGATTTCCGTGGACGAGTTGACCCAGGTCGGCAGGATCTGCCGCAGCGCTTGAGGCAACAGCACGTAACCGAGGGACTGATAGAACGTCAGGCCAATGGCCTTGCCGGCTTCCATCTGCCCGCGTGGCAAGGCCTGCAACGCGCCGCGCACGATCTCGGCCACGTGAGAGCCGCAAAACAGCGTCAACCCGAGTGCGCCGGCCTGAAACGCGCTGATCTGCCAACCGAGCGCCGGTGCCATGTAGAAGCAGGCCAACACCAGCACGAACACCGGCGTACCGCGAATCAGGTCGACATAAAAGCGGAACGGCGCGCGCATCCAGAACTTGCCGTAGGTCAGCACCAGCCCGGCAAAGACGCCGATGACGGTGCCGAACAGAATCGCCAGCGCCGACACCTGCACGCTGGTCAGAAAGCCCTGCCACAAGGCTTCGCGAGCGATCCACAACTCATGCAACCAACTAGGGGATTGGTACATCGCAGCCTCCTATCGGCGGATCGCCAGACGCTGCTCGAGGTAACGCAGCAGCATGGCAATGAGGTAACAGGCCGCGACATACAACGCCGTGGTCACCAGCCAGGTTTCGATCACCCGGTAGCTTTCGACGTTGATCTTGCGCGCGTAATAGGTCAGCTCCGGCACCGCGATCGCGGCGGCCAGCGAGGTGTCCTTGAACAGCGAAATGAAGTTGTTCGACAGCGCCGGCAGCACGTTGCGCAGCATCACCGGCACGGTGACATACGCCTTCACCTGCCACTCGCCCAGACCAATCGCCAGCCCCGCTTCGCGCTGGCCCTTGGGGATGCTCAACAAGCCGCCGCGGAACACTTCGGTCAGGTACGCCCCGGCATACAGCGACAGGGTGATGATGAACGACGGGATCTTGTCCAGCCGGATCCCCAGGCTCGGCAACGCAAAGTAGATCAACAGAATCAACACCAGAATCGGCGTGTTACGGATCACCGTCACATACACCGATGCCAGCACCCGCAAGGCGCGATGCCTGGACAGCAAGGCAAACGCCATCAGCAGGCCGATCACGCAGCCGATGGCGATCGACACCAGCGCCAGTTCGAGGCCCAGACCGAGCCCCGCCAGCAAGGTGTCGAAATCGCGCCACACGGCAGCAAAGTTCAACTGATAGTTCATGGTCGGCAGTACCTTGAGCGGGGCGCATCAGGGCGCCCCACTCTCACGGGATCATTTGAATTCGACAGGAAAACCGATGGCAGGCGATGGCAGATCCACGCCGAACCATTGCTTGAACGACGCGGCATAAGTCGGGAACTCGACGCCGGTCATGGCTTCATGCAGGGCGGTGTTGACGAAGTTCAGCCAGTCCTGATCGCCGCGTTTGACGGCGCAGGCGTAGGTCTGCGGGCTCCAGGCATAAGTCGGGCTACGGTAGCGACCAGGGTTCTGCACCATCAGGTATTTGACCGAAGACTGGTCAGTGGCGGCAGCATCGGCGCGGCCGGAGTTCACCGCCTGGTACATCAGATCGACGCTGTCGTACTGATCGACCTTGGCCTTGGGCAGCGCCTGATGCACCAGTTCTTCGGCGTACACGTTCTGCAGCACGGCTACGGTCACGCCGTCACCACCGGCCTGCAGGTCTTCGATTTCCTTGTACTTGCTGTTGTTCGGCAGCAGCAGGCCGACGCCTTCGCGGTAGTACGGCAGAGTGAACGCCACTTGCTGCGCACGGCTGGCGGTGACAGTGATGAACTGGCAGCTCATGTCGACCTTGTCGGTCAGCAGGTTGGGAATCCGCGCATCGGACGACTGCACCACGAACTCGACCTTGCTCGGATCATTGAACAGACCTTTGGCCACCATCCGGGCGATGTCGATATCAAAGCCCTGCAACTTGCCGTCCGCGCCCTGGAAGTGCCACGGCGCATTGGTGCTGCCGGTGCCCACAATCAGTTTTCCACGGGCCAGGACGCTGTCGAGCTTGCTGTCGGCCGCCTGGGCCATACCCATGACAGCGGACGAAGCCGCGAGAACAAAAACACACGCATTGAACAAGGAAGGTCGGCGATGCATGGCAAGCACTCCAGAGGATTGTTTATTCCGCTATACCGGAACACGGTTTGTTACTACGGAATAGACAGCAGAAAGTGTGCCACAGGATTCATGGGGAATCTGCAAAGGATTGAATTTTGTTTTGAATCAAAGGGATGGAAGAAACCTGCGAAACGCTGCAACCAACATTGATTAATCACTTCGCTACTTTGCGCCACACAGGGCGGGTATCCAGGCCACATCCTGGTGCGCGATGCACGATTGGGCGCGGGCTGCACCTGTCAACTCTGACAGTTGCGGCAACGGCCGCGCGCGCCCTAACGTCGTACCATCCAGCACATCGAATAAAGGAGGCTCCAACGATGACACCGACTCGATATTCAGCGTTGCCCCCGACGTATCGGAAGGTCTTGAAAGCCAGGCGCCTTGTCGTCCTGTATTTTTTCAACAAACGCTGCGGGGCCTGCGAATTTTCCGGCCCGGTCTTTCTTGAGATCGCCAAGCCCTTTCGGCCCTGGATGGATATCTTCATGCTCGATACCGCACAGTCGTGTCGACATCCGGATGTCAAGGGCACACCGACCGTGTTGTTCTACAAGGAAGGCGTTCTGGTCAAAAAACTGAAAGGCATCGGTTCGGAAGAATCCCTCCTGCAAGACTTCACCCAATTCCTCGGCAAAACCCGTCACCCCGCTGTACCGCGCAAATCGGCCCATGACCTGAACTGGCTGCGTGACACTCTCCGCACCCTTTGCACCCTCCACCGCGCAAAACGGTGGAACCTTTCATGAAAGTGCCGTCACGCCTCACGCACCAGCAACACCCGCGTCACGCGACGCTCTTCCACCGCCATCACGGTCATGCCCCAGCCTTCATGCTGCAGACGATCGCCCTTCATCGGCAGGCGATCCAGCAGACTCATCACCAGCCCGGCCAGAGTCTGATAATCCTCGGTCGGTTCGGCGCGAAAACCGGTGTGTTCGCGGATACGGGTCAGGTTCAACGCACCGTTGACGATAAACCCGCCCTGCTCCTCGACCACGTCGGGGCCAGCGATTTCGCTGGCGTCCGGCAGTTCGCCGGCAATCGACTCGAGAATATCGGTCATGGTCAACACGCCAACAAAGTCGCCGAACTCGTTCACCACAAAGGCAATGTGGGTCGAGGCCGCACGCATTTGTTCCAGTGCGTTGAGGATCGAATAACTGTCCAGCAGATTGACGGTCTTGCGCGCCAAGTGTTCAAGGTTCGGCTCGTTGCCGGCCAGATACTCCTTGAGCAATTCCTTCTTGTGCACGAAGCCCAATGGCTCATCCACTGCGCCGTTACGAATCAACGGCAAGCGCGAGTAGGACGAATGCATCAACCGTGTACGAATAGCCTCGGCGTCGTCGGCCAGATCAATGTGATCGACATCGGCGCGCACCGTCATCAAGGCACGAATCGGTCGCTCGGCCAATTGCAGCACGCCGCTGATCATCACCCGCTCGCGACGGTCGAACAGCTCCGTGCTCGGCGCTTCACCGTTGTCCAGCAAGTCGGAGATTTCCTCGCCGACTTCTTCCACCGCCAGTTTGCGACCACCCAACAGACGCATCACCGCGTGAGCCGTGCGCTCACGCATCGGTCGCAAGCCCTGCATCGAGCGCTTGCGACGAGCGCGGGCGATCTGGTTGAAGATCTCGATGAGGATCGAGAAACCAATGGCCGCGTACAGATAACCTTTCGGGATGTGGAAGCCCAGGCCTTCGGCCGTCAGGGCAAAACCGATCATCATCAGGAAGCCCAGACACAGCATGATCACCGTCGGGTGGGCATTGACGAAGCGGGTCAGCGGCTTGCTGGCAACGATCATCACACCAATGGACACGACCACCGCGATCATCATCACCGCCAGTTCATCGACCATGCCCACGGCGGTAATCACTGCGTCCAGGGAGAACACCGCGTCAAGCACGACGATCTGCGCCACGATCGGCCAGAACAGCGCATAAGCGGTGTTGGTCGAACGTTCGCCGACATGGCCTTCCAGCCGTTCGTGCAACTCCATGGTCGCCTTGAACAACAGGAACACACCACCAAACAGCATGATCAGGTCACGGCCGGAGAAGCTCTTGCCGAACACCTCGAACAACGGTGCCGTGAGGGTGACCAGCCAGGAAATACTCGCCAGCAGGCCAAGACGCATGATCAGCGCCAGGCTCAAGCCGATGATCCGCGCGCGGTCGCGCTGATGCGGCGGCAGTTTGTCCGCCAGGATCGCAATGAACACCAGGTTGTCGATACCCAGTACCAGTTCCAGCACGATCAGTGTCAACAAGCCCAGCCATGCCGTGGGATCGGCTAACCATTCCATAATCTGTCTCTATCTCTCGTCGGTGAATTCAGGCTGCCGGACACGGCAAAGTGCGGCGCGAAAGCTCGAAGGCTGCGCCAACAACGATAGTCGGTAGTCGGAAGACCGGATGTTGCGAGTGCGTCAAGACCGCGCCGTGGCGCGAGGGGAACGGGGTTCCTGGAATAGAACTGGGAGGCTCCGAGAGGGTGTTCATGCAAATCCTGAATGAAAAAAGGCCTTGAAGCGTACAGGCTCAGATGACTTTTCCTACAGCTGGAAATCATTTCAAAATCTGTACGCCGCCAGCTTATCGCCGTCCCTGTCAGCATCGGCAACCAACGGATGTTAAGGGCTAACGCCCGGCAAACCTGAGGCGAGACAACCGGCGCAGGTCGCCCTCGACGTAGTAATCGTTGGTCCAGCTGTCATCCGCCGCCAACGGCTGCACCTGCTTCAACGCCAGTTTTTTCGCGAAGTAGCGGAAACGGTAGTGCTCGTAGAACCGCAGCAGCTCCAGGCCATAGCGGTCCGCCAGATCGGTGTCGCCGCGAATGATCAGGTAGTTCTCGTCATTGCCGGTGCTGGCAGAGGTGCTGAGGTTGTGGCTGCCGCTGATGATCGTCGGGCTGTCGCTGGTGAAGTCGGAGACCACCGCTTTGGTGTGCACCAGCAAGTTGCCCTTCTGGCCTTTCATGTTCTCCCGCAGCCAGCCTTCCAGCCCGGTGTTGAGCAATGCGGTGGCGGCGAATTCGGCGGTTCGGTCGGCGTGAAACCCGGTGATGCGGCTGACTGTGTTTTGCAGGCCGTAACGCAGGATGTCGTCGTGGGGCTGGCCGAGCAATGCGTTGAGAATCGCGTCCGGCAAGGCGAATGCGGTGACGAACAGCAGGTCTTTTTTCGCCCCCTCGATGATATCGACGAACTCCCGCAGATCGGCGCCGCCGGTGCGCGGCGAAAACCCGGCGAACAAGGGTTGCGCCGGGCTCATCGGGTTGTGTTGGGTGATCCAGTCGCGGGTGGCGCCGACGTCCGCCGGCTCGGCCCAGATCTGCTCGAAGGTTTTCAGGTAACTCGCGCTGACCGCCGAATCGTCCAGCACATGCACCACGTTGGCCTGGCGGTACACGCCGTTGGCGGTGAAGTTGGTGCTGCCGCACAGCACCGCTTGCGGCTGACGTTCGCCGCCTGCGTCGAGGCGGCTGAGGACGATGAATTTGTTATGGAAAATATTGTGGGTGACCCGCCCGCGCTTGCTGCTCGCCGGCAGTTTCACAAGGCTCGCTTCGTTGATCGTTGTGTCTTCGTCGTCGGGCCGGGCGTGATACAGCACACGCACCTGAACACCTCGTTCGAACGCCGCGTTCACCGTGTCGATGATGGCTTGCAACTGATATTCGTAGATCGCGATGTCCAGCGCCCACTGCCCGTCCACCGCACGCTCGATAAACCCTTGCAGGCGCCCGAGCAGACCGTTCTCCAGCCACTGACGCGCCGCATCGGGCCAGGCTTCGATGGGCATGTTTTTGTTGGCGCTGATCTGTGCGTCGAGATCGGGAAATTTGCGCTGAAACGCCTGACTGGCGGCCACGGCGCGGTTGAAGATTACGCCCTGATTGGCGGGATGACCGTCGTCGGAGCAGATTGTCAGTTCCAGGGCTTCACCCAGTTGCGGCGCATCCGGCTTACCATACGCCAGGTGCACGCGGTAGTGAATCGTCATGCCCGGATTGACCGCGTAATCGGCCCAGCGGAATTTCTGTAGCGGCGCCTTATCGCTCGGCGTGGCGTGGAGCTGCGGGAAGGTATGGGCCCTGCCGGGAAAGGTCAGGCTGTTGAACAGGAACAGCCACGGTTTGTCGCCCTGCTGCTTTTCGATGGCAAACCCCAGCAAGCCTTTGCGGCGGGGTTCGGCGAGGTCCATGGCGAGCAGCACGCCGTTGGTGCCGGCGTAGGCCTTGACGCGAAAATCGTCCTGCGGATTGGCGACCAGTACGCGCATGATTCACTCCTTGTGATTGGGCCTCAGTGCAGCATAGCCCTCAGACCGACATCAACTCGTCGATATGCCGGTAATCGGCGCCCAGTGCTGTCGCCAATTGTTTCGCGCGACCCAGCCGAATCGGTCCGCGCTCGATATCGATCAACAGGCCCGGACACGCCAGCGCTGGCAGCTGCGGACAGTCTTTCAAACGACCATCGGTGATCACCAGCAACCGTTGTTGTTCGGCGGGAAAACGCTTTCGCCGCACCGTCAGCCAATGCCCGGCTTCCGTCAGCGCCGCCACCAGTGGCGTGCCGCCTCCCGCGCCCAATCCATCGAGCCACGCGCGCAACCCGCTGGAAGCCTTCAGCCCTTGCACCTGCCATTTCGGCGCCGCGCCGCTCGCGGTCAACAACGCAAGACACGCGCGCTGCCGATAAGCGTCGTCGAACAGTTGCGCAAGCACGCCCTTGGCATCGCTCAGTGCCTGATGGCGACGGGTCGAGGCCGAGGCGTCGACGATCACCAGCCACAGTTCATGGGGCGTGCGGGTGCGCAGTTGAAACAGCAAATCCGCTCTGGTTTTCGGGCGACCGTTGAGCAAGGTTCCCGGCCAGTTCACCGAGCCGCTGCGAGCCGCGTGACGCTTGCCCTGGCGACCGTTATCGAGGCGTCCGGCGCGGGGTCTGGCATTCGCCCCCGCGTCGGATCGGGGGCGAATGCCTAAGGCTTTTTTTGTAGGTGTGGCGGCCAGACAGGTACTTCGCGGCGTGCGCCGGTAGCGAGGGCCGGAGCCGGCATTTCTCCCCACTGGCCCTGCCCTTCGCTCGGTTCGGCGTGAGTGCCGGACGGCGATTGCGCCGGTGGCTGTGCGGGGGATGAAGACTGCTCGCGACGACGATGACGCAATGCAAACTCAGCCACGGCATCAATGTCTTGCTCGGCGATGGTTTCAGCCCCGCGCCACGCCGCATGAGCCCGCGCGGCACGCAGCCAGACCAGATCGGCGCGCAAACCGTCGACGCCCGCCGCGAAGCAGCGCTCGGTGATCTGTGCCAGCGCCGCATCATCCAGCGGGATGCCCGGTAAAACCTTGCGGGCGTTCTCGCAGCGCTCGCGCAGAGCTTGCTGCTCAGCCTCCCACTGCGCACAGAACGCCTGCGGATCGCTGTCGAAATCCAGCCGACGACGAATGATCTGCCCCCGCTCGGCCGGCGCCGTATGACCGCTCAGCGCGACGTTAAGGCCGAAACGATCCAGCAATTGCGGACGCAATTCCCCCTCTTCCGGGTTCATCGTGCCGATCAATACGAACTTCGCTGAATGCCGATGGGAAATGCCATCGCGCTCGATCAGGTTAGTGCCGCTGGCGGCCACATCGAGCAGAAGGTCCACCAGATGATCCGGCAACAGATTGACTTCATCGACGTACAACACGCCGCCGTCCGCCTTCGCCAGCACACCCGGAGAAAACTGCGCACGACCGTCGCTCAACGCCGCGTCCAGATCCAGCGTGCCGACCAATCGCTCTTCAGTAGCACCCAACGGCAAGGTAACGAACTGACCACTGGCCAACAGATCCGCCAGACCCCGGGCCAGCGTCGACTTGGCCATGCCGCGCGGGCCTTCGATCAGCACGCCGCCGATTTTCGGGTCGATGGCCGTCAGGTACAGCGCCAGTTTCAGATCATCGGCGCCGACCACGGCGGAGAGCGGGAAATGCGGGGTGTCGGTCATGTTCAGTCTCAGCTCTCTTCTTCTATGTCCAGAAGCAGGTTTTCCAGGGCCTCTTTGTAGGCGCCCGGTTCCTGCCACATTCCGCGCTGCTGCGCTTCGAGCATGCGTTCGGTCATGTCGCGCAGTGCGTGGGGATTATGCTCGCGCACGAACTCGCGGGTCGCCGGGTCCAGCAGATACGCATCGGCCAGCAATGCGTATTGGTGATCGTCGATCAGTTGCGTGGTGGCGTCGAAGGCAAACAGATTGTCGACCGTCGCCGCCAGTTCGAACGCGCCTTTATAGCCGTGGCGCTTGACCCCGTCGATCCATTTCGGATTCGCCGCCCGGGAGCGGATGACCCGGTTCAGCTCTTCCTTCAAGGTGCGGATCTTCGGCAGATCCGGCTGACTGTGATCGCCGTGATAACTGGCCGCCGCCTCGCCACGCAAGCTTTCCACGGCAGCAAGCATGCCGCCCTGGAACTGGTAATAGTCGTTGGAATCGAGCAGGTCATGCTCGCGGTTGTCCTGGTTTTGCAGCACGGCCTGCACCTGGCTCAGGCGCTGAACGAATTGCTCGCGGGCGGCGGTGCCCTCATCGGAACCGCCGTAAGCGTAGGCGCCCCAGTTCAGGTAGACCTCGGCCAGATCCTCGCGGGTTTGCCACAGACGATCGTCGATTGCGCCCTGCACGCCCGCGCCATAAGCGCCGGGTTTGGCACCGAAGATCCGCCAGCCGGCCTGACGCCGGGCAGCATCCTCATCCAGCCCTGACTGGCGCAGCGCTTCGCGTTCGGCGCGCACTTTGGCGGCCAGTGGGTTGAGGTCGTCCGGCTCGTCCAGTTCGGCCACGGCTTGCACGGCAGCGTCGAACAGGCGGATCAGGTTGGCGAACGCATCGCGGAAAAATCCGGAGACCCGCAGCGTTACATCGACCCGAGGCCGGTCGAGCAGGCTCAACGGCAGAATTTCGAAATCGTCGACTCGCTGACTGCCGGTGGCCCAGACCGGACGCACGCCCATCAACGCCATGGCCTGAGCGATGTCATCGCCGCCGGTACGCATGGTCGCGGTGCCCCACACAGAGAGACCGAGTTGGCGCAGGTGATCGCCGTGGTCCTGCAGGTGTCGCTCGAGGATCAGGGTCGCCGACTGGAAACCAATGCGCCATGCCGTGGTGGTCGGCAGGTTGCGCACGTCCACCGAATAGAAGTTGCGCCCGGTAGGTAGCACGTCGAGGCGACCGCGACTTGGCGCACCACTTGGGCCAGCGGGGACGAATCGGCCGCTCAACGCGTCGAGCAATCCGCGCATTTCGGCCGGGCCGCAGGCGTCGAGGCGTGGGGCGATCACTTCGCGCAGATGAGCAAGAATGGCACTCACCTCAGACCAGTGAGGACCCTGTGGGAGCGGGCTTGTCCCCGGGCGGCGATCCGACGAAGGCGTCGCGTCAGTCAATACCTCTTTCACTGACATACCGCTTTCGCGGGCAAGCCCGCTCCCACAGGTACTGTGCAAGGCTTGACTTGGGTTGAGTGCCTGCTCAATCAGCTGGGTGGCGAACAGTTCAAGACGTTCACGGGTATCCCCCGCCGTGCGCCAGACTTCATTGCTCAGCGATTGCAGTTCCATTGGGCGCAGGCCAGTCCAGGGATCAGCAAGCGCACAATCGAGCGGATCAAACCCCAGCTGAAACGCCTTGGCCAGCGCCCGCAACAGACTCGACTGTGCCCCTTTGCCATCGCCACGGGGAATCCGCAGCAACGCCAGCAATGTGTCGATGCGCAGACGCCCGGTCGGCGACTCTCCAAAGATATGCAGGCCATCGCGGATCTGCGATTCCTTCAAGTCACACAAATAAGTGTCCAGACGCGGCAGCCAGATCGCCGCATCGGCGTCGCTGTCGAGGGCGGCATCCAGCTGCAATTCGCGATCAATCTGCGTGTCACGCACCAGTTGCAGAATGTCGCGCTGCAACTCACGGGCACGACGCGGATCGAGCAACTGAGCTTCGTAATACTCGTCGGCCAACAGTTCCAGATTGCGCAACGGGCCGTAGGTTTCGGCGCGGGTCAGCGGCGGCATCAAGTGGTCGATGATCACCGCTTGGGTGCGACGTTTGGCCTGGGCGCCCTCGCCCGGATCGTTGACGATAAACGGATAGATGTTCGGCAGCGGCCCGAGCAATGCGTCGGGCCAGCAGTTCTCCGACAGGCCCACACCTTTGCCGGGCAGCCATTCAAGGTTGCCGTGCTTGCCGACGTGGATCACGCCATGAGCGCCGTAGGTCTGGCGCAGCCAGAAATAGAACGCGAGGTACGCGTGCGGCGGCACCAGATCCGGGTCGTGATACACCGCGCTCGGATCGACCTGATAACCCCGCGCCGGCTGAATGCCGACGAAGGTCAGGCCGAAACGCAGACCAGCGATCATCATTCGCCCGTCACGGCACATCGGATCGTTTTGCGGCGAACCCCAACGTTCCAGCACCGCCGCGCGATTGGCTTCTGGCAGCGCATTGAACATCGTCAGGTAATCGTCCATCGTCAGGCTTTGCTGGCACGGGCGCTGATCGAGGGTGTCGAGGTTATTGCTGACGCCGCCGAGCAATTGCTGGATCAGCTCGGTGCCGCTTTCCGGCAGTTCGGCCGGCAACGGATAACCTTCAGCCTGCAACGCTCGCAGGATATTCAGCGCGGCGGCCGGCGTGTCGAGGCCGACGCCGTTGCCGATGCGCCCGTCCCGGGTCGGGTAGTTGGCGAGGATCAGGGCGATGCGCTTTTCAGCGTTCGGCACCCGCGCCAGATCGACCCAGCGTCGCGCCAGTTCAGCCACAAAATCCATGCGTTCGGGCTGGGCCCGATAACACACCACGTCGGACTGACTGCGCTCGCTGCGCCAGGCCAGGTCCTTGAAGCTGATCGGTCGGCTGATGATCCGCCCGTCCAGCTCCGGCAACGCGATGTGCATCGCCAGATCCCGCGGACCGAGGCCCTGCTCGCTGTCGCGCCAACCGGGCTCGTTGTCCTGGGCGCAGATCGCCTGGATCACCGGAATGTTGCGACGAAACGGCCGCAAATGCGGCGCTTCCGGGCTGGACTGGGCGAAACCGGTGGTGTTCAGAATCACCGATGCCTCCACCTCATCCAGCCAGTCCTCGACCACCGACAGGCAGCCGGGCTCTTTCAAACTGGCCACGGCAATCGGCAGCGGATTGAGTCCGGCTGCCTGAAGCCGTTGGCAGAACACGTCGATAAACGCCGTGTTCGCCGCTTGCAAATGCGAGCGATAAAACAACACCGCCGACACCGGTTGACCGGGCAGCCAATCGGCTTGCCAGTCACTCAGTGCGGCGGTGTTTTTGTTCGGGTGATAAATCGCCGTGCGCGGCAGCGTTTGCGGCTCGCCCCACACGTAATCCCGCGCCAGCCAGCGATTGGCCAGGCAGTGGAAAAAGTCCAGCGCATTGCCAAGACCACCCTGGCGCAGGAACTGCCAGAGACGGTCGCGATCCTCGGCGCCCACGGTGCTCAGGTCGCTGAGCTCCGGGTCGGGACGGTCATCGCCCGGCACCAGAATCACCTGCACGCCACGCTCGGACAACTCGACCAGCCGCTCGACGCCATAACGCCAATAAGCGATGCCGCCATGCAGCGAAATCAGAATGACCTTGGCGTGGCGCAGCACTTCATCGACGTACAGGTCGACCGACGCATGGTTCTGCACCTGCATCGGGTTGGCCAGCCGCACGCTCGGGTAATCGTCGGGCAGTTGCTGCGCGGCTTCGGCGAGCAGCGCGAGGCTGGAATCGCCGCTGCACAGGATCACCAGCTCGGCAGGGGTTTGTCCAAGGTCGGCAATGTTGTCGTCCGACACGAAACCGCCGGGCTGGGTCCTGAGCAGGTGCATGGCTTAAACGCTGAGCGCGGCGCGCAGTTGCGCTTCGAGCTGGGCTGCGTCCAGCTCCTGACCGATCAACACCAGACGCGTCACGCGCACCTCATCGGCGCCCCACTGACGGTCGAAGTGCTTGTCGAAACGTGTACCCACGCCCTGGATCAGCAGACGCATCGGCTTGTTAGGGATCGCTGCGAAACCTTTGACGCGCAGGATGCCGTGTTGAACCACCAGTTGCGTCAGCGCGTCGAGCAGCAGGCTTTCGTCGGCTTGCGGCAGTTCGATGGAAATCGAATCGAAGGCGTCGTGATCGTGGTCATCGTGATCGTCATCGCCTTCACCGTGGTGGTGATCGTGATGGCTGTGGCGGCTGTCGATGTGTTCTTCGGAACCGGCACCGAGGCCGATCAGCACGTCCAGCGGCAGGCGACCGTTGCTGGCTTCGATGATTTTCACTGCGGGCGGCAGCTCTTCGGCGACTTCCAGACGGACGCGCGCGAGGTCTTCAGGGCTGGTCTGGTCGGCCTTGTTGAGGATCACCAGATCGGCGCTGGCCAGTTGGTCAGCGAACAGTTCGTGCAGCGGAGATTCGTGATCCAGGTTCGGATCGAGCTTGCGCTGGGCATCAACCTGATCCGGGAACGCGGCGAAGGTGCCGGCGGCCACGGCCGGGCTGTCGACCACAGTAATCACTGCGTCAACGGTGCACGCACTGCGGATTTCCGGCCACTGGAAGGCTTGCACCAGCGGTTTTGGCAGGGCCAGACCCGAGGTTTCGATCAGGATGTGGTCGAGGTCGCCGCGACGGGCCACCAGTTCGCGCATCACCGGGAAGAACTCTTCCTGAACCGTGCAGCACAGGCAGCCGTTGGCCAGTTCGTAGACGCGGCCGGTGGCTTCTTCTTCGGTGCAGCCGATGGTGCATTGCTTGAGGATTTCACCGTCGATGCCCAACTCGCCAAACTCGTTGACGATCACCGCGATACGGCGGCCCTGGGCGTTGTCGAGCATGTGCCGCAGCAAGGTGGTTTTGCCCGAGCCGAGGAAGCCGGTGACGATGGTGACGGGGAGTTTGGCCAGTGTTTTCATCGGATGCCCTTTGGCAAGGTGGCGGGCATACGGGACGAGACCGGCAACGCGGGTGCGTGCCTGGAGAGTTCGCCACCGGATCACCCCGCCCGGTTGAAAGTGAGAATCTGTGACGAGGCAGGTCTCCTGGCTGACGGTGTTCGGGCCTTGGCCCGGTATTCGCTGCGCCTTCCCGCTGGCTCTGGATTGAGTTGGCAGTGGCGTGGCAGCGAACAGCACCGTTCACAGTTGCGGGGGCAGCCGCGGCTTGGACCGCGTTCCCTTCTTAGCTTCGGCGTGGGCCGAAGAACCTCGAAAGCGCAAGGCTACGCAGGGTGTGGGGATGGGTCAATGGTTGGTGGATTTTGGGATTGGGGGCATATCCGTTGCTTCGGGTGCTGCCGCTGGCGGTTTCGCTCTTACAGCGAGTCCCTTTTTCAAACGCCAAAAAGGAACCAAAAGGCTTTTGCCCCGGCGTACGGCACTTCGCTTAGGCTCAGTGTTCCCTCGCTACGGTGTCCATCAGGGGGCATCGCCTACGGTTTGCTTCGCTGCACCTCCTCTCGATGTATGCGGCTTCGCCGCACGGCGCTGCGCGCCTACCCCCTGATGGACACCTCCGCTCGGCCTGCCGAAGGGGCTAAAGATCAAAAGCTAGAGCCAGAGCCAGAGCCAGAGCTAGAGCAAAGGCCAGATCAAGAGCCCCCTCACCCTAGCCCTCCCGAAACGTCGGACCGCCCGTAGGGAGAGGGAACTGATCGGGGTGTTTGGAAGAGATACGCCGACGTGCGATACCGCGTTGAACTCAGACTTTGAAAAGCACAAAAATCGGCTCCCTCTCCTAGGGGAGAGGGCTGGGGTGAGGGGTAAACCCACCACAAAACCAAAGCCAAACACGCCCTGCTCCCCCCACTCAAAACGATGAGCGTTAGCTCGAGTACCGCTTTTGATCGCAGGGCCCGTCGGCAGGCTGAGTGGAGGGATTGATCCGGGGGTGGGAGCGCAGCGACCATGCGGCGCAGCCGCATGCATCGAGAGGAGGTGCAGCGAAGCAAACCGTAGGCGATGCCCCCGGATCAATCCCGGAGCGAAGGAACCCGAGCCACAGCGAGGGCCGTACGTCAGGGTGCAGCCTTTTTGGTTACTTTTTCGGCGTTTGGAAAAAGTGACCCGCCGTAAGGGCGGAACCCTAAGCAGCCATAACCGCAGCAACGGATCTGCCCCCAATCCCAATCCCAATCCCAATCCCAATCCCAATCCCAATTGACTCAAATTCCCCCTCATGGTCTCCTACACAACTTGTTACGGGTGCCCCTCACAGGGTGAAACGGGAAACCGGTGAATCATGTGCTTTACTCTAAAGCCATGTCAGTCCGGTGCTGCCCCCGCAACGGTAAACGAGCGAAGCGTCAGATCCACTGTGCCCCGGCATGGGAAGGTGACGCTTGCAGGTCGGCCAGACGCCAACCCCTCGTGAGCCCGGAGACCGGCCCGCAACACACAGTGCGCGACATCGCCACTGAACATAACAAACCCGCGGTGGGCGGGCGCTGTTCGAACCTCTGCGTGCCCGGCCGCAGGGGTTTTCATGCGCTCTATCCGCCCGCTGACACTCCAGAGGGAAGCGCCATGTCGATCATCAGCAGCACCGGCAGCAATTCGGACAAGATCTCCAGCACCACCACACTGAGCCAACGCCTGGCCGCCGCCGCCTGCGCGTCGATCCTCGGTGCCTGCCTGGTGTACTTCGCCGGTTTCTCGCACATCGAAGCGGTGCACAACGCCGCTCACGATACCCGCCACAGCGCCGCGTTCCCGTGCCACTGAGACCTGACGACATGATCAAGCGTATTGCGCAGACCGCAGGTTTCACCGGCCTGCTGGCCGCCTTGCTCCTGACGCTGCTGCAAAGCTTTTGGGTTTCGCCGCTGATTCTGCAGGCCGAAACCTTCGAGAAAGCCGAGCCAGTTGCCGAAGTTCACGAACACGCCGCCGGCACCGCCGCCCACACCCACGATGTCGAGGCCTGGGAGCCGGAAGACGGCTGGCAGCGAGTGGCTTCCACCACCGGCGGCAATCTGGTGGTAGCCGTGGGTTTTGCCCTGATGCTGGCAGGTCTGTACACCCTGCGTGCGCCGACCAAGACTTCGCAAGGCCTGCTCTGGGGTCTGGCCGGTTACGCGACTTTCGTGCTCGCGCCGACCATGGGTCTGCCGCCTGAGCTGCCGGGCACCGCAGCCGCAGATCTGGCCTCGCGTCAGATGTGGTGGATCGGCACCGCCGCCTCCACCGCTGTCGGCCTGGCCTTGATTGCGTTCAGTCGCAACTGGCTGATGAAAATCCTCGGTGTGGCGATCCTTGCCGTGCCGCACGTGATCGGCGCGCCGCAACCGGAAGTGCATTCGATGCTCGCTCCGGAAGCCCTGGAAGCCCAGTTCAAAATCGCTTCGCAGCTGACCAACGTCGCGTTCTGGCTGGCCCTGGGCCTGATCAGCGCCTGGTTGTTCCGCCGCAAAAGCGAAGGTCAGTACCACGCATGACCGATGACAGCGCAGCGCCGACCTTCGTGGTCGGCCTGGGCTGCCAGCGCGGCTGCCCGGCCAGCACGCTGCGTGCATTACTTGATCAGGCCTTGCAGGCCCATCGAATTGACCTCGAGAAGGTCAAGGCGCTCGCCAGCATCGACCTCAAGCGTGACGAACCCGGATTGCAGGAACTCGCCGCCCAGCTGGCGCTGCCGTTGCTGTATTTCAGTAGCGAGGAACTGGCCAGTTATCAGCAACGTTTGAGTCATCATTCACAGATCGCCTTCGAACGCACCGGTTGCTACGGCGTGGCGGAAAGTGCCGCGCTGGCGCTCGCTGAACAGTTGATCAGCGGCCCGGCAAAACTGCTGATTTCCCGGCAAAAGTACGCTCAGGCAACTCTGGCATTGGCCGGCGCGGCGTAAATTCCCGATAATCCCCGCTTTCGATCATGAGCATTCTTCATCTGAAAGGCTTGTGAAGCACCGCCTGCCCCTTTTTTACAGGATCCAACGATGACCGTTTACTTCATCGGCGCCGGCCCCGGCGACCCGGAATTGATCACTGTCAAAGGCCAGCGGCTGATCCGCCGTTGCCCGGTGATCATCTATGCAGGTTCGCTGGTGCCGACGGCAGTGCTGGAAGGTCATTGCGCTGAAACCGTGGTCAACAGCGCCGAACTGCACCTGGAACAGATCATCGACCTGATCAAGACCGCCCACGCCAAGGGCCAGGATGTGGCGCGGGTACATTCGGGGGATCCGAGTCTGTATGGCGCCATTGGCGAGCAGATTCGTCATTTGCGAGAGCTGGATATTCCGTTCGAGATCATTCCCGGTGTGACCGCTACCGCCGCGTGCGCCGCGCTGTTGGGCGCCGAACTGACCCTGCCGGACATCTCGCAAAGCGTGATCCTGACCCGTTATGCGGACAAGACGGCGATGCCTGCCGGTGAAGAGCTCGGCAATTTGGCGCAGCACGGGGCGACCATGGCGATTCATCTGGGGGTCAATCATCTGGAGAAGCTCCTGGCTGAGCTGCTGCCGCATTACGGCGCGGATTGCCCGATCGCGGTGATTCATAGGGCGACGTGGCCGGATCAGGACTGGGTGACGGGGACGCTGGAAGATATTGCCGAGAAGGTGGCGGCGAAGGGTTTTCGGCGTACGGCGTTGATTCTGGTCGGGCGGGTGTTGGGCAGCGATCACTTCAGTGAGTCGTCGCTGTATCGTGCGGGACATGCGCACCTTTATCGACCGTGAATGGGACGCGGAGCGTCCCGGGCTGCATTCCCACGCGGACGGTTCGACGCCTCGACGTGGGAACGATCAACGCATAAAAAAACGGCGCTCACGGGGCGCCGTTTTTCATGCCGCAGCGAACACCTTAGTAATAGGCGTTTTCTTTCTGCGTGTGGTCGGTCACGTCGCGAACGCCCTTGAGCTCAGGAATGCGCTCAAGCAGGGTGCGCTCGATGCCTTCCTTCAGGGTCACGTCCGCCTGGCCGCAGCCCTGACAACCGCCGCCGAACTGCAATACGGCAATGCCGTCTTCAACGACATCGATCAGGCTGACCTGACCGCCGTGGCTGGCCAGCCCCGGGTTGATTTCGGTTTGCAGGTAGTAGTTGATGCGCTCGTTGATCGGGCTGTCGGCGTTGACCATCGGCACTTTGGCGTTTGGCGCCTTGATGGTCAGCTGGCCGCCCATGCGGTCGGTGGCGTAGTCGACGACGGCATCATCGAGGAACGCTTCGCTGAACGAGTCGATGTAAGCGGTGAAGCTTTTCAGCCCCAGCGCCGTGTCTTCAGGTTTCTCTTCGCCCGGCTTGCAGTAGGCAATGCAGGTTTCGGCGTACTGGGTGCCAGGCTGGGTGATGAAAACGCGGATGCCGATGCCCGGGGTGTTCTGCTTGGAGAGCAGATCGGCCAGGTAATCGTGGGCGGCGTCGGTAATGGTAATAGCGGTCATGGAGACTCCTCGCAGGCTTGAGGCGGAGTTTACGCCAATCGGCGCGCGGCACAAAGTCCTACTATTTACGTAGGAATAGTTCGCAAATCGGCTAAGCGCCAGGTTCGCCGTCAATCCGTGCCCTAAGCCATTGATAACTGCGTTTTTCCACCCATTCGTAGCTCAGCCACGAACCGATAGCAATGGCCAGCGCACAGACGATAAACATCAAATACGGGTTGATTCCGTAGCGCCGGGCCAGATAACCACCGGCCGACAGCACCAGCACATGCATCAGATACACCGAGTAGGAACAGTCGCCCAGCAGTTTGAGCAGCCTGTTGCGTTCGACATGCCGCTCCAGCGCCATACTGGCCATGACCAGCACCGCACTGGGCACGCCCCAATTGAGCAATCGGGGTTCCGGCGGCAGATGATAGATCGCCACTAATGCCGCACCGATCCCCAGCAACGGCAGCCAGAGCGCCGGTCCGATCCAGCCGCGGCGATAGAACATGCCGATACTGATCCCGAGCAGGAACTCATAAACGATGTCCGAGCGATAGAACTCGCTGACCCAGCCAAACCCGGTCCAGGCCTGACACACCGCAAACAGCAGCGCCGCGACCACCAGCAGGCGTACTTGCAGCCGGAACAACAGTGCCCAGGCAAACAACACGTAGAACAGCATTTCGTAATTCAGGGTCCAGCCGACATTCAGAGTCGGATAGATCCCGTAGCCGCCGGGGTTTTCGGTCGGGATAAACAGCAACGACAACAGCAAATGGCTCCAGTCCACCGTTTGATCCGGCAGCAGCGGCCGGGCGAATACCACCAGCACCGCCATCAGCACGGTGTAGAGCCAATACGCCGGAACAATACGGAACAGTCGATACAACAGAAACCGCGCCGGCGGCAGTGCCTTGCCTTCGGTGGACAGGAAAATCACCAGCCCGCTGATCACGAAAAAGATATCGACGCCCACGGCGCCCTTGTCGATGAACAGCTGCCCGATCGGCCCGCGCGCCTCGAAGTCGAAGAAAATCTGCATGAAGTGATGGCAGACCACCGCCCACGCGGCGAGCGCTCGCAGGGCCTGCACTGAAATCAACATTGCCCACTCCCGTCACTCTTTCTGAACCACCACTGAACTCTGTGGGAGCGGCGGTGCGACGACTCGACTTGCCCGCGATGGCGGAGTGTCAGGCCACTTAAATGCCGGATGGACCGCCCTCATCGCTGGCAAGCCAGCTCCCACAGGAACTTTGTGTCTAGTCATAAATTGGGACAGCAGGCTCGCGTCAAACGATCAAAGATTCTCGTACCGGTTCATGTCCAGCACACCCTCTTCCACCGGCTCGGTCTCGTGGATGTACTGGCTCAGGTCGTGGAAATAGAACCAGAACTGCGGATGACTGCGGCGAATCCCCCAACGTTCGACGATCTTCTCGAATTGCGGCGCATCCTTGGCGTTTTCCATCGCATCGACAAACGCTGGCACCTGATCCGCCGGGACGTTGAACATGAAATTCGGGTAGCTGCTGAGCACGCCCGGATAGATCGTCAGCGTGTCCAGCCCCGGCTGATAACGCAGCGATTCGCCGAGCAGGAACGCCACGTTGCTGTGGGCGCGGTTGCGCAGCAGGCTGTAGACCTCGCGCTTGCCGCTGCGGGTTTCAACCCGCAGCATGGTGGCTTCCGGCAATTGATCGATCACTTTCAGCCCCGCCGCCGGGCGCGAAGTCAGGCGACTCAGCGCCTGTTCGGCATTTTGCAGCGCCGGGTCGATGTTCGGGCGCGAGCAATAGGCGTCTTCGCAGCGGTTGATCGGATCCGGACGCGCGTTGAGATCGCCGTAACGCGCCAGCAACTGCATGGCGAAATCGTGTTTCGGGTCTTTCTCGTCGAGTTTCAGCGCGGTCGGCTTGTCGTCGTCGATGGCTTCGTAATCGAGCCACATCTTGAACTGGCCGCTGCTCTGGTACCAATCGTCGAGGTAGCCTTCGCGGGAATCGGCGGGCATCAGGCGCAGGAAGTTCTGTTCGGCGCCGTTGCGGATCAGGTCGAAATACAAGCGGGTTTGCGCCTGATGGGAGACGTTGCCGAACACATCGAAATTCACCGCCAGCTGGTAATAGGTGCGCTCCAGCAGCGGATAGTCGAACAGCCACATCGTCTGCGGCACCTCGCCGATCAGGCCCTTGGTCACCGAAGCGCTGTCGAAGTGACGGAAGATGCTGAGCAAGGCGTTGTCGTTGCCGGCCCACAGGGTCGACCAGCTCGGTGCCGGCAGGTCGGCGTAGCTGTCACGGCGCAGGGCTTCGTATTGGTTTCGCTTGTTGCGGTAGTTGTGCCACAGGCTCAGGACACTGCCGACATCGTCGTTCTGCCCCGGCATGGCCAGCAACGGCGTGGCCTGGCCGCGATAGTTCGGGTCGGTGATGTACAGGTCGTGTTCCGGCGCCTGGAACAGCGCCCAGAAGTTGTCGCGGATCACGTCGGTCGCGATCTGCCCACGGCACACCGGGCCGCGAATGAAGGTGCGCACGAAGTATTCGGCGTTATCGAGCATGAACTGATAACGCGCCTGCGCCGGGATCGCCTCGAAGGTGGCGAACGGGTTGGCCCGGCTCTGCGGACCGTAGCCCGGCAAGGCGTTGACCTGCCAGTGGCCGTTGTAGAACAGGCTCTTGACCCGCGCCATCTTCGCCGCACTCAGCGGATAAGTGATGTGGGTCTTGTGCACGATCACGCCCTGCACCGGCCACAGGCGATAGTAGACCTGGGTGCCCGGATCGTCGTTCGGGCGACGGGTGGCGATCAGATCGATTGGTTGCCCGGTCGGCGTGCGCGAACGCACCCACTGGAAGTAATGCCCCGGCTCGCCGTCCTTGAAATAGATGTGCGCCAAAAACCAGTGTTCGAACAACCAGCGCCCGACCAGACTTTCCCGCGCGCCAGGCTGGTTGAGCAGGTTTTCCCACTGGACGATCTGCATCGCCTCCTTGGCGCTTGGCGCCAGGCCTTGCTCGTCGATCGGCGCACCGGAAGCGAGCCAGCGCTGCAGCGTCTGATATTGCTGATCGGTCAGCCCGGTCACCGCCAGCGGCATGCCCTCTTTCGGATGGGCGCCAGCATAGCCGTCGAACTCCGCAGGCATCGCGCACAGGTTTTCGCGATTGAGGCCCAAGACGATGTCTTCCGGCAGCTTGGCGTTGGGTGTCAGCGGCGTTTTGTGTCCCAGCTCCAGCATGCGTGCCATCAGAGCGGCCTGACTACCTTGGGCGTCGAGCACCGAATAGAAGTCTTTCTGCTGCCAGGCCCGTTTGCCGAAGGCGTCATAGAACAGCCGGGTGGTCGGCGCCGCCTGGGTGCGTTCGCCATCGTAGACCGGCATCTTGCTCGCGCCACGGGCCGCACCTTCGCCGCTGCCCAGGTTCAACTGACAGGCAGAGTCGTAGCACGCATGGCAGGCCACACACTTTTCGGTGAAGATCGGCTGGATGTCTCGAGTGTAGGAAATAGAAGAAGAAACAGCGGGACTCTGCGCCGCCGCGCCAAAGCTAAAAAACAGCAATGCAATGCTGATGACGCGGTACGACATGTCCCTGATCCTGATCCTGAAGAAAAAACGCCGCGATTCTACCGTTATGACGCCCGTACCAACATGAGCGATATTCATGCAAAAGCGCCACATGCTCTAAAACCGCACAGGTTTGTTATGATCCCGCCCCTTCGTCATGGTCTTTTTCGAGTAGTCCCAATGTCCGATCGCAGCGTTCGCCTTCAAGCTCTCAAGCAAGCTCTCAAAGAGCGCATCCTGATTCTAGACGGCGGCATGGGCACGATGATCCAGAGCTACAAGCTCGAAGAGCAGGATTATCGCGGCAAACGCTTCGCCGACTGGCCGAGCGACGTCAAGGGCAACAACGACCTGTTGGTGCTGACCCGCCCGGACGTGATCGGCGGCATCGAGAAAGCCTATCTGGATGCCGGTGCCGACATCCTCGAGACCAACACCTTCAACGCCACGCAGATTTCCATGGCCGACTACGGCATGGAAGAACTGGTCTACGAACTCAACGTAGAAGGCGCCCGTCTGGCACGCAAGGTCGCCGACGCGAAAACCCTCGAGACCCCCGACAAGCCGCGCTTCGTCGCCGGCGTTCTCGGCCCGACCAGCCGCACCTGCTCGCTGTCGCCGGACGTCAACAACCCGGGCTATCGCAACGTCACCTTCGATGAGCTGGTCGAAAACTACACCGAGGCCACCAAAGGCCTGATCGAGGGCGGCGCGGATCTGATCCTGATCGAAACCATCTTCGACACCCTCAACGCCAAAGCCGCGATCTTCGCCGTGCAAGGCGTATTCGAAGAACTGGGCTTCGAGTTGCCGATCATGATTTCCGGCACCATCACCGACGCCTCCGGCCGCACCCTGTCGGGCCAGACCACCGAAGCCTTCTGGAACTCCGTGGCCCACGCCAAACCGATTTCGGTCGGTCTGAACTGCGCCCTCGGTGCCCGCGAACTGCGTCCGTACCTGGAAGAGCTGTCGGACAAGGCCAGCACTCACGTGTCCGCTCACCCGAACGCCGGCCTGCCGAACGAATTCGGCGAGTACGACGAACTGCCGGTGGACACCGCCAAGGTCATCGAAGAATTCGCCCAGAGCGGCTTCCTCAACATCGTCGGCGGTTGCTGCGGCACCACGCCGGGCCATATCGAAGCCATCGCCAAAGCCGTCGCCGGTTACGCGCCACGGCAGATTCCGGACATTCCCAAGGCCTGCCGCCTGTCGGGTCTGGAACCGTTCACCATTGATCGCAGCTCGTTGTTCGTCAACGTCGGCGAGCGGACCAACATCACCGGTTCGGCCAAATTCGCCCGGCTGATCCGTGAAGACAACTACACCGAAGCCCTGGAAGTCGCCCTGCAGCAGGTCGAGGCCGGCGCCCAGGTGATCGACATCAACATGGACGAAGGGATGCTCGATTCGAAGAAGGCCATGGTGACCTTCCTCAATCTGATTGCCGGCGAGCCGGACATCTCCCGCGTACCGATCATGATCGACTCCTCGAAATGGGACGTGATCGAAGCCGGCCTCAAATGCATTCAGGGCAAGGGCATCGTCAACTCGATCAGCATGAAAGAAGGCGTCGAGCAGTTCATCCACCACGCCAAACTGTGCAAGCGCTATGGCGCCGCCGTGGTGGTGATGGCGTTCGACGAAGCCGGCCAGGCTGACACCGAAGCGCGCAAGAAAGAGATCTGCAAACGCTCCTACGACATTCTGGTCAACGAAGTCGGCTTCCCGCCGGAAGACATCATTTTCGACCCGAACATCTTCGCCGTGGCCACCGGCATCGAAGAACACAACAACTACGCTGTGGACTTCATCAACGCCTGTGCCTACATCCGCGACGAGCTGCCGTATGCCCTGAGCTCCGGCGGCGTGTCCAACGTGTCGTTCTCGTTCCGCGGCAACAACCCGGTGCGCGAGGCGATCCACTCGGTGTTCCTGCTGTACGCGATCCGCGCCGGCCTGACCATGGGCATCGTCAACGCCGGTCAGCTGGAGATCTACGACCAGATCCCGCAGGAACTGCGCGACGCCGTTGAAGACGTGATCCTCAACCGCACGCCGGAAGGCACCGACGCCCTCCTCGCCATCGCCGACAAGTACAAGGGCGACGGCAGCGTCAAGGAAGCCGAGACCGAAGAGTGGCGCGGCTGGGACGTCAACAAACGTCTGGAACATGCGCTGGTCAAGGGCATCACCACCCACATCGTCGAAGACACCGAAGAGTCCCGTCAGTCCTTCGCGCGCCCGATCGAAGTGATCGAAGGCCCGCTGATGTCCGGCATGAACATCGTCGGCGACCTGTTCGGCGCCGGCAAAATGTTCCTGCCGCAAGTGGTGAAATCCGCCCGCGTGATGAAGCAGGCCGTGGCGCACCTGATTCCGTTCATCGAACTGGAAAAAGGCGACAAGCCGGAAGCCAAGGGCAAGATCCTGATGGCCACGGTCAAAGGCGACGTGCACGACATCGGCAAGAACATCGTCGGCGTGGTGCTGGGTTGCAACGGCTACGACATCGTCGACCTCGGCGTGATGGTGCCGGCGGAGAAGATCCTGCAGGTGGCCAAGGAGCAGAAGTGCGACATCATCGGCCTGTCCGGTCTGATCACCCCGTCGCTGGATGAAATGGTCCATGTGGCCCGCGAGATGCAGCGCCAGGACTTCCACCTGCCGCTGATGATCGGCGGCGCGACCACCTCCAAGGCGCACACGGCGGTGAAGATCGAGCCCAAGTACAGCAACGACGCAGTGGTCTACGTGACCGACGCCTCCCGCGCCGTGGGGGTGGCGACGCAGTTGCTGTCCAAGGAACTGAAAGCCGGTTTCGTCCAGAAGACCCGCGAAGAGTACATCGACGTCCGCGAGCGCACCGCCAACCGCAGCGCCCGCACCGAACGCCTGAGCTACGCCGCCGCGATCGCCAAGAAGCCGCAGTTCGACTGGGCCACTTACACCCCGGTCAAACCGACCTTCACCGGCACCCGCGTGCTGGACAACATCGACCTCAACGTTCTCGCCGAGTACATCGACTGGACGCCGTTCTTCATCTCCTGGGACCTGGCCGGCAAGTTCCCGCGCATCCTCGAAGACGAAGTGGTCGGCGAAGCGGCGACCGCGCTGTACAAGGACGCCCGCGAGATGCTGACCAAGCTGATCGACGAGAAGCTGATCAGTGCCCGTGCGGTGTTCGGTTTCTGGCCGGCCAATCAGGTGCACGACGACGATATCGAGCTGTACGGCGATGACGGCAAGCCTATGGCGCGCCTGCATCACCTGCGTCAGCAGATCATCAAGACCGACGGCAAACCGAACTTCTCCCTCGCCGACTTCGTCGCGCCGAAGGACAGCGAAGTGACCGACTACGTTGGTGGTTTCATCACCACCGCCGGGATCGGCGCCGAAGAAGTGGCCAAGGCTTATCAGGACGCCGGCGACGATTACAACTCGATCATGGTCAAGGCCCTGGCCGACCGTCTGGCAGAGGCGTGCGCCGAGTGGCTGCACCAGCAAGTGCGCAAAGAGCACTGGGGTTACGCCAAGGATGAAGCCCTCGATAACGAGGCGCTGATCAAAGAGCAGTATTCCGGCATCCGCCCTGCCCCCGGCTACCCGGCGTGCCCGGATCACACCGAGAAGGCCACCCTGTTCGCCCTGCTCGACCCTGAAGCACAGGAAATGCGTGCCGGTCGCAGCGGCGTGTTCCTCACCGAGCACTACGCGATGTTCCCGGCGGCAGCCGTCAGCGGCTGGTATTTCGCCCATCCGCAGGCGCAGTACTTCGCCGTGGGCAAGGTCGACAAGGATCAGGTGCAGAGCTACACCTCGCGCAAAGGCCAGGAACTGAGCCTGACCGAGCGCTGGCTGGCACCCAATCTGGGCTACGACAACTGAGCCATCAGATTCGGTCCGAGTCGTCGGAAGAGGAGGAACCGTCCGGTTCCTCCCACTCGCGATCAGCCAGCCATTGCTCAAGCGTCTCCCGGGATATTCCCAGCACCGACTGAGCGCCCGTTCGCTCAGCATGGTCGCGGATCCGTTGCAGACTGTCTGTCGACAATGATCGCAAGTGTCCCGATAAATGTGTTCCGGCAAGCAGTTCATCATGGCGGCCGTCAAACGCCTGTGCCGGAATATCCCTGATCGGATTGCCGAACAGCTTCAGCGTATGCAGACGCTCGGCGTGCAGCACCCCGGCCGGCCATTCCTTCAGGTCATTGCCGTTCAAATGCAGCCGCTCCAGCCAGGGCGGGATCGCTGCGTTGAAATCCTTGAGTCGGTTGTGATTCAGTTCCAGCAGCTCCAGCGCCTCCAGAGACGCGGCGTTGAAGGATTTGAAACGGTTGTAGTTCAGACTCAGGCGCCTGAGGTGCTGCAGCGACTCCAGCCGCTGTACGACAGTGCGCCCGTCCTGCAAGCGATTGGCGGACAGATCCAGTTGCTCAAGCCGCTGCATGTCGCCGATGGCTTGCGGCAGGTTCTCCAGTGCATTGGCAGCCAGGTCCAGGGTTTCAACTTGCGTGAACGACAGGAGGAAATCGTTGAGGCCCTGCTCGCTCAGTTCCAGCCCTCGCAGATTCAAGCCCGCCACATGGGTAAAGGCTTCCGGCAGCCTGGGCAACGCTCCCACACCGAGAGTGCCTTCCAGATCCAGCACATAATCGGCCTCGCCAGCCTCACCGAGCAGACCCAGTCGCCAGCACTCGATGATTTTTTGTGCCGCGTCCCCGCGACCTTCCGATGAAATTCGCGGATGCCTGAAACGCTGTTCTGAACTGCGCCGGACGAAGATCCAGCCATTCAACTCCCGGGTCATCACGTCGAACCGCCGGTTCCACTCAGCGAGCCGCGCACTGACTTGTTCGTCGCTGACGCCGATGCGCAGGTACTCGACCGCTTCAATGGCCTCCTGCTCCGACAACTCGGGAATGATTCGCTGCAGGCGAGCGATGAAGGAACCTGGATGCTCTTCAGCGGGCAATGCCGGTGGCAGCGGCAACAACCGCGAGGCCACGCGCGACCCCGTCTCGATGGGGTGCGGGTAAGGGTCGGGTATCGGTTCAAGGGCAAACCTTGCCAACGCCCCCTCCGGCAGCCCCAGGGTCGACTCGACCCGTTGTTGTGCCGCCCGCAGGCGGACTTGCGTTTCGTCTGTAAGGGGAGCACCGGTCAGATTGGTATTGATCAACAGTTCGTCACGGGCAAGCATTTGCGGCGCCAGCGTGGTGATGCGGGTGTTGCGCAGATCCAGCCAGCGCAGCGCCCGAAGCTCTTCGGCTGCCCGTGGCCATTGTTGCAGTTGCGTCCCTTGAAGGTTCAGGACTTTAAGGTTCGGCATGTTCGAGACGTCCAGCCGATACAGCGGATTGCCGGACAGGTTGAGCTCCACCAGTTTCACGCGGGTATCGGTGGGGACGGGATTGGTGGTCAGCGCACATTCACTGAGATCGAGATGGCGAATCTCGGGGAACGCGCGCAGGAATCCACGCATTTGTGCAGCATCTGAACGGCGCGATTGCAGACGCAGGGATTTCACATGAGGAAAAGTCCCCGGCATGGGTGGCAGCGGGTCGTCGCAGATCCACTCGAGGTGACTGTAACCCGGGGTTTCGGCAGCAAGTGGTGCATTGCGCCAGCATTGCTTCAACTGACGCACAGCTCGCAAGCGCTCTTCGACATGCGCACCGGGAACCGCCCATTGAGCGAGCGTTGATTCAAGGCGCTCCCACTCAAGCGCGCGTTCGACCAGCCCTTGCATGATCTGCGCGTCGCTTTGGCCTTCTCTCATCGCTCTGAGGATGACGCCGTTGGCCTGTCGCAAATCCAGATTCGGATAAACGTCGAGCAATCGGATCACCAGAGAAGGATTGACACCCGAACGCCCTACTGCGCCCTCCCCACTGGCGAAATACCCCAGTCGACGACCTTCGAGACGCACTGGCGGTGTGAACGCACGGACGCCCTGGCCGGGTGGAACCACGAAGGCGCGAACCTGCTCCGGGTGAGCGGTGGCGTAATCGATGATCGCACGTTGTAGCCTGGCGCCGTCCGTCATCCCGAATATCCCCAGCGCCTCTGTTGTTTGCCGTGGCAAAGCGCGCATGAGCGCGGGGAAAAACCGATCGAGCCGAGCGCTCGATGCCTGCTCGCTGAATGCCTGGAACAACGGCCCCTGTTTCACCAGATACACCCGGTGTGCCGCCGATTCGCTGCCAATCGCCTCAAGCAGCCCGCCCTGTCGATGCCGATCGCGAAACTCCAGTCGCACATCACCCGGCCAGCCCGGCAGTTTCTCGAGCAACTGCAAAGCCAGACGCCCACTGTCGGCTGAAGGATGCTCCAGGTACAAACCGGCATACGCGCGACTCGCCCGCCCCTGACTTGCGTGCCAGCGCGCCTCCTCCAGCAGACGGCGAGGGACTGGCCTGGAGGTTTGCAAGATCGCCAGCGAGTCGGCATCGGCATGAGCCAGCACCTCGCGGGCGGCGGCATCGCCGAGTCCCGGGCACGCCGTTTGCAGCTTGATGATTCGCGCGTCCGGCGCGGCAGTGCCGCGAGGCGCTTCAAACAATTGCAACGCATCGGCCAGTTCGGGCGGCGGCGGCAGGTTATCCAGATGCATTTTGCGCAAAGCGTTGTCACTGACACCGCCGATATCGGCGATGGCCAGCAATTGCGTGTCTGAAAGACTGTCGGTTCGATGCCCGATGCGGCGCAGCAGCGTCAGCCGATCCCAGGACAACGGACGCTCCAGCGTATGGCGCCAGGCACCGACGCCGTTGTGGCTGAGCGGCGGCTGATAAGCGTGGGGATCGCGGGGATGCCGCACTCGCCAGCGCTTGATTGTCCTGTCCCAGTGCTTCTCGTACGCCCTGCCCTCGATCCGGATCCAGGTTTTTTCCCCTTCGGTCAATTGCCCCAGGGCATTGGGTTCGTGTTGGTGAAGATGCCAATCGGGGCTTTCATAGGCCGTCAGATCCGGACGCCACAGCCGGGTTTCGCCGCTGGCCAATGTGACCGGATGCAGTTTTTCCACCACGGGTGCAGCCGTTGCCGGTCTGACGCCGCCCAGGCTTTTTCCGGCCCCGGCGAGCACGCCGAACAGCACCAGATTCTCCGCGACATCGATCAAGTGTGCCTTGGCGGCCTGGCGATCCCCTTCGCTCCAGTCAATGACGCCTTCAATGGACTCTTCCAGCAACTGACCGACCATGACGCCAGTCATGATCTCGCCCAGAACAGGTACAAACCCTGCTGCCGTGGTCAGCACCAGCATGCCGATGTTCAGCAATGCCGCGAGCTTCTCACTGCGCACTTTCGCATCGACATCAGCCGTGGGTACGGCGTGACTGCGGGCATCGGCAGTGAGCCGGTCGCGGTGTTGCTCGAAAAGATAGTTCCACAGGTCAACGTTTTCGGATGCGGGGTCGTCGCCCTCGCGGGGAATGACTGCCGGGGCCAGATAAGGGTCGTCCTCCGGGAGCGGTTGCTGGCGCAGGGGCGGCCATTCATGGACGGATGTGAAGCCGGTGAAGGGATTGAGCATTGTAAGGAGCTTGAGAACAACACGCCCGGCGGCGGATGCGTCCGAGGCATCGCGAGTGAACTGACTGAAATAGTCCGCGCGATCGGCATAAGCCACGAAACGGCTGAAAAACCGCTGATACGCCGTCGGCACAAACTCTGCCGACGAGCCGCTGTCGCGTTCGCTGAAGCGCTTCCTGAACATGTCCCACAGTTGCTTGCGCGTATAACGCTTCAACGGGTGCCGGGGATCATGGGGGATATAGAGCAGCAAATCGTCTGTATAGCGATCATTCTCGCTGATCGAGAAACAGACGCATCCAGTCATACGATGCTTCATCAGGCTCAGTTCGTGAAACCAGACGCTCTTGTTGCCCAGGCGAGGATGACGGTTGCCATCGATGACCGACAGGATCATCGAGTAGTCGGCAGGCTCGATGTCGTTGCACAGCAGCGCCTGCTCGGCAGCAGCGCGCAGATCAGTCTTGGCGGCGCCGATGAAATTGTCCCGCAGGGTCGCTTGCACCTCTTCGGCGTGGAGATAGCCCCTGAGGTAGGCCTGATACTTGGCGCCGATGTCCAGCGAACGGCATAGCGTGATGAACCCGGGAACGGTCAACGTGGTTTGCAGGGGAAGGAGCACACCGGATGTCCACCACTCGATCAAGAAACCGGAGGAATCGTGGAACGCCTCAGGCTCACATTCCGAGGCTGCAAAGTTATGCAGCGCCGCCTGCAGCAGCGGCAGTTTCATGAACTCGAACACACCCACTTCTATCGAAAGGATCCCCATTTGAACCGGTTTGTTCAGGCACAGATAAATCACATCGACATCCATCTCCACGCCAAATTGCTCCTGCAATGCCTTGGTCAGCAAAGGTCTGGCAAAGGTGTCGATGTCTTGCAGGGATGACAGTTGTCGGTCCAGCCGGGACTGGGCGACGAAACTGGCGACAACGGCGTCGTTCAACGCGCGACGCTGCTGCGCGGTGGCCTGGCGATAACCGGGCGTCAGTGCCGCGTTGGCGCTGCCCAGCTCCGCACGTCGCTGCGCCGTGGCGTCCGTCAGCCAATCGGGAATGGCCTGTTCAAGAAACGGACCGTGGATGCTCTGTGAGGCCGCGGGTCTCATATCAGCGGCGGGAATCGGTGGCATGGCGCCTCTCCTGTGGGATGAGGCGTCAGCACACCATTTCGCGGGCGACCGTTCGCAGTAGATAGTTATGCCGGTGCCACCAAGGCATTACCAACGGTTTCGCGCGCTGTCGGCCGATTGACTATGCTCAACAGGCACACTTTGAGACGAGGGATGTATGGACGATCCAGTCGACAACAAACCACCGACCTTCTGGCAGATGCTGCACAGCGTCATGGCGGCGGCGTTCGGGGTGCAAAGCGGCAAGAACCGGGCGAGGGATTTCACCCACGGCAAGCCGAGTCATTTCATCTTTCTGGGCATTGCGTTCACGGCAGTATTCGCCCTGACGCTGTTCGGCATCGTTCAACTGGTGGTGCATCTGGCCGGCGTCTGACTCGCTCAGTGCATCAGTGTCTGCAGATTGAACGGATAGCGGTAGGAAACCGGACGGCCTTTCGCCGAGAGCTTGCGAAAGTGCACGCCATAGTCCGGTGAGGCGCCCATGGCAAGGATTCGGCGGGCATGATCCCGATCGATCAGTTGCAGCAACGGAATCTGTCGGTCACGACCGCCGTACTGATTCAGATCGACACCTTGCGCGTGATCATGCAGCTCGACCAGTGCCCAGCCACCCAGGGTGAAATGGCCGCCCAGCAACGCGCTCAGCCGCCCGTCAACCAACGCCTGCAACGCTTCGGGCGAGGTGTTGACCGCGCTGAACAGCACGTCTTTGCCCGGCACCTTGCCGGCTTCCGAAACGGCACGCATCGCGCCGAAGGCCATTTCATCATTGGCCGCCCACACCAATGACACCTTGGGATAGCGGACCAGCAATTGCCTGGCCTGCTCGTAGGCACGCTGTTGCGTCCAGCCGCCGTAGACCAGTTGCCGCAGATGCACCTGAGGATGCTCGGCGAGTGCCCGTTGCATGCCTTTTTCTCGCAGTTGGGCCGAGGGTGTGATCTTCAGACCGGAAAAGGCCAGCAGGTCGATGCTTTCACCGGGCGCGACAGCCGGATGCAGACGAATCAGCTCCTTCATCATCAAGTAGCCGCCCTCTTCATCGTTGGGTACCAGACTGCCGATGCGATCGGCACGATCGGCCATCATCGCCTTCTGGTTGGGCGTCAGTGCCGAGTTGACCATAAAGAGCTTCACGCCGCTGCCATTGGCCATGCGCAGGATCTGCGGCGCCACGTACTGTTCATTGACGAACACCAGATAGTCCGGGCGCTCAGGCCCCTGCAGGGCCAGTCGCGCCTGAGCCAGGGTCAGTTCCGGCTGGCGCTGGGCATAGAGAATGCGTAGGTCGATCCCCAGGTCCCGGGCGGCCGCTTGCATGAACTGCGAGTAGCTGAGCCAGAACGTTTCCTGGGTCGAACCCGGATTCAGGAACAGCACCGACTCTGCACGCGCGCAGGTACCGAAAACCGCGCCGAACAGCAGCAGACCGAGGTGGAGAAACTTGAACATGAAGCGTCCGGGCCCAGGGAAAAATGGCCGCGCATTATAGCCATTCAATCGCCGGCCATTAGCGCCTGATCCCGCTTTTTGTCCGACAATCGTCGGAGACGGGCCCGGAAGCGTCGTTTTACTGATGGCTGACCCAGAATACTGCCGTTCCCACGACCAGAATGATCAGGAACAGAATCGCCCAGGCATCGACACTGCTATCGCTTTTCCTTGCTTTGGTTGGGTTGCTCATTGCATCGCCTCTTGTCGGTTTTATCGGTGATTGCAGAAAGACTCGACCACAGTTAAGACGATGATTGACCGCACGACAAACAGGGGTTAGTTGACAGCCATTCTCGTTAGGCGATTTGGTTCTTTCCATATACTCAAACATCACTTTTGCGCATAACTGCAAACGGGTATATTGCCCCGGCTCCTTCAGGGAGTGCGCGGCCGTGCGCGCCGAATTGCAGAGGAACCATCGGACTCCAGCAAGCGAAAACGCAGCGTTTTCCGAGTGGCCAAAGCCTGAGAACAGGACTTATATGTACGTATACGACGAGTACGATCAGCGGATCATCGAGGACCGCGTCAAGCAGTTCCGTGATCAGACCCGACGCTATCTGGCAGGTGAGCTGAGCGAAGAAGAATTCCGCCCCCTGCGCCTGCAAAATGGCCTGTATATCCAGCGTTTCGCGCCGATGCTGCGCGTGGCGGTGCCTTACGGCCAGCTGACCTCGCGCCAGGTGCGCATGATGGCGAAAATCGCCCGCGACTATGACAAGGGCTACGCCCACATCAGCACGCGCCAGAACGTGCAGTTCAACTGGCCGGCGGTGGAAGACATCCCGGACATTCTTGCCGAGCTGGCCACTGTGCAGATGCACGCCATCCAGACCAGCGGTAACTGCCTGCGCAACGTCACCACCGACCAGTTCGCCGGTGTCGCAGCCGACGAGTTGATCGACCCGCGTCCGTGGTGCGAAATCGTTCGTCAGTGGACGACCTTCCACCCGGAATTCGCTTACTTGCCGCGTAAGTTCAAGATCGCCGTCAACGGTTCGACCTCCGACCGTGCGGCCATCGAAGTCCACGACATCGGCCTTGAGCCGGTACACAACGCTGCCGGTGAACTCGGTTTCCGGGTGCTGGTCGGCGGTGGTCTGGGTCGTACTCCGGTGGTCGGCGCGTTCATCAACGAATTCCTGCCATGGCAGGACCTGTTGAGCTACCTCGACGCGATCCTGCGGGTCTACAACCGCTATGGCCGTCGTGACAACAAATACAAGGCGCGGATCAAGATCCTCGTCAAAGCGCTGACTCCAGAAGTCTTCGCCCAGAAAGTCGATGCCGAAATGGAACACCTGCGCGGCGGGCAGACCACCCTGACCGAAGCCGAAGTGCATCGTGTGGCAAAACACTTCGTCGACCCGGACTACAAGGCGCTGAGCAATCAAGACGCCGAACTGGCCGCCCTCGACAAAGAACATCCGGGCTTTGCCCGCTGGCGCACCCGCAACACCCTGGCGCACAAGAAGCCAGGTTACGTGGCAGTGACCCTGTCCCTGAAGCCGACGGGCGTTGCACCCGGCGACATCACCGACAAGCAGCTCGACGCGGTCGCCGACCTGGCCGAGCGCTACAGCTTCGGTCAACTGCGCACGTCCCACGAGCAGAACATCATTCTGGCCGACGTCGAGCAGAGCCAGCTGTTCACCCTGTGGGGCGAGTTGCGTGAAAGTGGCTTCGCCACGCCGAACATCGGCCTGCTGACCGACATCATCTGCTGCCCTGGCGGTGATTTCTGCTCCCTGGCCAATGCCAAGTCGATCCCGATCGCCGAATCGATCCAGCGCCGTTTCGACGACCTGGACTACCTGTTCGACATCGGTGAACTGGACCTGAACATCTCCGGCTGCATGAACGCCTGCGGTCACCACCACGTCGGCCACATCGGCATCCTCGGTGTGGACAAGAAAGGTGAGGAGTTCTACCAGGTCTCCCTCGGTGGCAGCGCCAGCCGTGACGCCAGCCTGGGCAAGATCCTCGGCCCGTCTTTCGCTCAGGAAGACATGCCGGACGTGATCTCCAAGCTGATCGACGTGTACGTGGAACAGCGCACCGAAGACGAGCGCTTCATCGACACCTACCAGCGTATTGGCATCGACCTCTTCAAGGAACGCGTCTATGCAGCGAATCATTAAGAACAACGAGGTCGTCGACGAAACCTGGCACCTGCTGCCCAAGGATTTCAACATCGACGAAATCAGCAACTGCGACGACCTGATCGTCCCGTTGCAACTGTGGCGTGAACACGCCCGCATGCTCAAGGCCCGCGATGGCGGCCTGGGTGTGTGGCTGGACGCCGACGAAGAAGCCGAGGAAATCGGTGACGACGTGAATGAGTTCCAGGTAATTGCCCTGAACTTCCCGGCGTTCACTGATGGCCGCAATTACTCCAACGCCCGTCTGCTGCGCGACCGTTACGGTTTCAAGGGTGAATTGCGAGCAATTGGCGACGTGCTGCGTGACCAACTGTTCTACATGCGCCGTTGCGGCTTCGATGCCTTCGCCCTGCGCGCGGACAAAGACCCGTACGACGCCCTTGAAAGCCTGAAGGACTTTTCGGTGACCTATCAGGCCGCCACTGACGAACCGCTGCCGCTGTTCCGTCGCCGGTAATTCCCCGGGGCATAAAAAAACGCCGGTCATTCGACCGGCGTTTTTTTATGCCCGATTCACCAGAACCGTTGTTGGGTCAGCCGGCTCCACCAGCTCAGCAACACGCGATCCACCGAGCCGCTGGCCGCCATGCCGATGCGCTCCTGCAGGCTCTTACGCTCGGCGTAGTGCAGGTGATAGACCTCGGACTGTTTGGCACGCTCGGCCAGGTATTCGTCGCTGGTCTTGAGCTCATCGACCAGTTGCTTGTCCAGCGCCGCGATGCCGAGCCAGACTTCACCGGTGGCGACTTCGTCGATCGCCAGTTGCGGGCGATAGCGGGCAACGAAGTTCTTGAACAGCTGGTGGGTGATGTCCAGGTCTTCCTGAAACTTTTCCCGACCCTTCTCGGTGTTTTCGCCGAATACGGTCAGGGTGCGTTTGTATTCGCCAGCGGTCAGCACTTCGAAATCGATGTCATGCTTTTTCAGCAGGCGGTTGACGTTGGGCAACTGCGCCACCACACCGATGGAACCGAGAATCGCAAACGGCGCGCTGATGATCTTCTCGCCGATGCACGCCATCATGTAGCCGCCGCTCGCCGCGACCTTGTCGATGCACACGGTCAACGGCACGCCGGCTTCCCGGATGCGCGCCAGTTGCGACGAGGCCAGACCATAGCTGTGAACCATGCCGCCGCCGCTCTCCAGACGCAGGACCACTTCGTCCTTCGGTGTGGCCAGGGTCAGTAGCGCGGTGATCTCGTGGCGCAGGCTTTCAGTCGCCGAGGCCTTGATGTCGCCGTCGAAGTCCAGCACGAATACCCGCGGTTTGGCGTCGGGTTTCTTCTTCTGTTTCTTTTCGGACTTGGCCTGGCCCTTGCGCAAGGCCTTGAGCTGATCCTTGTCGAGCAGGGTCTGCTCCAGCCGCTCACGCAGGCCTTTATAGAAATCGTTGAGCTTGCTGACCTGCAACTGGCCGGCAGATTTGCGCCGGCCCTTGCTGCGCAACGCAGCAAAACTCGCCAGCACCACCAGAATGGCGATGACCAGCGTTACGGTCTTGGCCAGGAAACTGGCGTATTCAGTCAAAAACTCCACAGTGACTCCTTCAAACGATGCGCGGTCTTGAAACACACGCGGGAATTGGCTCCAGCATACCCATGCACCGGCCCGTCGGCCAGCCGTGAAACCTCTGGCAACAAGGCTGGAACGGGCATTTCAAACAAGCGTATGTTTTTTCATTGACAGCTCACCATCATCCCCATAACCTCGCCTCAACCTTCAACGTACCGGGACGACGCGGACGTGGGCAGCATCTACTTGATTCGACATGGCCAGGCCTCCTTCGGTGCAGACGACTATGACGTCCTGTCGCCGACCGGTGTACGCCAGGCAGAAATCCTCGGCCGTCACCTCGCCGAACTCGGAATCAGCTTCGACCGCTGCCTGTCGGGCGATCTGCGACGCCAGCAACATACGGCCAACAGCGCGCTGGAACAGTTCGCCGCCGTCGGCCTGTCGGTTCCGGTTCTGGAAATCGATTCCGCTTTCAACGAATTCGACGCTGACGCCGTGATCCGCGCCCTGCTGCCGGCCATGTTGCCCGAAGAGCCCGAAGCCCTGGAAATCCTGCGTAACGCCGCGCAAAACCGTGGCGAGTTCCAGCGCATCTTCGCCCTGATCATCGAACGCTGGCTCGCCGGCACCTACGACACGCCGGGGCTGGAAAGCTGGCTGGGTTTCGTCGAGCGGGTCCAGGCCGGGCTGCAGCGGATTCTCGAACAGGCCGACAACACCCAGAAAATCGCGGTGTTCACCTCCGGTGGCACGATCACCGCCCTGCTTCACCTGATTACCCAAATGCCTGCCCGGCAGGCCTTTGAACTGAACTGGCAAATCGTCAACACCTCGCTCAACCAGCTGAAGTTCCGCGGTCGCGAGGTGGCGCTGGCTTCCTTCAACAGTCATGCACACCTGCAACTGCTGAAGGCCCCGGAACTCATCACCTTTCGCTGAGTCCGGATTACTGTGACCCTGCTGCAATCAACCAAAAAGGATCGAACCATGACCTCCGTAGCTGATGCCGTAAAAGCAATGCAAGCCAAGTTCAACCCAGCCGCCGCTGCCGGTCTGGATCTGGTCTTCGGTTTCAACATCACTGACGAAGACAAGCAATACGCCCTGATCGTCAAAGACGGCACCTGCGATATCCAGGAAGGCGAAAACCCGGATGCCAACTGCACGCTGGTGCTGGACAGCGAAACCCTCAAAGGCATCGTCAGCGGCGAAACCGATGGCATGCAGGCGTTCATGGGCGGCAAGCTGCGCGTTGAAGGCGACATGATGCTGTCGATGAAACTGTCCGAGCTGTTTCCGGCGTAAGATCGCGGCTCCGATATTGCGGAGCCTGTCTGATAAAAAATCCCGTACTTGTAACGGGATTTTTTTATGGTTTGAAAAAATCGGGTCGGTCAGTGCCGAGGGCGTTCAGCTTCGTCCATCGCTCTGAATACCTGTAGGTATTCAGCATCTGCTTCCTGGTCAACCGAAACCTTTCGCGCACTGTTGTTGTCGATCAGATCACCTGTCTGCGCATCCCTGCTGAAAGTGATCACAAAACGTTGCCCATCCAATTCAAGATAAAGGTTGTATAGATCAACTGGCTTGTCAGGCTGATCGAACTTGCTAACCCAATATCTGACACGTTGAGTCAATTGTGGCGGATGGTTGATCAGCGAGTCCGTATTGATTTCGGGAAAGTCATACTCGAGCGCAACCCCTGCAATCGCCACCAGATCCTCATTCATCTCTCGTGTTACAGGCAGTGGTTTGTTGCGCAGCATCGTGTCGACGCTGATTTCTGCTGGCGTCCCTGTCGTGCGCCGGCGGTACATTCCGCTTTCGAACCAGCGAGATGCATCGAAACGATTGTCTTCAGGGCTCCAGAGTCCGTAATTCATCATCACTTTTGAGGACATGTCGTCTTCCTTGCCAACCAGAAAATAGCCAATGCCTGCCACCACAAGAATCAGGGCGGTTACGGCGAAACACTTCGATAGTCGTGTTGTGGTCGTCATTTGACGGGTTTGTATTCGCATAGCTTTTTTGGAACGCCATCCGGTGTATTACCGGATCGAACGGGGTGGACAGCGCCTTCGGCATCCAGAGGATAACCAAGGATGCTGTTGTATTGATCTCGTCCCTGAGCCTGTTTGAGCAATGCAGCATCTCTCTCCGACAAGGTTTTTTTCGGAGCAACGGGAGCGGTTTCGTGCGGTAACTGCGCTTCGGGATTTTTTTGCGCCGTTCGATGAGCAGCCAGGCGTCGCTGATAGTCACTCAGTTGTTTGCGATAAGCACGGCTCGCCGCCTTGTCGGCTTCCTGGCGGGCAGGTGCTTTCTCGACAGCCTGACGATCCTCGTCGGTTCCATAGGTCTGGTCATACAGACTGCGTCGCGGAAATGCCCACACAACGGCACCGGTCGCATTCGCCATAATCTGCGCCAGACTGCGTTCGTAGTGGGGATCCTCGTTTTCTCTCACCGTCAAATCAGCATCGATTCCCAGCCCGGTACGACAGGCGTAGGAATAGATCCTGGCTCCATAAGCGAATGCATCGGGTGTAAACATTCGGGCCTGGGCGTCGCGCAAGCGGTAACTTTCACGCTTGTCGAGTTCATAACCAAACTCGATAGCACCCACCACGCCGTGTGAGAAGAAATCCATCTGCTTGATTTCACGCCCCCTGCGCTTGCGCGAAACCACAAAATCGACCAGTTGCGAGATATTGTCGTATTCGCGGTACTCGGCCTTATAGCGTTCCGTCACGATCTTTTTGACTTCGGCGAGAAGTTTCGGATCGTATTCATCCTTGAAGATGAGAAATGCTCTTTGCACGGAATAATTCGGTGTGGGCTCAGGATAGTTTTTTATTTGCCGTATACCCTGATTGATGAAGTTCATCATGTTGCCGCGCTGACCACGGATATTGGCCATGAAACTGATGTAGGAAGCCCCCACCACCGTCACATAATCCTGGGCGAGCGTACCTTTGACCTGAGTCGTCCCATGCTGGTCAGTGGTCTGGGCCTGTTTCTTTTTCGGTGCTGCCACGCGTCACCCTCCTTAGTAATCGATACCCAAAGCATCCAGATGCGCAGCTGCTTCCTTGCCCCATTGCACGGTTATGGAGGTCGGATTGGCGGTAAACACTCGCGCGGCATTGCCGTGGTTATCGGTGTGGCCGACCAAACGCTGGCCATCACCGGTTTCGATGCAATAAAGCATATCGGGAATGGCATCGCCGGTGTTCTCGTCCACCAACTGGAAGCGTTCGCTATGTTTAGGCACTGTAACGATCGGGGTGAATGGAGCCTCGCCCACCTGCGTGCCGACAAAAACGTCACCGGAGCCGGTAATGATCATTCCACCATGGGCAGTGGCGCTACCAAGAAAGGCGATTGGCTTGCCATTGATCAGGATGTTGCCGATGCCCTCGGTGACCGAGTCACCGCAGGCGGTGGTATCACCGACTCGCAGCACGGGCATGCCATTGATGTTCACATTGGGTGAACCGCTGGTGCTGGGGTTGGTACTGTGTCCAGTGATCGGGCAGGCATTGAGATCGCTGAGGCGCGCGGCAGGTTTTGCCATCATCTACATCCTTGTATGAGCGGAGCCGGGAAATTTACCGGATCTGCTCCGTGGGTGAAAGTCTGCCCTCCTGGCTGCCGGTTTCTGCCGTGACCGGTGTCACAAACGACGCCGCCAGCAGCTCCCGCGTATACGGGTGCCGGGCCGAATGGAATAACCCGGCCGTTTCGCCACGCTCCACCACCTCGCCATCCTTCATCACGATCAGATCATGGGCCAGCGCCCGCACCACCGCCAGGTCATGACTGATGAACAGATAAGTCAGACCGTGCTCCTCCTGCAATCGGCGCAACAACGCGACGATCTGCTTCTGCACGGTGCGATCCAGTGCCGAGGTCGGCTCATCGAGCAGGATCAGATCCGGCTTGAGCACCAGCGCCCTAGCGATGGCGATGCGTTGTCGCTGCCCGCCGGAAAACTCGTGGGGATAGCGATGACGCGTCGCCGGGTCGAGTCCGACCTCCTTCAATACCTCGATCACGGCCTGTTCGCGCTCAAAAGCAGTCATATCACTATGCACCTGCAACCCTTCGGCAATGATTTGCTCCACGCACAAGCGCGGGCTGAGGCTGCCGAACGGATCCTGAAACACCACTTGCAGGCGTTTGCGCAGCGGACGCAAGCGCTTGCCGCTCAGTTGCTCAAGCGCTTCCCCCTTGAAGCGGATGCTGCCGTCGGCGTCGATCAGACGCAGGATCGCCTGACCCAGCGTGGACTTGCCCGAGCCCGACTCACCGACAATGCCCAGCGTCTTGCCCCGCTGCAGGTTCAAATCGATGCCGTTGACCGCGTGCAGATACGACTTGGCCCGCAGCCACCCGCCGCCCAGCAGAAAACGCACATGCAGATCACGAACCTTGAGCAAATCCTCCGCTGCATCACGGCACAACGCCGCGCCACCGGGTTCGGCGTTGAGCAATTCGATGCTGTAGGGATGCTGCGGCGCACGGAACAACTGCTCGCAGCTCGCCTGTTCGACGATTTCGCCCGCGCGCATCACCGCCACCCGCTGGGCGATGGTGCGCACCAGATTCAAGTCGTGACTGATGATCAGCAGCGCCATACCCAGCCGCTGTTGCAGCTCCTTGAGCAGCAACAGAATCTTGCGCTGCACCGTGACGTCGAGGGCCGTGGTCGGCTCATCGGCAATCAACAATTGCGGCTCGCACGCCAGAGCCATGGCGATCATCACCCGCTGCCGCTGCCCGCCGGAGAGCTGATGCGGATACGCTTTCAGCCGCTCGCGCGGACGCTGAATGCCCACCAATTCCAACAGCTCCAGAATCCGATTGCGCGCCGCCGCGCCCGCCAGTCCCTTGTGCAACGCCAGGCTTTCGCCGAGTTGCCGCTCGATGCTGTGCAACGGATTTAGAGAACTCATCGGCTCCTGAAAAATCATCGCGATGCGGTTGCCGCGCAGTTGCCGTAGATAGCGCTCGTGCACCCCTAGCAACTCTTCGCCGCCGTAGCGGATGCTGCCGTCGATCTGCGTGATATTCGGGTCCAGCAATTGCAGGATGCTGTGGGCCGTCACCGACTTGCCGGAACCCGACTCGCCCACCAGCGCCAGGCATTCGCCCGGGCAAATGTCGAAGTTGATGCCGTGCACCACTTCCTGCCCTTTGAACGCTACCCGCAGGTCGCGTATTTCGATCAGATGTTTACGCATATCAAGTCCTGGGGTCGAAGGCATCACGGCAGGCTTCGCCGATGAATACGAGTAAAGAAAGAATCAGCGCCAGGGCAAAAAATGCCGTCAGCCCCAACCATGGTGCTTGCAGATTGTTCTTGCCCTGACCGATCAACTCACCCAGCGAAGCACTGCCCGCGGGCATGCCGAAACCAAGGAAATCCAGCGCCGACAACGTCGCAATCGCCCCGGTCAGGATGAACGGCAGGTACGTCAAGGTCGCACTCATGGCATTGGGCAGAATGTGCCGCACGATCACCTGCACGTCGCCGACACCCAGCGCCCGCGCCGCTTTCACGTATTCAAGTCCTCGGCTGCGCAGGAACTCGGCGCGCACCACGTCCACCAGACTTAGCCACGAAAACAGGGCCATGATCCCCAGCAACCACCAGAAGTTCGGCTCGACGAAGCCAGACAGAATGATCAGCAGATAGAGCACCGGCAGCCCCGACCAGACCTCCAGCAGACGCTGCCCGAGCAAGTCGACCCAACCGCCGTAATACCCCTGCAAGGCACCGGCGGCGATACCGATCAACGCGCTCACCGCCGTCAACGCCAGGGCGAACAACAGCGAGACCCGCGTGCCGAATATCACCCGCGCCAGCACGTCCCGCGCCTGATCGTCGGTGCCCAGCCAGTTTTCGGCGGTGGGCGGGCTCGGGGCCGGTTCAGTGAGGTCGTAGTTAGCCGTGTCGTAGCCGAACGGGATCGGCGCAAACCACATCCGTCCGCCCTGCCCCTCGATCAATTCACGCACCTGGGCGCTGCGGTAGTCGGGCTGGAACGGCAGCTCGCCGCCGAAATCCTGCTCGGTGTAGCGCTTGAACGCCGGAAAATACCACTCGCCCTGATACGTCACCAGCAACGGTTTGTCGTTGGCGACCAGTTCGCCGCCCAGGCTCAGGCCGAACAGCGCGAGAAACAGCCACAACGACCACCAGCCGCGCCGATGGGCCTTGAACCGCGCCCAGCGGCGCTGTCCGATGGGAGAAAGCGTCGGCATCAGGCAGTCCTCGCGGTGAAGTCGATGCGCGGATCGACCAGCGTGTAACACAGGTCGCCCAGCAGTTTTATCAGGAGCCCGAACAGGGTGAAGATGAACAGCGAGCCGAACACCACCGGGTAATCCCGCGACACCGCTGCCTCGTAACTCAGGCGGCCGAGACCGTCGAGGGAGAAGATCACTTCGATCAGCAGCGAGCCGCCGAAGAACACCGTGACCAACGCCTGGGGCAATCCCGCCACCACCAGCAGCATCGCGTTGCGAAACACATGCCCGTACAACACCTGGCGTTCGCTCAGGCCTTTGGCTCGGGCCGTGACCACGTACAGCCGCGAGATCTCGTTGAGGAAGCTGTTCTTGGTCAGGATCGTCAGCGTCGCGAAGCCACCGATCACCAGCGCACTGACCGGCAACACCAGATGCCAGAAGTAATCGGCAACCTTGCCCCACAGCGACAGCTCGGTGAAGTTGTCCGAGACCAGCCCGCGCACCGGGAACCAGTCCAGCGCCGTACCACCGGCGAACACCACAATCAGCAGCAGCGCAAACAGAAACCCCGGCATGGCATAGCCGATGATGATCGCCGCGCTGCTCCAGACATCGAACGCCGAACCGTTGTGCACGGCCTTGCGAATGCCCAGCGGAATCGATACCAGATAAGTGATCAGCGTCGCCCACAATCCCAACGACAAGGTCACCGGCAGTTTCTGCCAGATCAGCTCGGTCACCGTCGCGCCCCGGAAGAAACTCTTGCCGAAATCCAGTTGCGCATAGCTCTTGAGCATCAGCCACAAGCGCTCGCCGGCGCTTTTATCGAAGCCGTACTGGCGCTCGATCTCGGCCACCAGTTTCGGGTCCAGCCCACGGGTCGCGCGGGACTCGCCGCCAATGCTTTCGACATGGCTGGCACCCACCGCCGCACCGACACCGATCCCCTGCAATCGGGCGATAGCCTGCTCGACCGGGCCACCGGGCGCGGCCTGCACGATCACGAAGTTCACCAGCAGAATCGCCAGCAAGGTTGGCACGATCAGCAGCAGACGCCGCAGGCTATAACCCCACATGGGCGTACTCCTTTTGCTGTTGCTGCATTTGCGTCGCGGTCAGCGCGGTCGGGCTGATTTCCCACCAGGTGTCGAGGCCGGCGTCGTACAGCGGCGCAATTGCCGGGCGACCGAAGCGGTTCCACCACACCGTGGAAATCCCCGGCGGGTAGTAGTTGGGAATCCAGTAATAGCCCCACTGCAACACCCGATCCAGCGCATGGGCGTGGCGCAGCAGGCTCTCGCGATTGTCGGCCTGCACCACGCCTTCAAGCAGCGCATCCACCGCCGGGTCGCGCAGCACCATGTAGTTGTTGGAGCCGGGATCATCAGCGCCGTCGGAGCCGAAATAGTTGAACAGCTCGCGCCCCGGCGCCTGACTCACCGGGTAACCGACGACGATCATGTCGTAGTCGCGGCTGCGTACGCGGTTGGTGTATTGCGCGGTGTCGACCTGACGAATATCGAAACCGATGCCGATCTGCGCCAGGTTGCGTTTGAACGGCAGCAGCAGACGCTCAAATCCCTTCTGGCCGTTGAGAAAGGTGAATCGCAGCGGCTCGCCGGCGGCATTCACCAGTTGATCGCCTCGGGGTGTCCAGCCGGCGGCCTCCAACAGTTTCAGCGCCTGCAATTGTTGCGCGCGGATGTTGCCGCTGCCGTCGGTGCGCGGCGCTTCGAATACCTGGCTAAAGACTTCATCAGGAATCTTGCCGCGCCACGGTTCGAGGATTTTCAGTTCCTCGGCATCCGGCAGCTCGGTGGCCGACAACGCACTGTGGGAAAAGAAGCTGCGCTGACGCAGGTACATACTGCGCATCATCTGCCGGTTGCTCCATTCGAAATCCCAGAGCATGGCGATCGCCTGCCGCACTCGGCGATCCTGAAACACCGGCTTCTGCAAGTTGAACGCAAATCCCTGGGCACCTTGCGCGGCGCCGGGTGCGAGGTGTTCACGCAGCAACTTGCCCTGCTCCAGCGCCGCCCCGGCGTAACCGATGGTGTAACTGGTGGCGGAAAACTCGCGGTTGTAATCAAAGCCACCGGCCTTGAGCACTTGTCGCGACACGTCCGTGTCGGCAAAGAACTCCACGCTCAATTGATCGAAGTTGTAGAGCCCGCGAGTGATCGGCAGATCCCTGCCCCACCAGTCCTTGATCCGCTGAAACCTCACGCTGCGCCCGGCATCCACCGCGCTGACCTTGTACGGCCCGCTGCCCGGCGGAATCTCGAAGCCTGCGCCATCGGCGAAATTGCGTGTGCGCCACCAATGCTCGGGCAGCACCGGCAACGTCGCCAGATCCAGCGGCAAGGTACGGCTCTCGTTGTTCTTGAACACGAAACGCACCTGGGTCGGCGACTCGACCTGCACCTCGGCGACATCGCGAAACTGTTGGCGATATTTGAGGCTACCCTGAGTGGTGAACAGTTCGAAGGTGTAGCGCACGTCTTCGGCGGTGATCGGCGTGCCGTCCTCGAACTGTGCCTTGGGGTTGAGGTAAAAGCGCAGCCAGCGCCGGTCCGCGTCCAGTTCCATCCGTTGCGCCACCAGACCGTAGACGCTGTAGGGCTCGTCTTTGCTGCGGTAGGCCAGCGGCGCATAGAGCCAGCCGTCGATGTCGGCAACGCCGGTGCCTTTGTCGATGTAGGGAATCAGGTGATCGAACGGGCCGCTCTCCAGCGAAGAGCGGCGCAAGGTTCCACCCTTGGGCGCGTCGGGGTTGGCATAGGCCAGGTGCTGGAAGTCCGGGGCGTATTTCGGGGCTTCGCCGTAGACCGTGAGGGCGTGCTGGGGCGCCGCGAACGGCGCCGGGCTCAGCGACAGACCGACGCTGAACAGAATGACTCTGGAAAACATGGGCAGATCCTTTCACCACGCGCCTGCCTGACTGTGATGTGCAACAGGCCGGGCCTTTTTATAGGGCGGGGTTTAGAACCATGTGTTACTAAAACCCGCCGTCACCGATCATTCTCAGAACTTGTAATTGACCCGCGTGTACAGCGTGCGGCCAAACGGGTCGCCGTATTTCGGGTCATAGCCGCTCTGGAACGTGTAGGTCTGGTTGCTGAATGGTGGCTCGCGGTCGAACAGGTTTTTCACCCCGAGGGTCACCGCCAGGGTCTTGCGCCAGGTGTATGTGCCGGCCACGTCCCAGACGTTGTACGAGCCGACGTAGTCGTGAGTCTCGCGATCCGAGTCGTGGTAACCGCTGGTGTAGCGGTTGGTCAGGCTGGCACCGAGCGGACCGTAGTTCCAGCTGCCGGTCAGGCTGTGACGCCAACGAGCCACGGCGCCGGCCGAAGCAAAGTCGCCGCCACGAAAATCGCCGAGCTTGTCGATGTAGTCGCCCTTGAGCTGCTGCTGATAGTCGTAACGGGTGACGTAAGTGCCTTGCAGACCGATGCCGAAATCGCCGTACGGTGTGCTCGGCAGACGATAGTCGAAGCTCACGTCGACGCCGTTGGTCTTGATCTTGCCGAGGTTGGCGAGGCCGGTGACGATGTGATCGATGGAACCATCAGGCTTGCGGATCAGGCGCTCCGGGTACAGCTCCGGGTTTTCGAACACCGCCGATTCTGGGAATTCGGCGATCTGGTTGGCGATGTCGATCCACCAGAAATCCAGCCCGGTGGTCAGTCGATCAAACGGCTGATAAACGAAACCGAGGGTGACGTTGCGCGCAGTTTCCGGGCTCAGGTCGGTGTTGCCGCCGGAGGTGCGATTGAACTGCTGGGCGCAGTCGCGGTTGGCGATCCCGCCGTTGCTCGGGTTGCCACCGGCGCACAGGCGCGGGTCGTTGTAGTTGGCATTGGTGAACGAGGTAAACGTCGGGTTGTACAACTCATAAAGCGACGGCGCACGGAAGCCTTCACTGTAGGCGCCACGCACCACCAGTTCCTTGAAGGGCTGGAAGCGGAACGAGTACTTCGGGTTGGTGGTGCTGCCGAAATCGCTGTACTTGTCGTGGCGCACCGCGGCGGATAATTCAAGGCTGTCGAGCACCGGCACGTTGACCTCAGCGTATTGGGCCGAGACGCTGCGATCGCCTTGCACACTGCCGTTGGGATCGACGCCCAGGCTCTGCACGTCGCCGGCAAACGCGGCGAAATCCTGATGGAAATCTTCCTTGCGGTACTCACCGCCCAGCGCCAGCGCCGAAGGCCCTGCACCGAACCAGTCGCCGATCTCGCGGCTAATGCGCCCGTCAATCGCCTTGACCCGGCCCACTGCCGTCGCGTAATCGCCATTTACCCCGTTGGCTGCCAGTAATGCCGAACCGGCAGCGGTCTGCGCGCCGAACGGGGTGATCACACCGTTGGCGATGCCCTGGCTGACGGCGCGGTCGTTCACGTAACCGCTGCGAATCGTGTTGACCACCTTGTTCTGGTTGTACGACGCGCCGAGGTTGTAATCCCACCCCACCAGCGTGCCATCGAAGCTCAACAGCAGGCGCTGACCGGTGTTGTCATCTTCATGCTGCCGGGCACCGACGGCGGTTTCACGCCAGTTCACGTCCACCGGTTGCGTCGGGTCGAGGGCAAAACCGCTCGGGCCGGGCGTAATACCGTTACCCGGATAGAACGCCGTGCCGGGATTGACCTGATTGCCCATCAAAGTGCCGGGGCCGATCTGCGTTCGGTTTTCGTTGCGCGCCCAGAAGTATTCGAGGCTGACGTTGTGATCATCCGACAGCTTGCCGGTGGCCTTGGCGAACGCGGAGGTCTTTTCGGTTTCCGGCACCAGATCCAGGTAATTCCACAGGCTCTGGCGGCAGATGCCGTTGCGTGACAACAGCCCCGGCGCATTGCAACCGGAACCGGCCAGCGGGTTGGTGGCGTTACTGCCCTGGCTCCAGTTGGCGGGCGATGCCGTGCCGGAGGTGTAATCGAGTCCGCGTCCCGGCTGGTAGTTATAGGTGTAGCCGCGATCGTCGGCCGCCAGGCGATTCTGCTTGTCGTAGCTCACCACGCCGAAAACGTTGAAGCGATCATCCTGCAAATCACCAAAACCCCAACTGCCGCTGACGTTACGGCTTTCACCGCCACCGGAGTGGGTCGGAGTGTCGTAGCTGGTGCTGATCTGGCCTTCGGTGAGGCTGGTCTTGGTGATGAAGTTGATCACCCCACCGATGGCATCGGTGCCGTATAGCGCCGAGGCGCCATCGCGCAGCACCTCCACCCGGTCGATGGCAGCGAACGGGATGGTGTTGAGGTCGACGCCAGAGCCATTGATCGCATTGGTCGCGTTGTTGCTCAGACGCCGACCGTTGAGCAGCACCAAAGTCTTGTTCGGGCCAATGCCACGCAAGTCCGCATAAGACGCGCCGCCGCTGGAAGAACCCACCGAACGCCCGGAGCCTACGGACGACTGGTTGGCAGAGATACGGCTGACCAGCTCTTCGGTGGTGGTCACGCCCTGCTTCTGCAATTCCTCGACCCGCAGGATGGTGACAGGCACAGCGGTTTCGGCATCGACCCGACGAATCGCGGTGCCGGTGACTTCGATCCGTTGCAACTGGGTGGTCGGTTCTGTAGCACTGCTGTCGGCAGCAATCGCCGGCAATGTGTTGATCGCCAGCAGCAAGGCCAGGCTCAAAGGGGATTTAACGGGTGAAAAATGGATCATGAACAGCCATCCCTGCGTTTTGGTTTATGCAGGGATGTGCGATGGCGGATGACGATTTATAGGGCGCGATTTAGACCGTTGGGTGCTGAGGTTATGCAAAATGCAGCATGACGCTTCATCAGACCAACGCCATTTCCGCGAGTAAGCGGGTATCGAGGCCGAACCGCTCCTGCGAGACCATCCTGAACTGCCCTTCTGCCAGGTCGCAGCTCACCAGCAAGTTCCACGAATGGCGGGTTGCCGCCGACGGAATCAGTACAAACGGGTGCTCGGCCAGCAACGCGTCGGCGAACAATTGCTGATTGGGTGAAGGCTGTGCAGGGCTCAGCCAGTAAGGGTTCGGCACCTCTTCGGGCTGCACGATTTTCACCTTCGCGTCGCTGATGACCTCAAAGCACGTCAATACATAAGGTTCGCGGTCCAGGGCATCAAAACTGCGGTTGGCTGCCACCTCCAGAATGGCCGAGGAAGGATCGACTGAGGCGTAGACGACGCGTCGTCCGGGTATATTCCAGCGACCGCCTTTCAGCTTCGATCCAATCCCGCTGTCCCACGTGCCTCCGTAAACCTCGGGATCCAGCCGCCAGGCATACCAATGCTTGTCCCACGGCAAGGGGTTCATGGGTAAACCCCGTAGATAAGCTGCTGCAAATACTGCTCGACCATCTGAAAACCCAATGGATGCAGGGTCAACTCCAGCGGCACATGACCGTGAAAATAGGTAGAGGGTTTCTGCAGCCAGTCCTCCGCCCGTGGTTGCCCCCCGAAGGCCCGAATGGCCAACTCCAGCACCAATGCATATTGGTAGGCGATGACACTCTGCTGCGGGTCAAGCCGTACCGGTTTGCCTTCCTTCAGCAGCCGCCGTACCGTTCTGACCGACTTGCCAGTGATGAGTTTGACCACGTCGCCTTGCTGGTAAAGCTCGGAGGTTGAAAGCATGTCGACGACGTCGTTCAACTCGAAACCTTCATCGGTAAGGTGAACAATCAGCAGGGCGTCATCACCGATGTTCCGGCCATGCACGAGCAATTCGACAGGTTTGCCCTCAACCTTCTTCAAGCCCGCCAACCGGGTTACTTTTGCGCTGGGCAACGCGACATCCTCCATGGGGCACCTGGCACGGTCATCGCGCCACTGTTGGCGTGCGGAATAAGCCGGCGTTTCGTATTCGAGGTGTGCAGTTCGCATGATCAATCCATTATCAGAGGCCTGAGTAATCAGGCCGTTAACGACTTCAATGTCATCGCCGATGCTATAGATCACGCTTCCGACGACCAACCTGAAAAAGTCGTCGGAAATATCCCTGCTTTCACATGAAACCCGGCAACTTCCGTAGGACGTTGTCGGGCGTCATTACGTATTCAACTCCCGAAGTGATAACTCACATCCAGCCACCACTGGCGCCCGTACGGGTCGTAGTTGCCGGTCGGGTAATACGGCCACCCCGCCGAGTCGTCATGCTTGACCTGGTTGAGCACGTTGTTCACGGTCAGCCCGACGCTTGCCCGGTCGTTGAGCTTGTAGCGTGCACTGGCGTTGAACACCGTCCACGGCGACAGACGCCCGTCGCCCGCGCCGTTGGTGACCGAGCCGTAGCGAATCCCCATCAATGTTGCCGTGGCCTTCTGGTAATCCCAGGTCAGGCTGGCGTTGACCTTGCTGCGCCAGTCGTAGTTGGTACGCGAGGTGCGCCAGTCCTGGGTCGGGGCTTCGTCCGATTCCTTGTAGTAATGCGAGAGCACCAGGGTGTAGCCCAGCGCCGAACTGAACGCACCGTACTGCCCGGCGCCCCAGCGGATGTTGCTCTTGAAGTCCAGGCCGCTGACCCGTTCGCTGGCGGCGTTGATCGCATTCACCCGCACCCGCTGCAACTGATTGGGATCGACGGCCGCATTGCCGGGATTGCGATCGACGCGCGCCAGGGTCGACTGGCAGTTGGCCGAGTTGATGTCCTGGGTGCCATTGCGGCATTCGTTCTCTTGCTGCAGCAGACGGTTTTCGTCGACGGTGGTCAGCAGGTCATCGATCTCCACCCGCCAGAAATCGGTGGAGAAATCGAAATTGCGCGACGGTGACCAGACGAAACCGTAGGTCCAGGATTTGCCGCGTTCGGATTCCAGATCCGCCGTGCCGCTCTGGGTGTAATCGACCCGCCCGCGATCACAGGCGCCCTCCACGCCCTGGCTGCAACCGTAATAGTCGATCTGCGCCGGGTAGTAGCCGTTGCTGTCGGACTGATAGATGTAGTTCAGGTCCGGGGCGCGGAAACTGGTGCCGTAGCTGCCGCGCACCAGCAGGCTGTTTACCGGCCGCCATTCCAGGCCAAGGTTGTAGGTTTTCTGTTGTTCGGTGCGGCCGCTGAATTTGTATTGGTCCCAGCGCCCCGCCGCTGTCGCCAGCACCGTGTCGGTGACCGGAATGCTGAACTCGCCCCCCGCCGCGTAACGCTTGCGCGAGCCGCCGGAGCTTTGCGCCGGGGTCACTCCGTAGAAACTGCCGTCGTTGAGGCTGTCATCCGGATCGATGCGGTATTCCTGCTTGCCCGCCTCCAGCACCCCGGCGAACCCCACCGGGCCAGCCGGCAGATCAAACAACTCGCCGTTGACCGACGCGTTGTAGCTGGTGGAAACCGACTTGCTGCTCTGCGTCAGATTGCCGCGAAACTGCTCCCACTCCTGGGTTGTCAGTGGCCGGTCGAGGCGCGAGGCATCCGGCGCGAAAACCGGGTAACCGTCGCGGATGCCCAGTTGCGGGCCGAGGTAGAAATCCTGAATCGACGACAGCGGCGTGTAACGCGTGGTGCGCACGCTTTTGTATTCCGAGCGGTTGGCCGCCAGTTCATAGTTCCAACCGGTGTCGGCAATCTTGTCCGAAAGGCCCAGGGTGCCGGTCCACGAGGTGTCGCGCCACTTGCTGTTGTTGCTGGTGCGCCCACCGATTTCCTCTTCGCCGAAGCGGCGGTACCAGCGCTCCAGATTGCCGCTGTTCTGGTTGATGAAGTCCGGCGAGGTGAAGCTGGGGCCGCGTGTGTTGTTCTGGATGTGATCGAGGCCGTACATCAGGTCGGCGAAGACCTGACCACTGTCGCTGAAATGCCAGGTGCCACGGGTGTAGCCGTCGTAGTTTTCCTTTTGCGTCTGCACCGTCCAGTAATCGTTGTACATCTGGTCGGTGCGGCAACGTCCGCCGCTGTTGAACAGTTTGTTGTCGAACGTGCCCTGATAGGCGCCACAGCCGGGCCCCAGATAGCGATTATTGGTCAGGTCGCGCCGATAGCCGACATCCGCCAGCGGCCCGCTCTGCATGAAGCCGCGATCATCGGCCCAGATCGGATCGCGGTGGGTCAGTTCAAGTCCGAACAAACCGTCAAAGTCGCCCCAACTGCCGCCGCCGCTGATCTGCAAGCGCTGGTTGTCACCGCCTCCGCGCTCGCTGGTGCCGCCCTTGAGATTGACGTCGACGCCATTCATTTTGTCTTTGAGGATGATGTTCACCACCCCGGCAATCGCGTCCGAACCGTAGATCGCCGAAGCGCCGCTGCTGAGCACTTCGATGCGCTCAATGATCGCCGATGGAATGTTCGCCAGGTTGGTGAAGTTGACCTTGCCGTCATACGGCGTCGGGTAATCGGCCACCCGTCGGCCGTTGATCAGCACCAGCGTGTGGTTGGGGCCGAGGCCGCGCAGGTTGAGGGCGCTGGCCGCCGGTTGCCAGGTGTTGCCGTAGTCTTCGCCCTGGGTCATGCCGGTGTTCTGGGTTTGTGTGGCGAGGGCGTCGTAGACGTTCTTGTAGCCGCGCGCCTCCATTTCTTCGTGGGTGATGACATTGACCGGGGTTGCACCATCGCTCTGCGCACGGGCGATCCGCGAGCCGGTGACGGTGACTTTTTCCATGCGGTAATCGGCGCTGCTGGCGGGCGCCACAGCGGCGGCTTTCACGGGCGCGGCGTTCGGCGCATCGGCCTGACGAATGCTCAGGCCCTGGGTGCCCTGCTCGACTTGCAGACCGCTGCCGATCAGGGCTTTCTCCACCGCCTGACGTCCACCCAATGCGCCGCGTACCGCGCTGCTGCGCTTGCCCTGCACCAGATTCTGGCTGAAGGAAATCGGCACGCCGGTCTGCCGCGAGATGTCCAGCAGCACCTCGTCGAGGGCCCCTGCGGCAATGTCGAAGGTAAAGACCTGAGCGGCGGCGTCTTGTGCCTGAACGGCGACCGGACCCATGCCCGCCGCCAGCACGATGGCCAGCGTCAGGCGGGACAATTGTTGTTGTTTGAATGAGAACATCGAGGGGCTTCCCTGTTGAAGGCGTCTGCAGGGAATGAGCAGCGGCACGGCGCTTTTTATAGGGGGACGGATAGACCGGGAAGTTATGGATTTATAACCGCGCTTCAATGCTGACCCAGTACGGGTTGTGCCAGGTGACACGGATCGGCAACGAACGCTCCAGCAGTTGCAGGGTGCGGTCGCTGTCGTCCAGCGGATAGAGACCGCTGAGACGCAGACCGGCAACCTCCGGGCTCAAGTGCAGGATGCCGCGACGGTAGCTGCGCAGGCTGTCGATGACTTCGCTCAAGGGCCGATCACGCACTTCAAGCCGCCCTTGGACCCAGGCACTCTCCTGCCCGTTGCCGGGTTCCAGCGCGAGGATTTCCTGAGCGTTGAACAGCAGACTTTCGCCCGCCTCCACCACTTGCCGCGCGCCGCTGGCGGTGACCACTTCGACCTGTGAATGCAGCATCACCAGCCGCGTCGAATCGTCACCGCGCTGCACCAGGAATTTGGTCCCGAGCGCACGCATCCGCCCATGCTCGGTTTCGACCACAAACGGCCGGGCCAGATTTTTCGCCACATCGATCAGCAGTTCACCGCTGCGCAAGTCCAGCAAACGCTCGATGTTGTTGAAGCGTGGTACCACGCGGCTGCGGGCATTCAACGTAAGGGCGCTGCCATCCTCCAGCGTGAATTCCCGACGCTCGCCGGTACCGGTAGTCAACTCGCCGGCCTCGGGCAACCAGCCATAACGTCGACCGAGCAAACCGGCCAGCACCGCGATACCGAGCACGCTCAAACTGCCGCTGAGGAATCGACGGCGACTGGACGGCGCATTCAGGCTGTGCAACACACTCTCACGCGGCAAGCCGCGCAGGTTCGAATGGCGTAGCAGGCTCAGCCCGCCGCCCATTTGCTCGATGATCTGCTGATGCCGTGGATCCGCCGTGCGCCAGGCGTCGAAGGCGGCGCGCTCCTGCAAGCTGACATGCCCTGATTGCAGCAGCGCCATCCATTGCGCCGCTTCGTCGATCAGCGTTTCGTCCGGCCTCATGCCTGCATCGCCTGATAGCAACGCTTGAACGCCTCGACCATGTATTGCTGCACGCGGCTGGTGGACACGCCGAGGCGTTCGCCGATTTCGCTGTAGGTCAGGCCGTCGAGTTGGTGGTAGAGAAACGCCGCCTTGGCCTTGGCCGACAGGCCGTTGAGCAAGCGATCCACCGCCAGCAGCGTTTCGATCACCAATTCCCGTTCCTCGGGCGACGGATGCACCGGTTCCGGCGCCAGCGCCAGGCTTTGCAGATAAGCGCGCTCCAGATCCTGCCGGCGCCAGCCTTCATAGACCAGCCGCCGGGCAATCGTGGTCAACAGCGCGCGGGGTTCGCGGATTGCCAGCGGATCGGGCAGCGCCAATACCCGAAGAAAGGTTTCCGAAGCAATGTCCTGTGCGCTGTGCGGGCAACCGAGCGTACGGCTGACCGCCGCGCACAGCCATCGGTAGTCCTTTTGGAACATCTGCCCGATGACCTGGTAATGCGGGTTGTGACTCCCCATGCGTTACTCCCTGAAAACGGGTTCCACCCGCTGCGAAAATCCATGGATACGCCGGGATCTTCCGGCGGTGATCAGGGATGCGACTGTGCAATAGCGCCTGAGACATTTGAAGTAATAAAAAATCAGGATCAGCAAACCTTTGAGAATAAGGCACGTCGTCGCCACGGCAATATTGGCTGACACAACGTTGATCTCGATCAGTGGCGCGAGCCACGCCAGTCACTAACCTTGCGCCTCCATCGATAGCCACGGACGGCTCACAGGGAGCCTGCGGCTGACCTTTCAAGGAAGAACAATCATGCGATCACTCAACATCATTCTTTTGTCGTCGGCGTTCAACGGCCTGACTCAGCGTGCATGGCTGGACCTGCGCCAGGCCGGGCACTCGCCGAGCGTGGTGCTGTTCACCGACGAAGCCGCCGTGTGCGAACAGATTGAAAACAGCGGTGCCGACCTGGTGATCTGCCCGTTCCTCAAGGACCGTGTGCCCCACGCACTGTGGAGCAATCCGCAGCGCCCGGTCGTCATCATCCACCCCGGCATCGTCGGCGATCGCGGTGCCAGCGCACTGGATTGGGCGATCATGCGCGAGCTGCCGTCCTGGGGCGTGACCGCCCTGCAAGCGGTGGAAGAAATGGATGCCGGCCCGGTCTGGGCCACCTGCGAATTCAACCTGCCAACGGGGCTGCGCAAATCCGAGCTGTACAACGGCCGGGTCAGCGACGCGGCGATCTGTTGCATCCGTGAAGTGGTGGAGAAATTCATCGACGGCTTCGTGCCGGTGGCGCTGGATTACAACGATCCGAAAGTGCGCGGGCGTTTGCAGCCGAACATGAAACAGGACGACCGCACCTTCAGCTGGCATGACTGCTCGCGCTTCATCAAGCGCTGCATCGATGCGGCGGACGGCCAGCCCGGCGTACTCGCCAGTCTCGCCGGCGGACAGTATTACGTATACGACGCGCACCTCGACCAGCGCACCGGCATGCCCGGCGAAATTCTCGCGGTACACGACGACGCGGTGCTGGTGGCGACCGGTGATCACAGCCTGTGGATCGGCTCGTTGCGACGCAAACCGCAACCGGGCGAGGAAACCTTCAAGCGTCCGGCGCGGCATGTACTGGCCGGGCAACTGGCGCACGTGCCGGTGCTGGACTGGTCGATTGCCAACGCGCCATTCAGCGACGAGCCGTATCAGCCGATCCGCTATCGCGAGTCCGGCCAGGTCGGCGAGCTGACGCTGGAGTTCTACAACGGCGCCATGAGCACCGAACAATGCCGGCGCATGGTCGAGGCGTTGCGCTGGGCCAAGTCCCGCGACACGCAGGTACTGTTGATCAAGGGCGGGCGCGGCAGTTTTTCCAACGGCGTGCACCTGAACGTGATTCAGGCCGCAGAAGATCCAGGCGCCGAAGCCTGGGCCAATATCCAGGCCATCGATGATGTGTGCGAAGAATTGCTCAGCGCGCGGCAACTGGTGGTCAGCGGGGTCACCGGCAATGCCGGTGCCGGCGGTGTGATGCTCGCACTGGCGGCCGACATCGTGTTTGCCCGCGCCGACATCGTGCTCAACCCGCACTACAAGAGCATGGGCCTGTACGGCTCGGAATACTGGACCTACAGCCTGCCCCGCGCCGTCGGCCCGGCCATGGCCGAACAACTGACCCAGGCCTGTCTGCCGGTCAGCGCTGCTCAGGCGCTGCAACTGGGCATGGTCCAGGAAATCGGCCCGCGCTGCCCGGACGAGTTTTCGCTGTGGCTGCTGCAACGGGCCAACAGTGTGCTGAGTGATCCGACTTATGCGCCGGTGCGCGAACGCAAGCTGCGGGTCGATCATGCGCTGATCCGCCAATGCCGCGAGGCGGAGCTGCAAGAGATGCAGGAAGACATGCTGTACAACCGCAATCAGTTTGCCGAGAAGTGCCGCAACTTCGTGTACAAGCGCAAGACTTGCTGTACGCCGGCGCGGTTGGTGGAGGAATGGGCGCGGGTGCATGAAGTCGAAGTGGCTGACTGAACAATGACGCGGTCCCGGGGCTGCCCGTACAATGCGCGCACCTCAACCACCGGCCCGCCCATGGACATCGACCTCGCCCGCACCTTTCTGGAAATCGTCCGCCACGGCAGCCTCGCCGCGGCGGCGGAAAAGCTGTTCGTCACGCAAACGGCAATCACCGCCCGGGTGCAGAAACTCGAAAGCCAGTTGGGCAGCACTCTCTTCGTGCGCAACCGTGCTGGCGCACGCCTGACCGCCAACGGCGAGGCCTTCGTGGTCTACGCCAATCAACTGGTGCAGACCTGGGAAGCGGCGCGCCGCGACCTGCCTTTGCCCGAGGGCTATCACAACGTGCTGCACATCGGTGGCGAGGTCAGCCTGTGCAACCCGCTGATGCTCAGTTGGGCGGCCGAATTGCGCGAGAAAATCCCCGGTCACGCCCTGCGCATGGACATCCGCGACGGCGAAAACCTGCTGCGCCAGCTCGAACTGGGGGTGCTCGATGCCGCGCTGGTCTATCAACCGGAATACTGGCCGGGGCTGCAGGTCGAGCAGGTGCTGGAAGAAAAACTGATTCTGGTGACCACGCCCGGCCGCCCTGCGCCCTACGTGTACATCGACTGGGGCCCGGACTTCCGCCGCCAGCACGACGCCGCCCTGCCGGAAAAGGCCAAGGCCGCCCTGAGTTTCAACCTCGGCCCGCTGGCCCTGCAATACATCCTCGAGAACGGCGGCAGCGGCTATTTCCGGACCCGGGTGGTGCGCACCTATCTGGAAAGCGGCGCACTGGAGCCGGTGACCAAAGCCCCGGAATTCGGCTATCCGACCTACCTCGTCTACTCCCGCGACCGCGACTCGGCGATCCTGCAACAGGCATTCGATCTGCTGCGCGAAGTGATCAAGGCCGATGACGACTGGTCGCAGCGCTGGAACCCGTTGAGCTGACGGCTGCCATACACCGGAGCATGGCACTTGTGACCTGAAGGTTGGCCCTGCACAAACGGCGAGATCGGCTACGCTGCCGGGATAACGACAATATCCGCAGGTGAGCGCAGTGAGGCAGACCACCGAGGCATTTCGCAGCCGCTATCGGGCGGCGATCCATCCCCGCTACAACCCGTGGCTGCACGGCGCATTCGTGCTGCTGTTCGGTGTTCTGGCCATCGGCGCGTTCTGGAGCAGCGTGCACCAGGTGCAACCGCTGGAATGGCTGGCCGTGCCACTGACCCTGCTGTTCTTCAATTTCGGCGTGTACATGGTGCACCGCCACCTCGGTCACCACAAAAAGCGCTTCGCGCGGATGTTCTACGCCCGGCATGCCGGCGATCATCACAGCTTCTTCACCCCCGGCCACATGACCTACGACGGCGCCCGCGACTGGCGGGTGATCCTGTTCCCGGCCTGGCTGATCGTGCTGCACACGCTGGCAATCTCCCTGCCCCTGTGGTGGCTGTTTGCGCAGGTCAACAGCAACGTCGCCGGGTTGTTTGGCGGCTGCATGGTGTTCGGTTACCTGACTTACGAGGTGTTTCATGCCTGCGAGCATCTGCCGCCGCAGAACCCGCTGACCCGGCTGCCGTGGATCCGCCAGATGCGCCGTCTGCATGAGTTGCACCACCGTCGCGAACGCATGCAGGAGCGCAATTTCAATATCGTTTTTCCGTTGATGGACTATCTGTTCGGCACCCTTTACTGGGAGCCGGAAACCGCCCCTCTTACCGATTCGAGAACGCCCATGACCCGCATGCAGCACACCGTCGACATTGCCGGCGATCCGATCGCCGTCCTCGCTTACGCCGCCACCGTCAGTCGCTGGCCGGAGTGGCATCCGTCTTCGCTGAAGATCGACGGCCCGAGCGGTGCGCTGCATGCCGGCGCGCGATTCGACGAGGACATCCATGCCGGGGGACGCGAGGGGCATTTGAGTTGGGAGGTGACCGAATACCTGCCCGGTCGGCGCTGGTGTGCCCGGGCTCAGGGTGATCAGGGTCTGTCGTTGCAGCTGACCTATGAATGCTCGGCGCACGACGGTGCCACGCGGTTCGTGCGCACCCTCGATTACCAGTTCGAGGGCATCGGCCTGCGCATCGCCAACCATCTGCTGCTCAAGCGTCGCATCGAGCGCGAATCGGCGACTTCGATGCTCGCCCTGCGCGACATGGCCACCCGGCACCTGGCCCCTGCAGGAGCTCACGTGTGAAGTGGCGCTATCCAGTGTTGTTGCTGATCGTCGTCGTTGTGGCGTTCCTGCTGCTCATGCCGACCAAGGTCGAGCCCGTGGCATGGACGCCGCAACCAGCGCCCTCGCTGAGCGAAGGCCAGTACGCTGACAACCAGCGGCTCAAGGGTGTTGCACAGGTCGGGCCGAGCAATATCGAAGGTCCGGAAGCGCTGCTGCTGGAAAACGATTTTCTGATCACCGGCCTGCACGACGGTCGCCTGCTGCGCACCAGCCTCGACGGCCAGCAGCGCAAGGTGCTGGCCGATACCGGCGGCCGGCCGCTGGGGCTGGCGCGGCATCCCAACGGTTTGCTGGTGATCGCCGACGGGGTCAAGGGTTTGCTGTCCCTCGACGCACAGGGTCAGCTGGTGGCGCTGACCACCGAAGCCAATGGTCTGCCGTTCGGCTTCACGGATGACGTGGCGATCGACAAGTCCGGACACTACGCCTACTTCAGCGACGCCTCGAGTCGCTGGGGTTACGGTCACGATGGCGAAGCGATCATCGAACATGGCGGCGACGGACGCCTGCTGCGTTACGACTTCCAGACCGGAAAAACCAGCCTGTTGCTGGACAAGCTGGAGTTCGCCAACGGCGTGACCCTCGGCCCGGAAGACGCTTATGTGCTGGTCAACGAAACCGGCGCCTACCGCATCAGCCGCTACTGGCTGACCGGCCCCAAGGCCGGCACTCACGATCTGTTCATCGACAACCTGCCGGGGCTGCCGGACAACCTCGCCTTCAATGGCCGGGATCGGTTCTGGGTGGCGCTGTACACGCCGCGCAATCCGCTGCTCGACCGCACCGCTGAACACCCGTTCGTACGCAAGATGATCGTGCGGGCCATGACCGTGCTGCCCAAACCGGTGGAGAAACGCGGGTTCGTGTTGGGGCTGGATCTGGACGGCAAAGTGATCGCCAATCTGCAGGACGCCAGTGCCGGCAATTACTCGCCGATCACCACCGTGCGCGAGTATGGCGAGTGGTTGTATTTCGGCTCGCTGAAGGCCACGCACATGGCGCGGATGCCATTGGACGCCGCCTTGAAGTGAGGCTTTGAGATTTGTGATGAATCGGCTGACGTCATCGCTGGCAAGCCAGCTCCCACAGTTACTGCGTTGATCGCGGAATCTGCAGACGACGCAAAACCTGTGGGAGCTGCGGTGCGACGATTCGACTTGCCAGCGATGGCGGACTATCAGTTACTGGATCGATCGAACTTGTCCGGATCCTCATCCTCCGGCACTTCCTCGCTCTTGCGTTCTTCTTCAGGACTACGAACGGTGTGCGCCGGACTGTTGGGCTCGGGATGGGTAGGAACCGGGTCGAATGCACCCTGCTCTTCACTGGGAAATTTAGGATCTTTCATAAGGCACCTCGGTAAGAGTCGCGATGTAAAGACTCTGAACATTCGAGGTGCCGGTCGCAGCTATCGTTCCAGTCGTTTCACCAGCGAGGGCCGGTGGCGCGACTGACGGTCAGGATCGGGCCTGCAACTGCTCGACGATCTTGTCTTTGACCTGCAGGCGTTTCTCTTTGAGTTTCTTCAGGGTGTCGTCGCTGGGTGCATCCGAGGTCGCCGTCTCGGCCTTGACGACTTCGGCGTCCGCCTGGGAATACTTGTTGATCAGTGCATCCAGATGTGGATCCGCGGTGCGTCGTTGCTGGATCTCTTCCTTTGTCAGTTTCAAGTCCTGTAACAAATCATGGGTCACCGGCATGGAACACCTCCGTCAGTTGATCGGCAGCCAACGCGACCGATTGCGCTGGCCAGGTATCAGAATGGCCTCGGTTGGCCACTTCTGTCGACCACCTGTCAGACCAGCGGTGTCCGTTCGTCGCCCTTTCGCAAATGCGATAAAACCTTTGGTCGGCGAACTTCCTCCATTGAATAACGCTCACAAAAACCTGCGTGGAGAAACACCAATGGACGGATTCAAACTGCGTCACCTCTTTCTGGCTGTCGCCCTCAGCACCGGCATGGGTTCGGCCTTTGCCGCCACCGACAACGATTTCGTCGATAACGCAGCGGCCGGCGGCATCGCCGAAATCGAAACCAGTCGCCTGGCGCTGGAAAAAAGCCAATCCGCCGACATCAAAGCGTTTGCCAACATGATGATCACCGACCACGGCAAGGCCAACGATGAACTGGCGACAATTGCCAAGGCCAACGACATCGAGGTGCCGGACACCACGACCCTGGTCAAACAGGCCAAGGAAAAAATACTCGAAGTCCGTGATGAGTCGTTCGACGCCGCCTATGCCAACAATCAGGTCAAGGCGCACGAAGAAACCATCGAGCTGTTCAAGAAACAAGCCAACACCGTGACCGACGACAAGGTCAAAGGCGCCACCGAACTCAAAGCCTTTGCGCAGAAAATGTTGCCCGGTCTGGAAAAACACCTGGCCGCCGCCAAAGAGCTACAGGCCAAACACCCCAGCAAGTAACCGCCAGGTACTCAAAGAGGCCGCCTCCATTGGACGCGGCCTCTTTGCGTTGGGGCCTTGTTGCAAGCAAAAGATCAGCATTTGCGGCCACGCCGACTAGAGTTACCGGTGCATTGCTTGCGGCAGATCAAAAATATCCTCGCGGGAACGAACAACTATTTCGAACGGCCAGGGTCATTCACTTCGCGCCGGTCATTTTCCGAAGATCCGGCCCCCAATTCGCAATGGAGCAACAGGCACATGGCAGCACTGCAGAACAGCACACTTAATGCGATTAAAAACAATCAGGTTCAACTGCTGGGCGAATGGATCAACGGGCTTCAAACCACCGGCGCTACGCGCAACCTCAAAGAACACGACATACAGCAACAGACCGGCGAATTCCTGCAACTGGTGGTCAGTGGCCTGGAAAACGACAGCGGCACCAACATCGCCGCGCCGGGCTGGGAAGGCATGCGCCAGTTCCTCGAAAAACTCTCCCACAGCCGCGCCCAGCTCGGTCAGGATTCCCAGCAGACCGCCAGCTTCATTTTCTCGCTCAAGGGCCCGCTGTTCGCCCTGCTGCAAAACCATTATCGGGACCAGCCCGCCCTGCTCGCCGAACAGCTTTGGGAAATCTCCGAACTGTTCGATGCATTCGGCCTGTACACCATTCGCACGTTCCAGAAGTCCCGTGAAGCGGTGATCAAGCGCCAGCAGGAAGAACTGCTGGAGCTGTCGACCCCGGTGGTCAAACTGTGGGATGGCGTGCTCGCCCTACCGATGATCGGCACCCTCGATTCACAGCGCACCCAAGTGGTGATGGAATCGCTGCTGCAACGCATCGTCGACACCGGCTCGGAAATCGCCATCATCGACATCACTGGCGTGCCAACCGTCGACACGCTGGTCGCCCAACACCTGCTCAAGACCGTGACCGCGATCCGTCTGATGGGCGCCGACTGCATCATCAGCGGCGTGCGTCCGCAGATTGCCCAGACCATCGTGCACCTGGGCCTCGACCTGCAAGGCGTGGTCACCAAAGCCAATCTGGCCGACGCATTGAAGCTGGCCCTGACCCGTCTGGGCATCACCCTCACCAAGACGGTCTGAACAATGGAACGTATCCCGATTCTTCAGATGGGTGACTTCCTGCTGGTGACCATCCAGGTCGACATGCATGACCAACTCGCCCTCACCCTGCAAGACGACCTGTCCGAGCGCATCAGCAAGACCTCCGCGCGCGGCGTGCTGATCGACATCTCGGCGCTGGACATGGTCGATTCGTTCATCGGCCGGATGATCGGCACCATTTCCGGCCTGTCGAAAATCATGGACGCTGAAACCATGCTGGTCGGTATGCAACCGGCAGTGGCGATCACGCTGGTGGAGCTCGGTCTTTACCTGCCGGGCGTCAGCACCGCGCTGAACGTCGAGCGCGGAATGAAACTGCTGCAGGAACGAGTACGCCAGCAATGACCGTGCGCAGCAGCGGTACCCAACCGATCAACATCGAGCAGGATGTGGTGCTGGCGCGGCAAACGGCGCGCAAGCTGGCCACCGAGTGCGGCATGCGCCTGATCGACCTGACCAAACTGGTGACCGCCGTCAGTGAACTGGCGCGCAACACCATGGTGTATGGCGGTGGCGGAGACATGGACTGGCAGATCCTCGATGACAACCACAAGGTCGGCCTGCGCCTGACCTTTCGCGATGAAGGCCCGGGTATTCCCGACATCAAACTGGCGATGACCGACGGCTGGACCTCCGGCAGCGGTCTGGGCCTGGGCCTGACCGGGGCCAAGCGACTGGTAGATGAATTCGAACTGGACACCGAGCCCGGCAAAGGCACTCGCATAACGATCACCCGATGGACATGAACATCAGCGGGACATTGACCCAGGTGTTGGTGATCGAGGACAGCAGCCAGATCGGCCATGCCCGGCGTACGGCCCAGCGTCTGGCCGAGCAACACGGTTTTGGCGAAAGCGATGCCGGCCGCGTCGCGCTGGTGGCCACGGAGCTGGCGAGCAATGTGCTCAAGCATGCCGGGCACGGCGAACTTCACTTGCGTCTGTTGCCGCGTCAGGGTGACGACGGCATCGAGATGATTGCAGTCGACCGGGCGCAGGGCTTTGATCTGGATGCGTGCATGGCCGATGGTTTTTCCACCGGCGGTACTCAGGGCATCGGCCTGGGCGCCGTGGCACGCCAGGCCGATGTCTTCGATGTTTTTGCCGATCATCGCGGCGCGGTGCTGCTGGCTCGTTTATACCCACGCAGCGACCGGCAGGTGGATATGCCGTATGGTGTCAGCCAACACTCGCTGCACAACGACCCGGCCTGCGGTGATGTCTGGCATCTGGCGATCCACGGCGCTGACGTCAGTGCTCTGGTGGTCGACGGTCTGGGCCATGGCGAGGACGCCGAGCGTGCGGCCCGCGCCGGTGAAAAGGCCTTTGCCTTGAATCCGTTCGGTGCGCCGACGCTGCTGATGGAAGACATGCACCGTGAGATGATCGGTAGCCGGGGCGGCGCGGTGGCATTCGCGCAGTTTCACGCCGGCCGTGCCAGTCTGTCGTTCACCGGTGTCGGCAACATCGGTGCCAGCCTGATCGCTTCCGACAAGTCGCGCGGACTGGCCTCGCATCCGGGCATCGTCGGTGGCCAATACAGAAAAGCCCAGCCTTTTGACTATGCTCACGTGAACGGACATCTATTGATCATGTATAGCGACGGCTTGCAGTCCCGCTGGAACCTTCAGGATTACCCCGGTCTGGTGCATCGCCATCCCGCCGTGATTGCCACCGTCCTGCACCGCGACTTCTGCCGCGGGCGCGACGATGTCACCGTGCTGGTGGTTGCCCTGGAGTCCGCCCATGACTGAGTCCCCGACCTTGAACAACGCCGAACAGGCTGCGTTGATCGCCCAGTTGCAGAGCGAAACCGCTGCGTTGCGCGAAGAGCTCGACGAAACCAATCAGGGCGTGCTGGCCCTGTACGCCGAACTCGACACTCAGGCCGAACAACTGCGCCAGGCATCCGACCTGAAAAGCCGTTTTCTGTCGTACATGAGCCACGAGTTCCGCACGCCGCTGGGCTCGATCCTGAGCATCAACAGCCTGCTCGCCGACGAACTCGACGGCCCCCTCAGCCCCGAGCAACACAAGCAGGTGGCGTTTGTCAGCACCGCCGCCCGGGAACTCAGCGACATGGTCGACGACCTGCTCGATCTGGCGAAGATCGAGGCCGGACGCATCAGCATTTCTGCGGCGTGGTTCGACATGTTCGACCTGTTCGCCGCACTGCGGGGGATGTTCCGGCCGATTGTCGATGCCACGGCCGTAGACCTGATTTTCGAAGAGCCGGTAGGCCTCCCGCGTCTTTACACCGACGACAAGAAGCTGGCGCAGATCCTGCGCAACTTCATTTCCAACTCGCTGAAGTTCACCACCCGTGGCGAGGTCCGGATCTCGGCGCGTCTTGAGGGTGAGGGCAAGGTGCGGTTCGCCGTCAGCGACACCGGCATCGGTATCGCTGCGGAGCTGCACGGCACCTTGTTTGAAGACTTTTCTCAGGTCGACTCACCGCTGCAAAAACGCCTGCGCGGCACCGGGCTCGGCCTGTCGCTGTGCAAACGCTTCGCTGAATTGCTCGGTGGTGAGGTTGGTGTCGAAAGTACGCCGGGCGTGGGCTCAAGTTTTTTCGTGATCATTCCGCTGGCACTTGCCCAGGAGAACGTCGATGAAACATGACATCCGTCTGTTGATCGTCGATGACAACGTCGCCACTCGCTATGCCTTGCGCCGACGGCTGGAGCGCCACGGTTACGAAGTGCTCGAGGCCGGCACCGGCGGCGAGGGGCTGGCCCTGATTGCCAGTCAGTCGCTCGATGCGCTGATCCTCGACGTCAACCTGCCGGACATGAGCGGGTTCGACATCGTGCGTAAACTGCGCACCGACCCGGGCACCGCCCTGCTTCCGGTGATCCACGTGTCCGCCGCGTCGATCCAGACCGGCGACATCATCACCGGCCTCGATGCCGGGGCCGATGCCTACCTGATTCATCCGGTCGATCCCGACGTGCTGCTGGCAACGTTACGCACCCTGCTGCGGGTGCGTGACACGGAGAACGCGTTACGCGAAAGCGAGGCGCGTTTCCGCGAGATCTTCGTCAATGTCTCAGCCCCCATCGCGGTGCTCGATGCCGATCTGAAAGTCCATGAGTGCAATCACGCCTTTTCCCAGCTGATCCAGGATAATCGCGACCCGCAGACCCTCAGCGAATGCTTTGCCGAGGATCAGAGCGCGATCCTCGACGAACTGCACCTGCGACTGGTGGACGGCGAGCGCTGGAAGGGCACGCTGAACATGCGCGTGCAGGGTGAGGTCCGCGAGACCGAATGGCAGATTTCGCCCTATCGGACTCCGAAGCTGAGCCTGGTGTTCGTCGAAGACGTCACCGAACACCGTCATCGCGAGCGCTCGCACCTGGCGCAGCTGGACGACACCACCACGCAACTGGCCAAGGAAGTCGCCGACCGGGTACGCGCCGAATCGCAACTGCTGCAAGTACAGAAAATGGATGCGCTGGGCAAGCTCACCGGCGGCATCGCCCATGACTTCAATAACCTGCTGACCGGGATCATCACCAGCCTCGAACTGATCCAGAAACGTGTTGCCGATGGCCGAACGGACAAGGTCCAGTTCTACGCCGAAGCGGCTCTGAACTCGGCGAGGAGCGCGGCCTCGCTCACCCATCGCCTGTTGGCGTTTGCCCGTCAGCAACCCCTCGACACCCGTCCGGTCGACATCAACAGACACGTCCGCTCGCTCGAAGAATTGCTGGTGCGCACCATCGGCGAACGCATCGCCCTCAAGCTCGAATTGACCACCAAAGCCGCCATCGCGCTGGTCGATCCGATTCAGCTCGAAAGTGCGGTGCTCAATCTGGTGATCAATGCCCGGGACGCATTGCCACGGGGCGGCAATATCTGGGTCAGCACTTACGCGGCGTACTCCCACGGCGACCCGAACCTCGCCGATGGATCCTACGTGGCGCTATCGGTGCGCGATGACGGTACCGGCATCGAGCACAACGTGATCGACAAGGTGTTCGAGCCGTTCTTCACCACCAAGCCGCTGGGCCAGGGCACCGGGCTGGGGCTGTCGACGATCTACGGTTTTGCCCGTCAGTCCGGTGGCGATGCGCACATCCGCAGCGTCGCGCGACGCGGCACCGAAGTGACGATCATGCTGCCGGCCACCAGCGATCCGACCGCTGTCGATGTGGCCCCGGTGACCATTGATCCGCAAGGCTCGGGCGAACATGTGTTGATCGTCGAAGACATGCCGGCGGTACGCCTGTTCGTCACCGAAGTGCTGGAAGACGCCGGTTACCGCTGCACCCAGGCCGGTGATATCGAAACGGCGCTGGAACGCTTGCAGAACGACGCGTCGATCGACCTGCTGCTGACCGACGTCGGTCTGCCACGCATGACCGGCCGTGAATTGGCGGACGTTGCCCGGGGCTGGCGCGAAGCGCTGCCGATCCTGTTCATGACCGGTTATGCGGAAACCGCGATCAACCGGCAGGTATTCCTCGGAGCCGGCATGGACATGCTGGTCAAGCCGTTTCAAATCAGCGCACTGCTGGACAAGGTGCGTCGCACCCTCGACGGTGCCTGATACGCCGCCATCGCGGGCACGCCCGCTCCCACAGTTTTTTGTGCCGTACACAAATTCGTGAACACCTCAGACTCTGTGGGAGCGGGCTTGCCCGCGATGAGGCCGGCCCATGCGACGCAGTCAGCGGCTCAAAGCCCTGGAGAGAAACGGCGCAGTCCGGCTCTTCTTGCTCGCCGCCACTTTCTGCGGCGTCCCGGCCACGACGATCCGGCCGCCCTGATCCCCCGCGCCCGGACCGATGTCGATTACCCAATCGCTCTGCGCCACCACGCGCATTTCATGCTCGACCACGATCACCGTGTGTCCTGCGCTCACCAGATTGTCCAGTTGCTCCAACAAGCGGTCGACGTCTCGCGGATGCAAACCGGTGGTAGGCTCGTCGAGCACGTACAACGTCGCGCCGCGCTGATTGCGTTGCAGCTCGGTGGCCAGTTTGATCCGCTGGGCTTCGCCGCCGGACAACTCGGTCGCCGGTTGCCCGAGGCGCAGGTAACCGAGGCCGATGTCGCGCAGCACTTCCAGTGAACGACGGATCGCCGGTTGCTCGGCAAATACCACCACCGCTTCATCCACGGTCAGTTGCAGCACCTGCGCAATGCTCAAGCCCTGCCAGAGGATGGCCAGCGTTTCGGGGTTGTATCGCGCGCCATGGCAGGTCGGGCACGGCGCATAAACGCTGGGCATGAACAGCAATTCGACGCTGACAAAGCCCTCGCCTTCGCAGGTCGGGCAGCGCCCCTTGGCGACGTTGAAGGAAAACTGCCCGGCGTCGTAGCCCGCCGCTTTCGCCTCGTCAGTCGCGGCGAACAACTTGCGCACGTTGTCGAACAGCCCGGTGTAGGTCGCCAGATTCGAACGCGGGGTGCGGCCGATGGGTTTCTGATCGACCTGAACCAGACGCTTGATCGACTCCAGCCCGGCGCTGACCTGGCCGGTGCTGGCAGACGGGGTATCGTCTTCCAGATTGAGCTCTTCCGGCTCGGCGTCACCGACGCTGCGCCCGAGCTGCGCGCCGACCAGTTCCAGCAGCGCCTGGCTGACCAGACTCGACTTGCCGGAACCGGAGACGCCGGTGACCGAGGTGAAACAGCCCAACGGAAACTCGGCGCTGAGGTTATTCAGGTTGTTACGCGTGACGCCGTCGAGCTTCAGCCAGCCCGAAGGTTTGCGCGCGGCGCGGGTCGGCCGTTGCTGTTCGGCGAACAGATAGGCGCGGGTCTGCGAGTGCTCGATCGCCGCCAGCCCCGGCGGCGGGCCGCTGTAGAGAATCTGCCCCCCCTTTTCGCCCGCCGCCGGGCCGACGTCGATCAGCCAGTCGGCCCGGCGCATGGTGTCCAGATCGTGCTCGACCACAAACACGCTGTTGCCGTCGGCCTTCAGACGCTGCAAGGCCTCGAACAGGGCCTCGCCGTCGGCCGGGTGCAGGCCGGCGGAAGGTTCGTCGAGCACGTAGATCACGCCGAACAATTGCGAGCCCAGTTGGGTGGCCAGTCGCAGGCGTTGCAATTCGCCGGACGACAGGGTCGGCGTGCTGCGTTCCAGGGCCAGATAACCGAGGCCCAGATCGGTCAGGGTGCTGACCCGTTCCAGCAGATCCTCGGCAATGCGCTGCGCGGCCAGGCGTTTTTCCAGCGACAGGTTCGGCGTATGGCGCACGTCCGGCGCGTTGGCGTGGCCGCTGGCGCCATGGGCCACGCGCTGCTGCCGGGCTTCGCGGGTCTGGCTGTGGGTCAGGGTTTCACCGGTTTCATCGGCGTGTTCCAGCCAGCTCGCGTCCGCGACCGGCCGCAAAACCTCGGCGACTTGCAACAGAGACATCCGCGACAACTCGCCGATGTCATGCCCGGCAAACGTTACCGACAGCGCCTCACGCTTGAGGCGCTTGCCATCGCACAACGGGCAGAGGCTGCCGATCATGAACTGCGACACGCGCTTCTTCATCAGCGCACTTTGCGAATGGGTGAAGGTATGCAGGATGTAGCGCCGGGCGCCAGTGAAGGTGCCTTGATAACTGGGCTCCATGTTGCGCTTGAGGGCGACGCGGGTTTCTTCCGGCGTCAGCCCGGCGTACACCGGAACGGTTGGTGTTTCCTCGGTGAAGAGGATCCAGTCACGCTGTTTTTTCGGCAGCTTGCGCCACGGGATATCGACATCGATACCCATGGTCACCAGGATGTCGCGCAGGTTCTGCCCCTGCCAGGCCAGCGGCCATGAGGCTACGGCGCGCTGGCGGATGGTCAGATTCGGATCCGGCACCATCAACGCCTCGGTGACCTCGTAGACCCGGCCCAGTCCATGGCATTGCGGGCACGCGCCCTGCGGCGTGTTCGGTGAAAAATCCTCGGCATACAGCATCGGCTGACCCGGTGGGTAGCTGCCGGCGCGCGAGTACAGCATGCGGATCAGGCTCGACAACGTGGTGACGCTGCCCACCGACGAACGCGTGCTCGGCGTGCCGCGCTGTTGCTGCAGGGCCACGGCCGGCGGCAGGCCTTCGATGGAATCGACGTCCGGCACGCCAACCTGATCGATCAGCCTTCGCGCATAGGGCGCCACCGATTCGAAATAGCGTCGCTGGGCTTCGGCATACAGCGTTGAAAACGCCAGCGACGACTTGCCCGACCCCGACACGCCGGTGAACACCACCAGTGCATCGCGAGGAATGTCGACGTCCACGTTCTTCAGATTGTGTTCACGGGCACCGCGCACGCGAACCATGCCGGCGGCAGAACTGGAATTGCGTCTGGAAGTCATCGGCCAGCCTTGGTCAGGGGATTGGAGCTCAGGTGCTGAGCACGGAACGGATCATCTGCAGCAATGCTTCGGGGCCATAGGGTTTGCCGAGCAAATGGGTGTCGGGACTGAGCTGGTGGTTGCGCGAGATGATGTCGCGGGTGTGGCCCGAGGTGAACAGCACGGCCACCGGCGGCATTTGCACCTTGGCCCACGCCGCCAGATCGGAGCTCTTGATCAGACCGGGCATGACCACGTCGGTGAAAATCAGGTCGACCCGAGCGCCTTCCATCAACATCTGCATGGCCGCGTCACCGTTGCCGGCCGTCAGCACGCGGTAGCCTTCTTCGCGCAACAGCTCGACCGCCGAGGTGCGCACCGCTTCGTTGTCCTCGACCACCAGGATCGTCTCGTGACCGCCCGCCTGCTGATAATTGACGCTCGGCGAGTCATCAAGCACGGGGCGCAGGCTGCGCGGGAAGTACAACTGCACCCGCGTGCCTTCGCCGATCCGACTGTCGATCTCGACATGACCGCCGCTCTGCTTGACGAAACCGAACACCATGCTCAAACCGAGACCGGTGCCCTGGCCGTCGGCCTTGGTGGTGAAGAACGGTTCGAACACCTGCTCGAGCATGTGCGGGGCAATGCCCACGCCGCTGTCACTGACCGAAACCCGGACGAAATCCCCCGGCACGATGCCTTTGCCCGAGCAGAACGCCCGATCCAGTGAGAGATTCGAGGCACCGAGCACAATCGTGCCCTCGCCCTTCATGGCATCCCGGGCATTGATCGCCAGATTGAGAATGGCGTTTTCCAGTTGATTGCGATCGACGTTGATGTGCCAAGGTTCGTCCGGCAGTTGTACGTCGATCTGAATGGTTTCGCCCAGCGCCCGTTGCAGCAACTCGCCCACACCGTCGAAGATTTGCCGGGGATTGCACACGGCCGGCGACAGCGGCTGACGCCGGGCAAACGCGAGCAGTTGCGAAGACAGCTTGGCGCCACGCTCCACCGCCGCCAGCGAAGCGCTGACCCGACGCTGGACGTTGGCATTGTCCGGTTCATGCCGCGCCAACAGGTGCAGGTTGCCGGCGATCACTTGCAGCAGGTTGTTGAAGTCGTGAGCCACGCCGCCGGTGAGGCCGCCGATGGATTCGAGTTTCTGCGACTGGCGCAATTGCTCTTCGGCGGCGAGGCGCGCCTCGACTTCATCCGCGACACGCTGTTCGAGGTTGCGGGTGAACTTGAGCAGTGACTCTTCAGCCGCCTTGCGCTCGTTAATGTCGATCAGCACACCGGGAAAACGGAACGGTCGGCCCTGCTCGTCGAATTCGCAAGCGCCACTGGCGAGCACCCACAGACAACTGCCATCGGCACGCACCACCCGGTACTCGGCGTTGTAGGGCTCGCCGGTGCGGACCGAATTCTCCACACACTCCTTTACCCAATTGCGATCGTCCGGGTGAATGTGCGCTTCGGCGATATGCTGCGGCAGATTGCTCAGGTCTTGATCAGGCGGATAGGAAAATGTCCGGGCGAAACGCTCGTCGGCCGACAGTACGTTGTTTCTGACGTCCCAGACAAAGGAGCCGAGCAGTGCCCCGGCATTCAATGCCAGTCGCACCCGCTCGTTATCGGCGCGATAAGCGTCTTCGGCGGCCTGACGCAAGCGTTCGGACAGCACCAGTTCAGTGGTTTCCACCACCATCGCCATGACGCCCGAAGGCACACCGGCATCGTTGGCCACCGGGCTGTAATACAAATCGAGCCAGACATCCTCGGGTACGCCGTCGCGCAGCAACACCAGGACCTTGTTGCGATATTCCAGGGTGCCGCCGGCCAGACAGGTGTCGACCACATGCCGGTTGAAATCGGCCACCTCCGGCCAGCCCAGTTCCACCGGCGATCCGAGCAGGTAGGGATGTCGTCCGCCGGCGAATCGTGAGTAAGCGTCGTTGTAGATCATGTAGCCGGCATGGCCCCAGAGCATGACCATCGGCAGCGGCGATGCCAGCATCAATTGCACTGTGCTGCACAGGCTGGCCGGCCAGGTTTCGAGCGGGCCCAGATCGGTCCTGCTCCAGTCGAACGCACGGATTCGCCCGGCCATCTCGCCTTGCCAGCCGTCACACCCATGGCTATCGGATAAAAACTGCATCAGCTGCTTCAACGCCTTGTGGTTGATCCGGATCTATCGCTGCGCGATCAAACGTCGCGCCCGTCTGTTTCGAGCGCATCGGGCAACGATGGTTTCATTAGAGGTATAGCCGATTTCACCCCGGCTCGACGTTCAGACTTCGATCAGATGTTTGAGCGGATGGTAGCCGGTCTTGAGCTTCGCAGCGACGTCGAGAATCGCCTTCTGGATGCCGTCCAGGTGTATGCAGGTCAGCTCGATGGCGGCGCTCTGATTGCCAGCCTCGATGTACTCGATCAGGCGCAGGTGTTCGTCGTCGCGACAGGCTTCGTGGCTGTCGTCATCCAGCGCCGCGGCGTACAGCGAGGCGCGGGAAATCAACTTCTGGAACCAGTCGAGCAGCACCGGGTTATTCAGGCTGCGGGCGAGCTTGATGTGGAACTCGCCCAGCAGGTGGATCAGTCGCTCGTGGTCGCCGGCTTCGTGGGCTTCGTCCTCGAGCAGCAAATGATCGCGCAAGTCCTGCATCACCGCAGAGTCCTTGCGCCGGCACAGTTCGGTGACGATACCGATCTCGACCAGACGCCGGGTTTCGAACAGCGACCGGATTTCCTCATCGCTGGGCAGCGACACCGACGCACCTTTATTGGGCTCGGTGGTGACCAGTCCGTCGGCCTCCAATTGCTTGAGCGCCGCGCGAACCGACGTGCGGCTGACATTGAACAATTCTGCCAGCGACGCCTCGCCCAGCTTCATCCCTGGACGCAGCGAACGTTTGCTGATCGCCTCGTAAACCCCTTGGTAGACGCGGTCGACCGTGGTTTCCGGTTTTTTCTCGGTCATCTGAAAACTCCTTCAATGCTGGCAGCGCTGCCCGACGAGCGACTCAGTCAGGGAAATGGGGGGTTGCGCCAGCAGATTAATCCGGGTATTTCTAAATTGCATTCAGATATTGCATACAATAATTAGAGGATTGCACCATTATGGGTCAACCAATAGCCATTGAAGTGCGTAACGTATCCAAGCGGTATTCTGATGACCCTGGCCTCGCGCCTGCCCTCGACAACGTGTCGGTGAACATCGCCGACAACGAATTCTTCACCCTCCTCGGCCCCTCGGGCTGCGGCAAGACCACCCTGCTGCGCACCATCGCCGGTTTCGAACACGTCAGCGACGGCGAGATCCGTCTGGCAGGCGAAACGGTCAATCACCTGCCGCCGTTCAAGCGTCGGGTCAACACGGTGTTCCAGAGTTACGCGCTGTTTCCGCACATGAGTGTCGCGCAGAATATCGCCTTCGGCCTCGAGATGCAGGGTCTTGATCGCAAGGCGATTCCCGGACGGGTCGACGAAATGCTCGCGCTGGTGCAGATGGAGCACCTGGCCGGGCGCAAACCGGCGCAATTATCCGGCGGCCAGCAGCAGCGCGTGGCTCTGGCCCGGGCCCTGGCGCCGAAGCCCAAAGTGCTGTTGCTCGACGAGCCGCTGTCGGCGCTGGACCTGAAGCTGCGCAAGGAAATGCAGGTCGAACTCAAGCGCGTGCAGCAGGAAGCCGGCATTACCTTCATCTTCGTCACCCACGATCAGGAAGAGGCGCTGACCCTGTCCGACCGGATCGCGGTGATGTCCGCCGGCAAGATCCTGCAGATCGGCACCCCGACCGACATCTATGAACGCCCGCAGCACCGCTTCGTCGCCCAGTTCATCGGCGACATCAATTTCCTTCCCGGCCAACTCAAACGCGGCGAACACAACGAAAACATCTTCGTACCCAACGGCATGCCGGTGGAAATCCCCTGCCCGCCCCAAGGCGTCAATGGCAGCAGCGTGCAGCTGGCATTCCGGCCCGAGCGCTCGCAACTGGTTGCAGCGGATCAGCCGCATCATCTGCGCGGTGTGATCGAAGCGGTGCTGTATGTCGGCACCGCGACGCTGTACCAGTGCCGCTTGAACAACGACATCAAAGTCATGCTGCGGGAAAACAACGAAGGCCTGAACCGTGGTCGCGTCGTCGGCGAAAGCGTGTCAGTGCACCTGCCGCCCCAGGCCTGCCTGTTGATGGAGGCCTGAGATGAGCGTCAGCAGCACTTCCCCCTCCCTCAACCGCGCGCTGTTGCTCAGCCCGGTGGTGTTGACCCTGCTCGCCCTGATCGCCATTCCGCTGGGGATCATGGGTTACATCAGCCTGCTGCCGCGCAACACCTACGGTGGTGTCGACTGGCAGGCTCAATGGCAACTGCAGAGTTATGTGCAGCTGTTTTTCCAGGAAGGTTTTGACGGCGAACTGGAGCTGAACTGGGTCTACGCCCAGGCGCTGTTGCGCTCGGTGTTCCAGGCCGGTGGCACCACGGTGTTGTGCTTTCTGTTCGGCTTTCCGGTGGCGCTGTGGATGTCGAGCCTGACCCCGCGCCGACGCAATCTGATGGTGTTGCTCATCACCATTCCGTTCTGGACCAACCTGCTGATCCGCAACTACGCGTGGCTGATCATCCTGCGCGAACAGGGCTGGGTCGCCCAGAGCCTCAACGCGCTGTTCCCGAGTGCCGGCGGCATCACCCTGCTCTACAACGACTTCGCCGTCAGCGTCGGTCTGGTCTACAGCTTCCTGCCGTTCATGATTTTGCCGATCTACTCGACCCTGGAAAAACTCGACTGGCGTCTGGTGGAAGCCGCCTATGACCTGGGCGCCAACCGCTGGCATGCGCTGCGCCGGATCATCCTGCCGCTGTCGATGCCTGGCGTGATTGCCGGCGCGTTGCTGGTGTTCGTGCCGAGCCTCGGCGCCTTCATCACCCCGGCGATCCTCGGCGGCGGCAAGACCCTGATGATCGGCAACCTGATCCAGCAGCAATTCGGCACCGCGCGCAACTGGCCGCTGGGCAGTTCGCTGTCGTTCCTGTTGCTGGGGATTCTGCTGTTGTCCCTGGTGCTCTACGCCCTCTACAGCCGTAGCACGGCGAAAACCCTGAACCGGGGAGCGAAAGCATGATCTCTCTGCACCTGAAAAAACTCCCCGCAACCCGGGAAATCAGCCTGCTGATCTTCGCCTACCTGTACGTGCCGATCCTGGTGTTGATCGCCTACAGCTTCAACGCCAACCGCTCGGCGACGGTGTGGACCGAGTTCTCGTTCGCCTGGTACGGGCGGATCCTGGCCAATCCATCGATCCAGACCGCAGCGCTGAATTCGATCATCGTCGCGACCATCGCCACAGTCTGCGCCACGACGATTGCACTGCTCGCAGCCCTGGCGACTTACCGGCCGTTCTACGGACAGAAAATGGTCGAGGGCGGGATCAACCTGCCGCTGATTCTGCCGGAGATCGTCACCGCCGTGGCCACCCTGCTGCTGTTCATGGCGCTGGGGATCAAGCTTGGGCTGATGACGGTGATCGTCGCGCACATCGGCTTCTGCATTCCGTTCGCCTACCTGCCGATCCGCGCACGGCTCAACGATCTGGACAAGAGCCTGCTGGAGGCCGCCAACGACCTGTACGCCAATCCGTGGCAGGTGTTTCGCCGCGTGACCCTGCCGCTGCTGTGGCCGGCGGTGTTGTCCGGTTCGGTGCTGGCGTTCGTGGTCAGCCTCGACGATTTCATCATGACCTTCTTCGTCGCCGGGCCCGGTTCGACCACGTTGCCGGTGTACATCTTCTCGGCGATCAAGGCCGGGGTAACGCCCGAGATCAACGCGATTTCGACCCTGATGCTGGTGATTTCCATCGTGCTGGTGGTGCTGGCCTTCTGGCTCGGCCAACGCGGCAAACAACAATAAACCTGGAGCGCGCTCATGAAAGTGAAAAACATGCGTCTGGCAGTATCCGGTCTGGCCCTGAGTTGTTTCATCGCGTTCGGCGCCCACGCCGCCGAGCCCAAGGAATTGTTTTTCTACAACTGGACTGATTACTACCCGGTGGACCTGCTGGCCAAGTTCGAAAAGGAGACCGGGATCAAGGTCACCATGGACGGCTATGACAGCAACGAAACCCTGCTCGCCAAGTTGCAGGCCGGCGGCGCCGCGTATGACGTGATCGTGCCGTCGCAGTCGATCATGCAGACGCTGATCAAGCAGGACCTGCTGCTGGAAATCGACGCGCCGACCCTGAACAACTTCCAGTACGTCAAAGGCCCGTTCCGCGACCCAAGCTTCGACCCGGGCCGCAAGTTTTCGGCGCCGTACCTGTGGGGCACCACCGGGTTTTCCTATGACAGCGCACGGGTACCGGGCGGCAAGCTCGATGATTCGTGGAAAGAATTCTTCGAGCCGCGCAAGGAACTGCAAGGCCAGCTCGCCGCCCTCGATACCTCCAGCAGCGTGATCAACGCCGCCAGTCATTACCTGAATGTCGACGAATGCACGGAAAACCCGCAGGACGCCAAACGCATCCTCGAACTGCTGCAAAAACAGAAACCGTTTTTGAAGATGTACAGCTCCGACAACACCGTCGACCGCATGGCCTCGGGCGAAGTGATCATGATGCAGAACTGGAACGGCTCGACGGCCCGCGCCACGTTGCAGAAGAGCACCATCAAGTACGTGTACCCGAAAGAAGGCTTGGCAATGTTCCAGGACAACTTCGCCGTACCGAAAAGCGCGCCGCACCCAGGCAACGCGAAGATTTTCATCGACTGGATGATGAAACCGGAAAACGCGGCGGCCGTGTCCAACGCGATTGCCTATGCCAACGGGATTCAGAGCGATCAGTTGCTGGATGCGAAATGGAAGGTCATGGACGCGATCAACATGCCCGAGGAATACGCCTCGCGGCTGCGGCCGGAGAAGGAATGCAGCAACAAGGCGCGGGAGCTGCAGGATCGGATCTGGTCGAAGCTCAAGGGTTGATCACCTGACTCAAGACCGAGTTGCGGCCATCGTTGGCAAGCCAACTCTCACACTGGATCTGTGAGCGACACCAATCCCTGTGGGAGCTGGCTTGCCAGCGATGAGGCCCGCCCAGACAACCTAGAAACAGAGGTATGAAATGTCCCACCCCCGCTGGCTCAGAAACATCCGCCCCTACGGCGCCCCCGCCGAAGACCTGCTGATCGAAAACGGCAAGTTCACCCAACGCCGCCCGGCCTCCGATGCTCCACTGGCCGCCACCGACATCGACGGCCAGAACCAGCTCCTGACCGCGCCGCTGGTGGAAAGCCACGTCCACCTCGACAAGACCCTGTACGGCCAGCCCTGGCGCCCGAACAGCGCCGGCCCGACGCTCAAGGACTACATCAGCAACGAGCGCCGCGTCCTGCGTGAAGTCAAGGCGCCGATCGCCGAACGCGCCGGCGCCCTGCTGGAAAACTGCATCGCCCGGGGTTCTTTGACGATGCGTTGCCACGTCGACATCGACCCGGAATTCGGCCTGCGCCACGTCGAGGCCATGCAACACCTGCGCGAAACCTACAGCGACCTGATCGACCTGCAACTGGTGGTATTCCCGCAAACCGGCCTGATCAGCCGACCCGGCACCGCCGAACTGATGCGCGAAGCCATGGCCTTGAGCGTGGAGAATGTCGGCGGCCTCGACCCCTGCGGCATCGACAACGACCCGATCGCGCAACTGGATTTCGTGTTCAAACTGGCCCGCGAATTCCAGCGCGGCGTCGATATTCACCTGCACGACAAAGGTGAACTGGGCCTGTGGCAGATCGCCCGGATCGCCGATTACACCGAGCGTTTCAACCTGCAGAACCGGGTGATGATCAGCCACGCCTATTGCCTCGGCATGCTGCCGTGGAGTCAGGTCAAACCGGTCGCCGAACGCCTCGCGGCGCTGGGGATTTCGCTGATGAGTTCGGCACCGGCCGACTGCGCGGTGCCGCCATTTCTGGCGCTGCGCGAGGCAGGCGTCAACGTCTGCCTCGGTTCCGACGGCATTCGTGACGCGTGGTCGCCGATGGGTAATGGCGACATGCTGGAACGGGCGATGCTGCTGGCGTTCCGTTTTGACCTGGGCAAGGACGATGAACTGGCGGCGGCGTTCGACGCGGCGACCGTGAACGGTGCCCGCGCATTGGGTGTTGAAGAGTATGGTTTTGGAATCGGCCGGCCGGCAGACTTTCTGCTGATGCCGGTCGAAACCCTTGGTGAAGCGGTAGTCGCGCGGCCAGTGCGTCAGGTCTATCGCGGCGGCGAACTGATCGCCAGCGGCGGTCGTCTGCTGGGCAGCCGTCTGTGAAACGGATCGGCCTGAAGGCCGGTTGCGTGGTCGGTTTCGACGGCACGCAACATGTGCTGTGGCGCGATGGTGAAGTGGTGTTCGCCGGTTCACGGATCGAGTTTGTCGGGCGCGGATACCAAGGGCCGGTGGATCAATGGATCGACTACGGCAATGCGCTGATCGGTCCCGGTTTCATCGACCTCGACGCCCTCGGCGATCTCGATTCCACGGTGCTGACCCTGGATAACGGCGACGAGCGCGCCATGGGCCGGATGTGGTCGGCGGAGTATCTGGCCGCCGGCCCGCACGAGTCGTTCAGCCCGGAAGAAGAGGTCTTCAAATACCGCTACGCCTTCACCCAGTTGATCCGCAACGGCATCACCACAGCGATGCCGATCACCTCGATGTACTACCGCGAATGGGCGGAGACCTACGACGAGTTCGCGGCGGTCGCCGACGTGGCCGGCGAACTGGGACTGCGCACCTATCTCGGCCCCTGCTACATGAGCGGCATGAGTTACTGGCGCGCCGACGGCACCCTCGCCCATCACTGGGATGAGGCTCGGGGCCTGGCGGGGCTGGACGCGGCCGAACGGTTTTTCAAGGATTTCGATGGCGCCCACGCCGGGTTGATTCGCGGTGCGCTGCTGCCGGATCGCATCCAGACCTGCACCCCGGCGCTGCTTCAGCGTACGTCCGCCTTGAGCCGCGAACTGAACGCACCGATGCGTCTGCATTGCTGTCAGGCGCCCGGCGAAGCAGCGATGGTCGAACAGTTGCGCGGCACCACGCCGCTGGGCTGGTTGCAGCGGTTGGATTTGCTCAACCCGCGCAGCCTGTTGCCCCACGGCATTTACACCTCGGGAGATGACGACTTGCAACGGGTCATCGACGGCGGCGCCAGTCTGGTGCACTGCCCGCTGGTGTTCGCCCGTGATGGCGAGGCGCTGAATTCGTTCGGCCGCTATCGGGCCAAAGGCATCAACTTTGCCCTCGGCACCGACACCTGGCCGGCGGATTTGCTGGCCAACATGCGCCACGGTTTGAACATCGCCCGGCTCATGGAAGGTGGTCCATCGCTGACCAGCAGCCTCGACCTGTACAACGCCGCGACCCTCGGCGGCGCCAAGGCATTGGGCCGTGATGACCTCGGTCGCCTGGCACCCGGCGCCAAGGCTGATATCACCGTGTTCAGCCTGCGCGGCCTGCACCTGGGCCCGCTGTTCGATCCACTGAAAAACCTGCTGCTGGCCGGGCGCGGCGACGACTGCATCGCCAGTTACATCGACGGTCGCTGCGTGATGCACGACGGTCAGGTCATCGGCGTCGACTACCCCACTCTGCAACGTCAGGCCCAGCGCCAATACGAAAAACTGATGCGCAGCCACAGCGACCGGACCTTTGGCCGACCGGACTGGAAAACCCTGTTCCAGCCGGCCATTGCGTTCGCCGACGACTACAGCGCCGAGGCGCCGTTGAGCGCCATCGATCCACTTCTTTAGAGAACACTGCCATGCACAGCTTCGATTTCAGCCAACTGAGCCCACGGGAAAAGTACAAGATTCTGATCGGCAGCGTGGTGCCGCGCCCGATTGCGCTGGTCACCACCATCGACGGCGAAGGCCGGGTCAATGCCGCGCCGTTCAGTTTTTTCAATGCGCTGTCGGCGGACCCGCCCATTCTCGCGCTCGGCGTGGAGAACTACGGCGACCAGAGCCCGAAGGACACCACGCGCAATATCCAGATGAATCAGGAGTTCACCGTCAACATCGTCAGTGACGCCTTGGTGGAGGCCATGAACGTCTGCGCCGTGCCGTTCGCGCCGGGCTTCGATGAGTTGACCGCAGCAGGGCTGACGGCGATTCCCGGCACTTCGGTCAAATGCCCGCGAATCGGCGAAGCACCCGTGGCGCTGGAATGTCGACGGATGATGGCGCTGAACATCGGCCAGTCGCGGGAGATCATTTTTGGCGAGGTGTTGATGGCGCATGTGCGCGACGAGTTGATCGATCCGAAAACCCTGTACATCGATCAATTGGGGCTGGATGCGATCGGGCGCATGGGCGGGCATGGTTATGCACGGACCCGGGACTACTTCGACCTGCCGACCCGCTCGTTGCAAGCGTGGACGGAGGCACCGGGGGGTGGCGAGCGGTTTTGGCCACAGCGCTGAAAGCTATTACTCGTTCCCACGCTCCGTGTGCTGCTCGTGCTGATCGTTCCCACGCTCCGCGTGCTGCTCGTGCTGATCGTTCCCACGCTCCGCGTGGGAATGCATACCGTGACGCTCTGCGTCACAGTGGACGCGGAGCGTCCATGGCGGCATTCCCACGCAGAGCGTGGGAACGATCAACGATCAGTTCGGGTTGTCAGTGGAAGTCGCGGCTCTGTACGCGGATGCCGTTGAGCAGCGGAGTCAGATCGCTCAGGCGTCCGGCAATCAGGTGCCGCACCTCGCCTTCACGCTCCCAGCGGCCATCGACCTTGAGCAATTGCGAGCCCACCAGCACCTGCCGCTGACGCTCGGCCAGATCGCGCCAGACCACCACGTTGACGTTGCCGAACTCGTCTTCCAGGGTCACGAAGGTCACGCCACTGGCAGTGCCCGGCCGCTGACGCCCGGTCACCAGCCCCGCCACGCTGACCGGCCGGCCGTGTTCGACCTCCAGCAACTCCCGGGAACTGCGACAGCGCCGCGCCCGCAACTCGTTGCGCAACAGCGTCAGCGGGTGCGGCCCCAGCGTGGTACCAAGGGTGGCGTAGTCGGTGAACAGGTCTTCGCTGACACTCGGCGTCGGCAGTAACACATCCGGCTCTTCCTGACTCGGTAACCCGGCAAACAGCCCGAGCTGTTTCTGCACCCCAGCCACTTCCCAGCGTGCCCGATGGCGGTGACCAGCCAGGCCGCGCAACGCCCCGGCATCAGCCAGCAGCGCCTGGGCGCGACTGTCGAGCCCGGCCCGCTCACCCAGATCGGCGACATCGGCAAACGCCCCCCTCGCCCGAGCCTTTTCAATGCTCCGGGCATCCTCCTCGCGAAAGCCCTTGATCATCCGCAGGCCCATGCGGATGGCCGGTTGCTCGCCGGCAATCGGCTCCAGGCTGCAATCCCAGTCACTGGCGCGTACATCCACCGGGCGGATCTGCAAATGATGCCGGCGCGCATCCTGAAGAATCTGATCCGGACTGTAGAAACCCATCGGCCAGCTGTTGATCAGCGCACAGGCGAACGCCGCCGGTTCGTGGCACTTGAGCCAGCAACTGGCATAGGTCAGCAAGGCAAAACTGGCAGCGTGGGACTCGGGGAAACCATAACTGCCGAAGCCCTTGATCTGCTCGAAGATCTGCGCGGCGAATTCCGGGCTGTAGCCGTTTTTCTTCATGCCGGCGGCCAGTCGTTCCTTGTGCGGTTCCAGCCCGCCGTGGCGTTTCCACGCGGCCATGGAGCGGCGCAACTGGTCAGCTTCGCCGGGGCTATAGTCGGCGGCAACGATGGCGATCTGCATCACCTGTTCCTGAAACAGCGGCACACCGAGGGTGCGCTTGAGCACCACTTCCAGCTCCGGTGACGGATAGGTTTCCTCTTCCTCCTGATTCCGACGGCGCAGGTACGGATGAACCATCCCGCCCTGGATCGGCCCCGGCCGGACGATGGCCACCTCGATCACCAGGTCGTAGAAGGTTTGCGGGCGCAGGCGCGGCAGCATCGACATCTGCGCCCGGGACTCGATCTGGAACACGCCGATGGTGTCGGCGCGGCTGATCATGTCGTAGGTCGGGCGATCCTCAGGCGGGATGGTGGCCAGGCTCAGGTCCTGATGGCGATGACGGCGCAGCAGGTCGAAACAGCGGCGGATCGCGCTGAGCATGCCGAGGGCGAGGATATCCACCTTGAGCAACCCGACGGCGTCGAGATCGTCCTTGTCCCACTGGATGATCGTGCGATCAGCCATGGCGGCGTTCTCCACCGGCACCAGCGTGTCCAGCGGTTGCTCGGATATCACGAAACCACCGGGGTGCTGCGACAGGTGCCGGGGGAAGCCGATCAGTTGCCCGGTCAGGCTCAGCACCCGGTGCAGCAGCGGACTTTCGGGGTCGAAACCGCCCTCGCGCAGGCGCTCCACGGGTGGCGTTTCATCGCTCCAGTGACCGCAGCAGTCGGCCAGCGCATTGATCTGGTCCGGCGGCAGCCCCAGCGCCTTGGCCACATCGCGGATCGCACCGGAGGCGTGGTAGGTGCTGACCACCGCCGTCAGCGCGGCACGACGGCGACCATAACGACGAAACACGTATTGCAGGACTTCTTCCCGGCGCTCGTGCTCGAAATCCACGTCGATGTCCGGCGGTTCGTTGCGCTCCCTCGACATGAAACGCTCGAACAGCAGAGTGGTGCGGTCCGGGTCGATCTCGGTGATGCCCAAAGCGAAACACACCGCCGAGTTGGCCGCCGAGCCCCGGCCCTGACAGAGGATTTTCTGCTCCCGGGCGAAGCGCACCACGTCGTGCACGGTGAGGAAGTAGCTTTCGTAGCCGAGTTCGGCGATCAGCTCCAGCTCATCGTCGATCTGCTTGAGCACCTTGGGTTGTGCGCCTTGCGGCCAGCGCCAGGCGATGCCTTGTTCGGTCAGGTGGCGCAGCCAGGAACTGGCGCTGTGTTCCTCGGGCACCAGCTCTTTGGGGTATTGATAACGCAACTCGCCCAGATCGAAGGTGCAGCGCCGGGCCAGCTTTAGCGATTCGTTCAGCAAGGTCTGTGGATACAGCTCGCGCAATACATCGAGGCTGCGCAAATGCCGCTCGCCGTTGGGGTGCAGGCGCAATCCGGCTTCGGCCACCGGGACGTGGTGACGGATCGCGGTCATGGTGTCCTGCAAGGCCCGTCGGCCACGGGCGTGCATGTGCACATCGCCGCTGGCCACGGCTGGAATCTGCAGTTCATCCGCCAGACTCAGCAGTGCGGCCAGCCGCTGCTGATCGTTCTGCCCACGATGCAACTGCACCGCCAGCCACAGTCGTTCGCCGAAGGTCTGCTTCAGCCAGCGACCCTCTTCCACGTCATCGACCGCATCCGGCACCCACAGCACCAGCAATCCCGGCAACGGTTCGCTGAAGTCCTCGCGCAGTATTTGATACTGACCTTTCCGGGTACGCCGCCGAGCCTGGGTGATCAAGCCGCACAACGCCTGATAACCCTCGATGCTCTCCACCAGCAACACCAGTTTCGGGCCGTTCTCGATACGGATTTCGCTGCCGATGATCAGCGGCAGCTCCACGGATTTAGCCGCCTGCCAGGCACGGACGATCCCGGCCAGGGTGCATTCATCGGTGATCGCCAGCGCCTGATAGCCGTGCTTTTTCGCGCGCTGAAACAGTTCCAGCGCACTGGACGCGCCGCGCTGGAAACTGAAATTCGACAGGCAGTGCAGCTCGGCATAACCCTGGTTCATGCGAACCAGCCCTGCAGCCACAACGGGCCGACCTCACCCACTGCCCGGTACGCCCAGCCTTGCTGGCCGGCGCGGTTCTGGATCAGGTAATAGTCGCGGCGCACGTCGTCACCGTCCCACCAGCCGGACTCGATGCGCTCCGGGCCCATGAGAATGCGCGCCGAACCTTCCGGCACGGACTGCGGCTCGCCCAGCAACCAGCCCGGACGCTGCACGCCCGGCAATGCGGGGCAACGTTGTTTGTCGTCGGCGTTCTGCCACGCGCACTCCGGGCGATGGTCGGCCTGAAAGCGCAGGCCCTGTACCGCTTCATCCCCCAGCCGTGCGCGCAGGCGTTCGCGCAATTGCTCCCAGGGCAAGGTCTGCTGCGGACGGTCGTCGAACAGTTCCTGAAACTGCGGCACGAAACTCGGCAGGTCCTCGGCGCGCAGACGAAAACCGCGCACCGGGGCTTCGACCTGCACCTGCTCCAATCGACCACGGGCCAGTTCAAAGAGCATCGCCGGATCGCGTTCGGCGCTGAGCAGGCCGACCTTGATCAGCGTGTCCGGCAACCCCGCATGTTCCAGGTGCAGATCGAAGCGCTGCACGCCGCTGTCGCGCCCGCACAAAAAAGCCGCCAGATCGGACGTCAGGCGGCGCAAGGGGAACAGCAGCGCCTGATGGGACTGCACGTCGAAATTGAGTTCGATGCGCACGTCGAAGCGATCCGGCGGCAGGTAGAACGCCAGCGCCAGCGGCCGTGCACCGAACAGCGTGTCCAGGTGCTTGAGCATCGGTGCCTCGAAACGTCGGGCCAGGGCCTGACGCGGCAGGTTCTGCACCTGATGGAGGTTACGCAGGCCCATGCGCGACAGCGCCGTGGCCACGCTCGGTTCAAGGCCGATGCGGTCGACCGCCAATTGCCCGAGATGATGACGCAGGGCTTCACCGTCGGGCACCACCAATCCGTCGTAGGCGTTGGCCAACACCCGCGCCGCCACCGGATTGGGCGCGGCGACGATGCGATGACGAAAACCCAGCTCGGTCAGCTCCGTGCGCAAGCGTGCCTCGAACTGCGCCCAGGAACCGAACAGACCGAGGCTCGATTCGATCTCGAACACCACGGTGCGCGGGTAATGCACGCTGACCTGGGCGCTGAAGCGATAGGCCCAGGCGGCGAGAAACTGCTGCCAGTGCTCGACCTCGGCCGAATCGTAATCGACAGTGGCGAACCCTTTGCTCATGGCCTGCGCGGCGGTCATCGACTGCCCCGGACGCAAGCCCAGGGCCCGCGCCGCCGGGTTGACCGCTTGCAGCACCCGGCGCTGGGCCGGGCCGCTGAGCAGCGCCAACGGCTGCTCGGGATCGGGCCGCTGACGCAGCACGGCGTCGAGGGCCAATTGCGGAAACAGAATGCAAACCCAGCGCATGGCGACCTCAATGCCCCACGGTGAAGGCAATCGGTGCGCTGCGCGCCAGACCGCCCCGGCACTTGAGCACGCGCAACTGCGCCGGCCGCGCATCGATGGCAATGCGCAACGCGGCCGGCGACGGGTTGACCGCTTCGCTCAAGGGGCGCCACGCGAACGCCAGGGTCTGGCCGGTTTCCGCCGCCACCTGCAAACGGCGCAAGGCGCGGTCATCGGCCTTGTGCGGCCAGCACAGCACCGCGCCGCAACTGCCCGAGCGCAGGCATTGTTCCGCCGCCCACAAGGCATCGCGTTCGCTGGCCCGGATCACCGACAACTGACGCAGATCGACCCCGGCATTGGCCCAGGCCTGCGGGTACGGCACAAACGGCGGCGCCACCAGCACAATGCGCTCCCCCGCCGCCGACAGCCGCGCCAGGGTCGGCCACACCAGTTGCAGTTCACCGACACCGGGCCCGGCCAGCAGGATTTCGCTCAGTGCCGCTTCCGGCCAGCCGCCACTGGGCAACGCTGCGTCCAGCGCCGCGTGCCCGGTGGGTTGCGGGCTGGCGGCCGGTGGCGCAGGCCGGCCCTTCCAGACCTGGCCGCCATTGAACAGCGTATCCAGCGCAACGACGGCACCCATCAGCCTTGCCTCACCAGACCGCAGAACACCCCTTCGATGGCCAGATCCTGATCGGCCCGCACCACAATCGGCTGATACGCCGGGTTGCGCGGCAACAGGCGAACCTCATCGCCGACCCGCTCGAAGCGTTTGATGGTGACCTCGCCGTCGAGCCGCGCCACCACGATCTGGCCGTTGAGCGCTTCGGGGTTGCGTCGCACGCCGACCAGGTCGCCGTCGAGAATGCCGTCCTCGATCATCGAATCGCCCTGCACCCGCAGCATGTAGTCGGGCGTGCGGGAGAACAGCGCGGGATCGAGCATCAGCCGATTGTGCAGGTCGGCATCGGCACCGATGGGCGCACCGGCGGCCACCCGGCCGAGCACCGGGACTTCGAGCAATTCCGGTCGCGCCGGTTGCCCGAGCAGGCGAATGCCCCGGGCCTGATGCGGGTTGACCTCGATAAACCCGGCTTCGGTGAGCGCCAGCACATGCTTGCGCGCCACGCTGCGGGAGGCAAAACCAAAAGCCTCGCTGATTTCAGCGAGGCTTGGGGGCTGACCGTGTTCGGCGATGCGTTCGCGGATAAAGGTCAGGATGGCGGTACGGCGGGGAGTCAGAGTCGTCATGGAGTACATTTGTACTCCTGTGGGATTTTCCTGACAAGCACCGCCAGTCAGCTCAAACCCTGTAACTGATCGTTCCCACGCTCTGCGTGGGAATGCCTCTAGGGACGCTCCGCGTCCAGTGACGCGGAGCGTCACGGGCTGCATTCCCACGCGGAGCGTGGGAACGATCAGAAGCTCGGAGTCAGTTCAAACCGCGTTCGGCGAGAAAGCCTGCGATGTAGTCGATAAACGCCACAACCTTGGCCGTAGCCCGCCGATGACTCGGGTACACCGCCAGAATGTGCGGGCCAAAGCTGTCCGGGTCGATCTCGTAATCCGCCATGACCCGCACCAGTCGCCCGTCGGCGATGTACGGCGCAGCGCTCCACAATGGTGTATGCAGCAAGCCGCGCCCGGCCAGGGCACTGGCCAACAGCAGGTCGTAATTGTCGCTGCGCAACAGCGGCGCTGCCGGTTGCGCCAGGCTCAGGCGCTGGCCGTCGCGCTCGGCCCACCAGAATTCGCGACTGAGCAACGGATGCCGGTACAGCAGCCATTCATGCTGATCGAGGGTTTGCGGCGTGACCGGCAAGCCCTTGCGCGCCAGGTATTCGGGGCTGCCGCACAGCGCCAGGCGATTGCTGCCGACCACTCGCGCGATCAACCCCGGCAAATCATCGTGCCCTTCGCGCAGTGCCAGGTCGTAACCGCTTTCCAGCAGATTGACGAATTCGTCGCACAAATCCACTTGCAGGCTGATCTGCGGGTATTGCTGCAAAAAGCCGTCACACACCTGATCGAGAAACGCTCGCCCGTAAGCCAGCGGTGCGGTGATTTTCAGGCTGCCACGCAGACCGTGCTGCAACTGCTCGATTTCCTCGCTGGCCTCGTCCAGCCGTTGCAGCACTTGGCGTGCGGTTTCCAGATACAGCCGACCGATTTCGGTCAGCAGAATCCGCCGCGTGCTGCGCTCGAACAGCCGCGCCCCAAGTTCAGATTCCAGATGATTGACCGCTTTGGTCAGGGCCGACGGGGTCTTGCCCAGTTGCTCGGCGGCGCGGCTGAAACTGCCGAGCTGCGCGGTGACCACGAACATTTTCAATGCACCCAACTTGTCCATGCTTTTTCCATTCAGGCAAAAACGTTTTTCGTGAGGGAGGCGTTCTGTCGGGCGTTGGCAGCCACTAATCTGGCCATCAGACGCAATAACAAGGAAATGTTCAATGAAAAGATTCATCCCGCTTTTCACAAAAAATCTGCTGATCGCCGCTATGAGTTTTGCCTCGATGGAAGCCATGGCCGCCACCGATCTGGTGCTGTTCAATGGCAATATTTTCACCGCCGACCGCGCTCAAGCGAAGGTTCAGGCGCTGGCCGTGGAGAACGGCAAGGTGCTGAAAGTCGGCAGCGATGCGCAGATCAAGGCCTTGATCGAACCCGGCACCCAGGTCATCGACCTGAAAGGTCAGGCGTTGATGCCCGGCCTGATCGACAGCCATTCCCACGCGATTTTCGGCGGACTGGAAATGGTCTCGGCCAATATGGAAGACGACGTAGTCAGTCTGGATGAACTGGAAAAACGCCTGCGCGGCTGGCGTGACGACGGCAAGGCCCGGCATGGCGATGTGTTGAGCGTGGCCGGCATGAGTTCGGCGTATTGGGCCAAGGCTGAAGCGCTGGGCAAAATCTTCAACCACGGCGAATGGACCGACGTGCCGGTGGTGTTCACCGGCAGCGATCACCACACCGCATGGGCCAACAATGTGATGCTCAAACGTGCGGGTATCGACGCCGCGCTGCTGAAAACCCTGCCGGACGCAGAAAAAGACACCATCGGCAAACTGCCCAACGGTGAACCGGACGGCTTTGTGGTCGACGCCGGTTGGGATCGGGTGGCCTCGAAAATGCCAGTGCCGAGCCCGGCCGACATGCTCAAGGCAGCGCAATCGGCGGTGCGTTTCAACAACAGCCTCGGTATCACCGCGTGGATGGACCCCGCCGCCAACGCCGCGCCGGGCGAGCCGGTGTTCGCCCTCAAGCCCACCGAGAAAACCGTCGGCGTGCTGCCGGCCTACAAGGCCCTGTCGGAAAGCGGCGGCATGACTGCCCACGTCGCCGCGCTGCTGGTGGCCAACCCGAAAAGCGTTCCGGCCGATCTCGACACCCTCGACAAGGTTCGCCGGCAGTTTCAGGGCATCCCCAACCTGACGCTGCCGGGGATCAAGATCTTCGCTGACGGCGTGATCGAATACCCGGCCCAGAGCGCGGCGATGATCGATCCCTACAGCAACTCGCACAAACAGGGTGAGTTGCTGATCGACCCGCAGCACTTCGGCGAACTGGTCAGTGCCATCGATCAGCGCAGCTGGCTGGTGCACATCCACGCCATCGGCGACCGCGCGGTGCGCGAATCGCTGAACGGCATCGCCCAGGCGCGCAAGGACCGGCAGAGCGGCGTAACGCACTCGATCACCCACCTGCAAATGGTCAACCCGAAGGAGTTCGCCCGCTTCAAGCCGCTGAACGTGATTGCCTCGATGCAACTGCTGTGGGCCAGCGCCGACGACTACACCACCGACATGATCAAGCCTTACGTCAGCGCCCTCGCCTTTCGCTATCAATACCCGGCGCATTCGCTGCTCAAACAAGGCGCGACGATTGCCGGCGCCAGCGACTGGCCGGTGTCCTCGCCGAACCCGTGGAACGCCATGGCCCAGGCCATCACCCGCACCGGGCCGCTGGGCGTGCTCAACGCCGACGAACGCCTGGACCGCGAAACCATGTTCTACGCCTACACCGCCAACGCCGCGCGGACCATCGGCCTGGAGCAACAGATCGGCTCGCTGAGCCCCGGCAAACAGGCCGATTTCATCGTGCTCGATCGCGATGTATTCAGCGTCGACGACAAGGCCCTGCATGACACTCAGGTCCTGCAAACCTGGTTCGCCGGCCGCCAGGTCTACGCCCCTACCCTCTAATAACAATCGCCGTACCCGCTGCCCGACCCCGCGCCCGTCGCCGGGGTCCGGCGCAGCCTTGCCCGCTTCCTGCCCATAACAACCACAACAACGGGACTTCACATGAAAGCCTTGCCCCTGCTCGCCCTCACTTCCTTGAGCCTGCTGCCTTTGAGCAGCCACTCAATCCCCCTGAACGATGATTTCGCGGTGCTGGTCGACCTGACCCTGGCCAGCGACTACCGCACCCGCGGCATCTCCCAGACCCAGAACGACCCGGCCGTGCAGGCCGGTCTGACCCTGGCCCACAGCAGCGGCCTGTACCTTGGCGCCTGGAGTTCGAACGTCGATTTCGGTGGCGGCCTGAAAACCCGTCAGGAAGTCGATTACTACGCCGGTTGGCTGTGGCAGGCGACCGAGGCCGTGAGCCTGGATCTGGGCTACATCAAATACGCGTATCCCAAGGAGAGCCAGTTCAACCAGAGCGAGGTGTATTCGACTCTCAGCGCCTACGGCGTGAAACTCGCGGCCTATTACTCCAGTGACGCGCCGGGCATCGACAGCAAACAGAGTTCGCTCTACAGCTACATCGGCTATGAAACCGAATTGCCGTTCGATTCCGGGCTGAAGCTGCGCTACGGCAACATGGACTTCAAGGATCCGCATATGTATTCGGCGTCCGGCCATAGCGAAGAGTCCTACCGGGAGTGGGAAGTCAAACTGACCCACAACCTGGCCGGCGTGGTGCTCGGCCTGAGCTACATCGACACCGACCTTTCGCAGAGCCAGTGTCTGAGCAGTTGGGGCTTCAAGGACGTGTGCACGGCGACGGTCGTCGCCAGCGTCAGCAAATCCTTCTGAACCGCCGCAGTTGTCCGTGGGAGCCGGCCTGCTGGCGCCCACGTTTTTTTTGCACTTACCGTGATTTTGTTACCGGATGTTTACGGAATTTTTACCAATGCTCTTCTACAGTTACGCGCGTAACCGTATGGGTTTTCGACTGACGTAGAGGAAAGTATCGAAATGGCTTTGGGCAAAGGACTGCGTTTACCGTCCATCACTCCAACCCGCCTGGTGCTGCTGTTTTCCCTGGCACTGGTGGCGCTGTACAACCTGGCGACCTGGAAAGCACTGGGAACGCTGATCACCTTGCAAGGCGCACAGAAACTGGCGTTTTTCGCGTCTTTCGGGCTGTTTCTCTGGGCAGCGATCACCCTGCTGCTGACGCTGGTCTCGTTTCGCTGGACGCTGAAACCGGCGTTGACTCTGGTGGCCCTGCTCTCGGCCTGCGCGGCGTACTTCATGAACGAGTACGGGATCACCATCGACACGGTGATGATCCAGAACGTGTTCGAAACCAATCCCGGGGAAGCAACCGCGCTGTTCAGCGGCAAACTGCTGGCTTACGTGCTGTTGCTCGGTGTGTTGCCGGCCGTGTTGATCTGGCGCTGGCCGGTGGTGTATCGGCCGTTCTTTCGGGGCTTGCTGAACAAGGTGCTGGTGATCGTCGCCTGTGTGTTGGTAATCGGCGCTTCGGTGGGCGCGTTCTATTCGACCTACGCGCCGATCTTTCGCGAGGAAGACAAGCTCACCCACTTCATCAACCCGACCAACTACATCTACGCGATCAGCAAATACACCAAGCAACGGCTGGGGATCAAAAAGCATTTTGTGGTGCAGGCCATCGGCGAAGACGCGGTGATGAGCGCCAAGGCGGCCTCCCGCGAGAAGAAATCGCTGATGGTGTTCGTGGTCGGCGAAACCGCTCGGGCCGATCATTTCTCGCTTAACGGTTATGAACGCGAAACCAACCCCGAGCTGAGCAAACTCGACATCCTCAATTTCACCCAAGTGCATTCCTGCGGCACTTCGACGGCGGTGTCGGTGCCGTGCATGTTCTCGATGTTCCCCCGCGAGGACTACAGCGACAAGAAAGGCAAAACCTACGAAGGCCTGCTGGACATCCTGCAACGGGCCGGCGTGCAGGTGCTGTGGCTGGACAACAACAGCGACTGCAAGGGCACCTGCCTGCGGGTGCCGAACCGCGACATCGCGAAGAATCAGCCGGGACCGTTCTGCGACGGCAACAATTGCCTCGACGAAGCGCTGCTGGCCGACCTGCAAGGCTACATCGACAGCCTCAAGGGCAACGCGATCATCGTCCTGCACGCCGACGGCAGCCACGGCCCGGAATACTACGAGCGCTACCCCAAGGACATGGAGCGCTTCAAACCGATCTGCCACACCAATCAGTTAGGCAGTTGCAGCCGTGACGAACTGGTCAACGTCTACGACAACACGATCCTCTACACCGACCATTTCCTGGCCAAGGTGATCGAGCTGCTCAAGCGCAATCAGGACCATCTCGATACGTCGATGCTGTACGTGTCCGACCATGGCGAATCGCTTGGCGAGAACGGCCTGTACCTGCACGCCGCGCCCTATGCGCTGGCGCCGGAAGCGCAGACCCATGTGCCGATGGTGATGTGGTTCGGCAACAACACCCTGGCGCAACTGGGCATCGACCGTGGCTGCCTGCAAGGCAAAAGCAGCCAGCCGGATCTGAGCCATGACAACCTGTTCCATTCGGTGCTCGGGTTGTTCGAAGTCAGGACGTCGCTGTATCAGCCGGGGCTGGATATTTTCCATGGCTGTCGGCCGGCGATGACGGCGGGACAGTGATCCCCTCCAGCTGCGCCAGATAGGCCCACGGGTAAATCCCGCGCTGGTGACCATCGCTGAACACCAGTTGCAGGCCGTAGCCCTGAGCGTTCAATTCGATGACCCGCACACGCGGGTCAACCATGGGCGGCGAGCCCCGCAGGCGAAACGCCCGGCATTGCGAGCACGGGCACTGGCGGCGCAGTTCGGCATGGTCGAGAAGCTGCTCGCGGCCATCCGGCCAGCTCAGCCGTAACTGGTGTTCGCTTTGGGAATTACCGACCGACAGCGGATTCATTGCAGCTGACTCAAGGCAATCCGCACGGCTTTGCGCACTTCCGGGTCGCCGTCGTCCTGCGCGGCCTGCAACGCGGCCACGGCCCCGCGATCGTTCAGTTCGCCGAGGGCCAGCGCGGCTTCCTTGCGCAGGTTGCTGATGCGATGGCCGAGGGTGTCGATCAACGCGTCGAGGGCCGCGACGTACTTGAGGCGCCCGAGGCTGCGGGTGGCGCGCAGGCGTACCTGCCAGTAGTCGTCGGCCAAGGCTTCGATCAGCGCCGGGCCCGCGTCGGTATGGCCGACCTTGCCAAGGGTGGTCGCGGCTTCTTCGCGCACTTGCCAGGCCTGATCCTGCAAGGCCTGGCGCAATGCGGGCAGCACTTCGGCGTCACTTGCCAGGCCCAGGGCGCCGGTGGCGGCGCGACGTACTTCGGTGTCCGGGTCATCACTCGCCAGGCGGGCCAGTGCCGGCAACGCGTCGAGTTGCTTGAGCCAGCCAAGTACGCCGACGGCTTCGCGGCGGACACTGGCGTCGGCATCGTTCAGCGCCTGAATCGCGGCCGACGCAGCGCCGGAGAAACGCAACTCGCGCAAGGCCCGGAACGCGGCAATCCGCACGCCGGTTTCGGCATGGGCGGTCCACGGTAGAATCACCCTGCCCGCCGCTTCGGTCTTGAGCAGACTCAGGCTCTGCGCCGCAGCGGCCTGCACCGCCGGCGACGGATCCGTCAGTGCCTGGCACAGCGCTTCAACCACCGGCTCGTCTTCCCAGGCCTCCAGCAAACGCGCCGCTTCGGCACGCACTTCTTCGGCGGGGTCTTCGGCCAGACGTTCGACCAGCCAGAGCAGACCGTCCGGTTCTTCGAGGTCAGCCAGATCGATCAGGGCAATCCGCCGTACACCGGCGTCATCGGCGGTCAGGCGTGGTTGCAGGGCAAGAATGTCGTCGTTATCGGTCACAGCAAAAAATGAGGTCACAGGGCAAATCTCGGCAAGGAATTTTCGGGAGGCAGGCCGAGCGGATTGAGGCGCGGCAGCGGTCGGTCGTTGTCGTGGCGCAGCAGGTCGAGGCAGTGGCGCTTGAGGCGCGAGAACTCGTGGCTGGTGACCAGTTCGGTGGTGCGTGGCCGGGGGAAATCCAGGCGCAGGTCTTCGATGATTCGCCCTGGCCGTGCGCTCATCACCAGCAAGCGGTCGGCAAGGAACAGCGCTTCGTCGATGTCATGGGTGACGAACACCACGGTGGTGCGAATCCGCGTCCAGATGTCCAGCAACAGTTCCTGCATGTTCAGCCGGGTCAGCGCGTCCAGTGCGCCGAAGGGTTCGTCCATCAGCAACAGCCGTGGCCGGTTGACCAGCACCCGGGCGATCTCCACCCGTTGCTGCATGCCGCCGGACAGTTGATCCGGCCAGCGTTCGGCGAAACCTTCGAGGCCGACCAGTTTGAGGATTTCATCGGCGGCGCGATGGCGCTCGACTTTGCCGATGCCGCGCATCTTCAGGCCGAAGGCAACGTTGTCGCGCACCGTGCGCCACGGGAACAGCGTGTGATGCTGGAACACCATGCCGCGTTGCGGTGACGGGCCGGACACGTCGGTGCCGTCGACTTTCAACTGTCCGCCATGGGGCTGCAGATGCCCGGCCAGCGCGCCGAGCAAGGTCGACTTGCCGCAACCGGAGGGGCCGAGAATGCACACGAACTGGCCGGGCTCGATTTGGCAGTCCAGCCCCTGCACCGCTTCAAACGCTTGCCGGCCTTCGCCGAGGACGATGGATAACTGGCGGATATCGATCCGCCCTTCCGGGGTTTGCATCACGCTCATCAGGCTTTTCCTCGTGGTCGATGCCAGGGCGTGAACAGCCCGCCCAGGCGTTTGATCAGCAGGCTGCTGCCCATGCCCAACACGCCGATCAGCAACATGCCGACCACGATGTCGGCGTAGTTCTGGATGGTGTAGGACTCCCAGGTGTAGTAACCGATGCCGAACTGGCCGGAGATCATTTCGGCGGTCACCAGACAGAACCACGAGGTGCCCATGCCGATGGCGAGGCCGGTGATGATGCTCGGTGCGGCACCCGGCAGGATCACTTCCAGCAGGATCGCCCGACGCCCGGCCCCGAGGCTTTTGGCCGAGGCAATCAGGCGCGGGTCGACGCCCTCGACGCCGTGCACGGTGTTGAGCAGAATCGGGAACAGCGCGCCGGTGAAGGTGATGAAGACCATCGACAGTTCGGAGGATGGGAACATCAGGATGGCCAGTGGAATCCATGCCACGGCGGGGATTGGGCGCAGTACTTCCAGCGGTGGCAGCAGCAGGTCTTCGGCCCACTTCGAACGGCCGATGGCCAGGCCCAGGGCGATGCCAATCACCAGCGCCGCGAGGTAGCCGGCGAAGACCCGGCCGAGGCTGGCGGTCAGGTGCTGGATGAGCTTGCCGGAGTCGCCGAGGCCCAATGCGGCTTCGATCACGGCCAACGGGGTCGGGACGTTGGCGAAGGTGACGAGGCCGAGGTTCCAGTGGTGGCTGGCGGCGAGTTGCCAGAAGAGCAGGCAGAGCAGCAATGAGGCGGCTCGGGGGATCCAGCGTGAAAACATATATCACCTCTGATCGTTCCCACGCTCCGCGTGGGAATGCATCCCGTGACGCTCCGCGTCACATCCAAAGCGGACGCAGAGCGTCCATGGCGGCATTCCCACGCGGAGCGTGGGAACGATCTACGTTTGAGTTAACGGGTGGCCACGGCTTGGGTGGTGGCATCCGTGAAGTCGAGGACTTTCCCGCCCTGCGCCGACGCAAATTGCTGCGCCTGGCCCTTGAGCAAAAACGCGCTGAGCCGCCCCTTCGCATCACTGGCAAACCACGCCTGCTCCGCCAGCAACTTGATCCCGCTGTCACTCGCCTGCGCATACACCGCCCGGATGTTCTTGCCTTCCGACTTCAGGCCGGCCAGTGCGGTAAACGCCTCTTCAGCCGAGGCATACCGCCGGACCTTGTCCTCCCCCCGCACCCAGATCTCCGCAACATGACTGAAATCCGAAATGGCTTTCCCGGTCACCGCATCGACCGACTTCAACGGCGTCTGCGCGTAGTTGCCCAGTTGCGCGGTGTAATCCAGATTCGAAGCCTTGAACGCCGCACGGATGTATTGATCGTCAATAAAGGTATTCAAATCGAGCCCGCGATCGGCCTTCTTCAGCAGCTTCAGCGTATCGATGGCCGTGCCCACGGCCTGGCGATATTCCGGTTTCCAGCTCAGGTCGCGGGTTTGCACGCCGAGCGGGCCGTGGAACAGGTAGTTGACCTCGGCATCGACGCCGGTGACCTTGGCGATCAGTTCGCTGTATTTCTCAGGTTCGGCGGCCAGCAGTTGATTGGCCTCGATGCTGGCGCGCAGGTAGGCGACGACGATTTCCGGGTACTTTTTCGCGTAGGCCTGATCGACCAGCGCACCGTGGAAGGTCGGCGCATTGGCCTGGGCGCCGTCGTAGATCTTGCGGGCGAAGCCACGGCTCGGGAACAGTTCGGCGAACGGCACGAAGTCGGCGTGGGCGTCGATCTTGCCGGCCTGCAGCGCGGAACCTGCAACCTCCGGCGGCTGGGCGATGATGTTCACGTCCTTGAGCGGATCCCAGCCCTGCTCCGCCACCGCGCGCAGCAGCATGCCGTGGGCGGTGGACGCGAACGGCACGGAAATGGTCTTGCCCTTGAGCTCGCTCAGCGACTGCACGCCGGACGCGCTCGGCACCACGATGCCGTTGCCGCTGCCCTTGATGCTGCCCGACAGCACGCTGATGAACAGGCTGTGTTTACCCGCGGTTTCAAACGCCACACCGTTGAACGCACCGGGGAAATCGGCCATGGCGCCGAAGTCGAGTTTGCCGGCGACCATCTCGTTGGTCAGCGGTGCGCCGCTGGTGAAGTTTTTCCACTGCACGTCATATTTGGCGTCTTTGTAGGCGCCGGCGTGAGGCAGGTATTTGTCGAGCAGGCCCAGTTCGCGGATCAACAGACCGCCGGCGGCACAGTTGATGGTGGTGTCCTGGGTGCCAATGGCGATGCGGATGGTTTCGGCCGAGGCCGACAGGGTGAACGAAGCCAGTACCAGACCGGCGATTGCTGCACGCAACATGGTTGAATCCCCTCGAATCATTTACAGGATGTTCGTCTCCGCCGCGATCAGGGCGCGGTGGGAAACGAGGGGTGTTGGGTGAATCCAGCGTCCGGGGTTTACGGATGGCTTTTGTGCTGTCTGGGGTGGCCTCATCGCTGGCAAGCCAGCTCCCACAGTTTCTTCGGTGTCTACAATATTTGTGCCCCACTGCAGATCCCTGTGGGAGCTGCGGTGCGACGATTCGACTTGCCAGCGATAGCGTCCATTCAGTCAACGCAGTAAGTAAGGGATGTCCACTTTGACGGCACCGGTCGGGCAGTCCTTTTCGCACGGCATGCAGTACCAGCATTCATCGAAGGCCATGTAGGCCTTTTGCGTGGCCGGGTTGATCGCCAGCAGGTCCATCGGGCAGACGTCGACGCACACGGTGCAGCCCTTTTCGGCGATGCATTTGTCCTCGTCCACGGTGACGGGAGCATTGGAGCGGAAGAAAATTTCCTGGGCTTGGTAGGCCATGGTTCGGACTCTCTCTAGTGATGCCTCAAGCGGCGAAAGCACCGACCCGAAGGCGGTCGTAGGCCTGCATTTCCTCGGCATCGAGCGGGATGATGTAAGGCTCGACGGCTTTCTTGAAACTGGTCATTCGCCCGTCTTCGCCCTTCTTCAGATGGCAGTGGCAGAACCATTCGCGGTCGTCCCGTTGCGGGTGATCGACGCGGTAGTGGTACAGGCCCCAGCGACTTTCGGCGCGGAACAGCGAAGCGCGGGCGGCCATCTCGGCGCAGTCGCGGATCACGCTGGTTTCCATGGCGCGCATCAGTTCGTGGGCGTTGTTGGCCTTCATTTCGTCGAGATCGCGTTCGATCTCGCTGAAGCGTTGCAGGCCGATTTCCATCTTCTTCGTCACTTTCGGCGGTTGCAGGTAGTCGTTGACGAAGCGCCGCAGCTTGTACTCCACCTGGGCTGGCGGCAGACCGTGTTCGCGATCCAGCGGTGCGTAGACCCGGGCCTTTTCCTTCGCGATCTGCTCGGCGTCCAGCGCAGAGAACTCGCGCCCGGCGACAAACTCTGCCGCGTTGTGACCCGCGAACCAGCCGTAGGTGAACGCGCCAAGCATGTAGTTGTGCGGCACGGCGGCCATGTCACCGGCCGAGTACAGGCCTTTCACCGAGGTTTCGGCGCGCTCGTTGACCCACACGCCGGACGCCGAGTGGCCGCTGCAAAAACCGATTTCCGAGATGTGCATCTCGACCATCTGCGTGCGGTAATCCGTGCCGCGATTGGCGTGAAACTGGCCGCGACTCGGGCGCTCGTTGCTGTGGAGGATTTCCTCGATGTTCTGGATGGTTTCCTCGGCCAGGTGATCGAGCTTGAGGAACACCGGGCCGTTGCCGCTTTCCAGTTCCTGGTGGAATTCCCACATCATCTGCCCGCTCCAGTAGTCGCACTCGATGAAGCGTTCGCCCTTGTTGTTGGCGGTGTAGCCACCGAGCGGGCCGGTAACATAGGCGCAGGCCGGGCCGTTGTAATCCTTGATCAACGGGTTGATCTGGAAGCACTCGAGGTTCGCCAGTTCGGCCCCGGCGTGATACGCCATCGCGTAACCGTCTCCGGCGTTGGTCGGGTTTTCGTAGGTGCCCATCAGGTAGCCCGAGGACGGCAGACCGAGTCGGCCGGCCGCGCCGCAAGCGAGGATCACTGCCTTGGCTTTGATCACGTGGAAGTCGGCGGTGCGGCAGTCGAACCCCATCACACCGTTGACGGCGCCCTCCTCGTCGGTCAGCAAACGGGTGCAGACCAGGCGGTTGGTGATGCTCACCCGCGCGCGCTTCAACTGGCGATACAGGACTTTCTTGATGTCGTGCCCTTCCGGCATCGGCAGCACATAGGCGCCCATGTGGTGGACTTTCTTCACTGCGTAATCGCCGGTTTCGTCCTTCTCGAACTTCACGCCCCAGCGGTCGAGCTGCTCGATGGTTTCAAAGCTGTGGGTGGCGTAGGCGTAAACCGCCGCCTGATTGACGATGCCATCGTTGGCGATGGTGATCTCCTTGGTGTACTGCTCGGGCGTCGAGTGGCCGGGGATGATCGCGTTGTTCAGGCCGTCCATGCCCATGCTGATCGCGCCGCTGCGCTTGACGTTGGCCTTGTCGACCAACAGCACGCGCAGTTCCTTGTTCTTTTCCTTGGCCTTGATCGCGGCCATCGGGCCGGCAGTGCCGCCGCCGATCACGACGATGTCGTATTCCTGTTCGAGAGTATTGCGGGTCATGTTCAGGCCCCTTTTTGCCGGTCGATCCGCAGGCGGTACTGGAACGCATCGCCACGGTAGTAAAGGTGTTCGAAGTCCAGCGGCTGACCGTTGGCGTCGTGGGTCAGACGCTCGATGCGCATGATCGGCGAGCCGGCCTCGACGTTCAGCGCCTGAGTCAGGTCGCTGTCGGCCAGCACCGCGTCGATGGCCAGATCGGCATGGCCGAGGGCGATGCCGCAGTCGTTCTCGAGGATCAGGAAGATGTCGCGGGTGACCAGATCGGCCTTCTCCAGACGCTCGCCGACCGCCTTGGGCAGGTAGGTGATTTCCAGCGAAATCGGCTCGCGATTGATCAGCCGTACGCGTTTGATCTGCGCAACAGTTTCGCCTTCGGCAACCTGCAAACGCTCGGCGACCAGTTTGTCGGCGGCGATGAATTTGAAGCTGCGCAGGCGGTTGATCACCTCGTAGCCACGGCCGGTCATGGACTCGGCGAGACCTTGCAGGGTGCTGACGTTCTGGAAGGTCTTGGGTTTGGCGACGAAGGTGCCTTTGCCGTGGATCTTGAAGATCAGCCCTTCTTTCTGCAGATCGCCCAGGGCCTGGCGCACGGTGATGCGGCTGACCTTGAACAGCGTGCCAAGCTCGCTTTCGGACGGCATCTGGCTGTCTTGCGGGTATTCGCCGTCGAGAATCCGGGCGCGCAGCACGTCGCGCAGTTGGGTGTGCAGCGGTACGCTGCCAAGAGAGAGAACGTTATCGGTCATCACGGGATCACTTGTTATAACGAGTTATGACGTGATCTTAGAGACGTTATGACAAGCTTGAGAAATATTGTTTGGGCATAACCTTAGATGCGCCTTCAGTGGCGCTTGAGGATCTGATCCATGACCCAATCAGTCTTCAGGGCTTCGGCGGCGATTGCCGGGTGCCGGGACTCACCGCGAATCTGCGCATTCATACCGAGTACGTGATGCCACTGGATGTGTTCGTGATGGGGGATTTCCAGGCTGATGTCCTCGTCGGCATGCAGCTCGACCGGATGCTCGTCGAACACCGAAAAGCCGATTCGCCCTTGGCTGCCGATGATCTCGACCCGATCCTCGCGCCGGTCCGCAACAAAGTTCCAGCAACCCATGCCCAGTGCGCCCGAGGCGAATCGCCAACTGGCGCTGACCGCATCCTCCGCCGCGTACAACCCGGCCTGACGCGCGGTGAAACCGGCGACTTCGACGATGTCGCCGAGCAGGTACTGGAACAGGTCAAAACCATGGCTGGCCAGATCCGCAAAATACCCGCCCCCGGCGACCGCCGGATCGATGCGCCAGTTTGCGCTGCCGTCCAGATCCTTGGGCGATGGTGCCTTGGTCAGCGTCCAGCTCAAGTGCCGCACCTGGCCGATGCGGCCCTGCTCCAGCCACTGCCGAACCTGCTGGAAACGCGGCAACGAACGGCGGTAATAGGAGACGAACAGGTGCAAACCGGCATCGGCGAACGCCTGCTGCATTTCGCGACTTTGCCCGGCATTGAGCGCCATGGGTTTTTCCACGCAGCAATGCTTGCCGGCGGCGGCGACCTTCAGGCTGTAGGCGTGGTGACTGTCGGGTGGCGTGGCGATGTACACCGCGTCCACCTCGGGGTCGTTGATCAGGGCATCGACGTCGGTGTACGTCCGGGCGATGCCGTGGCGCGCGGCGTATTCGGTCACCGCTTCGAGACGTCGCCCCATCACCGCCACCAACGCCGATCCGGGCGCCTTGTAGAAAGCCGGCCCGCTCTTGCGTTCAGCGACGCTGCCGCAACCGATCATTCCCCAACGCACCACGTTCATGCTTGTGCCTCAGCCGATGCGCAGTGCGCGCAGATCGAGGTGGCCGTTTTGCAGTGGCGGGCACCAGTAGTAGCCGCCGGTGATCGGCCGGCTGATGCGATAGAGACCGTCGGTGATGCCGTCTTCCAGACCGCTCATGCGGCGCAGTTGCGCTTCAAAGGCATCGAGGGAGAAGCCGAACGCCAGGAACATCAGGCCGGCGCGGTCGCCTTCGATCCACGGCATCGAACGACGCACGACGAAGGCTTCCGGGGCGAAGCTTTCCTGGGCGGTGCGCTTGACGTGGGCGGACACCGGGGCATCGTCGATCTCTTCGTTGTCGCTCAGGCGACGACCCATGATGTTGTCCTTGTCCTCGGCGGACAACGCATGGAAACCCTTGAGGTCGTGCTGCCACTGCTGGATCGCGGCGAAGCTGCCACCGACCAGACCGTCCGCGCCGTCACTTTGCAGTGCGGCGGCGATGGCGGCTTCGTCATGCGGGTTTTCGGTGCCGTCTTCATAACCGGTGAGATCATGGCCGTCCTTGTGGCGAAAGGCTTCCTGCATCTGCACCAGACGCAGCGCCGGGGCCAGCGCGGCCTCAAGCGCGGTGCTGCGGTTGAGCAGATCGCCCCGGTCGACGCCGTGCAGCCAGACCCACAGCGCGTGCTGGGTCGACGGGTTTTCCACGCCGACACCGGTCAGCGCCGGGAAGCTGCGCAGGCCGTCGATGTTCACCTTCAGAGCCTTGGCCAGGGACTCACCGAAACCGACCACCGCCGACTTGCCGTCCACCAGGTTCAGCAGGTTGTCGATCGCCTGCGGCAGCGCTTCAACCGACTCGAGGGCGAAAAACAGGTGACGTGCTTGCGGCGGAACAGGGGTGGCGAGAATGCCCGGCTGGTAGTAACTCATGTCGACTCCTTGGAAAGAGCGCGGAGTTTAACTGTAGGCGGAGGGTTTGTGGGGGATTGAAATGGGTTGGGTAGCCTCAAAGGCCCCCTCACCCTAGCCCTCTCCCGGAGGGAGAGGGAACTGACCGGGTTGTTTGTTGGAGATACAGCGACGTGAAAGACAGAGTTGAATAGGGATTCGCTGAAAAACTTTCAGGTCGGCGTATCTCTCGAATATCCCCCAATCGGCTCCCTCTCCCTCCGGGAGAGGGCTGGGGTGAGGGCCATCGGTCTCAGATCAAATCGAAGCACTGCGCCACGCACTCGGGCTTTTCCCCGTCCAGCGCTTGAACGCCCGGCGAAAACTGCGCACATCGCTATAGCCGACTTCCTCGGTAATCCGCTCGATCGGCATCTCAGGATTGGCCAGCAAACTCATGGTGCGCGCCTGACGCACTTGCTCCAGCAATGCTTCAAACGTCAGTGAGTGTTCAGTCAGCCGCCGGCGCAAGGTGCGGCTGCTCATGTTCAAGTCGCCGGCAATCTTTTCAATATGGCTGCCCCGGCTCAAGTCACGGGCAATCGCCCGCTCCACCGCCTGGATCAGATCGAGTTTCTGGTGAACCTGCGCCGCTTCCAGCTCCAGCAACTTGACCGCCTGACGCAGCGCCAGCGAATGATGGTTGGGCAGGTTCACATCCAGCCATTGCACGTCGATCAACATGCGGTTGTGCAGGCACCCGAAGCGCACCTCCGGCCCCAGCAACCGCCGGTACTCATCCAGGTAATCCGGCGCGGCGTGCATGAACTCCACGGCAATCGGCTTGAACGTCTCGCCCACCAGCGCCCGGCCATAGACCAGCAGGCTGGCGAAAAACTCTTCAACCGCAAACACCTGCACCTCGGCAAACGGCAGCCGGCACTCAACATCGACATAGACCTGATCGCCCACCACATCGACGCTGGAAACCACGATCCCGCCGGAAGTGTGCTGATGCCGAACCCCGATCTCGAACGCGTCGCGCAAGGTCTTGCACAGCGACAGCACATGCCCGAGCAGACCCAGCGTACCGAGCACGTTCTGCGCGCCAACCCACAGCCCCAGCCCCTGATTGGGCAAAGCCTTGAGCGCACGCTGGATCATCGCCACGGCCTGGCGATAGGAAATCCGCTGCGCCGGATCCTGCAGGTCGTCGAAATCAAAACCCAGGCCACGGCACAGACTCTGCGGCTCGACGCCCTTGTTGGCGGCGACTTCGGCCAGGGTTTGCAGGAGAAATGGCGACACCAGCGCCAGTTCGAAGGTGGGGTCTTGGACTTTTACGTTCATGGAGGCTGACATCCCGGATCACGCTGAATTGTTATTTTTGTAACCGGTTATGTCGAAGGAAGTTAGCACAGGGTTGGCGGACTGTCCGCAGAAGCCCCCTTCCGTGTCCGCCAATACCCTGCCCTGTTGTGCGACAAGAGCTTATTTCTATCGTGGCCGAGCACCCTGCGTGCCGGCGTTGCGCCCAAAACACAATAATAATGAGGACGGACATGACCCCGAATCGCGCGACATTCCCTGTGCGACTGGCGCTGAGCCTGCTCGGCTGCGCCGCGACCCTGCCGGTGCTGGCCACCGAAGCCGGCGTCGACAACATCGGCCCCGGCACCGACGGCTTTTTCATGCTGCCGCTGGAGGTCGACAGCCTTCCGGAGAACATGGTCGCCTTCAACCTCTACTACAACCATTACAAGTCACGAAAGCTCAACATCAGTTCGCTCGGCGGCAAGGTGCCGAATGTCGAGATCGAATCCACTGCCGTCATCCCGCGCCTCGACTACCTGAGCCCGGTGCGGATTTTCGGCGGACGTCTGGCCGGTTACATCGCCCAGCCGTGGCTCAAGCAGGAAGTCTCGGTGTTCGGCCTGAGCGACACCCGTGAAGGCATGGGCGATACCACCATCGCGCCGATCATCCTGTGGGACATGGGCAAGGATCTGACCCTCGGCGCCGCCGTGGAAATCACCGTGCCCACCGGCGAATACAGCGTCGATCGGCTGGCCAACACCAGTAACAACTTCTACACCTACAAACCGCTGTTCTCCTTCACCTGGCTGCCGACCGAGCGCACCGAGGTGTCGATGAAAACCACCTACAGCTTCAACGAGAAGAACAAGGACACCGACTACAAGTCCGGGCAGATCTTCCACTTCGATTACTCGGCCAGCTACAAGATCACCGACGACCTGATGCTCGGCATCAACGGTTACTACCTCAAGCAGACCACCGACGACAAACAGTTCGGCCACACCGTGCAGTTCGCCGGCGAAGACGTGAGCGACGGCGTGCGCGGCAAGGTCTTCGCCATCGGCCCGGCGCTGCACTTCACCTTCCTCAAGTACGCCAGCGCCGAGATCCGCTGGGCCAAGGAATTCGACGTGGAGAACCGGCCAGAGGGCGAAATGTTGTGGGCGAAGGTGAGTATTCCGTATGCGTTCTGAGTGCATTTGTAGGAAGGCGCGCGCGGATTTGTAGGCTGGAAACCTGAAAAACAGAGGGTGGGAATAGGCCTACAGCGGCGGTCGAGATTGCCGGACAACGGTGGGAAACGTCCGGCAGATTTCAAAGGGGGGACTTGCAGATACTGGGCGCCGCTACCCCATGGTTCCTACAGGGCTCATGGGGTGCATCGTCTGCCAGTGACGACAATGGGCCCTTTCCCCCTTAGACTGCTGAAATTGATCACGGAGATCACTATGAGCATATTGCATTCCCCGTTTTACTCTGACTTCGAATCCGAAGAAGAGGCAGAGAGCTACGATCGCTGGTTTCGTGCCAAGGTGCAGGCTGTACTGGATGATCCTCGCCCGGGCATTCCCCATGAGGAAGCCATGGTGCGGCTCGACCAACTATTAGAAGAGAGACGCAAGAATCGACGCGCTGCCGCTTGAATGGAGCGATCAAGCTCTGGACGATCTGGCTGACATTATCGATTACGTTGAACAATACAACTCCAACGCTTCAGCGGCTCTGCAGCACAAGGTTGGTGCAGCAACGCAAAGGCTTTCATCAATCCCTTATGGTTACCGATCCGGTCGAGCGCCAGGCACTCGGGAAATGGTGGTCAATCCGAACTATCTGCTGGTCTATCGAGTGAACGGGCGCATCAAAATACTGACGTTAGTCCACACCCGACGACAATACCCACGAACCTCATCTACATAAAAAAAGGGCGGCCAAACGGCCGCCCGAAGCGTACTACACGAGAGTCCTTTACAACGTCAGCTGTCCCCGCTCCTCTTCGGTCAGCTGCTGTTTCGCCTGTTCATCCAGCGCCCCGGCGCCCAGCACCTGCACCGGGCTGTTCGCGTTGTAACCCGGTGTCGGTGCGCGGCTGGCGCCGTCGCGAGTCGGGGCCAGTTGTTCGTTGCCGAAGCTGAGCACCTGCACGGTGAACACCGAGGCCTGATTCTGGCGCGAGGCGGCTTGTTGTTGACGGGCGACGTCTTCCGCCGCCTGGGTGGCCGACGACGCAGCGGAACTGGCCGAAGTGATTGCGCCGGTGTTGACCGCCGAGACCACCGGCACGCCGGTCGCCTTGCCCTGCACCGAGATGTTGGCGGCGTTGACCACCGTCAGCGCGGCGATGTTGACGTTGCCCGAGACGCGAATCCCCGCCTCGCCCGCATCGATGGTGCCCAGCGGCGCGATCAGGTCGATGTCCCCCGGCGCCACTTCGGCAATCGGGTTGAGCGTGGCGATACCGGCACCGGTGCTCGGCACCGATGGCGACAGGGTCACGTTGCCCCAGGTGTCGTACACGCGTTTCGGCGGGGTGTAGACCACGGTGGTTTTCGAGCCGCGACCGGCGTTGATGTCGCCCTCGGCAGACCAGCCCAGGATCGAGCCGCCAAACGTGGTCATGATCCGGCTCTGCCCCAGCAGAATGCTGCCCTGGGAGTAGAGCTGAATGTTGCCCGAACCCTGGGTGATGATCCCCGCCGTCGATGGCGGCGCGGCGCCTTCGATGCCGAACACCTGGCCGCCGCCCGGTGTGAGCATCTGGATATCGCCACCGAAGAGGGTTTTCACCCCGGCACCACCGTAGAGCGTGATGTCGCCGTCGTAGCGGATCGGATTGCCGGCCACATCGGTAGTCGGAAACAGCGAAGCAATGGCGTTGCGACCGCGCAGGTAACTGCCTTTGCGCGGGCCGTCGACATCGTTGTACTCAAGACCGCCGGCACGCAGTTCGGCGAAGTACACCTGACGGGCGAAGATCGCTTGTTCGGCGCTCGGCAGCGCGGCGAAGAACGCTTGCATCTGTTCGGCGTTGCCGCTGAAGCCGTAACCGAGGGTCAACCAGCTCTGCAACTCGTCGAGGTATGTCTTGACCACTTTGCCCGGTTGACCGTTGAGCGATGCGTTCGGGTCGGCAAGGTTCTGCGGGTTCAGGTAACGGGCGATGAACCGCGAATAATCCGGCCCTTGCGCGCCCACACCGGCCTGCAACACCACACTGGCGCCCGGTCGCTGATCACCGGCGACCAACGAGCCGAGGCTGGTGATGCTGGCGCGGTTTTCCATCAGGATATTGCGCCCGGCATTGAGGTCCAGGACGCCGGGGCCCGCGATGTCGAAGCTGCTGTAGAGGATGTCGCGCCCTGTCGATACCCGCGAAACGTCCCGAGGGTCGTCATGCACGAACAGGTTGCCGGTCGAGGTGATGGTTTCGGACGGCGGTACGCCCATCTCAGCAGAAGAGACGGTCGTGGGGTTGCCCAGGAAAGTGCCGGACGCCACGACATCGCGCCCGGCCAGCATCCAGACCGGGCCTGCTGCTTCGTACCAGGTACGTTTCGACAAGCTGAACGTCAGCGTTTCACCGCTGCGAACACCCACCAGATCACCGTTCAAGGCATAGATCCGCGCCGGTGCGTGGACGTCGCCCAAGCCCGAGTAGCTGTTGGCGCCGAAAGCGAATAACGGATAGCGCAGATTCTTGTCCGGCGACACCCCGTCGCTGTTGTGATTGCTCATGATCGGCGTGGCCGACGTGTGGTTGCCGTAACCGTTGAAGGCCGGCGCGAACGGCGTAGCGATGGACAGCGGACTGGCGCCCGACTGATTGATCGCATAGCCGCCGGCGTAGATCGAGTCCTGCGCCAGCAACTCCAGTTGCCCGGTGCTGGAGGGTGCCAGCAACAGCGAATACCCGGTTGCCGGCACCGTACCACTGCCTTGGCTGTAGACTGCAGAAGGTCCGGCATAAATCGAACCTTGCGCCGCCACCGCCCGCAGAATCGACGGGTACACGAAGCGTCCATCGGTCGGCGACGTATTGCGCCCTGTGACAGGCCCCTGACCTGTGACTTCGCCCAGTTGAGTGCTCGGTGTGAGATTGCCCCCTGCCGAAAACAGGTCAATGGCGGTGTGATCGGTCCACAACGAGAAGCCCGTCAAGCCGCCGCCCTCATGGACGACACCGTCTTGCGTAGTGAACGGGGTGGAGTTCTGCAGGCGCACCCGACCCGGGTCCGCCGCGCCGCCCAACACCAGATCGCCGCGCGTGCTGAGACTCATCCCCGAATCCCCAGGAATCAGCACCAGCCCACCCGAGGCGCTGCCCATCGTGGACGTGAACGGGTCGAACGGGCGAACTTCGCGAGGATCCTGGGTCGAGGCTTCGGCGCCATATTGCAGATTGATCCCGCCGAGCGCGCCGCTGGCCAGTCGCGCAGCACCGCGCAGGTTGATCAACGCACCTTGCAGATCGTGTTGTGCGACACCGATGCCGTTCTCTCCGGCCCGGGCCTGTAATGAAGGATTGACCACCCCGCCAATGCGGATGTCCATGTCGCCGCCACCGGTCAATTGCAGGCTGCCATCGCTGCCCACGCGCCCGGTGCTGCCGACCGCCACGACCAGCCCCTGCCCGCGCGGATAAAGGTTGGTCTTGTTACCGTCGCCCATCGCCTTGAGCATGCCGGCATCGCCCCCGGCACGCAGGCTGATATTGCCGCCGCCCAAGGTGCCGAAACCGGTGAAACCGACCAGGTACGGGCCGGTATCAACACTTTGATCCGGCAACGGTTGCGTCGCATAGCTGCCGAAGTTGATCCACCACGCGGTCGGCACCTCACTGTTGCCGGTGCCCTGACGCCAGAGCCAGTTGCCCACGGCCACACTCGGCACCTGCTCACGGGTGTCCATGGTTTGCGACAAACCACGACGCCCCAGTACATCGCCCGCAATCGAGCCACCGGCATTGATGGTCAGGTTGCCGCCCATCTGCGGGTACCAGGCCTGATACAGGCTGTCGCTGCCACTGACCCATTTTTCGTAAGCGCCGCCCGCACTGCCCAATACCGAGCCGTTGTCTGACAGCCGTCCGCGAGGCTGGTTGAAGCGCGGATCGATGTCTTGGGACTGAGTGCCGGCGGTATACACGCCATACGGCGAATCCATGCTCAGATCGCCGGCGGCGAGCACGTCCAGATCACCAGTGCCGGTCCGCAGCACGCTGAACATCTGGGTGTGGGTCTTTACGGTGGTACCCGGTTTGTTTTCCACGCACAGTTCCGGGAATGCGCCACACCAGGACAGCACTTCATCGTCGGTCATCGGCGAGCCAGGCGGCATGCCCATCCAGTTGTCCGGTGCCCATACCCAACGCGGTGCCGGCACACAGGAGTTCGGCGCCCAGTCGCACCACATCATTTGATCCTCGGGGACGGGGTCGCCGGGCGTGAAGCCGCCCAGGTTGCCCTCGCCCCAGACCAGGGTCGGCGGTTTCTCTGTCACGGTCAGGCCGTAATGGGTGTCGGCCAGGCGCAGATTGCCATCGCTGGACACCGGCTTGATCGCCCGGCTATCCGCGGCGCTCAGATCGGCTCCCGCCACCACGCGCATCGACCATGACGCACTGCCGGCCGGCAACAGGCTGGCGACCGCCCAATTGCGCCCCTGGGTCGTACCGGTCAATGGCCGCAACTCGATGAACGGCGTACCGTCCGCCAGCACGACATCGGTCATCGACGGAATCAGCGAGCCGCGCAACAGAGCCAGCGAACCGCTCAGGCGCACGCCCTTGACCCCGTTGTCGCCGGCCTCGACGCTGCCCGGCAGCGGCACGCCCTTCGGCCAGCGCAAGGCTTGCAGCGCCGTTGCGTCATTCAAGCGGATACCCGCTCCCAACCGGCTGCCCGCGGGCAAAGTCACGCTGTCGGCGAGCAGCGTACCGGCGGCATACAGCACGTTGCCCGAAGCATCGCGAACCGAGCCGGCGAGCACCGTGCCGGCGCCGAAGGTGTAAGGCGCCGCCAGCGTTGCCTCGGTCGGCAGCAGCGTGCCGCTGGCCAGCGTCATCGCTTGCAACGGGAGGTCGTAGTTCAACGTGGCGCCGATCGGGAACACCGTACCGTCCGCGAGCGTAACGCCCGCTCCCGGTACGATCAGATCGCCGCCGAACGGCTGAATCCCCGACAGTAATTTCCAGCCCGCATCGTCCACAGTCTCCGGTGGCGGCGCGAAACCGTCGTTGAGGCTGCCGTGGATATCGAGGTTGCCGCCCGCGCGAATCACCAGGTTACCCGCCTCGCCCGAGCCGTAGACCGAAGTCTTCTGCGTGTGCGGATTCAGGCTGGCGTAACGGTAACCGGACAGGTCCACATCACCCTGCACCACCAGATCACCGTCGGCGGTTTTGCTGGCAATCTCGACCCCGGGCCGCAGATGGAAGGCATCGGCATAAGTGGCGTTGTTCAGGCCGGCGAGTTTGTTGTTCAGCAAGTTGCCGTTGGCCAGCGCCGCATTGATGAACGCCGTGCTGTCGCCGTGAATGCGATCGAGGTACGCCTGATCGATCACCTGATACGGCCGTCCACTGGCCGACGGGTCCGTGCCGTCGCTGGCATCGGTATAGCGGCGCGTGGCGTTGAGGCCAATCGAGCGGGCGCCCTGAATGCTCAGTGCGCCGCCGGCTTCGATCGCAATGTCATCCGCCCCCAGACGCGGCGCGTTCAGTTCCAGCGTGCCGCGCAGCAACCCGTCGGACTGCCCCGGCAGAGTGCCGAGAACGGCTTCGGTTCCATGGCGCAAATCGATGCGCGCACCGCTGCCGAGGGTCAGCACGCCTTGTCCGGCGTTGAGTTCGACCATCGCCCGGTTCGGGGCGTCGATAATCTTGCCGTAGCTGTCGACCCGCAACACACGGCCATGGGCGTCAAGCACCGCATTGCCCGCCAGGGTCAGGCCGTTTTGCGCCGACAGTCGAATACTGCCGACCCGCTCGCCGCTGGCATCGATCAGACCCGCCACCGTCAGCTTGCCGTTGTCCACCGAGACATTGACCTCGCCAGCCTTGAGCCCGTCGCCGATCAACAGATCGCCTTGCTTGAGCTGCAAGCTGCGGCTGCCAAAGACTTGCCCCGCATTCAAACGCTGATTGAGGGCCGCGAATTGCTGGCTCGGATCGCCATTGAGGTGCTGCGCGCGGATATCCACGCCACCGGCCCTGTACGGCACCAGTGTGCCGCCGGCATCGTAATAGCCGCTGCTGGCACCGAGGATATCGCCTTGCAGATCGACCATGCCCGCATCGGCGGCCAGGGCCACGGCACTCAGGTTACCGGCCTGATGGTTCTGCGCCGACAGATCGATTCGCGAGCCCGCCACCTGGCGGATATTGCCGTCGCGGCTGTACAGCGCCACATCACCGCCCCAGCTGTACTTGTTCACATCGTTGAACGGCAACGTGCGACCGGCCATGTCCAGATTCGCGCCACTGGCGAGGGTCAGATCGTCCTCGGACTTGACCACCAGTTTGCCGCTGGCCAGGGCGATGCGGCTGTCCAGCAAGACATTGCGCGCATCAAGGGTCAATTGCGCCCCCAGTGCATTGGCGGCAGTCGCTGTGCCGGCCCCCGTCAGGTTCAGGTTATTACCGGCCTTGAGCAGGTTGACCGAGCCCGCCTCTCCCGTCAGCAACGGCGTCCGCAATGTGAGATTGCCGCCGCTGTGGGCATAACCGGTGACCGGATCGAAAGCGCCCTGCGCCTGATAGACCTCAAGACTGCCCTTGTGGTTGGCGGTGATGCGATCGCTGGCGGTGAGATTGACGTCGGCAAAACCCAGCACCAACCGCTTGTTCACATCCAGGCCATTGGCCTGCGGATCAGGGCCGTAGCCGAACTCGATCCGTTGCGCCTGAATATCAAGCGCGCCGCGACCGGTGCCCGCGCCGCCCGTGATCACCGCGCCTGGATCCTGAGGCGCACCGTTCCAGATCAGATTGGCGGTGCGAATGGATGCCACGTCGCCGCTTTCACCCAGGCCGTAAATGGCCGGGGTGCTGAGGATCAGGTTTTGCAGTTTGCTGACGCCAGTCTGCGGATCCAGGGTATCGAGGCTGACACTGCCGTAGAAATTGAATGCATCGCGACTGGTCAGGCTCAGGGTTTCCAGCGCCGGCGCGCCGAACTGTGTATCGCCCCGCAACAGGCGATTCAAGACATTCTGGTTCAGGGTCAGACCGGTCGGCACCCGGTTGCCGGCGGCACTCAAGGCCTCGGCACTGCCGGCATTGACCGAACCCACGGCCAGCGTCAGATGGCGGGTGCCGAAGCGTACCGCTTCGTCGAGTTCGAATTGCTTGTCAGTGGCGGCGGTAATGCTGCCGTTGGAATAGAGCAGCGTCGGGTTGTTGCACGTTGCCGTCGAGCAATGGCCGATGAGAATGTTGCCCGCGCCGGATGTCCTGACGGTCAATTCTGGCGCCAGCACATTGGTCCAGCCGTTCGACACCACCAGCAACCCCGCCGCACCCGGCTTATAGATGAAGCCGGTGCTGGAATCGTAAGGCGCTTTGCCGCGCCCCAGAGTGTTGATACCCGAACCGGCTTCGAGGGTGATACCGCCATCGGCCCGGGTGGTGCGCAGCAGCACTTCGGGTGCCGACAACACGGCGCCGTCACGCAAGGTGATCGTTGCAGTATCACCGCTGAACGCGATGATGTTGCCCGACGTGTTGTAATCGATCGTCGGTTGCGCGCCGAGGGTCAAGCGGCCGGCGCCGAGCGAATTGAGGCTGTCGGCATACAGCGACACACCGGCAAAACCTTCAGTGATTGAATGCCCCGCACCGAGAATTTCGAAGTTCGCCGCGCCGTGCACCACGGCCGACCCGACGACGCCGCCCGTGGCCGGCTGGAACAGCGCCTGACCGTGGAAATCGAGCGCGTTACCCGGTGCGGCACCCTGGGACAGATTCAGTCTCAGGGATTTGCCGTCCATGGGCGCCAGGGCCCGAGGCACGCCCCGGCGCGTCGCATCGCTCTGGATGAACTGACTGAAAGAGGTCTCGTTGTACTGCGAATAACGGCGCAGCACATCGGCGGATGTCAGGATGACCTGGCTTGCCAGGCTGTCACGCAGGCCGGTATTGGCAATCGACATCCGTCCCGAACTCGTCCACGAACCATTGCGCAGTGGCAGCGCAGCGTTGGTTGCGCCCGCTGCCGCCTGGCCGTTGACCTCGACCCGGAAGGCCCCCGGCAACAGCGCAAAGGTCGAGGGCAGCAGCGTATAGGTGCCCGCCGCCAGCCCCGGCACGCCAGCCCCGATGGTGACCTGCTGGCCGATGCGCGGATCGACCGCCCCCGCCTCGGCGAGCATCGGCGCATAAGCACTCTGATTCCCCGGCACGATGGCGTACACCGGGTTGCTGGCCAGGCCCGGCAGGCTGAAGGTGCCGTCACTGGCATTGCGCACCAGCGGGTTGTAGCGGGCATCGGTGGAACCGCCACGCCCGGATACGAAACCGGCACCGCGCAAATCACCGCCACCCGACAGGTCGATCAACGCACCGCCTTGCACATCGACGTACTTCGAGGTGAGCGTCACGCCAGCGGTTTCGGCGGTGATCCCTCGAAGCAGCACGGACTTGCCGTTGTAGCGAAAGTCGATGCCGTCGGTGGTGCCGCCGTAAGGCATGACCAGCCCGGCGGCGCTGGCCGACGTAAGGCTGCCGGGCAACAGATGCAGTGTCCGGGTGTTGAGGACCAGGTTGTCACCCAGATTGATCATGCCCAGCGGCGCGCGGATCACCCCGCCCTGCTCGATATGCGCGGCGGCGAGCGTCAGGTTGCCGAAGACCGAGTAAGGCAACACGGCCGGCGCCGCCCCGGAACTGCTGATTCGCAGGGTCCGCTCAGGATTGGCGTCACGCTGGACACTCTGATAACCCACGCGCACCTCGGCGGTGACATCACTGGCGGGGTAGATCTGCGCGGCACGCAGGTTCAGGTCGCCCGGCGTCCAGAGTTCGGTTTTCTCGACGTTGCCGGTGGGCGCCAGAAAGCGCAGATCGCCCCGACTGTCGAGCGTGACCTGTTCAAAACCTCGCCGCCCGACCTCCAGTGCCGGGCCGCTCAGTTGCACGATTGACCCGGCCGTGCCGAACGACAGACTGTTGCCCAGATCCAGCAGGTCTGCCGTGGCGGTGAAGTGTGCCGGCGCCACTTCGGTGGTCGGATTGTTCATCACCCGTGGCCGGATGTTGCCGGGAGCCTCGAAATATTTGCCCGTACCCGACAGACGCACGTAAGGCGCAGACAGGTTGATCCGTACGTTGTCTGGCGCGCCGTCGGCCAGCGACAAGGCCCCGGCATACAGGCTCAGGCTTTGATTCATGTGCAGATCGACGTTGCCGTCGAACGACAGCAGACCGTTGCTCAGCACACTCAGGTTATCGAACCCGCCGGACATCAACTGATCGGCGCCCAGCCGGGCACGCCCGTATTGCAACGCAGGCGCAGCTTCGCCCGCTTGCAGACCCGTCGGCAACAGCGACGGGCCGGCGTCCTGGCCGATGACGATTTCGCGCGGCACGCGAACGTCGTTGCTCGCGTCTCTGCTCAGATAAATCGGTGTCTCCAGCGCAATGTCCAGTCGCCCGCCCGCCGCGCCGGCACCACCAGCCGCAGCATGCAGGTCGCCGTCGATGAACAGGCTGTTGTAGGAACTCAGCGAAATTCGCCCGCCATCCGTTGCAACCAGCGTCGGTCCCTGTCCGGCGATATCCAGCATCGCTTGTGCGCCGGAGGCCTCCAGTCGCGCACCGTTTCGCACGATCACATAAGCGTCGGCCGACGTGGCCGTGGCCTTCTTCGCATCGGTTTCGCCGCCAATGATGATCGAGCCGCCCTTGCCGACTTGGCCATACACCCTTCCCAGCGCATCGATGCCGGTGGCCACGCGACCGGCCACGTCCAGCACCGCGTGCTCGCCGATCCAGATCGAGCGGTTGTGGGTTTGCCTGTCTGCCGTTTGCGAGGAATCAGCGACATCGAGCGAGCCGAATTGCTGCTGACGGATATCGATCGTGCCGCCCCACGCATTCAACTGGCCATCGACCGTGAGCTGACCGGCGCTGCGCAGATTGATGCGTTGCCCCGGATCGACACTGATGCGCGAGCCCTGCCCAAGGGTCAGGGTGTTACGAGTCGGATCGACCAGCGCGACCTCACTGGAACCGGCCTGCAAAGCCAGACTGGCGCCGGCACGCTGGGTCAGTTGCGCCTTGAGCGGATTTTCCTGATAAAGCGTCGGCGTCCACAATTCCAGCGCCTGCCCCGGCGCGGTGCCACTGACCTGATTCGCAGCTGCGTCACCAAAACGGTAGACCGGCATCAACACGTCAACGCGGGTGTTGTCCGCCACGTCGAGGCGATTGAGGCCGATAAGGCTGTAGGCAGAGAAGCCTTTGTCGAACAGCTCCGGTTGCACTTGCAATGTGTTGTCGGCGAGGGGTTTACCGGACTGGCCGATGAGGATGTCGCCCGCCTGAATCAGCAAACGGCCACCACCCGACACACCGTAGCCCCGCAGTTGACCGTCCAGGGTCAGGTGGCTGTCCCCCGGCGCAGACAAGGCGCTGGACTCCAGCGTCACGTCACCGCCCTTGCCACCGCGCGTCTTGCCGTTGGCCAGAATCGCGCCGCCGGAAGACACGTCCAGCAGACTGCCGGCACCGATTTCGATATCGCCGCTGCTGCGGATCGACACCACGCCACCATCCAGATACGCCAGGCTCGCGGCATCATCCGGGTTGGTGCGCAGGTTGCTCCACAGACCGCGCGTATCCAGCTGTGTCCCTTCGGCCACACTCACGCGGGTGGCCTTGCCGGTCGGTGCGACGAGCCGGGTGTCGGTGAGGCGATCGGTGTTGAGCTGATTGAGCACGTTGCCCAGGTGCAGGCTGCCGCCGCGCGCGGTCAGGTTCGCGTTGACCTGCACCTGCGGCCCGTAAAGGGTGATGTCGCCACCATGGTCGACGGTGACGGCACCTTGCACGTCGATCCGTTCTTTGGCCGCCACTTTCAGTGCGCCCAATTGCCAGTCGCTGAGTTGCCCGGCATCAAGAAACAGCTTGCCGCTGCGCGCATCGGATACGGCGCCGGTCAGCTCCCGATCATCGCCGGCCAGCGGACGTTCGCCGCCGACCTGCACCTGATCGAACAACGGGTTGAGGCCGTAGAGCAAACCACCGGAAGCCGCCACGTACGCCGGGTCATAACTGCCGACAATCAACTGCCCGCGCCGCGCCAGCGCCGTCTGACTCTGCGCATAGCCATCGAGCACCGCACGCGGGGCCTGGGTCTGGCGCTCGCCTTGATAAACCTCGCCGAGCATCTGACCTTCAAGCACGGCGTTGCGGGTACCGATCACCAGTTGCCCGGCATAACGACCCACGGTGTAACCCGACTCCTGACGCCTGGACGGTGCAATCAACGGGTTGTAGTAATAACTCGTCTGGCCCCAGCGCTCACTGCTGTCTTCATAGCCCTTGTACAGCCCGGTGTAGAGCAGATCCCCCGGCGCCTTTGAGACTTCATACAGGCGCCCGTCGGCCCCACGCAGCCAGCTCTGGCGAATCTCGCCGCTTTGTACGTCCAGCGTGCCGCCGGACAGGTTGATCAGCGAGCCCTTCTCGGTCACCACGTCATTGCCGGCAAAACTGACCATGCCGCCCTGAGCCATCCACTCGCCGATGCTGTGGCCCTGGGTGCCGAGGTAACCGCCGACCTCCAGCAGACCACCAGCGGTGTACCAGCGATCCGTGGCGTAGCCGTTGGTGCCGGCCGGGACGTAGACCAGTTCGCGCACATCGACCCAGATGTCATTGCTGTTGAGCGCACCTTTATCGCGATTGACCGAAGCATCGCGCTGCTCGTTGCCCTGGACGTTGATCTTGATGCTGTTGGATTCCATCGCGACTTTCACGCCGATGGCACCGGAGACATCGATCAATGCGCCGTCACGCACCAGACTGCGACGCTGCGCCGCCACTGCAACCTGGCCGCCCGTGGCGAGGGTGATCGAACCGTTCTGGAACTCGACGCTGCCGCCGCTCTGGATATCAATGCGCGACTGATCGCTGCGAATCCGGTTGTTCGGTGTAACGCCCGTCAGCGCCGCCTGATGCTGACTGTCGAGGGCGGTCAGATCGCTGCTGTCGAGCAGGATCGCCGTCGCGCTGCCCTGCCCCAGCGTCACGCTGCCCTGGGTGTCGGTGGCCGGATTGAGCAAATGAATCGTGCCGCGAGTGGCGACCGAGGTGCTGGCCAGCAACACGCCGTTTTGCACGACCTCATGGCCGGTCAGGGTGATGTCGCCGGTCGCGGCCTGAATCAGGCCGTTGTTGCTGACCTTGCCGGCAGCGCTGCCGGTCTTGAAGCCCGGCGTGACTTCGTTGCCGAACGTCGTCGAGAAGCCATTGCCCTCAGTGCCCGAGCCTTTGCGGATGTAAAAGCGATCCCCTGCGCCGAGCACGGTCTGGCCCTTGCCGGTGTTGATGCTGCCGTCGTTCTGCACTTCGCTGCCGAGCAGCAAGGCATAGCCGCCGGCATCGGTCGATTTGGCCGGCCGCGCGGTCTCGATGGACGCGCCGCGCTCCACCAGCACTTTGCCGGCCGCCTCGGTGAACGTCGGTTGGCTGCCGGTGCTGTCGAAATACAGGCCGCGGTCGCGGAACTGAATGTCAGTGATGTTGGCCGCCGCCGCCACCAGGTTGCGCACGTTGACCTGACTGGTGCCGCTGAACACGATGCCGTTGCGGTTGATCAGCATCACCGTGCCGTCACCCTTGATCTGGCCCTGAATCTGGCTGGCCCGCGCATTCGGATCGTTGACCCGGTTGAGCACCGCCCAGTTCGACTGTTGGGCGAACTCGACCGTGGTGTTGCGCCCGACGTTGAAGGTCTCCCAATTGAGGATCGCCTTGTCGGCGGTCTGCTCGATCTTCACCGTGGTCTTGCCATCAACCTGAGTCTGCTGCGGGCCCTTGGCGTTCTGCCAACCTTGCGTGAGGCTGTTATCGACCTTCAGACCGCCCTCGCCCAGACCATCAGGCACAAACTGCACCGTGCCCAGCGCCGCCGCACGACCGGCCGCCTGCGCCGCCTGTTGCGCCGCAATCGCAGCCACGGTGTTGTTCAGGGTCTGAATCGAGCGTTGCAGCTGCTGATTGGCCTTTTGCTGCTGCGCCAGCGGTGGCGTCATCCCCGGCAATCCGCCCACGCTCGGGCGTGCTGCGGCGGCCTGTTGCGCCGCGCCCTTGGCGGCGAACCATCCCGAACTGAAAGTGGTCGCCGCCTCGGCACTGCCCGCCACCAGGCACAAGGCAATCGCCTGCGCCAGGGGCTTGAGCAACCACAGCGCCGGATCGGCGGCCATGCGCTGCTGAGGCTGAACACGGGTACTGCGACGGGATGGGCGAGCGAGCATCACTACGAGATCCTTTTTGTTTGCCACATGAGGCCGCAGGTCAGCTTGCCCCTGCTGTTACGACATAGGCGGTTGGCGGGGGCCGCGACCGAACGGATGTCACACAAACTTCATGAACGAGGTGTAGATCGGCCAAAAAAAATGGCAGCAGCCCGAAGGCTGCTGCCATTTCATTGCCGTGAAGCGAGGCTTACAAAGGACGGCCGATAGCGTTGCAGACGCTGGCGTTGTTGATGTCCAGGTTGTTGCCCGAGGTGTTGGTGACGAAGTTGGCAGTCACAGCCGCTTTCCAGTTGGTTGGAACCGGAGTGAAGCTGTGAGCGATGGTGGCAGCGTTGTTGCCCGGGTTGCTGTAGTGGGTGGTCAGGAAGGCTTTGACATCAGCGGCCACGCTGGCGTCCTTGTAGCACTGGCCGAAGATGAAGTTGGTGTAAGCCACGATCGGGTAACCGCTGGCTGGGTTAGGAACAACCGGAACCCACTGCGAAGGGTTCGAAGGGGTGGTTGGCAGAGCCGCCGAACCCAGTGCCAGCGAAACGTTGGCGGTGGTTGGCTGTACGCCGTTGACGCGAGCAACCACTGCGTTGCTGGCGGCGTTCACACCGTCCGGACCGACGTAACCGATGGAGCCGTCAACGGCGTTGACCTGAGTGGCCACGTCAGCAGTACCGGCCACGCCTACCCAGTTCGAAGGCAGGGTCGAACCGGCTGGCAGACGCGCATTGGTGAAGGTGGAGTTGGTGGCGAATTTGGTCGGGCAGATCGCGTTCAGGTGACGGGTCAGGATTTCCGAAGTACCGCTGGAAACGTTGCGATAAACAACGCGGATCGGCGTGGTGTCGGAAGTGCCCAGCAGATCGCCCCAAGTGGTTTTGGCGCCGGAGAAGGCATCGCACAGCTGAGCGCTGGTCAGGTTCAGAGCGGTCTGGCCGGATTTCTTGTACGGAATGGCAACCGAAGTGGCCACCGAAGGCAGCTGGATCAGCGGGCCGTACGAAGCGCCGAAGTTGGTGTTGTAGGTGCTGATTTCCGAAGCGCTGAGGATCGAGTCGCTACCGGCGAAGTGAACCGAACCGGTGGTGCTGAACAGTGCCGAGTTGTTGGTCAGGAAAGCGGTCTTGCCGGTGCCGCTACCGGTACCCAGGTAGCTGAAGTTGGCTGGCAGGATGCTGTTGCTAGAACCTTTGTACAGAGCGGCAGGCAGAGTCGCGCCACCACCGGTTACGTTGGCGGCCATGGCCTGGGCGGAAGCCAGGGCAGCGACGGTCAGGGAAGCTGCGATCAGAGTGCGCTTGAACATGAAGAATCTCCTTTTCAACGTTGGGTGTGAACACAGGTTTTCAGGGGTCTTGCATGACACTGGGAAGACTCACCGCCGACCTTCGCATTGCGGGGTCCGTGGTTAAGTCGCACTGAGAAATTCGCAGTTTCCGGTGACAGATAAAGGAAAAAACCTCGGGAGGTGCAGGCTGATTTTCGAGGGATTTTCTCGGGTGTTTTCAGGGTTATGCGGAGTGTCTACGGCAAGCTTTTCGGGGGAATCGGCCACAGCCCTTGAAGGGCCGTTGCAGATGACAGAAAGGAGAACCCGAGGATGGCTGGATCGAGGCTCGGGTGATGGAGAATCCTTTGCAAAAATGCTGAATTATTTATTGCTCTGACTGGCCCTATCGCTGGCAAGCCAGCTCCCACAGTGGTCGGTGTTGTTAATGCAATTTTCTTCCCAACACAAAAATCTGTGGGAGCTGGCTTGCCAGCGATAGCGCCCGCACAGACAACATCCAACCAACAGACACACTACTACTGCACCAACTGGTTGATCTCAATGATCGGCAACAGCACCGCCATCACAATCACCAACACCACCCCGCCCATCACCACAATCATCAGCGGCTCAAGCAGTGCCGTCATACCCATCGCCCGGCGCTCGATATCGCGGGACAGGGTTTGCGCCGCACGTTCCAGCATCGGCGGCAGCGCACCGGTTTTTTCGCCGCTGGCGATCAGGTGAATCAGCACCGGCGGGAACACGTTCTCCACTTTCAGCGCGGCCGCAAGGTTGACACCCTCTCGCACCTTGGCGGTGGCCTCATTGACGCTCAGGCTCAGACGATCATTCGACAAGGTCTGCCGTGCCGCCTCCAACGCGCGCAACAACGGTACCCCGGCGCCGCCGAGAATCGCCAGCGTCGAGGCGAACCGTGCAGTGTTCAGCCCCAGCACAAAGCGCCCGATCAGCGGCAGCTTCAGTACCCGATGATGCCAGCTCAAGCGTGCCGCCGGATTGCGCAGATACAGACGCCAGCTCCAGAACGCACCGGCCATGACGCCCGCGCACAACCAGCCCCAAGCGCGGATGAAATCACTGGCATTGAGCATCGCCAGCGTCAGCCCCGGCAGATCCTGCCGCGCCTGGGAAAACGCGCTGACCACCTGCGGCACCACATAACTCAGCAGGAAAATCACAATGCCGATCGACACCAGCCCGACCACGCCCGGATAGATGAACGCGGTAAGAATCTTGCCGCGCAGGTTGTTGCGCTCTTCGATGTAATCCGCCAGCCGCTCCATCACCTGCGCCAGATCGCCGGACTCCTCGCCCGCCGCGATCAGCGCCCGGTAAATCTCCGGAAAATCCCGTGGCCGCGCCGCCAGCGCTTCGGCCAGGCGCATACCGCTGCGTACGTCTGCGCGAACGGCGCTGAGGGTGTGGGCGATGTGCTTTTTCTCGGCCTGCTCGACCGTGGCGCTCAACGCAGCTTCCAGCGGCAGACTGGCGCCGAGCAGGCTCGACAGCTGGCGGGTGGCCCACGCCAGATCGTTATCCGAGAGCCTGGCGCTGAACAATCCACCGCCGCCATGCTGGGAGACATTGCTTTCCTTCTCCACCGACAACGCCGTCAAACCCCGACCGCGCAACACGCCAAACGCCGCGCCCTGACTCTCCGCTTCCAAATGCCCGGACTCGATCTTGCCGCTGGCATCGGCGGCCTCAAAACGATAGCGATTCATCAGGCGTCCCGTGTCACACGAAGGATTTCTTCCGGCGCCGTGGCACCGCTGCGAATCCAGCGCTCGCCGTCCTCGCGCAGGCTGAACATCCCGGCCTTGCTCGCCGCCGCACGCAACGCCTGCTCCCCTGCGCCTTGGTGAATCAGGGTGCGGATGTCGTCATCGATGCAGAACAATTCATGAATGCCGGTCCGGCCGCTGTACCCGGTGTGATTGCACGCCGCACAACCGACCGGGCGCCAGGTGCCGGGCGTCGCCGGGTCTTCCTGTTTGCACTGATTGCACAGCCGCCGCACCAAGCGCTGGGCCAGAACGCCGAGCATCGACGAGGCCAGCAGAAACGGCTCGACGCCCATGTCGACCAAGCGGTTGACTGCCGACACCGCGTCGTTGGTGTGCAGAGTCGCGAGCACCAAGTGACCGGTCAGCGAAGCCTGCACCGCGATCTGCGCGGTCTCGAGGTCGCGGATCTCACCGATCATGATGATGTCCGGGTCCTGCCGCAGAATCGCCCGCAACGCCAGGGCGAAAGTCATGTCGATTTTGGCGTTGACCTGAATCTGGCTGATGCCCGGCAGGTCGTATTCCACCGGGTCTTCCACAGTGAGGATGTTGCTGGTGCTCGCATCCAGTCGTGCCAGCGCTGCATACAGACTGGTGGTCTTGCCGCTACCGGTCGGGCCGGTGACCAGCACGATGCCGTGGGGCTGGCGGATCAGGTGATCGAGTTTGGCCAGCACCTGCGCGTCCATGCCCAGGGTTTCCAGTTGCAGGCGCCCGGCCTGCTTGTCCAGCAGACGCATCACCACCCGCTCGCCATGACCGGTGGGCACGGTTGAGACACGAATGTCGATCGGCCGCCCCGCTACGCGCAACGCAATGCGGCCGTCCTGCGGCAGGCGTTTTTCGGCGATATCGAGCTGCGCCATGATCTTGATCCGCGACACCAGCGCACCGTGCAATGCCTTGCGCGGCGAGACCACGTCGCGCAGGGTGCCATCGACCCGGTAGCGCACCACCGAATGGGTTTCGAACGGTTCGATGTGAATGTCGCTGGCCTCGTCCCGCGCCGCTTGGGTGAGCAACGCGTTAATCATGCGGATCACCGGCGCGCCGTCCTGGGTGTCGAGCAGGTCGGTGATTTCCGGCATGTCCTGCATCAGGCGGTCGAGGTCGACTTCGTTTTCCGCCGCGCCAACCACCGCCGCCGCGCTGCCGGTGTCGGCGTAGGCCGTGGCGAGCAAGCCGTCGAGTTCGTCATCGCGCACCCGCTCAAGCCTGGCCGCGCCGAACTGCCGCCGCACCTCGCTGATCGACCAGCCCGGCGTCGACGGGCACACCGTCAGCACGCCGTCGCGCAGCAGAATCCGCTGCGCCTTGGCCCAGGCGTAAGGCAATGCGCTCATTGCAGCGGCACCGCTTTGATCGTCGCGCGCGGGCCGGACACCGGTGCTGGCACGCCTTGGGCAGTGGCCGGCAATTGCGGCGCCTGCATGTCCGGCATCGCCCAGCTGCGCTCCGGTTGCAGACCGCCCTGAGCGCGGCGCATGAAGTCGTAACGGTTCAGCGTGATGCTGCGCCCCGCCGCGCTGTCGCGGATGATGTACGGGCGCAGGAACACCATCAGGTTGGTCTTGGTGATCGAGCGGCGTTCGTTGCGAAACAGCGCGCCCAGCCCCGGAATGTTCGAGAGCCACGGCACCGCGTCATTGCTCTGGCTGTAGCCGTCCTGCAGCAGACCACCGAGCACCATGATCTGCCCGTCATCGAGCAGGATGCTGGTGTCGAGCGCGCGTTTGCTGGTGACGATCCCCGCCGAATTGGCCGCCGCCGAGGCGCGTTCGTCGATGCTGCTGACTTCCTGATAGATGTCGAGCTTGACCGTGCCGCCCTCGGAAATCTGCGGACGTACGTTGAGCTTCAAACCGACCTCTTCACGGGTCACGGTCTGGAACGGGTTGTTGCTGGTGCCCCCGCCGCCGGTGACGTAACTGCCGCTGACAAACGGGATGGTCTGGCCGACGAAAATGCTCGCCGCTTCGTTGTCCAGGGTCAGCAGGTTCGGCGTCGACAGCACGTTGGTGCCGCCCTTGCTCTTCAGGGCCCGGGCCAGCACTTTCAGGTCGAGAATCTTGCCGATCCCGGGAATATCGACGGTGCCGTTGACGTAGCCGAGGTTCAGGCCTTGCGGCAGCACATCGAGGCTGGTCTTGCCGTTGACGTTGATCCCCGAGCCGCCGAGGTTGGCGCCGCCGATCACGCCTTTGCCGCCGAGGTTGCCGGTCTGCCATTGCACGCCGAATTCGCTGGCGTCGTCTTCGCCGACTTCGACGATCAGGCTTTCGATCACCACTTGTGCGCGGCGCTGATCGAGCAGGTCAATCACTTCACGCAGGTTGCGATACAGCGGTTCCGGCGCGGAAATCAGCAAGGTATTGGTGGTCGCGTCTGCCTGAATGGTCACACCGCCAGCGCTGAAGGCAACGTTCTGTTCGCTGCTTTGCGCATTGCCGCTGCCGCTGGTGGCGCTGCTGCCCTGAGCGTAACTGCCGCCGGTGCTGCCGCTGTTGGTGGTCGAGGTGCTGCCGTTGGTTTGCGTACCGCTCTGGCCGTTTTGCCCACCGCCCGAGTTGGTGGAGCTGCCCATGTTGCTGAGCACCGAGCGCGCATTGTCGCTGGTGCCGCTGTCGCTCTCGCCGGTCAATAAACCGCGCAGGGCCTGGGCCAGTTTGCCGGCCTGAGCGTTGCGCAGATACACCACGTGCAGATTGCTCGGGTTGCTCTGGGCGTTGTCGAGTTTGTAGATCAGGTTGCGCGCCAGCTCCGTACGCTCGGGGCTGCCGGCGCGGATGATGATGGTGTTGGAGCGCGGGTCGCCGATCACTGCGATTTTCTGCGTCGGGTCGTTGCCCGGCGCATCGAGCAGGTCGGCCACCATCGGCGCGATGTCGGCGGCGATACCGTTCTGGATCTGCACCACGTCGGTGTCGATGGCGCTCGGGGTGTCGATGCCCTGGATCAGTTGCGCGACCCGCGTGAGGTTCTCGGCGTAGTCGGTGACGACAATCGTGTTGTTGCCCGGATAAGCGTTGATCGGGTTGTTCGGCGAAACGATCGGGCGCAGCACCGGGATCAGGTTCACCGCGTTCTCGTATTGCAGGCGGAACGTGCGGGTGAGCATGCCGTTGCCGGCCGGTTTGTCGGCGCTGTAGATCGGCCCGCCGAGCAGTTTGGCGTCGGCCTCCGGCACCACCTGCGCCACACCGCCCACATCCACCACGCTGAAACCCTGCATGCGCAGCGCCGCCAGCAACATGTCGTAAGCCTGATGCGCCGGCACCTGGCCTTCGGAGACCAGCGTCAGGTTGCCCTTGACCCGAGGATCGACCAGAAACTGTTGGCCGGTGGAACGGGACAACGCCCGCACCACCGCTTGGATATCCGCATCGACAAAATTCAGCGTCACCGGTTGATCGCCCAACGGATTGGCCGGCAACGTCGTGCCGCGCGCCGAACCGCCGCTGCGGGCGCGTTCGGTGATGTTGTGCAATTGCTTCGGCGCAGGTCTTGCCTGAGCCTGCGCACGCTCGCGGTCGAGCACCGCGTCGCCACTGCGCTGGGTGTTGGCCAGCGGCCGGCCGAGTTCGCTGTCCACCAGCAGCGGCGGTTGATTCGGTGGCGTGGTGTTGCTGCACGCGCTCAATGCCATCAACAGCATCGGCAACGCCATGCGTTTGGACCCTGACCCCTTCATGAAGCTTCCTTAGCGCCCAGCGCCTGATCCATGCGTACGGTGCCCGACAGAGTGCCGGCGGTGTCATCGGTCGCGGCGTCGTCTGCGCGTTGCAGGCGAGCCTCGACCACTTGCAGTGAAAAATTCCGCGGTTGGCTCAGCAGCCAGTCGAGCACGGCGTCGGCCGGTGCCGCGTCGAAGGTCAACTGCCAGCCGGCGGACGCGGCCGCCAATTGGTAATGGCCGCCCAGTCCGCTGGCCTGCAACGTTTGCTGCAGCGTCTGTTCCAGGTTTTGCCCGTCGGGGCGCACGCTGACGTCGCGCAACAGCACTTCCAGCGCTTCGGCCTGGGCGCGCAGTTTCGGGGTTTCGACTTGCGAGGCGGCGATCTTCTTCAGCGGCGGCTGAACCAACGCCACCCACACAAACAGCCCCAGCAACAGCGCCGCCATCCCACCGACCATGCGTTTTTCCCGCACGGCCAACGGCTGCCAACGGGCCTGCAACTGAGTATTGAAGCGCTGCCAGCCGGCGCGGTATTTCGCAAGCGATGGGCTATTCATCTTCGGCTCCGCTGCTGTCGTCGTTGTCGGTGGCGGCGGTCGCCTCGCCGGCCGGGCGCAGGACCCAGCCGTCGTCATTCGGGCTGATGCTGATGCCGGCCTGGGCCAGCGTGCCTTGCCAATCCTTGTCGTTGCCCGAACGCCGGGCCTCGGGCAGCAAGCTCAATTGCAACGCACCGTCGACAAACTCCAGCCGCTGTACCGCACCGGCCATGGACGGCATGCCGCTGCCGGCCTGCGACACCAGCCGCGTGAAATCCTGCCCCGGCGCATCCACCGCGCCTTGCTGGCGCGCCGCGATTTGCTGACGGGCCTGTTGCAGCGGATTGAGGATCACCGGCAACTCGGGAAACGCCTGCTTCACCCGCTGCGCCATCTGCGCCTTAAGCTGCTGGCCCTGCCCGGCCTCGCGAGCGGCGTACAGGTTCAAACCGATCACCCACACCCCCAACGCCAGCGCACAACAACCGAGCGCCCTGCCCCAACCACGAGGTTCGGTGCCCGGTTGTTGAATGCCGCCGTGCAGGCCCCAGTTCGGCAACGGGCCGGCGAGTTGCTGTATGTCGGCCAACGTCGATTGCACCGCCTCAGGCGCGCCGTCACCGATCCAGTGCGCCGGCAGACCGGTTTCCAGCAGCCACGCTTCGTCGATCATCGGCTGCACCTGCGCCGCATTCGGGCCGTGGCGCAGCAACAGATGATCGTCGTGCAAGCAACCGACGCCGCCCGCCATCACCGGCAAGCTATAGGCCGCCGGGTACAGGCCTTTGAGGTTCAAACCGAACTGCCCGAGGTGCTGCAAATCCTTGCGTGCTACCCAGGCAATCTGCACTTGGCCGCTTTCATTGCGGGTGCTGTGGGCAATGTGCATCTCGGCGCTGTCACCGAGCATCAAGGCCTGCGCCGCACATTGCACCGCCGCAGCAGTTTTGTTCGCGGGCAGCGGCGGCAAATCGATGCTCGCCAACAGGCTGTCCGATGGGTGCAGAAAGCACACCAGCGGTTGCTTCGGCAGCGCACCAAGCCGCACGCGTTCCTGGCGGGTGACCTGCCCCTGACGATCCAGCCAAGCACACTCCACTTCACTGTCGAGGCTCAGCTCCGCCAGCGGCGGCAAACTCACGCGCAACTGGCTCATACGCCCACCCGCGACCAGATCACTTGTGGCAACCGATCCTCACTGCGATGCAACAACGCATCGAGGCTCACTCGTCGCTGATCGCGCCGCGCCTGCCCGCGCAGCCGGAACCAGTCGCTGGTGATGCCGACCTTGACGCTGGTGATCTCCAGTTGCGGCAGGCGCAGGCGATTGACGAAATCCCCACGATTGATAAACCAGCGCCCGGCGTCACGCTCATTGATCAACGCCTGCGCCCGCTCCAGCGACAGCCCCGGCACATACGCCGCCAGCACCGGCGCGGTGGCCGTGTTGCCGTTGAGCCAAGTGGTCGCCGGAATCACCGTCAGGTACGGCGCGAGCTTCGCCAACACCGCATCGTTGACCCCGTCGACACTGCGCAAGTCTTCAAGCGTGCGCAGCATCGGCAAGGTCGGCGATTGCGGTTTGCGCGACGCGGACGGCGATGTGGCGCGCCCGCTGTCGAAAGTGTTTTTCGCCACAGGCTTGTCCACCACTTGCGCATTCAACAGGTGCGGATAAGAGCCGATCACCCGCTGACTGATACGCCGGCTCAAGCCGCTGTTCACACCGATCAACTCGCACAAGCGCTCGAACGCCTGCACCTGCGCGTCATCGATCCGCTCGTTGGCCACCAGATTGCGCAGGTTGAACTTGCCCTGCTCGTCCTCCAGCCGCCCTTCGAAACCCTGGGTGTTCAACCGCTGCGCCCAGGGTTGATCGAGTCGGGTCAGCGGATCACGCTGCCGCGCATCCCACAACAATTGCCGGCTGATCTCCAACCCGCCGTGCAACACCCAACGGCCCTGCACCCGCAGTTGTTCGGCTTCCAGCGCCCGGGTCGAAACACTCTGGCGCGTCAGCATGCCGGCAGCGATCACCGCGACCACCGCCGCAATCAGCAGCGCACTGATGATCGCCATCCCCTGCTGGTTCGATTGGCTGTTCATGACCGGCCTTACAACTGCCAGGAACCGATGTCGGCATTCACACCGTCGCCGTCAGGCTGGCCGTCGGCGCCGAGGGAAAAGATGTCGATCTCGCCGTTGGCACCGGGGTTGAGGTACTGATAAGGACGACCCCACGGGTCATTCGGCAGGCGCTCCAGGTACGAACGCCAGTTGCTGTTCTTCGCATCGGCCGGCCGCTCCACCAGCACTTTCAGGCCCTGGCTCTGGCTCGGGTAAGTGCCGTGATCGAGGCGATACAGCTTCAGCGCCTGCATCAACCCGCCAATGTCCTGCTTCGCCGCCGTCGCCCGCGCCTGATCCGGCCGGTCGAGCACCTTGGGCACCACCATCGCCGCCAGAATCCCGAGAATCACCACGACCACCATGATCTCGATCAGCGTGAAACCCTGCTGCCCACGAGGCATCCGGCTCGGTCGACTGGGCTGTTTGAACTGCGCGATATCCATCTCGTCATTCCCTGGCTTGATTCGATTCGACGCGCAGTGTTGCAAGAAGATATGTCAGGGATGTTGAAAATCCTCGGGTGTTTTCGTCGTCAAGCCGTCAAGCACGGGCGTTAGCGTCAAGGGCCGCCCGACTGCCCGAGCCCCCGATGCGCACCCCCTCCCCGCAAGCCGGATTCACCCTGATTGAAGTGCTCGTCGCGCTGGCGATCATCGCCGTCGCCATGTCCGCCGCCGTGCGCGTGGCGGGGTTGATGACGCAGAGCAGCGGGGTTTTGCGGGATCGCTCGATTGCGATGATTGCGGCGCAGAGTCGGATGGCTGAACTTCGGTTGGAAGGGAAATTGCCGATGGGGGTTAAGGCGATGGAGTGTGATCAAGGGAGGTTGTTGTTGCGGTGTGAGCAGGTGATCGCAGCGGCAGAGAGTGGGCGGTTGCTCAAGGTTGGGGTGCAGGTTTTTGATCGGGGTCAGGATCGGCCCCCTTTGGCTCGGCTTGAAACGTTGCTCAGCCGCCCGGAACCCCCCTAGCCTGCTCAAAAACGTCAGGCACGATGTATAAGGCACAGATCGGAATCCTTGAGGACCTCGCGCCTCAAATCTCCCGATCTTCACTCACAACCATTGAATCTATTTTCTACTGTTGAACCACTGTAAATGTTCTGGGAGCTGACACAGAACCGTCAGCAGAGGCCGTAATCATGTGTGCCCCCAGAGCAAGCCCACTTAAGACCAGTAACCAATCGCCTGCTGTGTTAGCAGGGGCAGTACCTTTCGGGATTGTTCCATCGCGCACTTCAACTTCTTTCCAGGTTCAGCTCGACCTGCGACTGTCACACTGGTATCAGAGGTTGTTCCGTTTTGATGTACTTCACCGTTGGTATCCCTGATAGAAAGGATCGCGAGTGTGGTTGCATTGGACTTGGATGTAGACATGTCAGTAACTCCGTTTCGTGGGTTTGGTTTGACGGAGTGATTCAATCGTGGGCAGCAGGAAGCGTCACCTGTCAGATCTGACAGGTATTCGGATGTTTACGACTAACGGTCATTTCTCTTGTATTGGTTTTTCACCCTTCTCGATCACTGACTGCCTCCTCTACTGCACGAACGGACGCTGTGCCGATAGCTTGTTTAACCGATTTTTTGAATGCTGTTTAAAGACACCCATCGTTACTTCCTCAAGGCTACAACGCCTTGCGTCATTGCCTACGACTACGCCAGAATCCGCCGGCTTGTGCGTCTGGGGTGCGGGTCTTATCGTTTCCGGGTCACTGAAAACCAGTGATCGGGTTTGGTAGCCCGCACATGAGAGTTGCACAGCATCACCATTCGCGGCGTCGTTTCGTCTCGGCTTTATGGTGGTCATGCACAGGGCACCTTCGGGTGCGCCGGGTTCCTCATGTGCCGGTCTACCAACCTGAGCATGGCCGCCACCTTCGTTTGGTAGCGAAATTGGATGGCCTCCCTTTTTGAAGCATGAGGAGTTACATCTATGTTCAAACCGACACCCAATCCCCCCGAAACTGATCCGGTTTCACCCTACAAATTCCCCGACTCCCGAACCCTCAACGAAGCCGCCGAACGCGCCCTAGACCACTACCTCACCCCGCAACAACGGATCATGGGCAGCCACCACAAACACGACCCCATGTACCTGGCCAACCCGGCGTACAACACCGAATCCCTGCTGGCCAACGCCAGCGAATCACTGGGATCGGCGAGCGAAATGCTCAATAACTTCGCTGCCACACTGGAGCCTGCTCATCGCAAGACTGCGATCGGAATTGCGCAGTTGGTGATGTTGAGCGAGTTGGCGGTGAATCAGGCGTTGGATCATGTTGAGGTGAAGGCGTAAGCGGCTGAGCGCTGTAGATCAACAGCCGGAAAGAAAATGGCCGAGGTTGTCAGGTGTGACTGACGACCTCGGCCAAATGCGTTTTTCTCCGTACAAAAAGCTCCAACCGATCCGAACGCAAACGCATTACCGGCAACTCGATTGAAGATCACTCACAACCCGTCAACCAAAGAATTGTAAGAATTGTTGAGCGCAACATTTGCCTCAGGCATCCTGTGCGACGCAAACGTACATGGGTGGCGGAAGTTTGATGCTCTTCCCCTCCAGAGCACTCTTTCCTGCTCTGCCAAACGTTTGATGTTCGCACTCTCTCAGTGGCCGGAATTTCTAATCCAATCAGGCCAAGGACAACTGAATCTTTGAAAAGGAACTTCCCGTGAGTGGCAAACCTGCAGCCCGAGTGACGGATCCCACCAGTTGCCCGCTCCCGGGGCACGGCACAAATCCAATTGTCAGTGGCTCCCCCAATGTCAATTTCGACGGCCTTCCCGCCGCTCGGATGACCGATAAATCCGCGTGCGGTAGCCCAATCACTGGAGCGGTCAGCTCTACGGTTTTTATCAATGGGCTGAATGCCGCGACTCAGGGCAGTACCGGTGGCCACGGCAACGTGGTTGTAGGAGGCTCCGGCACAGTCATCATTGGCGACACCGTCGTATCCGCGCCCTTCAGCGGCCTGACGTCGATGCCAGTGCACTTCAGCGACAAGTTCAGATTGGTTGATCAAGAGTCGGGCGAACCATTGGCCAATCTTGAATATGCCATTCAACGCGCTGATGGCAGCCTGGAACACGGCGTAAGTGATGAGATGGGCTACACGCATGTAGTGAGTTCGCACCTGCCCGAAACAATCCAACTGTTTCTGGAGGACTAAGGCATGGCTGAAGTCGTAAGCAGAAATGGCCGGAAGATGTCTCCCGTCGCCACCAGAGCGGTGACGCCCGTCAAAGACGAAACCCCGAAAACTGTAGAGCTGGACGCAAAAAAACAGAAACGACGGGCCGAGAACGAAGAGTATTTAAAGGACAAAAACGTCAAAGCCTACTTGTTCGCCATTGGCGAAGCCGAAGGCGGTGACTATCACGCGAAATACGGTCATGGCTGGGCCGAGGGTTTTAAAACCGGAAAATGGACGTTCACTGACGAGTCCACCCACCCGGGCGCCGGCTACGGCGGAAAAACTACGGCATCGGGCTTGTATCAAATCAACGTTACCACATGGCGCGAGTACGGCGAGAAACAGGGACTGACGGACTTTTCGCCCCATACCCAGGACCTTATTACCGTCGACATTCTTCGCACCCTCGGAGTGATCGACAAAATCAAGGCCGGAGACATTCCGGGTGCAATGCCGAAGGCGGCCACAAGGTGGGCGGCACTCCCGGAAGGGCCAGGCAAGAAAAACCACTACCCACCTCAACCGTTCGCCGAGTATCCAAAATTTTTGGCGAGCTACAAATCAGCTGGAGGAACGACTAAATGAAAACCCCGGCCCTCCTGCTGCTCGCAATCTATTGCACGGCTACAAGCCTGGCGTTTGCCGGTGGCCCGCAAGTGCCAAACGACAAATATGGGCCAGCCGGCATCGCCGTCGATGAGCCCTTGTTGTCGGCCAGGTCCAAGTTGATCAAACAAGGATGGAAGCCAACCCGGATGCACACCAACGATAGCTATGAATACAGTGGAGTCGAGCGCGAGCTGGCCGCTCGGAATTTCCTGGAACTCGACACCTGCTCGTTTGATAGCTCGCGCTGCATCCTGTTCTATTCAAAGAAAGGTGCCTGTTTACGCGTCGACACCATTGGTGAGCAGCTTGAAGACATGACGGTTACGCGGTGGATCGATGAATGTCCGGATGTGCCTTCAGACGCTAAATAGCGGTGACGTAAGTTAAAAAAGCAAAGGGACAAGCCATTGAAATAAATCAGTTCCCTTTTTCCGCCCCCCCCTTTTCCCCGAGGCTTGCTAGGCAGGGCATGTACCTCAATACACGATAACGAAAGGCCATATGAACTTTCGAAACTTTTACTAAGTCAATAGCAGAGAAACAGAAATGGATATAAGTAAAATAATTCCCAGCTTCGTCGACGGCACCAAAACAGACGCCATGCAATACTACGGCCTACTTGGTGACTATATAGGTGGCTTTTGGGGCACTTTGATTGGCGCATTCACTCTAATTGCGGTGTTTCTTACGTGGCGAGCAACGCGACATACCGAGTATAGATCGAAGACATATCAAGTATTCGCTGAAATGTTAAGGACCCACGAAGAAATCGTGTCCTCCATGCAAGTTAATGGATTCAAAGGAAGAGATGCCCTTGTTCTTGTATTAAGTGAGTTCTACGCGATATACAGGATTACAAAAGCAGTATCCATTAACGGCGCTGAATGGGACATTAACAGTCGAATAGACATCGCATACACGTATACTTTTTTTGGCCCTCACGTAGTTACCACAAAGGCCTTAAAACACTACAATCAAGAAGAAATAAAGAAAGTAAACGACGCAATAATTGAAGCAAAAAGATCAAATAAAGATTCAAAAAAAACATATTCAGGCCATCAAAACCGACTATCCCACTACTTCAGAAACCTATATTCAGCTTACGTTTTCATTGAGTCATCCAGATTGAGAAAAAATGAAAAATTATCATTAGCAAAAATTCTTAGATCTAAACTATCCAACTATGAGCAGGCAATAACCGCCTTGAATGTCATTAGCAATCTTGGACAGGAGTGGGAGAGATCAAAGATTCTATTGAAATACAAACCCATAAAAAACATTCCTGAAATGTTTTTTACATTTGACGAAGATTTTACGCTAACCAAAAGATTTCCTTACATAAACTTCGAATGGGAATCATCTGTAAAAACCACGTTAAAGTCTCACTCTTTTAGATTGGGCGGTAGTCGCCTTGTTTACATTAGAGAAACCCCAAGAAAAACATGACATGCGCTAATTTTTAATAGACCTATATATTTACACTCCAAGACCCCTTAAAAAACAGAAACGTATTAATGCCCACAAACCGGAGACACCGAATTTAATTATCCAAAACTCAAATCACCACCAAGACGATTACAGCGACCACTATGGCACAAAAAAATAGTTCTCCCGCAAACAAAACCTCAACACAAAAACCAAAGAACCAAAAAAAACCAACAAAAAATAAACGCGTAAATTTTTCACCTAACACTGTAAAACAAATAGCATTTGAGGCTCATTTGTTTTGCTCCAATCCAACTTGTTGCAGATTCACCTCCTATTCAACTTCCAGTGGCAAAGCTAGGGCAATCGCAGAAGCGGCGCATATTAATGCAGCAAGTGCGACAGGCCCACGACCAAGCACGGCGTTAACGAACGACGATCTTAAATCGGCAACTAATGGCATTTGGCTTTGCAAAATTTGCCATGACAAGATTGATGGCGATCAGAGTTTTTACACAGAAGCCATGCTAAACGAATGGAAAAAAACACATTCAGAGTTCGTCCAGAAACTAGTTGGAAAAGATTTCGATTTAGTGCACTTTGAATTGTATGCTCGCAGCCGAAACATAGCCCAGAGCATTAGTTTTTTGGGCTTCCTCGAAGGAAAGCGAGTCTTTTTTGAGGCCTTGGATGTCGAGCACCCAGATCAGGTATTAGAGTCACTTATTGAAATTCGCTCACGAATCACTAACGCAAGAGGGCAAATGAAGCCGGGAGAGACAGCTTCGAAAATCCTTCTTGATATGAATAGAAACATCCGAAACTTCCTGACGGCCAACCCCCAACTTAACAACCTGAAGTGCGACGGCAGTGATCCGGACTTTATTAAGTTCTGGAATGAACTACAAACTCTACGCAGCGACCTTTTACCAAAGGTTATAGAAATGGCAGACGATGTAAAATATGAACTAAGCACTGAACTAAAAGACGAGCACAGACGACTACAAGATTTAAAGCAAATTTACACCCCCACCTAGAAATACTGCTTTTATAAACCACTTATTATTCTTCAATGGGTCGGGAGCGGCCGCTCATGAGCGTCCGCTTTCAACAAAGAGGACTGATTTATTTTCTGAAAATAAATCTGCCCCCTTTTCCCTCGCCCCCTTTTTCCATCTATGGTTATCGCAACTCCACTGCAATACTCTCTAATGGCGGCATGCCAGGTTTATTATCCCCAAAGGCTGGACAAATAGACGGCTCTTTGATTACTGTTCGCATTAGTTTAATGCACTACAATTTTCTTGTTCACACGACACAATCAGACATGGAAGCACAGATTTATGTCAACACCAAAAAAGCACCATTACATACCCCAAGGCTTACTCAGAAATTTTTCATTCGACAAAAACAAGAAGAAGATCAACTTCATTGAAAAAAACTCAGGAAAGCCCCTAAGCAGTAGCATAGGGAAAGTAGCTAGGCAGCAATATTTGTACAGGTATGCTAATGAAGGACCATGTATCGAAAAAAGTTTTTTTGGTGAAATTGACGACTTAGGTATAGTTGCCATAGACAATATCATACGTGGCGCGTCGATCAATACATTGACATCCGATGATCATAGAAACTTACGAAGATTCGTTTCCGCACAAATCTTGAGAGTTCCGGTTACGCTTAAACAATTAGAAGAATTCGAAGAAGATATTTCAGTTGCTTTTAACGGGGATTACTCAGTAATTAAAAATGACTTGCAAGCTGACTTCCTGAACTCCATTTTAAAAGGAGTGGGCCTATACGAGTCTTTGCTGGCCAAAAAAGACATGACTGTAATGTTCTTTAAAGATCCAGCCAATAGCTTTATTATTGGGGATGTACCTGTCATCCAAAGAAATTACGATGGTAAATCCACGTCGCAACTTGGACACTCTCCGGCCATCCCCGTTGTGGACTGGGACTTTATCGCGCTGCCTATTTCACCAAAGTACCTATTGATATACTACAAAAAAACTAGCCACGACGAAATAAAACTGCTTGCATCGGAAAACAATGACTGGCAATTCATACAGTCTGACACTTTCGTGTACGCTCACGCGCATGAACAACTCTCCCTGGGGCTCAAGGAGTACCACAAGAACTGCTATCGGTATATAGAATCAATTGACCCCGAGTACCTAAAAAAATACTCCATAAAGTTTGGGGACAAAATCGAAGTCGCCCGTCCAATAATGGCTTTCACGGACGCTGCCAAGGAACAGATGAGGAGTCTACTTTCTCAGGCATCGAAAGGCGAATAGCGCTGTGTAATACCGCGGAGGCTGAGAAGGTAAGTAGAAAGGGGACTAGAAAAGGGACGGATCTATTTTTCAAAAAATGACTAAAAAATAGATCGCCCCCCTTTTTTTGGTCCGCTTTTTTTCCCCTTTTTTGTTCGAATGGCCTACAAATTTGGCGGGAGCGAACGACACCCAGGCTCTCTCAGCAAATTTTTTCAGCCGAACCGTCCGACGCATAACACGATATGGAAATTGCCTCAATAGGAAAATTCCTCTTGCTGTAATACAGTGCATGGCACGATACGACAACCTTCAAGGAGATTGGTACATGACACTCGACCGCCAAGGACGGATTCTATTGAATTATCTCGTTGGCAAGCTCCCACAGATAACGCCAGGCAGACCACAGGGTTATGTGGGGTACAAAAAAATTCACGATGATCTAGGGCTAGCGATGGAGCGCGGAACATTTGGCGAAAGCTTGCAGGCGCAAGGCTTGAATAATTTGGCAGCTTGGACAGCTGAATTGGAGCTGCCTGCAATTACAGGGTTAATTATCGATCGCGACCCCGAGAAGATGCGCCCCGGACCAGGCTACTTCAAATTGTTCGGTCGAAGAGACGAAGACTACCCGTGGTGGGAAAGCGAAATCAGGAAAGCGAAGGAGTTCGACTGGGCACAATTTATAGCGAATGATCCACCGCCTCCTACCCCGCCAGCGATTGATTTAACAGAGCCACCGGGTCGCGTAGAAACCACAGTGAGCCGCATCATCCGCGATAGCCTCCTCTCCCGACGTATAAAACTACTACACGACTACAAATGCCAGCTATGCCAGCATTCAATCGAGTTACCGACCGGCCTATTTTATGCAGAGGCGCATCATCTTCAACCGCTCGGCGCACCACATAATGGGCCGGATATCGAAGCAAACCTCATATGCTTATGTCCGAATTGTCACGTCGAACTTGACTATGGCGCCCGCAGCCTACGTATTGAAGACATCACCGAGGTTTCCGAACATGTGATTGACCAACGGTTCATCACCTATCACAACGAAAAGTGCTTCAAGCAATAGATCTGCATGCAACTGGGATCGTGCAAATAAAAAGGGGACTAATAAAAAGAATCAAAAGGAATCAAAAGGGGACTGATTTATTTTATAGAAAAAATCTAAAAATAGATCAGTCCCCTTTTGCGTGGATAGAGTCGGCATTATCAAAACAAACCGGCGATATTCTTTACAGAGATATTCAAGCTGCTTTGGCAGATGCTTTCTCATCAATCCCTAGCCAGACTCCATACTTTGTTAATCAGGGGTCCGGCCTAGAGACATTCAGCGCAGTCACAGAAGAAATGCGTGAATTAAGTGCTGCACGGATCATTGACTTATCTCCACTTAATAATGAAAAAAATATAGAGGAGATACTGAAGTATGAGATTTCAAAGAATGACTCTAATCATGTAGATCACGCAGATGCAATTGCAGCGGTAGAGACTAGCTTTGATTTACTAGCAAGCAAGAAAATCTCAGATACGTTAGTAAGCAAATTTTACAAAAAAACGATTCTAACAAGCTTAAAACTTGTAGACCTCCCGCAGACCAAGTTGTTTTCCGCTTTTGGAGAAAATCAAGGCTGGGAAAAAAATATTTTATTGATATACAGCATGAGACGTACACAGCTAAAATAAGCAACCCAATGAACTTATTGGGGTATGGCGATACAGGAAAGGCTTTTACGGTAGAAAGGAGTCGTCCTTATTTTATTATATCTACCGAAGCACTGCCGATTGAGGCCGTAGTAATTTCTTTAGATTCCAACAACCCCTCACTACCCTCTTACAGGACATACATAGGGTTAATTCACTCACATACCGAAATTATGATCTTATCTTCAACCGCCTCGCTTACTCAAAAAGGCTGGAACAAAACAGAAATTGATACCAGTGAGATAAAGTGGGAGTATCAAAGCGCCTCCTGGAAAACTGTAGTTGCCAGCCCTTCAGTTCTCTGGGAACGAGGATTAGATGCTGCATTAAATAAGATTCGAGAAAACCTTGAGGGAATTGCTAAGAAAGCAAGCGCGGATTAGCAATTCTACTGAAAATGGGGACGGGTTTATTTTCCGAAAGTAAATCCGCCCCCATTTCTTGTAAGATTATTAAAAAATGATTAAGCAAAAAAACAAAAAAAGAGAGCAAAAGAGAACCAATTTACTTGTACAAAATCGATCAAAACCATTATTTTCAGCTATAGATATTAAAAAATTACTTCCCAGCATTTATTATTCATTGCCATTTTGAAATAGAAAAAAGTTAGCCCCCCCCCTTTTTGCTTATAGCGGGGTGCAAATGGAGTTTATAGATGGAAGCGAAAGATTTAATGACATTAGCACTCTCAGGCGGCGCATTGCTTGTTTCGTTCGCAGCGCTATATTTTTCTCAACTGCACAAACCTTCCAGCGCGATGCTGATACTTCTCGAAAGAACATTTACACCTGAGTCAGTTCTAGCGCAACTTGGAGACAATATTTACGACACGCCTAAGAATCGACTTATTAGCCCTGCGATAAGACATCTTCGATACACATTAAGCAACACCGGAAAACAGGCACTATATGTAAAATCTGTTGAGATTCTCAGAGGACCTGATAAGCGCGGGCATATGAGATCAAATCAATCGTTCACGATTTTGTACGATGCCGAGATAACTTCTTGCCTTCTCGACCCAGGGCGGATTCTGCCAATTAATATAAGCCACCCTATCGATTTCAAGCTGCCATCTGACTTTAACTATGCTTTTAATACTTATGAACTAGTCAGCATTGAATTGATTTCGTCTGACGGCGCGCGTTATCAAATATGTCATGACATTTCAGATCTAGGAGCCAGCGGACCAGACTTCCATCATCCTCTGTGGGACGGTGTCGCTCTTGGTGCTCCAGTGAGAGGCTCCGGTTTTATGTAAAAACGATCAATCAGCCCAACTACGAAATGGTTTTTTTAACTAAAAAGTGGGCTGATTTATTTTTTTGAAATAAATCACCCCCATTTTAATTGTTTTATGGATACAAGCGACAAGGATACTCTAGCCCTTTCTGCTCATGCCATAACTTTGAAGATCTATATATTTCGGTCTTCAAGTAATCCTCATCACTAAATGATTGCCTGAGGACGGGCTCAATATGAGCAGCACACACACCCTTTCGGCCACCAAGTACAGATCGCAACCCACCGCAAAGAATATCAACTGCATCATGCCCGCGGACATAGTGCCATGCGGGGACTTCAGGTAAATTAGCGATAACAGCCCTGAGATCTTCAAGACTACTACAGACACCTAATCGAACAGCGCGAGCTAAAGCTGCATCTTCGTCATAGGTCCAGTTTTCTCTAAAGAACTGAATAGGCTTAAACTCTTTCAGACTTACCTTAGCGGTCAAACTATTAGCCGCTCGAATTTTCCCAAATATCATTGCCCGACTCAAGACTGCATCTACTACTGATCCGTTCATTTTTGTGAAATGCCTAACTGCGTTGGCATCTGCGTATTCCGCCAAAACATTCTCGATGCAATTGGCTCGTAGCAAAACGCCTTCAAGATCTCGCGGCTCTGTTGAAATTACATTATCTGGAAGAAGATAGCCTGTAAGCCAGTCATAGTCGTTATCAACGATACCCATGGCCCGAATATTCTGCAGGGTTTTGCTGGAGTTAATACGTTTTACAACCTCAATTAGCTTATACTTACCATTGCAATCAATTAAACTTGTATCGCCACCGATTCTAGGCTTGAAAAACCTAATATCAGTCACTCCCTCCAAAAGCCAAAAAATTGTTTTTGGCTCGGCAGCAATAGTCATGTTTATTTCTGAAATTATATCTCCGACTTCCCTTGTACAAATCATTCCCCACGATCTCCATCATCCAGCGCTTGCATAATTTCGTAGTGATCACCAACGATAAATGGTGAGTGCGTCGCTACCAAAGCGTCGAAACCTACAATGCTGGACATGTACTTCAGATCTTCAATAAAAGTCTTTTGCCAAGCGACATGCAATGAAATTTCGGGCTCATCAATTAATAGCAAAGTATTCGCGGGAGTCTTGAACAAAAGTTCGTACGTTATCACTATCTCATGCTGCTCCCCGGAGGAAAGCGCTTCGATAGGTATGGGATGACCATTAAAAGAATCCAACACAACCAAGCCTTCATCCTTACGGATTGCCAGTTTCTTGTTTGTGAATTTATTTTCGATCAATTTAAGAAGTGCTGAACAGCGAATTGCAAGCTCATTGAATGAGTCGAGTTTTTTCTCACTATCTTGAACGAAGAGGCTTATCGCCTCGAGCTTTGCATCCGACAGAGCGTCAATATCGGACGGCAGCACAGGCCCTTCCAGAGATGCTAAAAGCCCAATAGTGCTCAATTGGGATTGCCGAGTTTCAAATCGAAGCAAGCGCTGTTTTACTTCTGCGGTACTATATGTCGCCTGATTTTCCATAATCAATCGATGGGGAAAGGTTTGATCAAGCTCCTGCGCTCGCTTCGCATATTCAGCATTAACAATTTTAATCTGTTTAACCATATCACTAACGCATTCTAAAATCTTCGCACCACCATTTGCCTCACTTGCAAGCCCAGACAATCTGTGCGTATCAATGATTTTTACCGACAGAGTATTGCGGACGCTATCGAAGTATGCCGAATTAGCCCTTTTCTTTTTCTTCGCGCCGGGAAGATACTCAGCAATTACATCATGAGCTTCAACAAGTGTTCCGTCACGTACATCCCTCCATAAACCTTTCTTTAGCTTAGATAGCCAAGGCTTGGACTCGGCAACGCTTTCCGAGAACTCTAGCATTTTAGTATCGAGACCCTGAGCATGTTCGATTGAACCATCGGGGCGTTGGAAGGTTACATCAACAGCACCGGTAAACACGCCAGTTTTATTTTCTGCTAATTTAGATTGGCGCTGAGCTGTAATTACCAAACCATTGTCCATCTCGATGCGACAGAGCCGGAATGGTATCTTCGAGAGCGCGACCAAATCCCAATCTAATATAAACTTTAAACATTTAAGTACGGCTGTTTTGCCTACACCATTTGGCCCATGAATGATGGTAAGACCATCATTATCTAAGTATATATGGTGATTATAAATTCCATACAACTTTGACAGATATACATCTTTAACTCGCATGAATCACCATAACGTTGCAGTCCTTTGAACGCCCATGATTGCACATTGCCAGCTTTTTGAAATAGGAAGCTACATTTTTTTTCAGGCATGCTATGACCCATCTGTAAGGTGCCCCCCGCAATACACCAGACAGCACGGCGCTAAAGCGTTGACGGTGGCGAAACCGAAATCAGAAATCGTAGCCACTTGTCGCTCCTACCCACGCCAGAGGCGGCTGTTCTGGATGATCGCTGTCGGTCGAAACTAACCACAATCGATCTTCGTTTGAGCATCACTACTTTCGCCCTAGCACTTGAAGCTGAAGTCCAGAAGCCCCCTCCGAAACAGCAAGTTAATTATCTCCGACCTCAAAGATCACGGCCTAACCAACCTAGGCATCTCCACCCCCTCCCCCAACCTCTCCACCCCCAAC